>CAZACW010000020.1:31815-34390 GCA_964483785.1 uncultured Planctomycetales bacterium
CTCCGCGATTTCAGCGACCTTCAACATCAATCCCGGTACCGGCCCCAGGGCCGCAGCCATCTGGAACAACGGTTCCAATGCTTACAATATCTTCATTTGGGCCGAGCAGGACAATGCCAAGAACCTCATGAGCAATACGGACGGCGGCACCGGCGACACCTGCAACATCACCATCTTCAACCCCGACGGCACGACCAACACCACCCTGGGTACGGGCACATTCACGCGCGACACGACGAACAACTGGTGCAAGTCCAACATCACCTGGACCCCGGCGGCCTTTAACGGCAGCACCCTGGCTAATGGCTACACCGCCACCGTGACCATCACCGGCTCCACGCCCTGCGGCGCGGCCTCGTGTACGGGCTTTTCCACCTTCCCCTTGGTGGGCAGCGGCACCGTTGTGCAGGATTCCCTCGGCAATACCATCAACTGGCAGGACATCGGCGCCATCAAGGCCAAGACCAACACCATCAACTGGCAGGACATCGGTGTCATCCAGGCCAAGACCAACACCATCAACTGGCAGGATGTCGGCGTCATCGTCAATTTCACCTCCCAAAGCAATTCCTATACCATCAACTGGCTGGACGTGGCTGTCCAGCACAGGGTCGCCATCAACTGGATGGACATCGCGTCCATGACGGTGAGGGGCATCAATTGGTTTGACATGAACGTGATGTCGAACATCGGTGTCAACTGGCAGGACTTTAACGTCGTGACTAAGAAGGGCGTCAACTGGCAGGACCTTACCGTGATGAGCCGTATCGGCGTCAATTGGCAGGACTTCAACGTCCTGACTAAGATCGGCGTCAACTGGCAGGACTTGGCTCTGATGCACAAGATCGGCGTCAACTGGTACAGCTTCCAGGTCATGACCACGGCCGGGGTCACCTGGTCCACGGGCATCAACTGGTACAGCCTGGCGGCCCTCTCCAGCGTCGGCGTCAACTGGAACGACATGACGGTGATGGCCTCCAAGGGCATTAACTGGAACGACCTTCTGGTCATGCACAATGTCGGCATCAATTGGTATGACATGGCGGTGATGCATACCGTCGGGATCAACTGGCAGGATTTCAGCGTGATGAGCAAGATCGGCGTCAACTGGAGCAATCTCAATGTCCTGACCAATATCGGCGTCAACTGGCAGGACTTCAATGTGATGAGCAGGATTGGTGTTAACTGGCAGGATTTCAATGTGATGTCGAGGATCGGCGTCAACTGGCAGGATTTGAACGTGGTGAGCAGGATCGGCGTCAACTGGCAGGACCTCAATGTCCAGACCCGCTCCGGCGTCAACTGGCAGGACGTGGCGTCCCTTTCCAGGAAGGGCGTCAACTGGCAGGATTTAAATGTAGTCGCCAAGGTGGGCGTCAACTGGTATGACCTGGCCGTGATGCATAACGCGGGCATCAACTGGTACGACATGAACGTGGTCACGCGCATCAGCATGAACTGGCAGGACCTGGCTGTTTTGGCCAAGATCGGCGTGAACTGGCAGGACATGAATGTGATGAGCAAAATTGGCGTCAACTGGCAGGATTTCAATGTGATGTCGAGGATCGGCGTGAACTGGCAGGATTTCAGCGTGATGAGCAAAATCGGCGTCAACTGGAGCAATATCAATGTCCTGACCAATATCGGCGTCAACTGGCAGGACGTGAATGTTCAGACCCGCTCAAGCATCAACTGGTATGACACCGCGGTCTTAAGCCGCACCGGGATCAACTGGATCAACCTGGGCAGTTACTACAACGCCATGACCGATGCCGGCATCAATTGGGGCGATTTCGCGGTGATGACTAAGTCCGGCGTCAACTGGATCGGGCTCACGGCCCTCACCACGACGGGGATCAACTGGAACGATTTCGGGGTGATGAGCAAGACCGGCGTGAACTGGCAGGATTTTGCGGTGCTGGGTAAGATCGGCGTCAACTGGCAGGACATGACCGTGATGAGCCGCATCAACATCAACTGGCAGGACATGACCGTGATGAGCCGCATCAACATCAACTGGCAGGATTTGAATTTCCTGCACAGAATCGGCATACATTGGCAGGACTTTGGTGTCGTGTGACAGTCCGGCGAGAACTGGTAGGATTTGACGGTGATGGGCCGCAACGGTGTCAATTGGTATGACATTACGGTCCTGCATAATGCGGGCATCAATTGGAATGACTTCGTCGTCATGGGCAGGACAGGCTTAAACTGGCAGGATTTAGGGGTGATGGCCAAGATCGGTGTCAACTGGCAGGATTTCAATGTGATGTCGAGGATCGGCGTCAACTGGCAGGATCTGGCTGTTTTGCACAAGATCGGCATGAATTGGCAGGACCTGACTGTCATGGGCAAGGCCAACGTGAATTGGAATGATGTGGCCATCCTGCACAACGCGGGCGTGAACTGGTATGACATCAATGTGATGACCAAAAGCGGCGTCAATTGGAGCGGCTTGAATACCATCACCTCCATGGGCATCAACTGGCAGGATGTGGGCGTGCTGACTAAGATCGGCGCCAATTGGCAGGATTTCGCGGTGATGGGCAAGATCGGCGTCAATTGGCAGGATTTC
>CAZACW010000021.1:0-20265 GCA_964483785.1 uncultured Planctomycetales bacterium
CACCCCATAGGCCATGGACCCACCGGGGATCTGATATGTCGGATGGCCGGCGTGTACCTTGGACAAGGTGCTCTTGCCCGTGCCGTTGGTGCCCATGCGGGCATGCACCTCGCCGGCGTTGACCTTGAGATTGATCCCTCTTAATATCTCCTTGCCTTCTATGCCAGCTTTTAAATCCTTGATGTCCAGCATTACCCGACACTCCCTTCCAATTTCATTTCCAATAATTTGACCGCCTCGACGGAGAATTCCAAAGGCAGTTCCTTGAATACGTCCTTGCAAAAGCCGTTGATGATCAGGGAAATCGACTCTTCCAGATCCAGGCCCCTGGAGCGCAGGTAAAACATCTGCTCCGCGTTGATCTTGGAGGTCGAGGCCTCATGCTCCAGCACCGCGGTGTTGTTCTTGACCTCGATATAGGGAAAGGTGTTGGCCGAGCAATGATTGCCCACCAGCATGGAATCGCACTGGGAAAAATTGCGGGCGCCGTCTGCCGTGGGCATGATCTTGACCAGGCCCCGGTAGCTGTTGTGCGCGAAATCGGAAGAAATCCCCTTGGAGACGATGGTGCTTTTGGTGTTTTTGCCGATATGCACCATCTTGGTGCCGGTGTCCGCGGTCATGTGATGATTGGTCAGGGCCACGGAATAGAATTTGCCGACGGAATTGTCCCCCTGCAGGATCACGCTGGGGTATTTCCAGGTGATGGCTGAGCCTGCCTCCACCTGGGTCCAGGAGATCTTGGCATTGACCCCGGCGCATTTGCCCCGCTTGGTGACGAAATTATAGATGCCGCCGCGGCCTTCCTTGTCCCCGGAATACCAGTTCTGCACGGTCGAATACTTGATCTCGGCGTTGTCCAGGGCCACCAATTCCACCACGGCCGCGTGCAGTTGATTGGTGTCCCGCATGGGCGCGGTGCAGCCTTCCAGATAGCTGACAAAACTGCCCTCTTCGGCAATGATCAGGGTGCGCTCAAACTGGCCCGTATCTTCGGCGTTGATGCGAAAATACGTGGAAAGCTCCAAAGGACAGCGCACGCCTTTGGGGATATAGCAAAAGGAGCCGTCGGAAAAGACCGCGGCATTCAAGCTCGCGTAAAAATTGTCCGTATAAGGCACCACGGAGCCCAGGTATTTTTTGACCAAATCCGGATGATGGGCCACGGCCTCGGACATGGAGCAAAAAATGATGCCGTGCTTGGCCAATTCGCCCTGGTGGGTGGTGCCGACGGAAATGCTGTCAAACACCGCGTCCACCGCGACCCCGGTGAGGCGTTTCTGTTCGGTCAAGGGAATGCCCAGCCGGTCAAAGGTCTTTAAAAGTTCCTCATCCACTTCGGCGAGGCTTTTGGGATTTTCCTTCTTCTGCTTCGGCGCCGCGTAATAGTAAATGTCCTGGTAATCAATGGGGCCGTACTCGAAATTGGGCCAGGTCGGCTCCTGCATGTTCTGCCAATGGCGAAAGGCCTTCAGCCGCCACGCCAGCATCCATTCAGGCTCGTTTTTCTTGGAGGAGATCAGGCGCACGATGTCCTCATTAAGGCCCTTGGGCGCCTTGTCCTCCTCGATGACCGTATGAAAGCCATAACGGTATTCCCCGGCGCCGGCCAGTTTGCTTTCCTTCAGTTGTTTTTGCTTATCCGTATCTGCCATAGAATTTAGCCTCAGGGGGATGCGTGCTGAATCGGTTTCGAACGGATCTGCTTCTCCCCCTGGTTGCGGGAGGAAATCAAATCACGCACGTTGATGGTCTTGAACAATTCCGCCAGGCGCTCATTTAAGTTGAGCATGGGCGAGATCACATTGCAATTGGAGGTCATGTCGCAGTGCGAGTAATTCCCATGGAAGCAATTGACGATCTCGATGGGCCCCTCGATGATCTTAGTCAGGTCAAACAAGGTGATCTTCCCAAGGTCTTTGAGGATCTGGTATCCGCCATGCGCGCCCTGCTCGGCGCGGACTATCTCGTGCTGGGCCATGATCTGCAAAACGCGCGAGGTCGGGTCAAAGGGCGTATGGTAAATGTCGCAGACCTCCTTGGCCGAGGTCAACTGGCCCGGCGCCTTGGCGCTCATGTGCCGCAAAGAGATCAGCGCATATTCCAGTTTGCGGTTGATTTTAAACATAGCTCTTAAACTCCTCTCCTGCTAAAAGTGAAGCCAAAGGACCTAAAAATAAAAAGGACCCTTTGCCGGCGCTTCAGGATGGCGAAAGGCGGTTGATCTTGGCAGCCACAATCAAATCGTTTTCCGTAATTCCGCCAAGCGCGTGCGTATATAGGACCACCTTTAATTGTTTATAGCCCGTCAGATGCAGGTTGGGATGATGCATTTCATCTTCCGCGATGTCCTTGATCTTATTGATCAAATCGACACAGGCTACAAAATTTTTCAAGGTGTAGGTGCGCTCGATGCTCTTGGCATCCGGGGCCAGGGCCCAGCCCGGCACTTCAGGCAATCGGCTGCCGGCTTCCGCCGGCGTCAAGGCCCGGCCGATCCCCTCGCAGGGCACACATTTTTTCTTAGTAAGCGGTTCCATGCTCATGCCCTTCAGACGGCCCGCCCTCGGTCTCAACCGTGATGTCCGGGCTGTATTGGTCCCGCAAAATGCTCTCAATGGCCTTCAAGGTGCCCATGGTGGAGCTGGGGCAGGAGCCGCAGGCCCCCTGGTAATTGACGGTCAAAAGCGTTCCGTCGAAACTGACGATCTGCAGGTCCCCGCCGTCCATCTGCAGGCCGGGACGGATGGTATTGTCCAAAATCGCGTTGATCTTGGCGATTTCCGGGTCATCCGCTGCAGGCGCCGCTGTTTTTTTCTCTTCCTCGACCAAAAAGTCCGGGTCATGCGCCGGCGCGTGCTCCAGGATCAATTTTTTGATCTGCTCCTCGATCTGGTCCCAGTCCGCATTCCCGTCCTGGGTCACGGTGACATAATTGTCGAAGAAATAAACTTCCGTAATATGGTCAACGGTAAACAAGGCCGCGGCCATGGGATTATGCCCGCAATGCCCGGCATTCCTATAAGTCACCTTGTCCTGGTTTTTCACCGGTATATTCAAGACAAATTTAAGCGCGTTCGGATTGGGCGTGCTTTGGATCATCATCCTGATTTCCATAAGGACCTCCTATATACTTCATTTTTTGACGTATTTAGATTAGCACGATTGGGGGATTTTGACAAGAGCGGATTATACGCGCGGGGCCGGCAGGGGTTGTTGGCCAAAATCAAAACAATCGGACATATCCTCCGAGGCCGCGTCGCGGCCATTGAGCGGCTTAAGGCCGAAATTTTTCCCGCAGAATCTGACTATGCTGACATGCGAATGGAAATTCTTGTTGATCCCTTGGAGCGCATAAGGGCTTATGACCAGGCACGGGACCCTGGGGCCGTAGCTGAATTGTGTCCCTTTATAATTGGGGCCCTTGGCCGGATCTGCGCCCTGCCAGGTGTCTTTCAGCGGCGGCTCAACATGATCATACCAGCCGCCCCAATCATCCCAAACGATGAAAATAACGCAACTGGACCATAACGGGCTTTGGGCCATGGCCTTGACGCGGTCCAGGGTCCATTGCATGCCGATCTTGACCGTGGGCTTGCCGGTATTAGGGCCGTATCCCGGATGTTCGCTCAAGTCCTGCGCAGAACTGGGCGCGTAAAGCCAGGACACCTGGGGCAATTCGTTTTGGGCAATGTCCTTGTCAAACATCGTCCAGGGCACGATGGAAGAACTGCTTTTCAAGCTCTTGATATAACGGAAATAATTAAAACTGTCCCCATAGCTTTTCCAGGACAGGCCGGCATCTGATAAATTCTGCGGCAAGGACGGCAAATCATAAGGCGGCTGGGGTTGAAAGGGCCTGGTCTTGTCCGCATTATCGATGATCGGCGAGGCCGCGGCAATAAGCATCAAATGGTTCGGCGCCGATTGGGAAGCCACTTCGGTAAAATACCGGTCGCATAGCGTAAATTGACGGACCAGGGCAAAATAACCAGGGATATCGGCTTCGACGTACTGGGCCTTGACCGCGCCCTGGGCACGGTTGAGCCACGCGGCGTGCGTGTGCGGAGGGTCTCCCTTGGCCGGCGGGTCCAGGGCATGTTCCAAAAGGGCGCCGTCAGCCCCGGGAAAGGTGCCGAAATAATTGTCAAAGGTATGGTTCTCCTTGACGATGATGACAATGTGCTGGATAGGACTCATCGATTGACCAAGGCCTTGATGGCAGGCAAGGCCTTGAGGGTGGCTTCCTGGCCCCGCTTGATCAGGCGGTCGACTTCATACAATTCAAACCATTGAATGCCTTTAAGGTCCGGATGGATCAGCACATCCGCCTGCTTGGCGCTTTGTTCGGCGAGGATAAATTCGCTGGCCTGCAGGGTGCGCACGATGATGTCCGCGATATTGGGGGTAAAGGGGCTGGCCAGGGCCCGGCCCAGGCGAAAGCCGAGGAATTTAAACGGGTGTTTGGCAAAAGAAAGATTGATGTTCTTGACTAAGGCCTCCTCCTCTTTCTGCTGGGCCCAGTCCACTTCCTCGGGGGATTGCAGCACATTCACGGCGATGATCTTATTGACCCCCATTTCCCTTAAAACATTGGTCGGCAAAGGGTTCATCACGCCTCCGTCGATGATCATCTGTTTGCCTTCCATGAAAGGCTTGATGACGCCGGGGATGGCGATGCTTTTGCGGATCGAGTCGACCAAGGACCCCTGGTCGATGATGATTTCCTTCCTGCGAAACAGATCATACGCCACGACCCTTAAAGGGATCTTGGTCTCATGAAAGGTCTTGGAGCCCAGCTTGGATTTCAGCCACTGGCCGATGGCCTCCCCGGTCACCAGACCCGAAATGGGCAAAAGCGCCAGGGGGACCAAAAACATAAAGAAGATGCCGACCCAAAAAACTTTAAGCATCAAAAAGATCAGGCCCAGCATGAACAGAAACACCGCGCGCCAGACCGGAGGGTCAAAGACCTTCATGATGATGCCGGACACCGCCTCGAATTCCTTGCCGAATTTGACCAATTCCTGGGCGCTGTGCCCGATGGACCAGATGCCCGCGATCAAGGCGCCCATGCTGCTGCCGATGACAATGTCAATGGGAACGCCCTCGCTTTCCAAGACCTGGATGACGCCGATATGGGCCATCCCTAAGGCCGCCCCGCCGCCCAAGACCAGGCCGATCATCACCCCGCTGATCTGCCGGGAGAGCCGGCGGATACAGCGGGCATATTCGCTCATAGCCTCCACCTGCACAAAGGCAAAACCGGGGATCACCTTTTTGTAGGTAAACTCCGACGGCTCCAAGTGCGGAAGGAACAAAAACACATCGTAATTGAGAATGTCCTTGATCTCCTGCGCTGAAAGCTGGTTTTCAGTGCTGACCCCGCTGAGGATCACCTGCACGCGGTCGGCTTGGAAACGCTCCTTGAGTTGAGCGCTTAATTTGTCGATCACCTGGCGGGTGATGTCCAGGTCTTTTTCATTGCCCTTGCTGACTAAATGGATCACGTCCGACTGGGTCAGGGTCTTCATCACCACATCATCCATTTCATTGGGCAGGTCAAGGACAATGTAATGGTAATCATTGACCGGCGCGCTGATAAACTGGCTGATCTTGCCCATGAGCATGGCGTTGCGCGGGTCGAATTTGACGCTCAACAAATCCACCGGCAAGGCCCCTTTATGGATATTGTGCAGCACCGCATGATGGTCGCTGATAATCACGGCCAGATCCGGCCGTTCTTCATTCATGTCGGAGGAGAGGCTCAGCAAAAGCACCTTCTTGTCCGTTTGTTCCTTCAAGCTCAAGGCCAGATTGGCCGCGTAGGTCGATGAGCCTGAGCCCATCAGCGGCGCGTAGACGGCTATGATATGGCATTCCTGGGTGCTTTTGGTATGGGTGGTGTGGCTGCGGATGCGCTGGGACAGGCTTTGGCTCAAGGCCACGGCCAGCTGGGGCGTTGATTTAAGCAGCTGGGCAAAAGAGTCCTTGTTGATCTTGATGACGACGGAATCATTGATCGCCTCGTAGGTGTGGGAATGGTTTTCCCCGGTCAGCGTCGAGACAATGCCAAACTGCATGCCCCGCAGGATAAAATCCACGTCCTCCTTGTGCCCCGAGGGATTGAGGCTGTAGGAATACACCCGGCCCGAGACCAGGGCGTAAAAAGCATCGGCCGGCGCCCCCTGCTGGCAGATCACATCGCCCTTGTTGAATTCCACGATCTCAACGAAGCGGCTGATGCGGTTTAAGGAAAACCAGTTGAGTCCTTGAAAAATGGGGATCTGTTTGAGGATGGGCAGTTTATTATTGAAAAAAGACGGCAAGGCGGTCATTTGATGATCTGGTTTTCCAGCCACTCGAATTCCTTGGCCAGAATTTTTTTGGACAATGTGATGTTCTGCCGGTCGCTGTTGCTGGCGCCGGCGCAAAACAAATGGTGGATGCGCCTGCGGCTGTCCCGGCAGAAACTGTCTGCCAATTCTACGGCATTGGCTGTTCCGTCCTTGGCCAGCATGGCCGCGTAGGCGCAAACAGCGGAAATGGCAAACAATTCCGTGCCGATATCAACAATCCGGTTAAGAATGCTCTGCTTGCTTTCCATTTTCTGCTGGTATTTGAGCATCTGATGAAAGGTCTGCCTGGCCAGTTTGCGGCTGGCAGCCTGCACAAAAAACATGTGCGCATCCAAAGGCCGGGGCAAGGCATTGGCTTCCCTGCCCAGGCCCGAGGGCAGATATAAGGAAAGATACCAAATTGGATAAAACCCGGCTGCTTTAAAAAGCGCCGCCATTTTCGCGTTCACTGTGGCCTTGGAGCTGAGCAGGGGTTTAATTTTGGAGAGATGCGGGTCCAGCGCCTCGCGGGCGATGAACAGATGCATGATGTCCGAGGTGCCTTCGATGATCCGGTTGATGCGAAAATCCCTCAAGGCCCGCTCCACCGGCCAGTAATCCATGCCGCGCGCAGCCAAGGAAGAAGATGTTTCATACCCCTGGCCGCCCCGGATCTGCAGGGTCTCGTCGATGATGGTATAGGCTGTTTCCGTGCAAAAATATTTGGCGATGGCCGCTTCCAGGCGGATGTCGCGGTGCTTGTCATCCGCCATGGCAGATGTCAGCCAGGTCACCGCATCCATGGCCAAGGTGTGTGAGGCGATATAACCCAATTTCAAGGCCACGGCCTCATGCTCGCCGATGGCCGAACCCCATTGCCGGCGCTTGGCCGACCAAAGCCGTGCCACGTTCAGGCACCATTTGCCGGCCGCGGTGGAGGCGGCCGGAAGGGTGAGGCGGCCGGTGTTTAAAGTGACCAGGGCCAATTTCAGGCCCTCCCCTTCGCCTAAGATGATGTTTTCGCGCGGGACCTTCACCTGGTTAAAGCGGAGCACGCCGTTTTGGATGCCGTGCAGTCCCATGAAACTGCAGCGATGCACCTTTTCGATGCCCGGAGAATTTCCTTCAACGATAAAGGCCGTGATCTGCTTGATTTCCTTGCCGTTGACGATTTTAGGCGGGGTGACTGCCATCACCACCAGGATGTCCGCGATCAAACCGTTGGTGCACCAAAGCTTTTCGCCGTTGAGCACGAAAAATTTGCCGTCCGGCGTCGGGGCGGCGGTGGTGCTCATGTTGCGCGGGTCAGACCCGGCCTCCCGTTCCGTCAGGGCAAAACCGGAAATGGCGCCCTTGGCAAAGCGGGGCAGGTATTTTTTCTTTTGTTCCTCGGTCCCGAATAATTTCAAAGGCTGGGGCACGCCGATGCTTTGATGGGCGGAAAGCAAAACCGCGGTGGAGCCGCAGTAGCTGGCCACCAGATGCATGATGCGGTTATAACTGTATTGGCTGAAGCCCATCCCGTCGTATTCCTCGGGGATTTTAAGCGCAAAGGCCTTCATCTCAGCCAGGCCCGCGTAGACTTTTTGGGGGATCTCGCCGGTCCGGTCCACCTCGTCGGGATTAAGGTTTTCCCTTAAAAATTGTTCGATCCTGGCCATGTAGGCTTCACAGGCCTTTTTCTGTCCGGGGTCTTCTTTAGGGAACGGGCTGATCAGGTCAAAATCCAGGGAACCATGAAACAGCTTAAGGGCAAAGCTGGGGAATTTCCATTCCTGCTCGCGGGCAGCCTCGGCGAATTCCAGGCTTTTGAGTTTTTCCTGGCTGATATTTTTGTCGAACATGCTCATGCTTTCCCCCGGGGGTATTTTTTTTAGTATAGGCGGGGAAAAAGCAAAAAGCAACGACTCAATGCAGTTTTTTAAAAGGCAGGAACTTATTTTTTAGGCTTGGAGGTGCGCTTTAAGGCCTTGAGCATTCTGGAGACGGCCTCGGGCTTGCTGCGGCCTTCGGTCAAATGGGCCATGTAAATGGCGGCGAAACCACTGCGGTTCTTGATCTTGAAAACGGTGATTTTAGGCTGGGCCATAGGGGCTCCCTTTCGCGTTTTTCAGGGCCGATAGAAAATCAGGGTTGACCGTCAACCCCAATCCCTGGGCCTTGCGCACATCGGCCCAGGCTTTGTCATATTGTTTCAATTGAAAATAACCGAAGGCACGGTTGGAATAGGCCCTGGCCTCCCCGGGCGCCAGGTCCACGACCTTGCTTAAATCCGCGACCGCCTCCTCGGATTTGTTAAGGCGAAAATAGGACAAGGCCCGGTTCATATAAGATTGTACGTCGCCGGGATTAAGCGTGATCACCGAGCTGAAATCCGATACCGCCTGCTCAAACTGGCCCTGGTCATAAAAAATGGAGCCGCGGATGACATATGGCTGTGTATCCTGAGGGTTTAAGGAGATGGACTTGCTGAAATCAGCGACGGCGCTGGCCTTGTCCCCTTTTTGGACATAGGCCAGGCCGCGGTCCCTGTACAGCGGGCCGACCGAAGGCTTGATGGCAATGGCCTTGCTGTAATCGTCGATGGCGCCGGCCGCGTTGCCTTGGGAAAGATACAGCCGTCCGCGGTTGGCATAGGCTGAAATATACTGGGGATTGATGTCCAGGGCCTTGGAATAATCCACGATGGCTGAGGCATACCGGCCCTGGATCACATAGGCCGTGCCGCGGTTATTGTAAGCGGAAATGGATTTGGGATTGATCTCAATGGCCTGGTTGGCATCGGAAATGGCCTCGGCCAGCTTGCCTAATTTAATGTAGGCCAGAGAGCGGCCGGTATAACTGTCCGGATCGTTATGGTCAAGGCCGATGGCCTTGGTGAATTGGTCCACTGCCCCGTTAAAATCACTTTGATTCAAATCCAGTTGGGCCTGGGCGATGAGGTCCTTGGCCGTGGCCGCAAATACCGACGGGACGCTGAAAAAAATCAAAACCGCGGCAGCGGCCAGGGCCTGGATGTACTTTTGGGCCAGCTGCGGCACATCTTCCAGCCTCACCCCGCTATGCCACACATTGTCCGGAAAAACCATGATATTGACCCCGTGCGCGCACTGGCCGAGGCATTTGGCCTGGGCCACCCGGATTTCCGGATGGAGCTTTTTGGCCTTGGCAATTTCCCGCAGTTGGTTGAACACCTCCTGCCCCTGATGGTCCCCGCAGGAAGCTTTTTCGCCGTTGGCGTTGTTGGTGCAAACAAAAATTTTGCGGCGGTTAGGTATCTGGCTGGTCTGCATACACGAATCTCCTGAAAACACGGTTGGTTAAAGGCGGGGGCAAAAATTTCTGCGCCATCACGCGCGACCAGGACGGAAAATCCGTGATATAGCGCAGGCGCGGCCGCTGGCTGTCCACAATGCTTTCGATGAGCTTGGCCACCTCCACTGGGTCGCGGCCAGGCTGATTGAGGTTTTTTTGGAACAGGCCTTTTAATTTTTGGCTCATGGAAAAATACGGGCTTTGCGGATTATAGAATCCCTTGGCAAAATGCGCGTTTTGGGAAAAAATATTGGTGGGATAGGGCCCTGGCTCGACTACGACCACGGAAATCCCGAACAGGGCCAGCTCATGGTATAAACTTTCGCTGAAGGCTTCCAGCGCCCATTTGCTGGCATTGTAGGCGCTTAGACAGGGGCTGGCCACCTGGCCCGCGATGCTGGAGATATTGATGATTTTGCCCTTGTTGCGCTGGCGCATCAGAGGGATCACTTCGCGGCAGACATTCTGCACCCCGAAAAAATTGGTTTCCATCTGCGCCCGGATTTCCTCGTCGCTTAAATCCTCGAAAAAACCGCCGATGCCGTAGCCCGCATTGTTGATGAGCACGTCAATATGAAAATGGGTGTGTTGGATCTCCTCGACCACCTTTTTGATGGTGTCTGGTTTGGTGACATCCAGCGGCCGGATAAAGGCCTGGGCATTGCCTGTGGTCAGTTCGATCTCCAGAGGCTGTTTTTTGGAAAGGTCGCGCATGGTGGCCCAGACAAAATGGCCGCGGGAAGCCAGGCGGGCCGCGGTCAAAAGCCCGAAGCCGCTGGAGGTGCCGGTGATGAGGATGACTTTCTGTTGGTCCATAGCTCTTACAATTGCGCCGCCCGTTGAAAATAGGGGACAGCGCCCTATTTTTCAGCAGTTTTTATATGATAAAAATAGGGCGCTGTCCCCTATTTTAAAGCTGCGCCGCTTGTTGAAGCATCAGGGCATCGACTAAGGTGAGCGCGATCATGGCCTCAGCAACGGGCACGACCCTGGGCGCCAGGCACGGATCATGGCGGCCCTTGACCTGGATTTCAACTTCCTTCAATTTTTCATTCAGTGTTTTCTGCGGCTTGGCAATGGATGAGGGCGGTTTCAAGGCCACGCGGATCAGGATATCTTCGCCGGTGGATATGCCGCCCATGATGCCGCCGGAATGATTGGTGGCTGTGCCCACCTTGCGGCCTTTCAGGATAAAACGGTCATTATTGATGGAACCCAACAGCTGGCTCGCTCCAAATCCGTCGCCGAATTCAATACCCTTGACCGTGGCGATGGACATCAGGGCCTGGGCCAGGCGCGCGTTGAGCTTATCAAAACAAGGATCGCCTAAGCCCGGCGGGCAGTTTTGGATAACACACTGCAGAAGGCTCCCTAAGGAATCCCCACTTTTGCGGGCCTCCTCAATTTTAGCCGTCATCACAGCGGCTTGTTTGGCATCTGCCGTGCGCACGGGATTTTGCTCGATGACTTTAAAATCAATATTTTTGGCCCAGGTGTCTCCCACGGCCAAGGTATACACAATGATACCCACCTTATGCTTAGCCAGGATTTTCTTGGCCACGGCCCCGGCCGCGACCCGGGAGGCTGTTTCCCGTCCAGAGGAACGTCCGCCGCCGCGGTAATCGCGGATGCCGTATTTGGCCATGTACGCAAAATCCGCGTGGCCCGGGCGGAACACATCCTTGATGTTCTCATAATCCTTGGAGCGGGCATCCACATTGCGGACCAGGATGGCCAAGGGCGCGCCCGTGGTCTTGCCTTCAAAGACGCCGGAAAGGATCTCAGCCTTGTCCGGCTCCTGGCGCTGGGTGGTGATCTTGCTCTGCCCCGGCCTGCGGCGGTCCAAGTCTTTCTGGATATCCGCCTCGGTCAACGGCAGTTTGGCAGGGACACCGTCGAGGACGACCCCGATGGCAGGCCCGTGGCTTTCGCCGAAGGTGGTGACTTTAAAAATCTGTCCGAAGGAATTGCCCGGCATAATTATAGGTCCGTGACCGCGCCTTTGGAAGCGCTGGATACCAGTTTAGCATATTTTGCCAAAACGCCACTGCGATATCTTGGTTTTGGGGCCCTCCAGGATTTTTGGCGTTTCTTGATTTCTGCGGCCGGAAGGTCCAGGTTGATGGTCCGCTTCCTGGCATCAATGGTGATGGGGTCCCCGTTTTTCACAATGCCTAAAGTCCCGCCGTTAAACGCCTCCGGCGTGATATGGCCCACCACAAAACCGTGGCTGCCTCCGGAGAAACGCCCGTCGGTGATCAGGGCCACGTCCTTGCCTAAGCCGCGGCCCATCACGGCCGAGGTGGGCGAAAGCATCTCGCGCATCCCGGGACCGCCGGCCGGGCCTTCATAACGGATCACAATCACATCGCCTTTGGAAATTTTCCCGGCCAAAATGGCTTTAAGTGCGGTCTCTTCGGAGTCAAAGACCTTGGCCCTGCCTTGAAACAACAGCCCTTCCTTGCCCGTGATTTTGGCCACGGCCCCTTCAGGGGCCAGGTTGCCGTAAAGCACGATGAGATGCCCTTCTTTTTTAATGGGATCCGCAAAAGGCCGGATGATCTGCTGGGCTGAAGGATAATCCTGGACAGCGGCCAGGTTTTCCGCCACGGTCTTGCCTGTGACAGTGAGGCAATCGCCGTGCAAAAGCCCGCGGTCCAAAAGCCTTTTCATCAAGGGCAGAAGCCCGCCGATGGCGGCCAATTCAGCGGCGACAAAACGGCCGCTGGGCTTTAAATCCGCCAGCACCGGGACCTTTTGGCCGATACGGGTAAAATCATCAAGGGAGAGTTTGACGCCCGCGGCATGGGCCATGGCCAAAAGGTGCAGGACAGCGTTGGTCGAGCCGCCTAAGGCCGTGACCACGGTGATGGCGTTTTCAAAAGCTTTCTTGGTCATGATATCGCGCGGCTTGATGCCCTTCTTTATTAAGTGCAGGACAGCCTGGCCCGCGTTGAAACAGTCCACTTCCTTTTCCCTGGAGACGGCAATCTGCATGGAGCTGTTGGGCAGGCTCATGCCTAAGGCCTCGATGGCGCTGGCCATGGTATTGGCCGTGTACATGCCGCCGCAGGAGCCGGGGCCGGGGATGGCACAGCTTTCAATGTCTTTTAAGTCCTGGTCGGAAATTTTGCGGGCGGCATGCTGGCCCACGGCCTCAAAAACGGAAATGATGTCCACGTTTTTTTGGTGAAAACAGCCGGGCAGGATGGTGCCGCCATAGACAAACACCGACGGACGGTTAAGGCGGGCCATGGCGATCAAACAGCCGGGCATGTTCTTATCGCATCCGCCCACGGCCACGACACCGTCAAAGCCTTCGCAGGAGCAGACCGTTTCCACGGAATCCGCGATCACCTCGCGGGAGACCAGGGAGTATTTCATTCCCTCGGTGCCCATGGAAATCCCGTCAGCCACGGTGATGGTGCCGAAAATAATGCCCTTGCCCCCTGCCGCATCCGCGCCTTCCGCCGCCTTTTGGGCCAGCTTGTCGATGTGCATGTTGCAGGGGGTCAGCATGCTCCAGGTGGATGCAACGCCGATCTGCGGCTTTAAAAAATCCTCGTCCTTGAAGCCCGTGGCCCTGAGCATCGCGCGGTTGGGCGCGCGGTCATGGCCGTCGACGACGATGGAGGAGTAGGGTCGTATACTTTCCGGTTTTAGTTTATGCTTGGCTTTCACATTCAACCCTTACTTGGCCGCCAACCAGGGATACATGGAGTTCATTTTCTCTTCGTAAGCGGAAATCTTGTCCTTAAACTGCAGGGTCCAGCCGATGGCATCCAGACCTTTGAGCAGGCATTCCTTGTTAAAGGAATTCATGGCAAAGGCATAGGTCTTGCCGCCCGCGGTCACGGTTTGCGCAGGCAGATCAGCGCTGACGGTCGCCCCTTTATGGTGTTCGATATACTCAAAAAGCTCGTCGACTTCCTTGGATTTCAAGGGCACAAGCAGGATCCCGTTCTTGACGCAATTATTGTAAAAGATGTCCGCGAAAGAAGGCGCGATGATCAATCGAAAGCCGAAATCGCCCAAGGCCCACGGCGCATGTTCGCGGCTGGAACCGCAGCCAAAATTGTCCCTGGCCAAAAGCACGGTGGCCTCGCGGAAAGGCCCTTGGTTTAAGATAAATTCAGGGTTCTCCCGGGTGCCTTCATAATCGCTGTAGCGCCATTCGTGAAAAAGATGCTTGCCGAAACCCGCTTTCTCGATCTTCCTTAAAAACTGCTTAGGGATGATGGCGTCGGTGTCGACGTTGACACGGTCCAGAGGCGCGGCGATGCCGGTATGTGTTTTAAACGGCTGCATAGGTCCGGATATCCGAGATTTTGCCTTCCAGGGCTGCCAGGGCCGCCATTTGAGGGCTCATCAAATGCGTGCGGCCTCCGGGGCCTTGGCGGCCTTCGAAATTGCGGTTACTGCTGGAAGCACAGCGCTCCCCTTTTTTCAATTGATCATCGTTCATGCCTAAGCACATGGAACAACCGGCAAAGCGCCATTCCAGTCCGGCGTCGATGAAAATTTTATCCAAACCTTCCTTTTCTGCCTGGGCACGTACCCGCCCTGATCCGGGTACGACAATGGCCGTGACACCGGCAGCCACCTTCTTGCCTTTGACAATGGCTGCAGCGTTTCGCAAATCTTCGATGCGGCCGTTGGTGCAGGAGCCTAAAAAAACCTTGTCGATTTTAATGTCCGTCATCCTGGTGCCGGGCTTCAAATCCATGTAAGCCAGGGCATTCCTGGCCGCGGTGCGTTCAACAGCGTCCTTCATGGATTCCGGATCAGGGACTGCGCCATCGACGCTGGTCACCTGGCCCGGCGAGGTGCCCCAGGTCACCATGGGCTTGATGGCTTCGGCCTTGATATTCAAGACCCTGTCGAAGCGGGCGTCCGAGTCGCTGGGCAGGGTTTTCCAATAGCTGACAGCCTGTTCCCATTGCGCGGCCTTGGGCGCAAAATCCCGGCCCTTAATGTAATTAAAAGTCGTTTCATCCGGAGCGATCATGCCGGCGCGGGCACCAGCCTCGATGGACATATTGCAGATGGTCATGCGGGCTTCCATGGACAGGGCGCGGATGGCAGAGCCCGCATACTCAATCACATATCCGGTACCGCCGGCTGTCCCGATCTGGCCGATGATATACAAAATGATGTCCTTGGAAGTCACGCCGCGGCCCAATGTCCCGTCGATATTGATCAGCATGGTCATGGGCTTGTTCTGCTGTAAGGTCTGGGTGGCCAGCACATGCTCCACCTCGGAAGTGCCGATGCCAAAGGCCAGGGCGCCGAAAGCGCCGTGGGTGGCGGTATGCGAATCGCCGCAGACAATGGTCATGCCGGGCAGGGTCAGGCCCTGTTCAGGACCGATCACATGCACAATGCCCTGGTCCTGGTCCTTAAAATCATATAAGCGCACGCCGAAATCCCGGCAATTTTTAGACAAAGTCTCCATCTGCGTGCGGGACGAGGCCTCGACCTTGGTGATGTCCTTGGTGCGGGTGGACACATTATGGTCCATGGTGGCCACGGTTTTCCGGGGCTGGCGCACGGTCCTTTGGTTCTCCCTTAAAGCCGCAAACGCCTGGGGAGAGGTCACCTCATGCACCAAGTGCAAGTCAATGTAAATCAAGGAGGTGTCCCCTTGGGAGTCCCGGACCAGATGGTCGGTCCAAATTTTTTCGAACATGGTCTTGCCCATATTTCTCCTCTGAAAATTGAATTTTTGATTATATCGGAAGGATATTAAGATGTCAATGAAAGGGCTTTAAGAGAAGATTTCATCGAGGGACTTGACCGGACTCATCTGCAAAATGTCCACCCGGATGCCGTTAAAACCCTCATGCCGAAAGCGGGCCAAAAGGGCCTTGTCCACATTCATTTGGACCTTGTCCCCGCCCACCTTCCATTGGGTGGCGGAAGTGGCAAGATCAATACCGCCGTGTTTCGCTGCTTGAGAATTCTGCGCCTTGTCGCCGGGATCGATGACATAGCCTTGGAAAATCCCCGCCTTTTTAAGCAGGAACCTGGCGAATTCCAGGTCCCAGCCGTCTGCTTTTTTCTCCTGATTGATCGCGGCCCCAATATTCAGAGCCAGTTCTTCCTGGTCATCGGAGGTTTTTGCGGAGGCGAAATAAGATTTTAAATATGACAGAATTTCTTTCAAGTCCCCTGCGTAAGTCGAAAAAATATCAATGGCCGCAGCCAGTTTCTTTAATTCATGCGGATCCAAAAGCAGATCGATAAATCCATAATGTAATTCTGTTAAAGTTGTCAAAAGATCTGCCTCATCATTGACATAATCGGAAATATAAGCTTCCCTGCCTTCGATCCCATCATAGACCAGGGGCGCTTTAGCAAAAATACCGGTAAAATCAGCCCAGATTTCTCTTCGCGTTAATACTTCTGTTCCTGCTCTTTCCAATGGATTGGGGTTTTGCAGTAAATAAAGACCGACATTCAGCATCTTAAGGTCCTTGATCCTTCTTTCAGCCTTAACAGGATCATCCATTCGTAATCCTCGTCTGGCCGCCCGATTATTAAGGGCATTAAGGAATGCAAGTTCAATCATTTTTTCTCGAAGCCTTACCCCATCCCATTTTTTAGGGTCAACAATATCCAAAGCCAGCGATTCCCTGTCTTTAGGACTCAGCATCGCCAAATCCCGTCTTGACACCTTGGGCACTTCAAGGTTATTACTTTGGATATTTCTATTGATATTAAATATCCACGTCAAAAATTTTGACGCATACTGTTTATTCACGACCCAGTAATAAGCCTTTCCCGCTCTTTGACGCCTTAATTGCCATTTGGGCGGCAGGACCCTGGAGAGCGCTCTCAATAAATAAATCGTTTCACGATGTACATCAGCCTCATCAAGGATAATCCTGCTGTCCACATTTGTGCTTACTTGATTGACTGAGGTGTATCCGCCTTTCCCGAGAAACCTGGGTTGATCTTTTTCAATTTTCCCGTTCAACTCATTGAGATCACTGGGTTCAAAAATCCGATGTTCCCCTTTGATCTCAATCCCCAAGGTCTCTTCAGAAGTATCAAATGAAATCAATGCCGAGGGCTGTTGTGGCTCATAGGTTTGGCTGGCCCAGAGTCCAATCCTTTGCGGCGTCTTTCTTAAATATAACCCAATCCCTTGAATATCAATGCGTTTGCCCCGATGCATCGACTCTTGCCCTTGGTCCAGTGCAGCCATGGCCGAATCATAATCTCCTAAAATAAGCTTTAACAATTCCGTTTGGGCCGCAGCCAGCCTGTATTGGCCATCATCTTGCCTGGATATGAATTGATGACGTTCCAAATCCGTAAGGATTTCGGAAATGATGGATTGTTCGAGATGCGGCGCCGAGACCGCGGCCTGGATATTCCTAACATTAAATTCCCTTTCCGTACCTACGGCCAGGACCTGACGGGCAACCGCTGAAAAATTGGGATCTGATGGTTGAGTTAGCCGTTTGTACAATGTCAAAGCTATGTCTTGGGGCTTATCCAGCGTATATTCAATTTCAAAGGGACCGGAAATATGCATATGCACCAAAAGTTTGACTGCAGAATGCGCCTGCGCCAATTGACGGAATTCCCCTAAAACACTGTCTGGAGAAATTACAGTCAGTCTGTGCTGATGGCTTCGATTTTGATGAAAGTCCGTCTCACCCATCACCTCTCCCATTTCTGCTTCCTGCCGAAGTTCAACGGAGCTGATGAAACGGCCAAAGATCCTTTCAGCCTCCCTTTGGTCCAAAAAATACTGAATGCCCGAGATCAATCTTAAATATAAAATCACTTCTTCTGTTTTGGCCCTTGATTCCAGAAAATCGTCCCTTTGCAAATCCCCAGGTTCGTACAACGCAATGGAAACCAGAAAGTCATTTAACCTTGCCCCGAGTGGGAATGATCCGATTTCCGGGAAATGCCTTGTTAATTCAGCCAGCTTTTGGTCTGATCTCTCCTCAGTATTTAATACCCTCCTGAAAATTTCAATCCTTGCCCAAAGCTCATCCGGGATCATCTGTTGGATGATCGCCATCAGTTTTGCATCCCTGGCCTCCAATCGCTGTAATAAAGGCCCGTCCGGTGTTCTTTGAATTTGATGTTGTAATTCACGTTCATAGGTGATCATGGCTGTTAATTGGCCGACTTGAACTGATTTTCCCTGCAACGGGGGAAGTTTAATTTCTTCCCGGGCTTGTGCAACAGCTCGTGCAGGTCCGGCCATATTGGGACTTGCATCAACAGGCTGTTCCGTTTGGACTCGCGCCATAACTCTCATAAACCCGTATCTAAGATTTTGCCTTATGCTCCTTATGGCATCTAAAAATGACGCCACGGCCGGATGCGCGGCCATGGCCGCATCAATGCCGCCGGAAAAATACTTTCGGTGGATGATCCGGCCGTTTTTCTGGTCTTCCTTGATGAAATTAAACACGCCTTTCTTGTAGGCCTGCACATACCGCTCGTAAATCTTTTCCTTGATTCCGGGGTCTTTAAGGTCAAGTCCCTTAACCATGTCCTTATCGGCGAAAACTTCATTAAGCAAAGCGTTTTTAAGATTGTTCTTATACCAGCTGGAGAGAATGATGGAATTAAAAATTTGACGCAGGTTCGCGAAATTTTTGCCTTCATTGACCTCACGCTCAAGCTGGGGCAGGATGATTTGGCGGATAATTTCATTTGGCGTTGAGTGGTTACCCAGGGGACACCCTCGAAAAGGGGACAGTCCCTTGGGAAACAATGATAAAGGGACAGTCCCCTTTTCGAGGGTGTCCCCAGGTTGGCCGGCGTGATGTTTCAAGGACAAATAATCTTCTTCCAGTCCGCCATCCGCCTTCGGCGAGATGGCGAGACTTCGCCGCAGCGCTTCATAATCCTCGGCGAGCATCACCTTCAAATGACAGCTGATGACAAAGACCGTCTGATGATGCTCATATATTTCCGCCTTGTCCGCCATGATCCAGACCTTGTTAAAGGTATTCACCGGAATCTGGGCTGCCTTAAATTGCTCCCCTGCTTGCCTGTAGACCCTGTCCCAAAATGCCTTCCCCAAATTCTTTTCCGGATAGATCAAGGACGCTGTGATTTGCTTGAGCATGTAATCCTGCGCCAATAAATCACGGCCCATTTCTGTTTTGCCGAGGGCCTGGGGGATGATCCTGTCCTTTTCATAAGGGGAGAGATTGACCCACATCTCTTTTTCAGGCACGGCCAAATTGACCAGGAAATATTTGATCAATTTCTCGCTTTCCTTCTTTAAAGCATCGCCCTGCCAATGTTCCTGGCCGGGGTCCAGGATAAAATCGAACAGAAAAGGATTGTCCTTATGGATGGTGAGGCCTTTGATGACAGCCGGCTGATAGGCAGGGCTTAAATCGACCATGGCCCCTGGGGCAGGCAGGTCCAAAACAGACTGCGCCCCTGCCTCAATGGGATAAGCGTTAAGAGAAAAGATGAAGCTAAGAATGACCGTTAGTGAGATGGACTTTTTCATGCGCAGAAATAGCGTGCCACCCGGTATACCTCGATTCATTTAAGGATACTGCGGGTGGCACGTAATTATATGGAAACTTCAACCCCGAACAAGGCCTTGCTGTCCGCGGGCGTCATGCCGATGATCACTGGGACCAGCTCAGGCATGCCGTCATGCTGGATGCGCGCGATCAAGGCCTTGTCCACGTTGACCTTGACCCCGCCGCTGGGGTCCCTCTCAATATGGATGGCGGAATCCTGCTGGCTTAAGTCGATACCGCCGGGCGTTTCAAAGTTGACATGTTGCTTGATATTAGC
This sequence comes from uncultured Planctomycetales bacterium, assembly GCA_964483785.1. GTDB lineage: Bacteria > Omnitrophota > Gorgyraeia > Zapsychrales > Fredricksoniimonadaceae > JABDGZ01. Next base: position 19,449 of record CAZACW010000021.1, read on the forward strand.
CAAGGAGGCTTTATCTGCAGAATTTATCATCGCCGCATCATAAATATCAAGACCGTCAGCGACAACATTAATGACAATAGGACCATTCTTAGCCAATTCTGCCACTCTATCAATATGCTCTTGAGTCAGATGACCGGGGGCAGGAACCGGGATATGTTCCTTAAAATTTAACCCGACGTTTTCGAACAATTTAACAGGTTCTTCCGAACTCCTCAATCGATCCAATTCCTGGTTAATTGCTTCTACATTTTGAGTGCTTAATGAACCGCCAGGGACAAGATATATCGAGACCGGAGGACGCATTCCTATCATGGCCATCGCTTTATCTGAACGATTAGTGAGGACAGCCTGACCTAACGCTATCATCGCCGGGTTGGTTGATACCTTAAGATCAGAGACCGTGCCTGTTGCCATCATCTCTCCCCAAGCATCGCCCGTATGAATCGATACCTGTCTTACCGGACCACTGCTTTGCATGGTCACCGTATTAGGCCCAGGACGCACCCCAACCGGCTGGGCTTCCCCTGGGCTGTCCGGCGACTGCCCTTCTCCTAACAGTCGTATCAAAACCCTTCCCGCCGGCCCTGACCAATTAAACTTCACTACCCAGGTATGGTCTTGAACCGCTGGTCTATAGTCTGTATAGTACGACGCGCCGCTCGGTCCGCGCCATACATGCATGCTCACCGGCCTCTCTTCGGCTTTCGCTGATCCCATAAGAACTGCACCCACCGCAAGTACGCGGACTATATTCTTTACAGCCGCTATCATCGCCGGGTTGGTTGATACCTTAAGATCAGAGACCGTGCCTGTTGCC
>CAZACW010000021.1:20365-33356 GCA_964483785.1 uncultured Planctomycetales bacterium
TCGGTCCGCGCCATACATGCATGCTCACCGGCCTCTCTTCGGCTTTCGCTGATCCAACCGCCGGCCCAGCAAGTAAGGCTGCACCCAAAACTACTGCCCTGACAACATGACCGAACGCTGTCATCGCCTGATCTATGGATACAGTCACATTGGACAATTCTCCATTGGCATAATCAACACCCCAGGTATTATTCCCGAAATTGAATGACAATTGTTTGACCTCTCCGGAACTTTGAACAGTCACTGTATTCGGTCCAGGTTTCACGTCAATTTCAACTCCATACCCCCTGGAATCGGGTGATTGGCCGGGCCTCAATAATCGAAGGAGAATTTTTCCTGCTTGGCCTGACCAAGTGAAATTCACAGTCCAGTTGGTTCCGCTTCTGGCAGGACTATAATCTACGAATCTGGCATGGCTTCCGCCCCCATCCCATCTGCGAAGGCTTACAGGCTCGCCTTTACTCGATGTAACGGTTGGCGCGGGAGCAGTCTGAGGAATGACAGTCTGTGTTCTCGGCTGATTGGCCTGTGCTCCGGTTGCATCAGCTATCGTCAAAGAATTAATGTCAAAGATGGCCAAAGGATCGCCGCCTACATTTCTGCCGTAATGGAACACGATCCTTCCAACATCCAAATTTTTGGAAATTGGAAAATCATAGGTTTGATGATCTCCATTTTTGATTGGAAATGAAATTATTTCAGCCGTTTTTTGACCATTGGGAAATATCTGTATACCGCCATTCATGGGGGTATCCGAAGAATAAGTAATCCTTAATATTTTCCCGCCGGTCAAGGTGCGGGCTGGACTATAATTTGCAGAAAGTGATGCTTCTCCTGTGCTTAAATTGGAACTTGCCTCCCCGTTAAAAGGTATGGACCCTGCCGCAGGAACTGGAGAAGAAATAACGGGAGCCGGCACAGGAGCCGCCGGTACAGGAGGCACCGGCGGAGGCGTAGCGGCAGAATTTGCTGTCGCACCCGAATTAGGGCTTAAGCTGACATTAGAAACCTCTCCATTAATTAAAGGGGCCCCCCAGGCATCACCTGTATGAAAAGATAATTGAGAAACCGCCCCTGTTGCCGATAAATTGACGCTGTTATCCCCCTGGGTAACAGTGATCGGTACTATGCCTTCGTCTGATCCAGGATTTGCTCCAGCCCTTAATAATCTGACATAAATTCGTCCGTTCGGACCGCTCCAAGTGAAGTGGACAGTCAGGTTAGGGTCCACCAAGGCAGGACGGAAATCATGAAATCTGGCATGGCTTGGGCCTGAATCATATCTCTTCAAATTAAGCGGGCCTGAAGGAATGGATCCTGTCCCTGTGGTGGTTTGATTAGCCCCAGTTCCGCCGCCTGGGATGGTCGGGGAATTCGTTCCACTGCCGCTGCCCACAGATACCTCCCTGGGGAGTGCAGTAGTTTTACCCATTCCTTTCAATACTTCCGTATATAAAACGCCTGCTCTCGCGTCACGGGCAAAATTACCAGGATTTAATTCCCAAGAAAGCAGGGCGTTCCAATACCCTGGACCGCTCGGATCATAGATCTGATGATAAGGATATTTCTCGATCATTTCCTTGATCCAACGTTTAGCTTCATCTCTATGACCCAATTCCATATTGGCCATGACCTTGGCCCAAACAGCGACGGCCACTTCATTTAACAATGGATATCTCCAAATTTTAGCTTCCGCTTGCGGCTGTGCGCTGGGAGGCTGGCCCCAGGTAAATTCCACAATCCCGCCGACTTCCTGTGCCTTGACTCTTTGGTCGCGCTGGGCCAATTCTACCCATTTTTTTTCAGCCAAAACCATGTCTGCCCAATGCAAAACTTCCTGATAATTTCCAGCGTTAAAGGCCTTCCACATATTGGCGTTGTAGGTCCTGGGCTCCACAATGGATACCTGCGCATCGGGAACATAATGATTCACAGGTTCGACATAGGACCGGCCAGGCTGACTGACGATTTGGGTAATATAGGCCCTTGCTCTATCTAACGCGCCTGAGTCCATAGGAATGGACGGATATTCTGCCAAAGAATGGATGCCTAAAGGATCCAAAAAAGGATTAACATTCAAAGCAGGTAAAATGCCCCAACTGCCGACACCGCTTGCGCCGGCGACAACAATTTTCCCTGCCCCATCAACGGCCAGGGCAACAGGCGTATCCCATCCATGACCCGTTGGCGTATGCATGCTGGTGGCATAAAGAAACTGCAATCTACCGTCAATGGTATAGGATGATTTGGCCCATTCATTAAGCAGGATTTCAGCCATGGCCTTATAAAAGGAAGCTTCCTGTACATTTCCAGCCTTCATAAACCTTGCCGCGCTCACTTTCAAATTCAAAATTACGCCGCCTACCCATTCCGGCGAGCCAACGGCATGGGGATGGTCCTTGTCTCCTCTAAAGCCTAATCCCGGCTCTTGGGTCGGGTCTGTAAAATCAGCTAAAATCGTAACTCTTGTTCCGATTTTCACCTGACCTTTGGAGCCATCCGGAATCGGATACGTCACCTTGACCAGGCTTCCCCTTAACATGGTATCAATGTTGCGCGCCACCTCATCCAAGGGCTGTGTTTGCCCTTCAGGGCCTGCGCCGGTCCAAGAATAGACATCGGTCGCAAAAATTTCACTTAAACTGTTGCCCCACTGGCCTTGAGGGGTGTGGCCAGGCCTTCGGTGCTGATTAAAATAAACCGAAGCTTTGGTTGCTGAAGTTTGAAATCTTTGATCATGGGTAAAATGATATAACTGTTGTAGAGCGGCAATAGCATCATTGTGCGGTTCAAAATGCACCTTGCTGTCATTCTCATCACCGTTGATAATACCGCCGTCTGCCCGCTGCATGGCCATGAGCGTTTCACCTAAAGTGACCGCATCATTGAGGTATTTTTGCGGATTCACATAAAACGCCGCGAAAACCTGCCAAGACACCGGGCCAGGTGTCGTTACAAATTCAAGTTGACCGTCCCCTTGAGGCCTGGCAGAAGACCTGTCAATCGCATTGACCAATCCCAAATATTTGCCTTTGTAAACCTTGACAATGCCCCAAGTCCCATTGGTGTCCATCTCGTTAAGCAGGGTCCCATTCGCAAGCTTGGCTTTGGCCAAACGCAAAGGCGTAAAAATGGAATCGAGCATTCTTTCCGCACCTTGCTGATCACCCATGGCCTTTAACTCTATGGCTGAGACGGCAATATCATACATAAAAGCCAAATGTTCGTATCCTGGATGGCCAAAATGACTTGGAGGAATCCCTGTACGGGGATCAGCTAATCCATGGATGGTTTGTGTGATGGCTTTCGCAAATAAAGGAATTTGCGAGGCGCTCAACGGCTCAAGGGTAGTATTGGTAGTTGTGGCTTGGGACAAAACCGGCATTTGGGCAAAAACCGGTGTTGGTAAGGCTGCTTGACCGGAGAAAGCAGCCACAGCCAGTCCAGCCACTGCTAAAGCTGATCGCAAGGACAACATGGCTGAATTGACATCACGCGGTCTTAGGGCCAGGACAGCCAGATCATAATCCCTGTTTGATACAGCGTCGTCATCCTGCGCTGTCATCATCGCCGGGCTGATATTCAATTTGCCGCCGTAACCGCCGGAGAAATATTTGCGCGGCAGGGTTTCTTTCGTTATGGGGTCGGTGTATTCCTGGATAAAATTAAACACGCCCTTTTTATAGGCCTGGATATACCGGTGATAAATGGCCTCATTGGTGGCCCTGTCATTCTGGTCAATGCCCTTGACGTTGGAGCGATTGGCATAGACCTGGTTCAAGACAGGCTGCTTGAAATTGCGCTTAATCCACCCAGCCAAGGCCTGGGCGTAAAAGGTCTGGCGCAGGGTTGAAAAATTCTTGCCTTGATTGATTTCTTTCTCGATCTCGGGAAGGACGATGGAACGGATGATTTCAGAGCCTAATCGATCAGTGGCTTTGGGCGATGTTTCAATGCCGTTATGCTTGTTTAAAGAAAGATAATCTTCTTCCAGCATCACCTTCAAATGGCCGTTGACGATATAGGCGGTTTGGCCGCGCTCATAAACGCCGGCGCTTTGAGGCACGATCCAGACCTTGTTAAAGGTATTGACCGCAATGGCAGTGGTGCCGTATTTTTCCTTGGCCTGGGCATACACCCGGTCCCAAAAAGTCTTGCCTAAGGCTTGCTGGGGGTATATTAGGGAAGAGGTCAATTGTTTAAGCAAGTAATCCTGGGCCAAAAGATCGCGGCCCATGGCTGTAAGACCTAAGGAAGACGGGACCATGCGGTCCTGTTCATACGGGCTTAGGTTGACCCAAATATCGCTGTCCGGAATGGTCAGGGCGGCGAAAAAATACTTGATCATGCGGTCGGACTCGTCTTTAAGGGCCTGTCTGGAAAAATGAGATTCGCCGGGATCAACGATAAAATCGAATAAAAAGGGATTGTCTTGATGGACGGTCAGGCCCTTGATCAGGGCAGGTTCGAAATGAGAGCTTGCGGTAACCATGGCCCCAGGAGCGGGAAGGTTTAAAATGGCCTGGGCGCTTGCGCTTGGCGGTACTATTAGAGAAGAGACAAAACTGAGGGTGATAATTAAGCTGATTATCCGGTTTAGCATCATGATATCCTCTTTTTTTAGAATTTGAAATCGTATGCTTTAAAACTTTAAAAGCAGGGATGAAAAATGACGGATAAGCTTGAATAGTTAAAAGATAACATGTCCTGTTGATGAAAGCAAATTTATAAAAAAATCTGTAAATATTGTAACATAATACATATCAATGAGTTATAAAAATTTAAAAAATATTCTTTGCCTTTTAAAGTTAATTGGGCCCTAATCCAAGAAATAAAGGCAGATTCTCGATAGGCTGGATATTGATGATGACCGGGACCAATCCAGGCGCGTCCTCCCATTCTTTGAGCATGGCAGGGTCCATGTGCAACCTGATCTCTCCCCCGTTCTGGCGTATTTTCAAATTCATTTGATTGGCATTCAAATCAATACCGCCGTGATGGCTGCTTTGCATGGCCCGGTCTTCAAGTTTGATGCGAGGTGAATAATAATTTGGGTTGATTATAAAAACAAGAGGCCTCAGCAGATCGAAATGACTGTAAAATTCAAATTGGTGTATTTTATCCAAGGCATCGGGGTCTCCGGTTTGTTCGGCCAAATATTGGCTTAACCGGCCGGACAATCCCTTTGATTCCAATACAAATCTAAATGTCAAAACATAGACCGTGGCCTTGAAAAGTAATTCTCGAGCTTGAGGAGGGATATTGTCAGCGGACAGGGCTGAAAAAAATTGGGCATAGGTCCAAATGATCTGTTTAATCACAAGGTCATCCACTGTTGGTATCAATGCGGAAAATTTCGATACCATCTGCGGGTATCCGGCATGATTAGCATCCTTTAGATATTCGAGATCAAGCCTATATCCTAAAGCCTCGCCTTCCACCCCCATGGCCAAATACATGGCGAGAAATTGATCTTTGATATTCTTCCGTTGGGCGTCTAAACCAGATAAAAACCAATAAAATTCAGGATGTTCCCTGTGATGGATGACAGTAATGCCTTCCTTGATCAAGAATCCAAATAGAATTTGTTTATAAATAGGATTATCCGGTGACTTGCTTTTCAATTTTCTCATATGCTTAAGATTAATGCCCACACTTGAATATGTATGCCGGCCATCCTGATGAAAATTAAACTGGGCAAAAGCCTCTTCTTTTGAATTATACAAACCTCCGGTCCTGGTGGCGTCTCGGAAAGCCCGGACCGCAGCCAAATACCTTTGATCTCCTTTGATCGTCGCGTCTCTCAAGGCTTCTTCAATTAAAGCCTGTACCTCGTTCCAATCATCACTGCCGGGAATGATGCGCTCAGCTCCTTCTATACGATCAAGGGGTATCGAATCCGAAGACATCACAAACGGTAAACCGCTTAAAGCAAATGCAGCAGCCCCCCGCATTACAGCCCTGCGGCTTTGGGGCCCGAGCATGGCCATATCTTTGGCGACATTGACTCTTTGACCAATTTTTAAAGGTAATCGTCCCTTAGGCTCAATGGAACCAAATATAATATCCACAGCTGCTTTGATCTGCTCAGGTTTTATACCAAATGTAACTAGAATTCTTGAGACTTCCTCAGGCACACGTTGAAGCACATAAGGATCTTTCATCAAAAGAACAATAACGTTCTTATTCCTTTTAAGAACCTTGCTTAATATTTCCATTTGTCTTCCTATGGAATCTGCATCGGACTTGTAAGGATGGTCATATAATCCAATAATGACATGATCATACGAACCAATCCCCGCCAGTATCCTTTCTTCCTGGCCAGTGCTCGGTTCAATGCTCATAGGTTTAAATTCAGTATTTTGATGCCGTTCTTTAATAAATCCAAAAAGGTTGATCTCGTGTTTTCCCACATCGTCCACTTCCTGTGGACTTATGACTAATATCTTATCTGAAGGTTCGATTTGAAAAGTTGATTCCGGATTCCTGTTTAAAAAAACCACTGATCTTTGGCTGGTCTCCCTGACAATGTTCCTGACATTTTCCTCCTGAAAAATTTGTCTTGGTGTTATGTCTGCTATCCTCTTTAATGACAAACTTACTTTAAGAATTCTTTTTACTGATTCATTAACCATTTCTTCCGTGATCCTTCCAGACCTTAATCCCTGTTGAAGGCCCAAATGAACCTTATCAACCGGCCCTAAAATCATGTCTGTGCCTGCTTGTATGCACCGTATGGTTGCCTCCTCCACGGATAATCCCATCCCATGGCTCTTGTCTGTAATGGCCTTCATCCTTAAATCATCTGAAATCACAATGCCTTCAAACCCCAACTGTTTTCTTAAAATATCCGTAATCCATTTCTTAGATAAGGAGGAAGGGTTTTGAGCATCGATGTTCGGGGCCAGCAAATGCCCCACCATGATCATTTTAACGCCTGCTCGAATGGCTTTTTTAAACGGAACCAATTCACGTTGATTGAAATGATCCAAATCAAGGGTTGACCTTTGGATTCCTATATGCGGATCACCTTCGGCATCACCAATTCCGGGAAAGTGTTTGGCTACAGCCAAGACTCCTTCACTTTGTAATCCCCTTATATAAGCGGCTCCCAATGCCCCAACCTTTTCTGGATCATCGCCAAATGACCTTGTAGAAACAATTTTGTTCTTGGGATTTGTATAAAGGTCTAAAACTGGTGCCAGATCTGTATTGATGCCCAATCTTCGCAAAGTATTTCCCATGATCCTGCCATTCTTTTCAGCCAATGCGATGGAACCGGCCGCTCCTAAGGCCATTGGACCAACAAAAGGAGCATCAGGTATTAATGAAATCCACCCTCCTTCCATATTAATGGAAACAAAAGGTATAGTGGAAGTATCAGGATTTTGAAGATTAGTATAACCATCAATGGCGACAATGACTCTTTTTTGCTCATCCAATGTGAGGTAAGAATCATAAATATAAACTCTTAATTTATACTTACTTGTCAAATCAAAGACTCTCACATTCGTAAAACTGGGATCAACAGATGGCATCATTAACATTCCCAACTTTTCTCCTAAAGTGAGTTTCCCCAAGATTGTGTCTGCCTCTTGTGATATCTCCGTTTCTGAGCTTTCTTGGGCCATGACCGTAAAGGGCTTACCAAGCATGGCAGCTGGAATCATTAATCCAAGCTCTCCTGCCCTTTGCAACAAAGTCCGACGGGTTTGGGGCCCGAGCATGGCCTGGTCCACGCGCAGTGATTGCTGGGCGAGTTGGCGCATGTCTTGAGTAGGCCCATCCTTGACGATTTTTTCCAAGGTCCTTCTGGTTGTATCTCGCATAAACGAATCAGGACTTTTCAACAAGGGAATGATCTTCCGCATATCTTCAACTGTATTGACTTCGGTAAAAATCGATTTGCCGTTATCCAAAACATGGGAAGCGGCAATGTCCGTCAGTACATCTGGATTGATCCCGTGCCGATACCATAAGCTGTTAAAGTGATAGCATGTCAACATGAATGCATTTTCGCCCAAGGCGCCGGCTGCGGGCAAAGACCTGGCTTTTTGGGGATTCATCAAATTATGCATCAGTTCCTGTTTGCTTTGAGCTGTAAACAATGCCGGGCCGCGCTTGGGAGGTCTATGGTCAATGGCCGACTGACGAAAGTCTTCTGCATCCTCAATGGCCCCTTCAATCTTGGCTGCAGCAGCTTCAATACTATTGCGGTCTTTGGTCAACTCCCAGGAAATCCGCGCATTGGATAATTGCCGCGCATTTATGCCAAATCTGGCCAGGCCATCGTATATTTTGACATCAACCGCACGTAGATATGTTAACCCCATCATGGCGTTGCCTCCAGACAGCCCCCCGGCCAATTCCTCCCAATGACGCGGGGGCACCCATAAATCCACGCCCCACTCCTTGGCTGTTTTTGTAATCCATTCTCCTTGGGATGGCTTCAGAACCCCTCTGTTTACGGCGATTCCAGCCCCTCGTTCAATAGAATAATCTTTAATAACGGAAAGTTTACGAGCGCCCATCATGGTCGCGACGATCAGGGAAGGCGGAATATGATGAGCTTTGGCGCTGTCCATAATATAATCGACGATCTCGGGATGCTCATTTCTTAATCTCCTCATTTCTATAACCCCTTTTAGCCAGGACAATGGAAGTTCACTGACCGCCGGCGACTCATATTTTTTCCATGGCAAATATTCTAAAGGATGTTCCAATTGCCAAGGGACCACATGCCAGACATTATAAAAAAGATCCACCATTTGGTAGGCAGGATGAAGATAAGGGACATCACGAATAGAAACGGAATCATAATCCATAAATGTGAAGTCTTTTGTCTGCTCCCCTAATTTGTCATATGGGGCCATGGCCTTTCGCAGCTCCATCGATCCATAATGCTGGACATGGAACCAAATAAAATAAAAATGTGTTTTTGCGCTGACTCGGTCGGCCTCGGAAATGAGATCAGATTGGTCGATCGTAGGAAAATATTTTTTAAAAACGGGGTCTTCATGGTTTAATGTGATCCTGCTGTCAAAACGCGAGGCCAAAATATCCATCAATGCTCCCAACAATTTCAGGTCTGCTTTCTTTAAATAAGCGGGGTCCAGAAAGCCATATAATTGATCTTTGACATCATAATAAAGCAGCCATTTCGCGGAAACGGAATCGGTCTTGATTTGATCAATCATGGGCAAGGCCTTCAATACCATCGGCAGCCATTTTGCTCTTTGCGGATCCACAATAGATCCTTTCAATTCATCCCTGATCCTAAGGATACGCGGGATCAATTCATCCTCAGGCAATTTTTGTTGGGTCAATTTCTGCAAATGCCGAAAAGTCTCTGCCAGCGGGCCGTACTTTTCTGTGACCGTAAAATCAGAGGAGTCCAGCTCATGATACATAAAATGATTTGTATGCTGTTCAACCAAAAGGCCGGACCACAGGGACATGGTGATGACATTCAGCATATCGGAAAATACCAAACTTGAGATGGTTGCTATGACCATCACTGTTTTCCTTAAGACTTTTTTACCGGGCATCATGGCCATGTCAGGTTTGAAATTTAATATGGAATATAAATGCATTGAAGAATGGACAAATCGGTCATCCGCCTGGACCACCCTGTTCCAATGCTCTTTAATGTCAGGGCCGGCGACATCCGTATTTGCTTTTCCCGGAAACATCCTGGCGTCCCAGCCGTTGATATAGCTGACAGCCTTGATATTGTTGCGGGACACAAAATCCGAAAATCTTTCGAACCAAGCGGCCATGGCCTCAGGACTGCGCTCTTCCCAAGGCGATGCTTCGGCCAGCATCACCGGCTTATTTTCCTGCTTCGCGAATTGGATCAAGCGCTGCCCTAACGGCTCATTGCCCCTGTTAAAATAGGTCAGACCCACCCAATCCACATAATCCCGGCCGGGATAATAATCAATCCAGGAAGGCTGGGACGGCAGATGAAAATCATAGGCCACGGAATGCCAGACAAAGGCCGCATTGCGCACGCCCTGGCCGCGCAGCTGATCAACGATATAACGGTAGGCTTCCTTATATTCTTCGGGTTTATACTCATTGCCCGGATAATCAAACTCGTAGCCGATGCGCAAAAATATGGGCGTATTCTTGTTTTGCTTAAACCAGTCGGCCAATTTCTTGATATTAGAAGCATATCTTTCCTTAAAATCCTTGCCCAGGGCGCCCTTCATAAACAAACCAATCTGTAATGCCGTATTCGGATATTGATTGATCAAAGCTTGGGCATTTTGAAGGCCGGCCCCCACATCCGCATCTGACCAAAGGCCTTCCAAATCCTGGATGGACGTATAGGTCATGAAGCCGGCCGGGACCCTGCCTGTGGCGCTGATGTATCGATCAATGCTTCCCCGATCTTGGCCGACAATCGTCAACACCTTTCCTTCTGGCGGCTCGAACCTCGCTATTTCTGCCGCTGCCGCTTTTCGAGCGGTTGATATTGCAGAAGCGACGGGATAGTATAAACCTGCTCTTAGAATTCCCCTTCGGCTTATCATGGCTGAATCATGCTCTTTCAGCCATTGAGCGGCCTCGGCCTGGCCTGGAAATGTTTGGTCCTTGGCTAATTCCTGCAAAGAACGGATAGCTGCGCTTCTTAAATATAGGTCATCGCTGGCTGCCGTTTCAATGAGTGAGGGCAATTGATCTGAAGTCGTTAGACCCACCACCTTGGCAGGAATATTATCGAATAAACCTGCTTCCAAGGCCAAAATACGTGTAAAAGCCGGCCAATCTTCCTTCCAATCAACCATGGCATTAGCCACATTAAATTGCCAATCCAAGCTGGGCGTATAAGCAGCAGCTACATACTGTGCAAAAACGGGATCAGGCCCCAAAAAGCTGAAATAAGGATTATAAATTGTATTAAACCAATCATTTTTCTGAAGTGACTCTAAATCAAGCACAGGGAAAGACCTTGGTACAAATTTTTGCTTCTCGATGCCATCTTGAATTTGCCCTTCATAAGCTGCAGCTGCGGCCTCGATGTTCCATCGAGGGTCCAGAAGTCTCCAGTTGATCTTCCTTAACGACATGGCATTGACCTCTTCATCCGTCATCCAGCGCTTAAATAAATGTTGCTCTTTGACATTCCATTCGTTGAAATCCGTTGGGCCTGCCCTCACTTTCAAAAGGCCTGCGGTGGGAGTGCTTCCGGCAACAGGTCCGGCCAGAAAATCTGACACTCTGTCTTGCAGCTGAACATCTAATAAAACTTTTGGTAAGAGACTGAACATGGCCCCTTCCATATATTTTATGATTCCCTTGTCATGCGGCTCTCTGCCAAGGATTAAATACCCGTCTTCTAACGAATAGCGGGGAACATAGGCATTAAAAATCAAGTTTGTGACAGCCACAGCGGCCAAGAGATCCGGCGGGACATGATGGAAACGGCCGCTGTCGGTAAAATAAGCTCTGTAAGGCAAAAGCTCTTTGCGCACATAAGCCACGGCCCTCATGTCTTCAATCTTGATCTGCCTGACCGGGCCGTTTCGTAAATTTGAATAAAATTTAACGGCCTCAGCAAATGAGGCCTGGGTTGGGTATAAATCCCCTCGAGCAGCAAAAAGCCTTGTTAATCTGTTCAATCTTTCTCTTTGCTCACTGCCTACTGGCCTGAAAGGATGCGCATCTAAAATTTTTTTGGCACCGGCCGCGGCAACTGGATTCGTCCCTTCTTCCGACAATGCCTTTACCATGTCACGCAAACCAAAACCATAACCGTATTTTCCGTTAAAAAATACATATTTTAAAAACTCTGACTGGCTTAGACCAATGTCATACATAGGCATGGCATTAAAATGAACACTCAGTGCTCGCGCAGTTTGCTTAGATGTCACGAATTCAAAAAGAGGATCACGGCTGGATTGGCCGGAAAAATCCGATCCCATCAGTTTGGCCAACAGGGTCAAGATTTTCTGAACATGCAAAGGTTCGATATCGCGGACTTTAGCATATTCAATGAGCCAGCCAATAAGAACCTGTTTAAGCCTCATAAGTTCCCATTTCAGAGCAAAATCATCATATCGATTGATGTCTATCTTTTGGATGGTCTCAATGACCTTATCCAATTGATCATCATTGCGCAGTGTTTTAACCGTTTTTTCAAGATCTGTTTCTTGTCCATTATTGATCCTTTGTTTCCCATTCCTGCTAAAAAGAACCGAACGGTAAGGCCCATAGCCCGTCATGATTTCGGTTGTAAAACGCAGGTCTCGGGCCGTACGCAGTGTTGTCTCGGGATCGGCTGGATTCAGGACCAATCTATTGAAGTTGGTCAAAAGGTCTGAAGTGGGCCTTCCCGGCTCCCAGACAGCCGTGTCACGCGTGAGATTGCCCAAAATCAAGGACTGCGGCCGCCACGGAAAGGAACGGTCCGTGGCAAAGGCAAAATACCCGGCAGTTCCCAAGGCGCCTGTTGTGGCCAAACCTGCCCCTGTATAGACCGCTCCCTTTAGCAAGGTCCGGCGGCCAAGCATGGCCTGGTCTGACATTTGTACCTGCGCCCCTTTGGTAGCTTGGACGATAGTTTCGATGAGCATGGCATGGTCTGTACTGATGAGGGCTGATTTTGGTACACTGGACATATAGGTGAGGATCTTGGATGAGGCAATTTCTGTATTGTCTACCCCGCCGGAAAAGTATCTTCTGGGGATGGGATGCCGGGTGACGGGATCGGTCTCTTCCTTGATGAAATTGTAAGCCCCTTTCTTGAATGCTTGGAGGTACCGCTGATAAATAACCATCACAACCCCCGGGGTTGTGATGGTTATTCCTTGGATTTTGTTCTGGTTGGCATATACGGCAGTCAGTATGCTGTCCTTGATCTTCTTCTTGTACCAGGTGGCTAAAATCAGGCTGTTGTACACCTGTCTTAGCTTGGCGAAGTTAGCCCCTGTATTGACTTCTTTCGTCAATTCAGGAATGACAATCTCACGGATCATTTGCGAGC
>CAZACW010000022.1:0-32605 GCA_964483785.1 uncultured Planctomycetales bacterium
TTTAACCCCAGGAAACTCTACTTGCAAATGGCTTTATTTAGCGGGGCAAGGTCAGTAGAAACCCGTTGTGAGTGCTATACTTACAATGGGTTTCCCATTTTGGATTAATATCAATGGAAATCAAAATGGCTAAAGAATTTTATGTTTACAAATTGCAAAAAGAAAAAGATCCCTTCATTCAAAAGCTTTTCCCATGGATGAAGGACTATGAGATCAGCACTTGCTCCGATGGTTTTGTTTTTTTGTTTAATCTCACTAAGTCGGAATGGAGCGGTTTGTTAAGGTTTCTAAAACATACCAAAAATACCAAACATCTTCCTTCGGGTGCGGATGCGTATAGTTGAGAAACAAGAAGCCTCAAAGGTGCTTAAATAGTTGTAAAACTCCGCTATTATACTTCACTGATCACATCAAATCCTTTAAAGCTTCCGACAATAGCCAGCCCAATGATTTTGCCGTGACATAATTCTTTTCGTTTGATTTGGCCGGCAGTTTCATTAAGGGTGGCGCCTGACCCCACAGCATCATCTATAAGCAGGATATTATCAAAAGGCATTTTATCTTCTACAATAATGGTTTGTCGGGCGTTGTCGATGCGGTCCTGGAGTTTATTGAGGGTTTTCTGGGCAATAATGACAGAGGTTTTGGTTTTGACGATGGAGAGCAGGCGTTGTTTGATGGGCAGGCGTTTTTTAAGCTCGTTCATAAACTGAATTTCACGTTTGACTGTAGGAGGGATAAAACCAACAGCGTCTATATTGAATTCTTTGATAATATTTCTAACTTGGGACCCGATGATTTCAATAAGTGCAGTTATTTGTTTTTTGTTTTGGCTCGATTTTGCCAATAATAGCAATTGACCTAGCTTGGTTTTTCCAAAGCGTTCAATGGCATAAAAATCCAGGTAAAAGAGCTTATCTAACATAACATGGTCAAAAGTTGTGGACATTTTATGCATTCCATCAATCAGGCCATTTTTTTTGTACCGATCGTATTTCCTAATGGTAGATAAATATTCTCGGGCCGTCTTGGTGATTTCCAGATTTTGTTTACGGCACCACATCTCAAAACCTTCCAAACCTATTTTTTCTTCACCCACGGGTGAGATATAATAAAAGTTGGAGTCAATGATGTCTGTCGTTTGTTTATCTAAATCCGATGGTTTCTTTAAAGGCTCTTTGTTGCTTATCGTATAGTAAACTTTGGGTGGATGACCGACTTTTTGGATGATATTTTTTTTATAGAGGACATTGAGCTGTTTAAACACAGCCCGGGGGCTTATGTCCAAAAGATTATAAAGGTCCTTGGGGCTGGCCTGGGTATTTTTGCGTATATATTCAATGATTTTTTGGGCCGTGTCTGTCCGCACAAATATACTATAGCATAGCTACGAAGCGTTGTATAGTTCATAGTACACTATGAACTATGAACTATGGCAACGTGGTCTGATCAGCTTTCGGCGGGGAGTTTTATTAAAAATAGTTGTAACACATTGAAATATAATTATTTACAACTATTTTTTTATTTTATCGACGAGAAAAATTCCGTCAACGAGATGGATGTATTATTAAGTTGGAATTTTCAGCCAGCTCTTAAAGAGATTAATAAGATTCAGGAAAAGTTTTCTAGGACAAGAAACAACAAGAGAGTAGAGGACAGATGTTTTATGGACAAAAATTTAGCTGTTTTTGAGGATTACAAAATCCGCCGTGTTTATGATGAAAAGGCGGATGTATGGTATTTCTCGGTTGTGGACATTATTCAAGTCCTGATCCAACAGACGGACTACCAGACGGCCCGTAAATACTGGAACAAACTCAAAGAGCGTCTTAAGAAAGAAGGCAGTCAGTCGGTGACAAAATGTCACCAACTGAAATTGGAAGCGGCCGATGGAAAGAAGTATTTGACCGATGTCGCCACGGCAGAGACCTTGTTGCGTCTGGTTCAATCTGTCCCAAGCCCCAAAGCCGAGCCCATTAAGCTGTGGCTGGCCAAGGTCGGTTATGAGCGTACATGTTTATTCGCCTAATGGCGAAGCGAAATTTTGGTTGGAACCCGTTGTGGCTTTAGCTGAGTCTTATAAATTGAATGCAAAACAGATAAAGCAGATACAAAAGATTGTCGAGGAGCGCAAAAATGAAATTGAAAAATTTTGGAAGAAGTATTTCAAACGTTGAAGTTACTCAAATATCTCCCAATGGTCTTTGGTTGTTAGTTAAAGATATTGAATATTTTTTGTCTTATGAGGAATTTCCTTGGTTTGAAAGAGGAGCTGTGGCACAAATTCATAATGTTCAATTGTTACATGGATTTCATTTGCGCTGGCCGGATTTAGATGTTGATTTGCATCTTGATTCTCTTAAGAATCTTGAAAAATATCCATTAGTTTACGTTTCATAAGTAAGCCGGTTGCAAAACTCTTCCGCTAGGGGAGCCATTTAGTACAAGAAGCCTCTTCGGCGAATATGCTGAAGGGGCTTCTTATTGTGGGTAATCGAGAGTTGTGTCATTTATGGCAGGGTTCTTGAGTATAAAAAAATTTGTAAGTTATTGTAATATAATTACTTACATATTTATTTGTTTATGACACAAGCACACAAAGCCCGCATTAATAACGTTTGACAATATTAACGCCACATGTTATGCTTCTATTGTGATACGTTCGTTTGCCTGTAAAGAGACCGAGCATTTGTTTAATCGCGAATATTCACGGAAAATTCCGCTCGCCATCCAGCGGCTTGCGGTTCGGAAGCTATGGCTTTTGGATGCAACTGTAGAAATAAATGCTCTACGGGTTCCGCCTGGCAACAGGCTTGAAGCATTAAGAGGTAGTCGAGCAGGGCAGTACAGCATTAGGATCAATGATCAATGGCGGATATGCTTTGTTTGGCGTGACGGTAATGCGTATGATGTTGAAATTGTGGATTATCATTAAGGAGGAATATTCCTATGAAAACTAAAAAAATAACACCGATTCACCCAGGAGAAATCCTTTTAGAAGAATTCTTAAAGCCCATGGGCATAAGCCAGTACCGGCTGTCCCGGGACATTAGTGTACCGCCAAGGCGCATTAATGAAATTATTCATGGTAATCGTGCAATAACTGCGGATACGGCTTTGAGGTTGGGTAAGTATTTTGGGGTTTCAGCTCAATTTTGGGTTAATTTACAGGCTCATTATGATTTGGCCATGGAAGAGGATCATTTAGGAAAGAGGCTTGAGCGTGAAGTGCATGTTTATGCAGCTGTGTAGTCTCCTTCATGTGGGAGCTTAAATTTTAAAAATGACCTATCTTTCGCCGTTTTTGGCGTTTGAAAATAATTGGGACACATTGAATTTTTAACAAAATATAAAATTCAATGTGTCCCAATTATTTTTTTAATCTTCATTTCACTTTGGCTTAATATTTCTTTGATAAGCTGAGTCTAATCAGAGAAAGGAGAATCCTATGCAAGAAACCAAACCCCGTTTTACCACCCAGCAAAAGGTCAAACCCATTCCAGAAGGATTCCACAGTGTCACGCCTTATTTGTCGATCCAAGGGGCGGCCAGGGCCATTGATTTTTATAAACAGGCCTTTGATGCCCAGGAAAAGGTCCGGATGTCCGGCCCTGACGGCAAGACCGTGGCCCACGCGGAGCTGCTCATCGGCAATTCCATCATCATGTTGTCCGATGAAATGCCGGAACATGGCAATCAATCGCCGGCCTCCCTGAAAGGCACCTCGGTCAGTTTGGCCATTTATGTCAACGATGCGGACAGGGTGTTCAAGCAGGCGGAGAATGCCGGCGCCAAGGTGCTCAAGCCCGTCGAAGACCAGTTTTTCGGCGACCGCGCCGGCTTTTTGCAGGACCCCTTTGGGCATAGATGGGCTGTGATGACCCATATCGAAGATGTTTCGCCTGAAGAGATGAAAAAACGCATGGCCGCCGAATGCGCTAAAGGCACCCAAAAGTGATGGTGGTAAATAATTGGGACATAAATAATTGGGACACATTGAATTTTATAACAAAATATAAAATTCAATGTGTCCCAATTATTTATTATATTCAATGTGTCCCAATTATTTATTCTGATTGACTTTCTCCCAAATGCGGTTATTATTAATTTTTAGCAGTGGCCGGTTTCCCCAGCCGGCTTTTAAGTTCTCAATTTCCCCCATAAGCTTTTTAGCATCAACCAACCAACAACACCCCCGGACAACCGAAAGGAAATCCTATGCATCTGAATCATGTCAGCCTTATGGGTAATTTAACCAGGGACCCGGAAATCAGGTACCTGGCCACAGGCAAGGCGGTCTGCCATCTGGCCATGGCCAATAACCGCGTCTACATCAAGGACGGGGAAAAGGTCAGCGAGGTCCATTATTTTGACGTGGATGTTTGGGGTGTGGCCGCGGAAAATTGTTCCAAATATCTGGCCAAGGGCAGCGGCATCGCGGTGGAAGGACGCTTGCGCCAAGACCGCTGGGAAAAAGAGGGCAAGACCCACAGCCGGGTCAAGATCACGGCCAATGCGGTCCATTTTTTGCCTAAGAGGCAAAACCTTCATCCCGCTGGGCAGGCCGTATCTGAGGAAGGGGCCCAGGAAGCTCCAACAGCCGCTGTCGAATCTCCGGAAGAAATGGCCTGGGAAGAATAATTTTTGGGAACTTTTCCGGGTTTTGGATGTCTAAGCAGGTAGATGAAAAAACCCGCACCTCAAGCGAACCGCAGAGGGCAAGCCTTGGTTCTCATCTTCTCCCGTCAGAAGATGGGTGCGGGTTTTTTTAAAATGTTCTGCAACAGGATGGAAATGACCGGGATTTTGAATATAATCTTTAGCTGATATGAATGGCCCCCGCAAAATCATCTGGACAGCCGTACCCCTGGCCCTGCTTCTGGCCGGGATTTTTGTCTACATGCGTTTGGGGGGACACCCTGAAAATAAAAAACATCCTGTCCTGCTTAAAAATTCCTCCAGGATCAGCATCGACCAGTTCCCGCATGCCTTGGAAGATTCCAAGAGAAAAACAGATGAGGCCATCCAGCTGTTAAATGAAGGCAGGGTCCCGGAAGCCATCGATTTACTGATCGAGGCCATCAATCTCTGCCCCATCAATTCCATCGCCTATTACTGCCTGGCCAAAACATATCTCTCCACCGGGGCGGAAATGGAGATGTTCAATGTCTTAGACAGGGCCGGGGATTCCTACGCCAATTTCAATGAGATCATCCAGGGCGTCGATGATGCATCCCTGGATTTGTTTCCCATTAAAGAACCGCCGGACCCCATCTACCTGGCCGATTTCCCGGACCACAAACAGATGGCCATCAGCTTCATGTTCGACGACGGGGAGCAGAACGTCTATGATCATCTGCCGGTCCTGGAAAAATACGGTTTTAAGGCCACCATTTCCGTGATCGCCGGGTTTGTCGGCACCTCGTCCCATTGGGGCAGCTGGAAGGAATGGAAGGACGCTTCCGACCGCGGGTTTGAGATCGCCAATCATTCGATGTACCATCGGGACCTCTCCCGCCTTTCCGACGCGGAACTTAATCTGTCCATCGAACAGGCCGACGCCCTGATCGAGAAAAACATCGGGAAAGAGGTCAATGCCTTTGTCTTTCCCGGCGGCAATTCCAACAGCGAGGCCATGGCCCATGTCCTGAGGGTCGATGAGGTGGTCCGCCTGCCGGAATTCCTCCACGCGGTTTACAACCGGAGCGTGGGCATTGTCTACGGGGGGCCGTTTTTTTCACTGGAAACCGCCAATCGCCTGGTGGACATAGGCCTTAAACGCCGGCTGTGGATCATTGCCAAGGCGCACGGGATCAGTTCCAAACCCAGTCCGGTTTCCTACAAGCCGCTTGATCCGGATCTCCTGGACCATCATCTGGCCTATATCCATGACCGCCTCAAGGCCATTGATGTGGATACCTTGACCCATGTTTACGAGTACATGAATGCAAAGGCGCATACCAAGGTCAAGATCGCCCGGATTTCTTCGAATGCCGCGGATTTTACCTTAATCGGCAGTGTTGCGGCCAAGGCCTTGACCCAGCCGCTGACCGTGGTGCTCAAAGCTGTTTTTGGCCCTGATACCTTGGCCCAAACATCCGGCGGTCAAGCGCTGAAAGCCTGGCCATGCGCTCAGGGCCGCATTTGCGTCAATGTCCCTGTCTATGATGAGAACATCCATGTGCAATTTAAGGCGGATGCGCCCGCTTGAAAAATAAAGGTTTCAAAAATGCATTGACCATTTTCACAGAACATATTAGTATGAAAAAAGTCTCGGTTGACAATCACACAACATCTTGGGCGGGGATAGGAGCAGATATGAAAAGATCATGGTTTGCTTTAGGCGCGGCCGGCGTTATTTTTTTCGTTACACATTCCATTTTTGCCCAGGATGTTCCAGCGACCAATACAGATACCACAGCCGCACCCGCGGACAGTGCCCCGGTGCCGGCGGACACGACCACAGCCGTAGGTGATACCCAGGCCAACGCGGACATGGCAGCTGCCCCTGCCGATGCCTCCGCCAATGCCGATGCTGCAGCGCCGGCTGACAATACGCCCGCAGCGACGGACACGGGTGCCGCTGCGGCAGATGCCCAAACCAACACGGATACAGCAACTGCCCCGGCCGATGCTCAAGGCAACGCCGATGCCGCGGCAGCGCCGGCGGATACGGCGGCGGCCCCTGCAGACACAACGGCCGCACCGGCAGACACAACTAATGCGGATACAACAGCAGCCCCGGCTGACGCTCAAGGCAACGCCGATGCCGCGGCAGCGCCCGCAGACACAGGCACAGCGCCCGCTGATACGGCCAACGCGCCGGCAGATGCCCAGGCCAACACAGACACAACCGCACCTGCGGACACAGGCACAGTGCCTGCTGACAATACCGCGGCACCGGCAGATACAGCCGCG
Organism: uncultured Planctomycetales bacterium; assembly: GCA_964483785.1. Classification (GTDB taxonomy): domain Bacteria; phylum Omnitrophota; class Gorgyraeia; order Zapsychrales; family Fredricksoniimonadaceae; genus JABDGZ01. Next base: position 6,919 of record CAZACW010000022.1, read on the forward strand.
GCTCCGGCAGATACCACTGCTGCGCCGCCAGACAATGCTGCCGCGCCCGCTGATTCTACAGCGCCCGGAGACACATCCAACGTGCCTGCAGACACCACCGCGGCCCCGACGGACAATGCGGCGGCGCCTGCCGACACCCAGGCCAATACAGATAATGCAAGTTTATAGGACCTTGCTGTTCCTCCTTGTCCTTGGCATGGGCGCATCCGCCTCTGCCCAGACACTGCAGCAGTACATGCGCGAGGGCCATGAGGAGTTAAAATCCGGCCGTTTGGACAGGGCCATCACCGCTTATTCCCGGGCCATCAGCATAAATCCGAATATCGCCAAAGCCTACGACAACCGCGGCATTGCCTATGCCCAGGAAGGCAGTTGGACCCGGGCCATCGACGACTTTACCATGGCCATTGCCATCAATTGGAAGGACGCCGAGGCTTTTAATAACCGCGGCCTGGCCTACGCCCATCAGGGGGATTGGGCCAAGGCCATCCTGGACTACACCAGGGCCATCAAAATCAACGCGTTTTATATCAAGGCCTACAATAACCGGGAGCAGGCCAATTTCAGTTTAAAGCATTATGACAAGGTCTGGTCCGACGTGCATACCGTGCAGGCCATCGGCGGCAAGACCGACCCGGATTTCATCCAACAGCTTCAAAGCGTCACGGCCCAGGGAAGTTCAAACCCGGCATGAAATCTATACATCAGGAGAAACGCAGTGGATAGACGAGCGACCTGCCTCAATTGCATGGACGGACGGGTGCAGCTGCCTGTGCTGCAATGGATCAAGAACAATTACCCGGTGGATTTCGTGGACGTGATCACGGAAGCCGGCATGGACAATGTCCTTTGCAATCAGGAGGACATCAGGGAAGTGCTGCGCAGCATCAGCATTTCCGTCAACCTCAACAAGTCCACCATGCTGTTTGTGGTGGGGCATCACGACTGCCGCGGCAACCCGGTCGAGGAAGATGTGCACCGCCGGGAAATCAGCGGCGCGGTCCGCCGCCTGAAAGGCCATTGGCCGGGCCAGGAGATCATCGGCCTTTGGGTCAATGACCGCTGGGCCGTGGAACCGGTTTAAAAAAACCGGAATTAGTGATTGTCTCTGATTTGCCTTTTGGTATAATTAGCTTATGCAAAAAATCTTATCCATGGTTTTTGTTTTGGCAGTCTCAGCCGCCTTGACCGGCTGCAACCCCTATAATAATGAAGGCGAAGGAGCGGTTACAGGAGGCACCTTGGGCGCCTTGGCAGGCGGCATTATCGGCAATCAAAGCCATGACACCGCGGCCGGCATGCTGATCGGCGGCGCGGTAGGCGCCGTGGCCGGCGCGGCCGTGGGCTCGCAGATCCAGAAGCCGGTGTATGAAGAGCCGGCCCCGGTGGCAGCTGTGCCGTCGGCTCCGGCTGCCGCGTCTCCTGCCGCGACCTATGACACGGACAAGGTCACCCTCAATGTCCCCAACAGCAACGGGAGCTACACCGCCGTGGTGTTGAGGCGTTCTGGAAACGGCTATGTCGGCCCGCAAGGGGAGTATTATGATCAGGTGCCTTCCACGGCACAATTACAGGCCATGTACGGAAAATAGTCCTTATAATTCTTCCTTCCATATAAATGCAGTCCTTCATTGTTGCGGTGACCATAATTCATTAATCCGTCATTTGACAAGGAGCTGATCCATGGTGAATTCAAGGAATTTTTATCCGATTTTAGGCACGGCCGCGGCATTGATCCTGTCCCTGGCGCCGGGAGCGCCGGCGGCCTGGGCCCAGGCCGCGCCTGCCGGCGCGGACCAGATGCCGGTGCCCATGACCCTGTGGCAGACCCTCAAGGCCGGCGGGGGCGTCATGGTTGTGATCGGGTTTCTGTCCATCGCCGGAGTGGCCATCATCATTTATGATATCATGACGCTCAATGTCAATAAGCTGGCGCCGCGCCGGCTTTTTGAGGCCGTGATCCGGAAATTGGAAAGCAGGGATTTCTCCGAAGCCAAGACCCTTTGCCGCAAGGAGCCCAATACGATCATTGCCAAAATTGTGCTCTCCGGGCTGGAGCGGCGCAATCCCATGGATGACACGGCCCGCGAGGCCATGGAAAATACGGCCAGGGTCGAGCTGACCAATCTCTGGCAGAACATCAATTACCTTTCAGACATCGTCGCGGTGGCGCCTTTGCTGGGCCTGCTGGGTACGGTCTTAGGCATGATCCAGGCCTTTCGGGCGGTGCCCCTGCAGTCGGCGAGCGTCAAGACGACCTTGTTGGCGGCGGGTATTTCCAAGGCCATGGTCACCACAGCCTCGGGCCTGGTGGTGGCCATCCCGGCCCTGATCGCCTATTCTTATTTTCGCGGCCAGGTCCAGCAGGTGACCAACATGATCGAAGTCTACAGCACGGACATCATCAAGGCCATCCAAAACCGCTAATCATCCGAGGGGAAGTATGCCTAAATTCGACGTTTCCGAATTCCAACGCCAAAGGCCGGTGATCCAGCTGGCCCCTTTGGTCGATATTGCGTTTTGGGCCCTGATGTTTTTCATGATCATCGCTGTTTTCAATCAAATGGAAGTCCAGGTGAATTTGACCCTGCCCAAGACCAAGACCGCCATCCAAAACGCGCAAAGTTCCGGCAAGATCGTGGTCAATATCACCAAGGACGGGCGTTTTATCGTCAATCAAAAAGAATATTCCAGCGGCGGCCTGGCCATTATGCTGGAGCGGGTCTCTAAATTGTTTCCCAATCAGCAGGTGATCATCCGGGCGGACGAGCTGTCCTATCATAAATACGTGATCCAGGCGCTGGACGCCTGCGCCCGCTCCAATATTCTGGACGTGTCTTTTTCCGCGATCAGAGACGAGAACCAACCATAGATGAAAATCCATTCACTTGTGGCCATAGCCGTAGCGGCGCTTTATTTGACCGCGGCCCCGGGCGCCCGGGCGCAAGATTCCGTGAAGGAAGCCGAGGAGCTGGATTTTGCCCAAGGCCTTCTGACTAAGGGCCTGTACGATCTGGCCATCCAGCAATGCCGGAAATTCATTACCGATTATCCCCAAAGCCAGTCCCTGCCGGATGCTTATCTTTCGTTAGGAGAGGGCTATTTTTTGGCCCAGGATTTTTCCAAGGCCGTGGACACCTTTGATCATTTTATCCAGATGTATCCCCATTCGGATAAGATGCCGGTGAGCCTTTTGCGCCTGGCCCAGATCGACATCCAGGAGAAAAAATTCGACGAGGCCATCAAGGAGCTTAATTCCATCGACGCCGCGAACATGCTCAAAGGGTCCATGCTCCAGTCCTTTGATTTTTATATCGCCAAGGCCTATTTAGGCAAGTCGGATACGGCCGCGGCCCTGGAGTATTTTCAAAAGGCACAGCAGGTGGAAGGCGCCGGCGCGTACACCGCGGATGCCCTTAAGGAGATGGGGCAGATCCATGCCCAAATGGGCCGCTATCCCGAGGCCCTGGATGCCTACGCCAAGGCCATGCAGGCGACCCAGGACGATGCCCTGAAGGTGGAATTGACCTACAGGATCGCCGAGGTGCAGTTTTCATCCGGCAAATACGATGATGCGGTGAAAGGGTTTGGGCTCATCATCGGCCAGGACCCTGGCTCGGAATTCGCCAAGGACGCCCTGGCCAATTTGCTGATGGCCTATTATAACCAGGCCCAATACGATCAACTGCTGGCCGCCTATCAGAAATATGCCCCGCAGATCAAGGACGACGAGTCTTATTTCCAGGTGCATTTGGCCGCGGTCTTAGCCTTTGCGCAATTGAAACAATACGAGCAAGCTTACGCGCTTTTGGACCGCATGCTGGCTTTTCCGTCGCTGAACCCTCAGGAAAAAGCCAGGGTCTTTACCAGGAAGGCCGACCTTTTGGTCAAACAACAGAAATTTAAAGGGGCCTTGGCCATCCTGGAGTCCAATCCGACGGACAACACCGACAGCGCGGACGAGGCCTGTTTCTTGAGGGGCCAGGCCAATTTCGGGCTCAAGGACTTTGACCGCGCCTTCGGATTTTTTGAAAAGGTCACCTCGGCCTATCCCAATTCCCGTTTTGCCAAGCCGGCGCTTTTGGGCGAGGCCAATGCCCGCCAGGAAATGGGCAAATTAAAAGAGGCGGAAGATCTGTTCCTTAAATATTCCCAGGGCCAGGACCAGCCGGAATTAAAAAGCGAAGGCCTTTATGACGCGGTGATGATGGCGGTGAAGGCAGGGGATGCCGGCGGCGCCATCGGTTCCTGCCAGGCGTTTTTGAAGCAATTTCCCAAGGACGGCCATGCCATGGAAATTTTGCTGCTTTTGGCTGAACAGTACGGCAGGAACAATCAGCCCCAGCAGGCGGTCGAGCTGCTGCAGGATGCCCTGGCCAAGGACCCGTCGCCGGCCAGGCCCAATTCCTTCAATTTCCTGCTGGGCTATAATCAACAGCTCATGGGCAAGAATGACGAGGCCCTGGCCTCCTATGCCAAGGTGGACCCTCAAAAGGAAGACGGCCGATACTATAACGATTCCCTGAAGAATTCCGCGATCGTGTTTTTGAACCAAAAAAAATTGGACCAGGCCAACACGTATTTTGACCGTTTGATCAGCCTGGCCGGCCCCCATGATTTGAAAATCGAGACCTATGTCTGGGTCTGCAACCAGTATTTGAAGGAGCAAAGGTTCGACGATGTCTTGCGCATCGCCGTGGGCGCGGAAAAAAATTTCCCGCCCACCGAACTGCAGGAGATCAAGTATTTCGAGGCCGAGGCCCAAAGGGGCCTGGGGCACTGTGACGAAGCTGTGAAGGACTACGCGCTGGCGTTTGCCAACGGCCCCAAGAACGCTTACACCGCCAGCGCACATATCGGCCAGGGCCTCTGCCTGGCCAAGGACCAGAAATATGACGAAGCCAACAAGGAATTCCAGACGGCCATGGATGAGACCCCGGACGATTACACGGTCACGGCCCATGCCAGGTTCGAGATGGCCAATGCCGCAGCGGCCCAAGGCCGCAAGGAAGATGCGCTCAAGCTGTATCTTTTGATCTCCACGATTTATGAGGATGAGTATTACTGCTCCGTCAGCCTGCTTAAGGCCGCGGAGACTTCCGAAGGCCTGGGCCGCCATGCGGATGCCCAAAAATTGTACAAGGAAATTGTAGACAATTATAAAAATGCCAAGGCAGCCCAGGTGGCCAAGGAAAGGCTTGCGCCCAGGTGAAACTCAAGGTCAGAAAACAACTGCGCATCGCGCTTTTGGTCTCTTTGATGATCCATTTCGGGTTTCTGGTCTGGAGCTATTTTGTCAAGATCGTCCCGCCTACGCCTTTTCCCGAGAAGGCCGAGGCCGTGTTCCACGTCAAGCTCGTCAAGCAGGAGAGCATGGGCAATGAAAAACTGAAATTCGACACGCAATCCTCCTTAAAAACGCTCAATCCCGAAAGCTCCTACACCCAGATCATGGCCAGCAAGCCTTCCATCGAGTCGGAAGAGCTGATCAAAAATAATTTGGAATCCTCCATCCAGAATGTCAAGCAGGCCCTGGTGCCTTCCTCGGTGCAGGAAGACCAGGTGCTGAAGAAATCCGAGCTTAACGATATTGTGATGACCAAGAAGGTGCGCCGCGCGGTGCGGGAAAATTTGATACCCGTGGGCGAGGTGCCGCACGAGAATTTTGCCTCCGGATCGCCGGTCTTGAATTCCGGGGAAGATATTTCCAAAAATTTCCTGGATAAGAGCTCCATTCCGGCCAAGACCTCCTTGACCGCGCCCCTGCGCTCGGCCAACACGCAAAACGAATTTCAGGTCATGAAAAAAGCCTCCTCAGGCATCGAGCATCAATCCAAGTCCATGGACCTGGGCACGGCGCTGACCTTCCAATTGTTCAAATACCAGGATTCTGCCGGCCAAAAATATTTCAAGCTGGCGGTCAAGGTGAGGGACGCGACCATCAATTTCCCTGTGATCCCTAAGGAAATCATCTACCTGCTGGATACTTCGGGAAGCATTGGGACCAAGCGTCTGCTCCAGGAAGAGGAGGGGATCATTTACAGTTTGAGGCACTTAAATCCCGAGGACCGTTTTAACATCTTTGTCTTCAAGGACAAAACCGTGCCCTTGTCTCCCACCTCCTTGCCGGTGACGCCGGATAATATCAAGACCGCGTCCAATTTTCTTAAAAACCTTAAATCCTGGTCCAACACCGATATTTATGACACCCTGCGCCAGAGCCTGAATTTGAACAATCCCTTTGTCCCCTCGTACAGGGTGATGTTGAGCGACGGGATCCCCACGGTGGGGGTCATCAATGACATGCACGTGATCAATGAGATTTCCAACATCAACGACAATAAGGTGAGCTTTTTCTCCTTCGGCGGCGGGGCGGACGTCGATCCTTATATGCTGGATTTCGTGGCCTTCAAGAACCGCGGATGGTCGACGATCACGGACCGGGAATATTTCATGTCCAGGGAATTTTCCAGATTGTATGATGAGCTCAAGGACCCCCTGCTGTTGAACGTGCGCTATTACGTGGGGGGGCTGAAAACCGATGAAATCTTCCCCCAGACCATGCCGGATTTTTTCAAAGGGTCCCAGTTTGTGATCTTTGGCCGTTTTACCCGCGAGGACAGGTTTGTGGTCCAAATCAGGGGCGAGGCGGCCGGCCAGGAGAAAAAGGAATTTATCGTGAGTGCTTCACTTAAAGACGCCCTGCAGGGGGACAAACAGATCGCCCATGACTGGGCCTTTCATAAGGTCTATTATCTCATAGGCCAGTTGAAATATAACCAGAACAACGGGGCCCTGTTAAGCGAAATCGGGGCTTTGTGCGCCCAATTCCATATCATCACGCCGTATTCCTTCAGCTTCCATAAGCCCAATCAGCCCTCAGCCAATCCGCCTGTAGTGTTCAAAAAGTTTAAAGGACGAAACTTTTAAGCCTTTCCGATTGTCCAATCAACAGAGGCAATAAAGAGTTTGACCTATAATTGGAGAAGGGCTAAAATGCATTGGACAGAAAGGCAGCACCTATGAATTTAACGGGCCGATTGATCTTAAGTATTTTGGTTCTAACCTTTATGAGCTTGGCGCCGGCCACGGCCCAGGCCCATTGGCACAGGCATGGCTATGTGTCCGTCGGTTTAGGCGTATGGCCAGGCTCGTACTATTACGGCTATCCGTATGACCCCTACTATCCTTACTATCCCTATAATTCTTATTACCCTTATTATGCCAACTCTCCCTATTATGAACCAGCCTATACCGTTGTTTCTTCACCCAGTTTCCAGCCGGTGGTGGTCAACGGGGTCACGTATTATTTAAACAACGGCGTCTATTACATGTATACCCAGAACGGTTACCAGGCCGTGGCTGCGCCTGCAGGGGCTGTAACAACCCAGGTCACGTCAACGGTGGGCCCTGCCACCATGGTCAGCGATGATTCCATAACCGTCAACATCCCTAACAGCAAGGGAGGTTACACGGCTGTTGTCTTGAAGAAATCCGGAAAAGGTTACACCGGGCCCCAGGGCGAATTTTATGCCGATTTTCCCAAGGTATCCCAATTGCAGGTGATGTATGGTAAATAATAAATTTTTATCCCTGGGATTGGCGCTGGCGTTTCTGGCCGGCTGTGCCACCAGTTCCAATTATGTGCATTATACGGACCAGGCCTATCCTCCCAAGGACCAATTTTATCCCATTCAAGTCTATCCCGCGTCCCAGCCCTTGGGGGCGGTAAGGCCCTATTATGTCATCGGCAAGGTCTCGGTGGAAGGTATGGCCAGCAACGGGGTCAGTCCAGGGTCATTAACGGCCGAGGCCAAGGTCACGGCCCGGCAAAAAGGGGCTGATGCCATCATCAACGCCAAGACCGAGGTTTTTCGGTATTATTACGGGGATACCATGTTAAGGTTTGTGGGGGAGCTGGTTGTTTATGCAGCGTCGAACGCAAAATAAAAAAAGGGAGGACAGGGTGGAACACAAAAAAGTCAATATTTTATTTGTCTTGCTTCTGGTATTTTTTCTGGCTGTCACGTACATTTTAATCAGGGACTTGAATGAGAACAGGGCCGCGGATTATAAAGACTTCACCGTCACCCTGGCCAAGATCGTCAGACAGAAAAACACCCATATCCGGGACCTTTCCCAACAGATGATGGCCCTGCGGCAGGAAAACGCGGACTTGAAAGACACCCTTGCGCAGACCAAGAGCGCCATCGACAACTTGAGCCAGAAATTGGGCCCATCCAGTCCAGCCCCGGCCCATTAAGGCTTAACTTTTTTCCAGTAAAATAGGGTAGATATCGTCGAAATGGACGATGCCTTCGATGGCCTTTTGCAAGGCATCCACGGACAGGGAACGGAAGCCCTTTTGTTCGGCAATGTCTTCCAGTTCTGCGATGGAGGCATTGTGGGAGATGGCTTCGCGCAGGTCTTCGGTGAATTGCACCACTTCAAAGATCCCGATGCGTCCGCTGTAGCCGGTGCCCAGGCATTTGGCGCATCCGGTGCCCTTGTATAAAATCAATTCCTGCTGGCCCTTGTCCTGGTCCCCCAAAAATTCGATGCCCCCTTCCTGTTTTTTGGCGGTCATTTTATAGACGGTGCTGGCCTCAATGCCGCATTGGACGCAGATTTTGTGGAACAAGGGCATGTCGATTTTGTAGGGGGTGCGGCAGGCCTCGCAGATGCGGGGGATCAAATGCTGGGACACGGCGCCGGTCAGGGCATAGGAGACCATGTGGCGGTCCAGGCCCATGTTGATGAGGCGGGCCACCGAACCCAGGGCGCTGTTGGCGTGGAGGCTGGTCATGACCAAATGCCCGGTGATCGAGGCGCGGATGGCGATTTCCGCGCTTTCCAGGTCGCGGATTTCGCCGATCAGGATCACGTCCGGGTCCTGGCGCAGGGCCACCCGCAGGCCTGAGGAGAAGGTCTCGCCGATTTTTTTGTTGACCTCGCACTGGTTGATGCCGTCGATCTGGTATTCCACGGGATTTTCCAGGGTGATGATGTTGACATCCGGGGTGTGCAGGCGGTTTAAGATGGAATACAGGGTGGTGGTCTTGCCCGCGCCCGTGGGCCCGCTGACGATGATCAGGCCTCTTTTGCGCTGGAAAATGTTTTCCAGGGCCGTGTAGGACAAGGGGCTTAAGCCGATCCTTTTGAGATTGATGATTTCCGAGTTTTTGTTTAAAACGCGGATGGCCAGTTTTTCGCCCACCACGGTGGGCAGGGTGGAGACCCTAAAATCATATCTTTGCTTGCCGATGTCCATGGTGAAGCGCGCGTCCCAGGCCTTCTTGCTGCTGCCGGGGTCGGTGGGCAGTTCTGCCAGGACCTTGAAACGCGGCATGATATGGATATTTTCTTCAGCGACGTCCAAGATATCGTGCAGTTTCCCGTCGATCCTGTAGCGGATGCGGGTGCTGGCGGACTTGGACTCAATGTGGATATCGCTGGCCCTGGCTGAGACCGCCTCGGTCAGGATCAAATTGACAATATCGCTGGTGAGATTGACGGCCTCATTCTTGGGTCCCTTGCCCCACATGCCGTTGGCTTTTTTGGACTCAGCCAGCATTTCGTTGTAACGTATCTGGATGGGATTTAAGGGCATATGCGCTTGTCCGAGACATGAAGCCAGGTCATTCTAAAAAAATTATAATGAATTGTGCATACCTGGGCAAGCCATAAATGGTTTAATTAACGTGAGTTCGACATATGTCGCAGGAATGCAAGGGAAGAGACCATCACAACCCCGGAGGTTGTGGTGGTTTACCACCACAACCTCCGGGGTTGTGATGGTTACCCGAGGCCAGGACCCGACGGTCTACTAAACATATCCTTGCATTCCTTAAAAGACGGCGTTATGTTGAACTCATTTTAATTATCTTAATTGCGGCTTAAAGAATGGTATAATATTTTTTCATGGTCGCTTTTATTCAACATACCCTCTTAAAAGGCTCCTTATTGGAAATTTTGGCGGCCGCGGCCCTGGCCGGGGCCGTGGCTTCGCTGAGTTCCTGCACCATAACCCGCCTGCCGGTGTTGCTGGGCCTGGTCTCATCGCGGTCCCAGGCCAGGCACCGCGGATTTTATCTTTCTTTGGCCTTTTCCTTTGGCTTGATACTTTCCTATACAGTGATCGGGATGCTGTTAGGGACCATTGCCCATACGGCTTCCAAGCTCGTGGCCGTCAGCCAGATTTTATATTTAATCTTAGGCGCCTTCATGATCTTGGCCGGCCTTTTCTTTTCGGGTTTGGTGGCCTTCGGGACCGAGGCCATCCAGGCCCGGTGCGAACAAGCCGTGCAGAGCGTCAAGACCATACCGTCGGCCTTGATTTTCGGGATGCTCTTTGCATTTTTGGAAATGCCGGCATGCCCTTGCTGCGGCGCGGTCCTGCTTTTGATCGCCAGTTTGGTGGCCATCAAAGGCTCGGCCTTGTATTCCGGGACGGTGTTTTTCAGTTTTGCCCTGGGCCAAAGCCTGCCCATCCTGGTGATTGGATTTTCCACCGGTTTTTTGAAGCAGGTGCTGGCCAAGACCCAGCATTGGGAAGGCATGATCAGTTTTTTTATCGGAAATATTTTGATCGTCTCCGGGATTTTTTTGGTGACACTTGCGTAAGGACATTGGATTCCATGGCCGAGACATCAGCCCATTGCGGCTGTGACCATGAACATCAGCCTACAGGCGGGCACGCGCACAGCCCCTGGACCATCACCCGACGCTGGATATTGACCCTGGTCTTGGTGGGCGGCTTGTTGATGTTCTTAAAGGGCTTTATCATCAGCCAGATGCTGGTGCGCGTCACATCGTATGCCGCCAATGCCGATTACCAAGACGCGGCGAGGATCTGCCGAAAAATCCTGTGGATTGATCCGGACAATCTGAAAGCCTGGACTTCGCTGGGTTATGCCCAGATGGATTTGGCGCGTCCGGATTTGGCCATATCCGTGTTTGAACAGGTATTGCTCTTAAACCCCCGGGACAGCGGGGCAGCGTCTTTTGAATTGGGCCTGGCCCATTTTGCACAAGGGGAATGGGACAAGGCCATTGAAAATTTCGAGCGCGTCCGCAGGGCAGGGCCGAGGGCCGGGGCCTTGCTGGAGGCGGATATCCTTAAATACCGTCACGGCATTCAGGGATTTCGCGATCTAAACAGCATGGAAACCTTGCTTCAAGATTTATCGCTGTGTTATGAAAAGACCGGGAATGCGGCGTTGGCTCAAGAGGTCCGGCATCAATACGATCTGTACCACAGCCAGCGCCGTAAGGTCCTATTTTGATATGCGTCCTTCCAGGATCAAAAATGTCCTTGCCCTTTGCCTCCTATGGCTGGCTTTACACAGCGCCGAGGCCAGCGCCGAACATCTGAAGGCCGTGGCCACGATCAGCATCATCGGCGATGTCATCAAACAGGTGGCCGGCGATGCCGTTGATCTGACGGTCTTAGTCGGCCCCGACGGGGATGCCCATGAGTATGAGCCTGTCCCGGCGGACTCGGTGCACCTGGCCCAGGCGGATATCATTTTTGAAAACGGACTGCATCTGGAACACTGGCTGGATAAATTATATTCGGCCAGCGGCTCCAAGGCCGAGCGGGTGACCGTGTCCGAGGGGGTCAGGCCCATCATGCTGCCGGACAATCCTCGGGAAACAGACCCCCATGCCTGGCAGGATGTTGAGAATGTGGTGCTTTACACCCAGCATGTGCGGGATGCTTTGACAGCTGTTGATCCGGCGGACCAGGCCCAATTTTCAGCCAACGCTCAAAAGTATATAGAGCAATTAAAGGCCTTGGACCTCTGGGTCAAGGGCCAGGTGGCTTCAATCCCTGTTGATCGCAGGAAATTGGTCACCAACCATGACGCGCTGGGGTATTTTGCCAGGGCCTATGGATTTCAGATCATCGGCGCGGTGATACCGTCGGCCACGACCGAAGCTGCTGATCCTTCGGCCCAGGAAACAGCCCGTTTGCTTGACATCATCAAGGCCAACGGCGTCCATGCCGTATTTGCGGAGAACATGGCCAATCCCAAACTGGCCAAGGCCCTGGCGCAGGAAGCTGGGGTGCGGATGGGGCCTGGTTTATACACCGATGCCTTAGGACCAGCCGGCAGCGCGGGGGACAGCTACATCAAGATGATCAGGTTCAATGTCCAGGTGTTTACAGATTATTTAAAATGAAAATCGCCTATTGCCAGCACAGTCACAGCAATCCTGACCCCGGGGCCCCGGCCTTGGAAATCCAGGGACTGGAGGTCTCGTATGCCTCTGAGGAAAGGCCGGCCCTGAAAGATTTTGACCTGACCATCCCGTCGGGTTCAGCCACGGCCCTGGTCGGCCCCAACGGCGCCGGCAAGTCCACCTTGTTTAAGGCGGTCTGCGGGCTTCTGCCTTTGCGCTCAGGGTCGATCCGCGTGTTTGGACATTCCCTGAGCGCCTGCCATCACCGGGTGGTTTACCTGCCGCAGCGCAGTGAGATCGACTGGCATTTTCCCATCAGCGTCCTGGATTTAGTGGCCATGGGCAGGTATGTGTATTTGGGATGGTTTAAAAGGCCGCAGAAGAGGGACCTGGACATTGCGCGCCATGCCCTGAAAGAGTTGAATGTGCTCGAACTGGCCCAACGCCAGATCAATCAACTGTCCGGCGGCCAGCAGCAAAGGGTCTTGATCGCCCGGGCCTTGACCCAGAATGCGGATTTGCTTTTGCTGGATGAGCCTTTAAACGCCGTGGATGTTTCCACCCGGGCCACCATCGCCGAGCTTTTGCATAAAATCAAGGCCCAGGGCAAGACCGTGATTGTGGCAACGCATTATTACGACCAGGAAGAAGGCCGGTATGACCAGGCCATTTATTTGAAGGACGGCCGCAAGGTGAAGGCAGGCGATGCAAAGGACAGCGGCCATAAGGACTGCGATTGCCGATGATCCATTATTTGACCGACCCTTTTCAATATGTTTTTATCCAGCGCGCGATGGCCGCGGCGGTGATCATCGCCGTGCTTTGCGCGGCCTTAGGGACATTTGTGGTCTTAAGGCGGATGGCCGTGGTCGGCCATGCCCTGACCCACAGCGCCCTGCCCGGGCTTGTCATCGCCTATTTGATGGGTGCGAATCTTTTTATCGGGGCCCTGGCGGCCACGGTGCTCACGGCCGTGGGCATAGGGTTTTTGGCCAAGGATGAGCATGTGTATGAAGACACCCTGGTGGGCATGGTCCCCAATATCATGTTTGCTTTCGGCATACTGCTCATTAGCACCAGCAAGTCTTTCCGCGATCTTTTTGCCATGCTCTTCGGCAATATATTGGGCATCACCGACGGAGATTTGCGCTGGATCATCCTGATTGCCGCGGTCTGTTTGGCGGCGCTGGCCCTGTTTTACAAGGAATTGAAATTATTCACCGTTGACCGCCATTATGCCAAGACCATCGGCATGCCGGTGACCCTGCTGCATTACGGGATCCTGCTTTTTTTGTCCTTCACGGTCGTGGTGGGCATCCAGGCCGTGGGCACAGTGCTGACCAACGCGCTCTTGGTCATTCCTGTGGCCGCGGCCAGGCTGCTGACCGACCGTTTGGGCAGGATGATCATGCTTGCCTGCATTTTTTCCGTGGTTTCCGCCGTGGGCGGGATTTATGTTTCGTATTATGCCGGCTCTGCGTCCGGGGCCTCGATCGTGATGTTCTGTTCCCTGTTTTTCGCGGCGGCGTGGGGGTTGAAATGGCTGCGTTCCTTCAAAAAATGAAAATGAAAACCTGGCGCTGGATATTTTTAAGCATTTGCATCCTCGCGGCCGTGCACCCGTCGCCGATCCATGCCCAGTCCAGATTGGGCGCCAGCCCTTTAAAATTTGTCAGGAACAATACCGATTATCAGGTGGTGAGCTTTGATGATCTTTATTTCAATTACCTGCCGCCGGTGGACGTGGAGCATCCCGACGGCAATGTGACCAAGGGCAGCTCGAAACCCATGCCCATCCCGCCGCAGATCGCGGCCTTAAACGGCAAGAAGGTGGCCATCAAGGGATTTGTCATCCCCTTGGCCAACAGCGAGGGCAAGGCCACGAAGGAATTCCTCTTTGCCGACCAGCTGGTGTCCTGCCTGTTTTGCGCGATGCTCGGTTACGATCAGTGGATGGTCGGCAGCTCGGCGGACCCTAAGGGTTTTGACATCAAGGACGATGATTTCGAAGAGCCCATCACCATTTACGGCACCTTGGACGTCGGCCCCAAATTTGAAGACGGGGAATTCACCGGCATCTACCGCATCAAGGCGGACGGGTATGAAGTGCAAAAGAGGAAATTTTTCGGGATTTTTTAGGCACGGCTGATGTTGAGACTTATTTTTATGTTTTTCTGTCTTTTGGGGCCCGGTGGGATGGCTGCGGCTGAACAGCACGGCCGGCAATTGTATCTTGATTACGGCTGTGCGCTTTGCCATGGCCTGGAAGGGCGGGGGGATGGCCCCAATGCGCGCTCCTTTGATCCGCGGCCCGCGGATTTTCACGGTCCCAAGGCCTTTCGCCACGGCGCAGACCATGACAGCCTGCGGCGGTCCATCCGCAACGGCATCAAGGAGGATAAAAGCATCATGCCGGCTTTCGAAGATATCCCGGCTGATGAAATGGATGAGATCATCAATTATCTGCAATCCTTAAGGAGTCCATCATGAAATTCATTGTGCTTTTCATAGCTTGTTGTCTGGCTTGGCCCGCGGCCGCGCAAAATGCGCCGTCATCCGCGGACATGGATTTAAGCGTGCTCAATCCCCAAAGGGATTTTCTTCTGCAGGATGAGGACGGCAAGGCCTTTCATTTAAAAGACCACCGCAATCAAATCATTCTGCTGTTTTTTGGCTATACAGCCTGCCCGGATGAATGCCCCTTGACGCTCTCCAAGCTGGCCAGGGTGTACAGCCTCTTGGGAGAGGCGCGAAGGTCCAAGGTGTTGACCTTGTTCGTGACCGTTGATCCCGGCCGCGATACCCCGGCCAAGCTCAAAGAGTATCTGCGTTATTTTAAGATCAATGCGGTCGGGCTTACGGGGTCCAAAAAAGAAATCGATGCCGTGGCAGACCTTTACAAGGCCATGTATACTAAGGTAAAGACCAACGCCATGGCCATGCCAGAGATGTTCGACCATTCGGATTATATTTATTTGATCGACGGCCAAGGCAGGACCTCCCATTTGTTCCATTTAGACGACAAGGCCCAGGACATGGCCCGGATCATCCAAAGCTACTGATATGGCCAAGATCAAATTAGACCTGCACGGCATTTTCAACAAGGGCGACTCCATTGAGGCTGAACTCAACCGCGTGATCCGGGAAGCGGTGGACAAGGGGATTGCCCTGGTTGAAATCATCCCCGGCAAGGGCAGCGGCCAATTGAAAAAGCATGTGATCAGGTTTTTGGAGCAAAAGCACATCAAGGCCCTGTATCACCGCCTGGAAAAAGACGACAAAAATTTCGGCAGGGTCTTTGTCCATTTCCGCTAAGGGCGGCTGTTGATTTTTCTTGCCCTTTTTTGATTCTCCCGCTAAAATAGCCCACCTAATGTTCAAACATTCCTAAGGATTGACCAGGGAGGTAATCAATTGGCAGAAACCTTAATGAACCACCAGGAACCCAAGCTTGAAGGCAGCATCCATGTCCCGGCCCAGCACAGTCATTTAAGAAGGAAGGTGGGTGTTGTCCTATGCGTGGTCATGATCGTTTTGGCCGGCTATGTGATATACCTTCAAAATCAAAATACCGCCATTCTCTCCGCATCGACGGACCTGGCCTTGAGCGCCGGAGAACATGCCACGGCCAATTACCGGACCTATGTCGGCAAATACAAAGAGACCAAGATCGAGCTTGATGAGACCACCAAGAAACTGGAAGAGGTCAACCGGCAATTGGACCAGGTGACCGCGGAACTGGCCACCACCAAGGGACTGCTGACCCAGACCCAGGGCATGCTGGCCCAGGCCCAGGATGAGAACGTTAAACTTAAAAAAGAACTTCAGGTTTTGGACCAATTCCGCAATTCCCAAAACGTCCAGAACGTCGATGAACTGCAAGACAAGATCAAAAACTTGAAAGACAAAGATTCCCAGATCAGCCTGCAATTGGCGGACCTCAAGAGCCAGCTGCGCGCTTTTCAAGCGGATATCACTACGCCTGAAGAAGGCCGTTCCCTGATCGTCCTGTACCAGGACAAGATCAGGCTGGTCAAGGGCCACATGCGTTATCTTAAACAGGAGGCCTTTTTTGCCAAGATCGCGGCCCAGAAGGAGAAGGACCGCTTGGCCGCCTTAAACGGCAACAACGGCTATGTCGTGCATAACGGCAAGCTGCAAGGTCCCAATGGGACAACCAAGACCTTTGCCATTGATGTCAAGAACGCGCAATAGCCGCGGGTGAACAATTTAAGCACCAGGGGGCGTATGGATACCATACGTCCCCTTTTATTTGAGAACCATCACAACCCCGGGGGTTGTGATGGTTTCCTTTAAAAGCATTGAAAGACCGTCAGAAAATCGTTAATATATTGGGAATTTTACCTTAAGGAGGCCGCATGTCATTGGAAGAGAAGATCGGACAGGATTATGTGCAGGCCATGAAGGCCAGGGATTCTTTTACCTCATCGGTGCTGAGTTTCTTGCGCGCCCAGATCAAGAACGTGAAGGTCGACAAGCGCCTGGAAAATGTATCGGATGAAGAGGTGATCAGCGTGATCAAAAAGCAGGCCAAACAGCGCTTAGATTCCATCACACTTTTCAAGTCCGGCGGCCGCACAGACCTGGCTGAGAAGGAAGAAAAGGAGCTGGCCATATTAAAGCATTATCTTCCGCCGGAGATGTCCGCGGAGAAGTTGAAGGCCTTGATTGAGGAAGTGGTGGCCGCCAGCGGGGCCTCTTCGATGAAGGACATGGGCAAGGTCATGAAGGAAGTTTTGGGGCGCGCCGGCGCAGGTGCCGACAATCAGACCGTGGGCGCCCTGGTCAAGGAACGGTTATCAAAGACTTCGTAAAAAGTGTATGCGCATTATTAGGTCCATCGCTTGGAGCATAGGCATAGGTCTCTTGATTTTTGGGGCAGGGTTCTACATTTGGGTGCAAGGCCGCTACGTTGTGCCCATCCTGACCTATCACCATGTGGGCAGTCCCTCAGGCAAATGGCGCCTGCTTGGGATCAACGGTCGATCCTTCACCTTTCAGATGGATTTTATCAAACGCCATGGATATCATGTCATCAGCCTGGATGAATTGGTCAAGGGCATCCAGGCCGGCCGTTCCTTTCCACACAATTCTGTGGTCATCACCTTTGACGACGGCTATGACGACAATTATTCTTATGCGTTTCCCATCCTGAAGCAATACGGGTTTCCGGCCATCATTTTCTTGATTTCCAACGGCATAGGCTCGCCGGATTTGTTGACTTGGGACCAGGTCAAGGAGATGGAACATTACAATGTCATGGCCGGGGCCCACACCCGCCATCATGTGTATCTGCCCATGGCCACGGCGAGCCTCTACCGCGATGAGATCGCCGGCAGCAAGAAGGAAATCGAAGACCATTTGGGCCACCGCATCGATTATTTTGCCTATCCGGTGGGCGGTTTTTCCGAGGATATCAAAAGTTTCGTTCAGGAAAGCGGCTACAAGGCCGCCATGTCCACCAACCGGGGCACGGACCGGTTCAACAAGGATTTGTTTGAAATGAAGCGCATCCACATGAGCCAATCCGATGACAAGCTGATGGGCTTTGTCCTGTGGATGAAATTATCCGGATATTACAATTTGTTCCGCCAGTTTCGGGACCCCGGCACCTTATCGAGGAAGGGCCTGCATGAATAAAGCGTTCCAATTAGACAAGGACGGCGCCTTTGTCATCGACCATTACCAGGAAGCGAAATTATTTGCGGATTTTTTTCCCGGGGTGGCAGGGCTATACGGGGTCCCGATGTGGGCCTTTTTCGTCAACCGCGGCCAGGCCGTGGCTTCCTTCGGCATTGAATCCAAGGACAAGGCCATCCTGGAATTCCAGCCGGCCAACAAGGCCTTTCGCCTGACTTCGACCCAGGGATTCCGCACCTTTCTTAAAATCACCGTCGGAAAGAATCAAAAATTCTACGAGCCCTTTGCCAACCGCCTCGCCTCGCCTTATGCCATCCACCAGCGCATGGTGATCACTTCTCATGACCTGACTTTGGAAGAAACCAATGCGACGCTGGGTTTGAAGGAGAAGGTCAATTAGTTCACAATGCCTCAACAGCCTTTTGCAGGGCTTATCCGGCGGGTGAGCATAGAAAATACCGGACGCCGGGCGCTGAACATCCAGTGCTTAGACGGACTGCCGGCCATCAATCCTTACGGCTTAAAAGATTGGCTCAGCAAAAACATGTCCCGCACCGTGGAAGCCTGGATGATGGTGGAGAATGTCAAGGCCAAGGCTCCCTTTTACCGCCTGAAGGTGGAGGTGGCGGATGTGCCCCAGGTGACGCCCATCACGCACGGCCATTTTTATTTTGCCTTTGACGGGCGGACCCGAAAACTTTTGGATATGGCCGTGGAAGCCGGAGCTGTCTTTGGCCAGGCCAGTGATTTTCTGGTGCCTGAATGTTTTATGCAACAGAAAAATTTTGCCGTGCCCTCGCGTCAAGAAACATCCAACCGGACGCCTTGCGCCATGAGTTTTTGGCGCGCGGCGTTAAAGCCCGGTGACCAGCGCGGCTTTACAGCTGTTGCAGGTTTTGCCCATGATCTGCCTGAATTAAAGGCCGTCCTCCAGCGATGCACCGGAAAAGGCTTCATGGAAACCAAGGCCCGGCTCAATCAGAACATCATTGATGAGATCAAGGCCCGCTGTGCCACGTCGAGCGCGTCCAAGGCCTTTGACCAATACTGCGGCCAGACTTTTTTGGACAATATATTACGCGGCGGCCTGCCGGTTTCCTTGCAGACGCTGGAAGGGCCGGTGTCCTTTAATGTCTTCAGCCGCAAGCACGGGGACCTGGAGCGGGACTATAATTATTTCATGCTCAGCCCCACCTTCCTGTCCCAAGGCAACGGCAATTACCGTGATGTGAACCAGAACCGCCGTCTGGACACCTGGTTTAACGCGGATGTCAAGGACAGTCCCATCATCCATTTTATAAATTTGATCCAGGCCGACGGTTATAATCCCTTGATCGTCAAAGGGACCATGTTCGCAGTCCAGGATGAGCGGGCCTTGGATGAGATTTTCAAGGAATTCGGCCTCAACAAGGCAACGGGTCAACTCAAGGAAACCCTTAAAAAAGGTTTCATGCCCGGTGATTTGCTGGGGATGCTCATGCGCGCAACACCCCTTAAAAGCAGGTCCGGGGATTTTTTGAACAGGGTCCTGGGTGTCAGCGTCAAGCAGGAGTCCGCGGAAAGCGGGGAAGGTTTTTGGACCGACCACTGGACCTATAATCTTGATCTGGTGGAAAGCTATCTGGGCCTTTATCCTGAAAAGCTAAGAGAGCTTCTTTGGGAGAAGCGCTGTTTCCATTTTTATTTGAATGATGTCTATGTCTTGCCCAGGGACCTGCGTTATGTGGTGACACCGGCGGGCATACGGCAATTCCATGCCCTGGCCGAAGAGGACAAGGAAGTCCAGGCCAAGGCCAAGGGAAATCTTTTGCGCTCGGCCGGCGGGCATGGGGAGGCTTATACGACGAATCTGCTGGTCAAATTGCTCTGCCTTTTGGCCAATAAGGCCTCGAGCCTTGATCCCAGCGGCATCGGGATTGAAATGGAAGCCAATAAGCCCAATTGGTATGATGCGCTCAATGGTTTGCCGGGCCTGCTGGGCTCGTCCATTTCAGAAACGTTTGAATTAAAGCGTCTGGCTGTTTTCACCAGGAATGCCCTCGAGCAAATCAACGCGGGGCCCCAGGAGAAGGTCTTGGCCTTTGAAGAATTGGCGGATTTTATCCAGGGCCTGGAGCATGTGCTTTCCACCGAGGCCGATCCTTTCAAATATTGGCAAAAGGCCAATGATTTGAAAGAACATTACCGCCAGCTGGTCCGCGGCGGGATCAAGGGGGAGGAAAAGCCCTTGACCGTGGCCTTGATCCAAAGATTTTTAGCGGCCATTGGCCTTAAATGCGACGCGGCCGCGGCCAAGGCCAGAAACAGCCAAGGCTTGTTTGCGACCTATTATTACCATGAAGTGACGCAGTATGATGTGCTGGACAAGTCCCATCATGGAGAGCATCACGTAAGGCCCAAGGCCTTTAAGCGCCATGATCTGCCCTTGTTCCTGGAAGGGTTTGTGCATGCCCTGCGCGTGATCAAGGACAGGGAGGAGGCGCGGGCGCTGTATCAAGCGGTCAAAGCCAGCCCCTTGTTTGACCGCGCCTTGGGGATGTACAAGGTCAATGCGGATTTGTCCCAAGAGTCCGACGAGATCGGCCGGACCCGGATTTTCCCCCGGGGCTGGCTGGAGAACGAATCCGTTTGGCTTCACATGGAATACAAATATTTTCTGGAGCTTTTGCGTTCAGGCTTGGCCGCGGAATTTTACGCCTCGATCGGCACGGCCCTGGTCCCGTTTTTAGACCCGCGCGTGTACGGCCGCAGCATATTGCAAAATTCGTCCTTCATAGCCTCCTCGGCCCACGAGGACAAACATCTGCACGGCCAGGGTTTTGTGGCCCGCTTGTCAGGCTCGACCGCGGAATTCCTGCATATCTGGCTGGTGATGAATTTGGGCCTCAAACCTTTTGCCTTGGATACACAAGGCCAGCTGACCCTGAGCTTTGCGCCCTTATTGCCGTCGTGGCTTTTTACCGGCAAATCCGAGGCGGGCATGCCGAGTTGCGCCTACCGCTTCCGGTTATTCGGCCGCATCCAGGTGACCTATCATAATCCGAAACTGAAGGACACCTTCGGGGCCAAGGGCGCGGCCGTGCACAAGGTCCTGTTGACCTATGCCGACGGAAAAACCGCGGAAATCAAGGGCGGCTTGTTGAGCGCGCCCCATGCCCTGGATGTGCGCGAGGGGGAGGTCAGCGCCATCGAGGCCTATTTCCAATGATATGTTCAAGCGCCATTTAAAACTGGGTGTGATCAAGGGCGGCCAGCTGGCCAAGATGCTGCTTCAGGAGGCCCCTGATTTCGACATGCAGAGTTTTGTCATGGACGATGATCTGCACTGCCCCTGCCGCCATCTGGCGCACGAGTTCACCCAGGGCGAGGCCATGAATTTCGACGATGTCTATGCCTTCGGCAAGAAACTGGACGTGCTGACCTTTGAGTACGAACATGTGAACGTGGAGGCCTTGAGGAAATTGAAGGCCGAAGGCCTGGCCATCTGTCCTGACCCTGAGATCATCGCCCTGGTCCAGGACAAGGGCCGCCAAAAAGAATTTTACCGCGCCCACGGCATTCCCACCGCGGATTTTCAGATCGTGCCCAACCGCCTGGCCTTGAAGGCCTGCACGGATTTTTTTCCCGCCGTGCAAAAGACCTGCAGGGCCGGTTATGACGGCAAGGGCATTTTCAAGCTCAAGGACGAGGAGGATATCCCTGCGGCCTTTAATGAGCCCAGCGTCTTGGAAAAGCTCATTGATTTTGACAAGGAGATTTCCATCGTCCTGGCGCGCAACTTCGAAGGGGAGGTGGCGGTGTACCGGGCCGTGGAAATGGTCTTTCATCCTGAACGCAACCTGGTGGAATATCTGCGCTGTCCGGCCCAGATATCCCAGGATATTGAGAAAAAAGCGACAGCTATTGCCTTGCGTGTCCTTCATGAGTTAAACTTAATAGGTGTTTTGGCCGTGGAGATGTTCGTCACCAAGGACGGCAAGGTCTTGGTCAATGAAATCGCCCCGCGCGTGCACAACAGCGGGCATCATACCATCGAAGGGGCGCTGACCTCGCAGTTTCAACAGCATTTGCGCGCTGTGCTGGGACTGCCCTTGGGCCTGACGGACATGACCTGGCCATCGGTGATGGTCAATTTGCTGGGCGATGAGCCTTACGAGGGCAAGGCGGTGTATCAGGGCATTGAGGAGGCGTTGGCGCTGGGCGGCGTATACATCCATCTCTACGGCAAGGCCAGGACCAAACCGTTCCGCAAGATGGGCCATGCCACCATCATCGACCAGGACATGGACGAGGCCCTGCGCAAAGCCAGGCAGGTGAAAGCGTTGATCAAGATCAGGACTTAAGATGAAAAAACCTTTGGTCGGCATCATCATGGGCAGCCAGTCGGACCTGAATATCATGGGCCCTGCCGCGGACATGCTGGATGCCTTTGCCATTCCTTATGAGGTGACCGTGGTCTCGGCCCACCGCACCCCTAAGCGCATGTTTAACTACGCTGCCAAGGCCAGGCAGCGGGGCTTGAAGGTGATCATCGCCGGCGCCGGCGGGGCCGCCCATTTGCCGGGCATGGTCGCTTCCATCACCACCTTGCCGGTGATCGGCGTGCCGGTCAAATCCTCCAATTCCCTGGACGGACTGGATTCCCTGCTGTCGATCGTGCAGATGCCCGACGGCATTCCCGTGGCCACGGTGGCGGTCAACGGCGCCAAAAACGCCGGGATCCTGGCCGCGGAAATCATCGGGACTTTTGACGCGGCCGCGGCCGGCCGGCTGAAATCCCATAAGGAACAATTGAAGAAAAAAGTGCAGGCTTCTGTCAGGACCATGGCCCGCCGCGGCCATCGTTCCCTGCGCGGTCTATAAAGATGTTTAAAGAAGAACTTATCCCCTTAGCCCCTTCGCAAAACCAATTGCGTCAGGACATCCGGTTTTTAAGCAGGCTCCTGGCGGAGATTATCCGCGAACAGGAGGGCGAGGCCTTGCTGCTTAAGATCGAGGAGATCCGCACCCTGGCCCAGGAAATCCGCGGCGCCGACAATCCGCTGATGGTGGAGTCCCAAAAAAAACTGATCCGCTCCCTGTCCCTGGATGAGGCCTACCAGGTGGCGCGCGCCTTCACCATTTATTTCCAGCTGGTGAACATCGCCGAGGAGGTCCAGCGGGTGCGCCGCCTGCGCGATTATGAGCGCTCCCCTGAAATTTTCCAGGAAATGTCCCTGAAGAAATTGTTCCGGGACCTGATGGAGGAAGATTACAGCCCCAAAGAAATTCTGGAGTTTTTAAGCCAGTGCGATATCAGCCCGGTGCTGACCGCCCATCCCACCGAAGCCAAGCGCCGCACCGTCCTCGACCATTTGTTTTTCATCGCCGGACAATTGACCCAGTTAAACCAGCAGGATTTGACCCTCTCCGAGCAGGACAACCTGACCAAACGCATCAAGGAGACCCTGGAAATCCTCTGGCAGACCTCGGAATTGCGCAACCGCAAGGTCGATGTCCTGGATGAGGTGGACCAGACCCTGTATTATTTCGAGCGCACCATCATCAGCCTGCTGGCCAATATCCACGATAAGATCCACCGGGAATTCGCCCAGCTGGGCGTGGACAAGCAGGACGACATCGATCCTTTTATCCATTTCGGGTCCTGGGTGGGCTCGGACCGCGACGGCAATCCCCATGTGACGCCCGCGGTCACCCTGACCACGGCCAAGCGCCAGCGCAATTTGATCATCCGGTTTTACCTGACCAGCATCGAAGGGTTCATCCGCAAATTCAGCCAGTCCACAGATTATGTCCAGGTCAGCCGCAAGTTTCTGGATTCCCTGGAACTGGACAAGAAAAATTTCCCCCCGCAGGCCCAGGAACTGGAGCGCTATGAAGGCGCGGAAATCTACCGCAAGAAATTTTCTTTCATCCATTATAAGCTTGAGTGCGTGCTCAAAGGCAAGAAGGGCGGATACAAAAACGCGGATGAATTCATCGCGGATTTGCTCATTGTCCAGGACAGCCTGGCCAAAAATTCAGGCCAGGGCGCCTCGGACGGGGACCTGAGGCGCTTGATGGTCCAGGCCAAGGCCTTCCGGTTTTTCCTGGCCCGGCTGGATTTCAGGGACCATGCCCGCAAGGTGCATGTGACCGTCGAGGAATTGCTCGGGCCCCAGGGCCTGGACCCTGCCGTCTTATTGGCCAAGATCGCATCTTCCGGTTCCCGCAAGGCGCAGGTCCATGCGCCGGAGGCCAAGGACATTTTGGCCCAGTTCAAGGCCTTCCGCCATCTGAAGGAACATTTTGACGCTGATATCGTCGATTCCTATATCTTGAGCATGACCCAGGCGCCGGTGGACATGCTGGCCCTGCTGTATCTGGCCAAAAACGAAGGCCTGGTGCATGTGGCGCACAAAAAAGTCAAGAAAGCCTCCCTTGGGATCGTGCCCTTGTTTGAGACGATCAGCGCCCTGCAGAACTGCCATCTGATCATGGACGAGCTTTTTTCCATGCCGATCTACAGGTCTTATCTGAAGGCGCGCGGGGACGTGCAGGAGATCATGCTGGGGTATTCCGACAGCAGCAAGGACGGCGGATATCTGGCGGCCAACTGGCATTTGTATCTTTCTCAGAAAAATTTGTTCGCAGCGGCGGAGAAACACGGCATCAAGATCAAGTTTTTCCACGGCAAGGGCGGCACCATTGACCGCGGCGGCGGAGAATCGCACCGCGCGATCCTGGGCCAGCCGTTTTCCGCCGTGGGCGGCCGCATCAAACTGACCGAGCAGGGCGAGGTGGTTTCGCAGAAATACGCGACCCCGATGGTGGCTAAGCGCAACATGGAACAGCTGATCACGGCCGTGGCCTGGACCAATTTGGTCACCAACCGTGAAATCAAAAAGAACCCCAAACTCCAGGCCTGGGAACAATTGATGTCTAAGCTCTCCGAGGATTCCTTTGTTTTCTACCGCCGGCTGGTCTTTGAGACCCCGGGGTTTTTGGATTTCTACCAGCAGGCGACACCCATCGATATTCTCAAGATCACCAAGATAGGCTCCAGGCCCGCGGCCCGCAGCACCATGCAGGGCTTTGACCAGCTGCGCGCCATACCCTGGGTGTTCAGCTGGGTGCAGTCGCGCTACATCATTTCCGCCTGGTACGGTGTGGGCCATGCGTTGAGCCGGTACATGGATGAAAATCCCGGCGGCCTGGACACCTTAAAGCAGATGTATAAACAATGGCCGTTTTTCACCTCGGTGGTCCATAATCTTCAGGCGTCCCTGGCCAAGACCGACCTGTACATCGCCCAGCTGTACGCGGGCATCGTGTCCGACGAGCATTTGCGCAAGTTGATCCACGCCAAAATCGAGCAGGAGCACCGGGCCGCGGTGGACAGCGTCCTGTTGATCTCGGGCCAAAAAAATCTTTTGGATTACCATAAGGTCCTGCAGGAATCGATCAAACTGCGCAATCCTTACGTAGACCCCTTGAATTACATCCAAGTCAGGTTTCTGCAGGAAAAAATTCAATTCAGCGGCCATGCCGGCCATGACCAAAAATTGGCCAAGATCGACGAGATTTTGCTCTTGACCGTCAACGGCATCGCCTCCGGCATGAAAAGCACCGGTTAAACCCTGTATTCCTTCTTAAGGAGGTATGCCATGTCAACGGGCACTGGGGTCAGCATCATCAACGAAAAAGTCAAAAAAGAATCCGGCGTCATTGATGCGATCCGCTTTGAGGCCTCCAAGGTGATCGTGGGCCAAAACATGCTCATCGACAGGCTGTTGATCGGCATCCTGGCCAACGGCCATGTCTTGGTCGAAGGCGTGCCGGGCCTGGCCAAGACCACGGC
>CAZACW010000023.1:0-31795 GCA_964483785.1 uncultured Planctomycetales bacterium
ACCTAGGACCTCGAGGTTATGAGCCTCGCGAGCTACCGGGCTGCTCCACCCCGCGATATCGAACTACGGGTACACTGACCTCGTACCCCTTACGAATTCATCTAACGTCTTCCACAAGGCTCGTGTCACGCTTGTCCTGCTTTTCCAGGACAAGTGACCTCCACCCCGCGATATCACCCCAACGGTTCACTGACCTAACAAACCGTTGAATTCACCTTACGCCTTCCACAAAACTCGTGCCGCGCCTGCCTCGCTTTTCCGAGGCCAGCGGCGAACACCCCGCGATATCACCCCAACGGTCCACTGACCTAACAAACCGTTGAATTCACCTTACGCCTTCCACAAAACTCGTGCCGCGCCTGCCTCGCTTTTCCGAGGCCAGCGGCGAACACCCGCGCTATCTTCCCCCTCCCTAACCCTCCCCGCCAAGGGGGAGGGAATATGAGAAAGGTCATTTACTATTCTGCACCGGGACGATGCGGTACACCGTTTCTCCCGGCTTGATCAGGCCCATGGTCTCGCGCCCCACCTTCTCCACATACTCCGGATCGGTCTGCAGCAGGCGCCGCTCTTCCTCAAACTTCCTGTTTTTCTCCTCCAGGGCCGCGATCCTGCGCGCGTATTCCAGGTTTTTCTGCTTCAAGTCCTGCATCGTCGAATACGAGGGCAGAAAAAGCGCCAGGACAATGACGGTCAAAACAAAAAGGGAAAGAGCGTTTTTAAGCATCAATAAATCTTTGACCAGTTCACACCGGCGTAAACAGCCTTCTTGCCCAATTCCTGCTCGATGCGCAAAAGCTCATTGTACTTGGCCAAACGGTCGGTCCTCGACAAGGACCCGGTCTTGATCTGGCCGATATTGGTGGCCACGGCCAGATGCGCGATCGTCACGTCCTCCGTCTCGCCGGAACGGTGCGACATGATCGAATGATATTTATTTTTCTTGGCCAAATGGATGGCATCTAAGGTTTCGGACAAGGAACCGATCTGGTTGACCTTGATCAAAATCGCATTGGCCGTTTTGCTGTCAATGCCCTGTTGCAGGCGCTTGACATTGGTCACAAACAAATCATCCCCGACGAGCTGGGTCTTCTGGCCCAAACGGCCGGTCAGGGCCTTCCAGCCGGACCAGTCATCCTCATATAACCCGTCCTCAATGGAGACCACCGGATACTGGGACACCATCTTGGCATAGGCCTCGATCATCGCGGCAGAGTCCACCTTGCGGCCGTTGTAATCATACTGCCCGTTCTCGTAAAACGAAGACGAGGCCGCATCCAGGGCGATAAACACATCCTGGCCCGGCTTATACCCCGCTTTTTCAATGGCCGCGATGATAATGGCCAGGCCCTCTTCATTGCTGCCTAAATTCGGGGCAAAACCGCCCTCATCACCGATGGAGGTGGCTAAATTTTTGTCATGCAAAATCTTCTTTAGTGAATGAAACACTTCGCAGGCCATCTGCATGGCCTTGGAGAATGTCGGGGCCCCGATGGGCATGATCATAAATTCCTGGATGTCCAGATTATTGTCCGCATGCACCCCGCCGTTGATGATATTCATCAAGGGCACGGGCAGGATATGGGCTTTGGCGCCTCCCAGATACCTATACAAGGGGACGCCCTTTTCATCTGCCGCGGCCTTGGCCACGGCCAGGGACACCCCCAAAATCGCGTTGGCCCCTAACTTCCCTTTATTCTCTGTGCCATCCAGGCCGATCATCAGCTGATCCAGGGCCTTAAAATCCGCGTTTTTGCCCTTCACAGCCTTGGCGATCACGGTATTGACATTATGAACGGCTTTCAAGACCCCTTTACCGTTAAACCTGGCCTTGTCCCCATCGCGCAACTCAATGGCCTCATGCTCCCCGGTTGAGGCGCCGGAAGGGACCGCGGCGCGGCCAAAGGCCTTGGAGCTTAAATGGACATCGACTTCCACAGTCGGGTTTCCGCGGGAATCGATGATTTCACGGGCAGTTACAGACTTAATTTTTGACATATTTCCACTAATAAATTTAAAACTTGTTATGGACGGGTTTTAGGATTTGGTAATCTAACACAGTTTGCAGGGGTAGTCAAGCCTCCCTTGGCCCTTGGTTTCCCCCTCCCCTGGCCCTGGCTTGACAAGGCCCTATTATATGCCATACTTTAAGTGGGCAAAACCAGCGAAAGCTGGCGACGCAAAGGATCGGGCCTAAACCCGCCATAGAAAGAGGCGGGCAAGGCAGTCGAGCTGCTGACGGTGAAGGACTATATTTATAACCCGGATGCTTACTCGCGATCTTTGCAAGAAACATCCGGGTTTTTTATTGCGGCCCATAAAATGCAGATTAGAATTAAAAAGGAGACCGATGCCGGGCACCAGGAGAGGACAGATGAACAAAACCCTGACAACCAAAAGTGGATTCACATTTGTCGAGGTGCTTGTCACCATGGGCCTGATGCTGCTTTTCCTTCCCTTCGCGGCAAGCATGCTCACCAACAGCCAATTGCTGGCCTCCTACGCCAAGCACAAACTGCAGGCGGCCTATGTGGCGCAGCAGATCCTGGAAACCCAGCGCCAAAACCCCTTTATCACGTTGACCGCAGGACAAACCTCCACCATAGGCCCTTCGTCTGTGGTGCTTGATACCAAAGGCAATTACAACAACACCACCTGCGGCAATTCCAACGCCTTTTGCGGTACAGCCGTGGTCACCGTCACACCCACCGTCTACACCAACGCCGCCGGCGTCAAGACCACCAGCAGCACGGTCAACCATTTTGTCGTCCAGATCTACTGGAATGAAAAAATATCCGTTTTGTTTGTTCCGATAACCGAAACATTTGCCGAGGACATGGCCAATGATCCGATACTCAATTAAACCCATACGCCTTTGCGCCGATCGAACAGCCTTCACGCTTATGGAATTGCTGATGGCGGTCGCTTTTTCAGTGCTTTTATTGACGGGTGTCTATACTTTTTACAATGCCTCAAGCCAGTCTTACACGGCGGGGATTTCCGGAGAGAACCTTCAGGACGGGGCCAACACCGCCATGAGCAAGATCATCGAAGGGGAAACGGAATCCGGGACCGTCTATCGTCTGGCAACGGCCGTGGCCTATCTGATCCCCGACGGCACCGCCAATGCCTTGTACACCTGCGGAGGCTCGGCCCAAGCGTCCCCCTGCAATACCAGCAATCCCTTTGGAGAGCTGTATTATTGCCAGGCCAGTCCCTGCACCAACAGCGACCCCACGGCAAGATGGTATTATCTTAACAGCAGCGGCACCTCCGTCATCTATCATCATCCCACTTCAAACGGCGGGACCATTGAGGAGAAGATCTACACCGCGCCTGCGGGGTCTACCCTCAATTTACGCTTTTCACCGGGCCAGGTGGGGGCCCCGGTGGGCCCTTCAGCCCGCGTCGTTGAAATCGACGTGGACCTGGCCAAAACCACCTTTTCCAACGTGACCAATGCCCGTGTGGCCACCAGCGGAGACATATCAACCTTCGTCCTACTGAGGAACCATCCATGAAAAACTTACTCAAAAACAATCAAGCTTTTGCCCTCACCTTCGGTCTGATCTTCATGTTCCTGATCGTCTCCTTTATGGCCGTCTATATTTTGTCCGTGGCCAACGGCCTTTCCCAGGCCAACCGGGCCGCCAACTTAAAAAGGGCCTACTATATCGCGGATGCGGGCCTTGCCGACGCTTATGAGCGCATCAACCAGGCCGGCGCCAACATCATCTCTTCCAGCACCTGTACGGATACCAACAAACCATCGACTTGCAGCAGCCCTTATATTCCCGCGGCCTCGACCGATAACGGGACCTATGCCGTGGGCTCTGCCAACGGCAAATACACCGTCTCGGTGGTTTATTCCAAAAACCCGCAAACGAACTATACGATCACCTCCACCGGCACCTACGGGAACATCTCCAAGACCCTGCAATTAAAGATCACCGCGGCCTCCGTCAATTATTACGCGTATTGGAGCCAGACGGAGATCAATCCCGCGTTTAACGGCCCTATCTACTGGATCGGCATGCCGGGGATCAAAATGCTCTCTGACGGCCCCATCCATACCAACGGCCAATTGAATATTTACGGCAATCCCAGATTCAACAATGCTGTGCAGGAATCCAATCTGCCCATCCTTGCCGACGGCAGTTTGGGGACCACGCCGACTTCAAACAGCCCCAATTATTTCGGCGGCATCGGCAACAATTCCAATGGTGTTGCCAGCGACCCCTCCTATATTTTTAAAGGAGGCCTGCAAAACGACGCCCCTCCTGACAATCTGGTCTTGCAAAACACTTTAAATTCCGTCAAGTCCACGGCCGGCAACGGTTCCGGCCTGCTGTTGACCGGCGCCAGCACCATTCTCTTTAATCACCAGGGCACCGTCAGCATCACTGGGGCCGTGGTAGACTCCAACTGCCATACGGTCACCACGTATAACAATACCACCATCAATCCTCCGGCCAACGGGGTCATTTTCGTCCAAAGCACCAGCGCCATACCGGCCTGCCAATCAACGGCCAAGGACGGAAACGCGACGGTGCAAGGGACCGTCAAAGGCCAATTGACCATCGGTTCAGACCAAAGCATTTACCTGACAGGCGGCGTGGGTTACAATTCCGACCCCCGCATCAGCCCCAACAGCAAGGACTTGCTGGGCATGGTGGCCAACCAAAATATCGTTGTGGTCGAAGGCAGCTCGCCGGCAGCCCTGGAAATATCCGGCGTCCTGGTCGCTGTCAACGGCTCGTTTTCCGTGGACCAATACTGGGCCCCCAAAGGCAATGCCACCTTGGACCAGTTCGGCAGTTTGATCAATTATGTTTCCGGATCGACGGGTGTCTTGGACTTAAACGGCAATTTGTTGGGCGGCTGGAACGAGATCCAGCACTGGGATGCCCGTTTCGGGACAACCGTCCCCCCGGGCTTTCCACCCTACTACATGGCCAACGGAGGGGCGCTGTATTCTAAATTAAGTTTTGCGGAATTATAAACAAGGATTGGCCTATGCGTACAAACAATGCCTCGATCGTCGGACCGCTCATCATCCTCACCGTCTTAGCGGTCATTGTGTTTCGCGTCATGCACGCTCATGAAGTTTCATCCAATGCCCCGGGCGCTTCACAAACAAGCTCCCACCATAGTGTGTTTCAATTCTGGGCCAAGGTGTTTGGCCTGGATACGGCAGACAAGACATCCAGCGCAGCGGCCAATCCCAATGCTCCTGGAAGTCCGGCCTCAGGCGCTCCCAATTCCGTCCAGTCAAACTATGGTCATGGCAGTGAAGCGGGAAGCATAGGCAGTAACTCCAGTGATCTTTCCGCGAGCGCGGACGGTTCTAATCCGACGGGCAGTCCGGCGAAAAGCTCAAGCGCCAATCCAGCTGACAATGCCTCGGGCAGCAATCCCAATGCCAATCCAGGAAACGGTCCAAACAATAATAATCCTCTTAATGCCTCAGACAATACCGGCAACGGCAGTTCCGCGGGCAATTCAGGCAATAACAATTCGACAAACTCAAATCCAGGCAATACTCCAGGGAACAGCCCTACGGACAATTCAGGCAGTAATAATCCGGTAAATAATTCCGATAACTCCGGCAATAATACAAACAACAGCCCGGTTGACAATTCCGGCAACGGTTCCAACAATGGTTCAAATAATGGTTCAAACGGAAACTCGGGTTACAGCGGATGCACCTTGGGATGTTACCCGGGATGTAATCCGGCATGCGATGCCCAGTGCACTCCGGGCTGTCTTTCAGGCAATCCGTCGGGCAACAACAATAACAATAACAATAACAATAATAACAATAATAACAACAATAATGGATCAGGCACCTGTGTCTTGGGCTGTTATCCGGGGTGTATCCCTGGCTGCGACCCGCAATGCCTCCCTCCAGGATGTCTTTTAGGGAATGTTGATCCATCGACTCTGACGCCGTTAAACCCCATTCCTTCGGATCTTCAAGCGTCCCAAAACATCAACAGCCAAAACCAGCAAAGTTCGGACATGGCCCAGATATTGGCCCAGCGCAACGCACTGACAAATCAAGTGTTGCAGGATTTCCAAGCGTCCAAATACCAAACCGTGGATCCGACCACACTGCAGGCCCCGAGCACCAATCCGGCCCCTTCGGACATTTATCAAAAAGTCAGAAATCGGGATGTTTCACTGCATTGATCTGGAATTCAGCCGTTGTTTTTAACAAATTTTTATATTTATCAGTGTTTTATGTTATATTAGCTGATAATTGTTTTTGGAGGAATAGCGTAACATATTCTTAAGGAACCACTTACTATGAAAAATCGTTTCTTGAAATTTCTCCGGGTCTATTGGAAAGGAATTCTGCTGTGGGCCATCGGTGCCGGCCTTATTACCTTTTTGATCGTGTTTATCTGGTTTGGCGGCGCCAGCTTTTTCGGCATGGAAGGCTTTTACCGCAAGAACATGATGGCCCAGATGGGCATCTACCTGGTGGTCTTTTTGGTCATCAGCGTGATCCAGGCCGTGCTCTTCTCCTATTTCCAGATGTATTTCATGATGGGCGGCGGCATGTCCAAGATGTTAAGCAAGGACAGCGCCGAGACCGCCCGCGCCGACGTGAAATGGGACGATGTGATCGGCATGGAAAACGCCAAGCGCGACGCCTGGGAAATCGTGCAGTTTATCAAGGACGCCAACAAGGTCAAGGCCATGGGCGGCACCATGATCAAAGGGGTCCTCATGGTAGGTCCTCCGGGCTGCGGCAAGACCTATCTGGCCAAGGCCATGGCCACGGAATGCAGGCTCCCCTTTCTCTCGGCGGTGGGCAGTGAATTTGTAGCGATTTTCATGGGCATGGGCGCGGCCCGCGTCAAGTCCCTGTTCAAGAAAGCCCGGCAATTGGCCTCGATCGAAGGCGGCTGCATCATCTTTATCGATGAAATCGATTCCTTCGCCATCCCCCGCTCGGAAGACCATGGCTTTGGCGCCACCACCTCCAACAATGCCACCATCAACCAATTCCTGACCGAAATGGACGGACTGCGCAAACGGGAAAACCATATCGTGGTCATCGCGGCCACCAACGTGCCCCCGGAAAAGCTGGACAATGCCATCATGCGCTCCGGCCGCTTTGACCGCAAGATCAGCATCGAAAAGCCGACGGCCAAGGAACGCGCGGATTTGATCCGCTATTACATGAAAAAAGTCGTATGCGACCCTGCCATCGACGTGACCACCATCGCGGAAAAGGCCCAGTGGTTTTCACCGGCGGACATCAACAATATGGTGCGCGAAGCGAGCATTTTGACCATGCGCGAGGGCCGCTCGACCATCGGCCAGGACGATATGCTCAAGGCCCTCAACGACGTGATGGTCAATATCGAGAAGACCGGGGAAGAAAAGATCCTCTCCAACAAGGTCAATGTCAAATGGGACGAAGTGATCGGCATGACCAGCGCCAAGGAAGAGGCCTGGGAGCTCGTCGATCTTCTCAAAGACCGCAACCGCGTCCAAAGCGTGGGCGGCAAGATCGTCAAGGGCATCCTGCTTTTGGGCCCGCCGGGCTGCGGCAAGACCTATCTGGCCAAGGCCATGGCCACGGAATCCGGCTTTCCCTTTATTTCCGCCATGGGTTCTGATTTGGTGGGCATCTACGTGGGCGAAGGCGCCAAGAAGATGAAAAACATTTTCAAGGAAGCCCGGCAATTGGCCCGGGCCGAGGGCGGCTGCATCGTCTTTTTCGATGAGATCGACAGCTTCGCGACGCACCGCGTGGAGGAGCGCGGCTTCGGCGGCGGCATCTCGCATAACGCCACCATCAACCAATTTTTAACGGAATTGGACGGCCTGCGCCAGCAGGAAAACAATATCGTGGTGATTGCGGCCACCAACATGCCGGAAGAAAAATTGGACCCGGCCGTCCTGCGCGCCGGCCGCATCGAACGCAAAATTTACGTCAATCTGCCCAACCTGAAGGAGCGCGTCGACCTGTTTAAATATTACCTGACCAAGGTCAAGACGGATGACACGGTCAACCCTGAAATTCTCGGGCGCAAGACCCTGTGGTTTTCCCCGTCGGACATCGACAGCATGATCCGCGAGGCCGGCCTCATCGCCCTGCGCGATAAGCGCGACAATATCAACAACAAGGACCTTTCCGGCGCCTATGACCGCATCCTCTACGGCGCCAAATCCAACACCATCTTAAGCCAGTCGGAAAAAGAATGGGTGGCCTATCATGAATCCGGCCACGCCATCATCGGCTACATGCTGCACCCCACCGACGATGTGATCAAGGCCACCATCATCCCGCGCAAAGGGGCCCTGGGCTTTGTCGCCCCCCGCCCCCGGGAAGAGGTGCATATCCGCAAAAAGGAATGGTTCGAGGCCCAGATCAAGGTGCTCTTGGCTTCCTACGCGGCGGAAACCATCAAATACGGCACCACCGGCTCCGGCGTCAGCGCGGATTTCCAGATGGCCATGGGCCTGGCCCACAACATGGTCTGGCAATACGGGATGGGCAAATCCAAGCGCATCGGCAACTGGGATGAATTGGTCGGCCATTACGGCCAGTCTTATATCGCGGAGAAAACCAAGGAAATCTTAAACGACGACGTGCAGTCGATCCTGCAGGACTGCCTGCAGGAAGTCTCGGGGATCCTCAACGCCAACCGCCCCTTGCTCGATTATTTCGCCCAGGAGCTTTTAGCCAAAGGTGAATTAGAATATGATGAAATCGAAGCCATTTTCCAAAAATTCGGCATCAAGCCCACCTCACGGCCCATGGTGTCTGCGTCTTAAAGCTCTCATCGCCTCTGTTGTGCTGTTGTGCCCTGTTGCGCTGATCGGCTGCAATACCAAAAAAATGGCGCTGCCGCGCCCGCCCCTGACCGGCCTGCAGAAAAAATTCGAGCTCAAATGCCGCAAGGACTATAATCTCAACGTCATCACGCGCTTAGTCGGCAAGACCTTCTGGATCTACGCCCCGACGGACAAGCCCCTGTTCGACTTCGCGGCCGAGACGCCCTCCCCGCCTGACCCCTTGAAAAAGCCGGCGAAATACGACCTTTTGTTTATCAGCGGCGCCTATAAAAACCAAAATTTTGAGTTTGAATACGATGTGATCCCCAAGATCAAGTCCGATGCCCAAGGGGAAGGGGTCAAGAACGAGGGCACGGACCATTTCAACAAGCTCTACAACAACCTGTTTACCGCCATCACCGAGACCATGCTGGATGAAAAGAACACCGTGTCCTTCGTGGTGATGTCCATCACCGACATCAAGAAAGGGATCGAGGCCCGCTACACCTTCTACCTGGAGGATTACCGCATGGCTTCGGTGGAAGGCATTCCTTATGATGAGTTCAGCAAGCGCGTGCTGCAAGAATCCAAGGGCAGTACGGATTTTATCGGGGACGAGATCGGCCAGCACCTGGAATTCAACGATATCTTCATGCCGGATTTTTTGGCCAAGCAGATGGTCAACCGCATCCGCTACAAATTCGGCCAAAGCGATTTTCCGCCCCAGGGCTCTTATGAGGTGGCCATCATCGGCGTCATCGCCGACGTGACGCGGTATTACCATTTCAAGGACTTCAAGGAACTGCACACCAGCGACCTGCGCACCAAAAAGAAGATGATCTTCACCCCCCGCCAGCTGGATTTCTTCGGCGAGGACAAGCCCAAGGGGCCTGTCCAGAAATCCAACGGCAAGCTCATCCACATCATCTTCGAAAACGGCCAGACCACCTTCAAAGAAGAATGACCTTGCCTCCTTCGATTTTCAAGCGGCCCTGGGCATAAAGTTCGATGGCCCGCGGGTAAATGCGGTGCTCTGCCTGGTGGATTTTCTCTTCCAAAGACGCCAGGCTGTCCGTGGGCGCGACGGGCACTGTCTCCTGCAGGATGATGGGGCCGGCGTCCACTTCCTCGACGACAAAATGCACCGTGGGGCCGGTGACCTTGGCGCCGGCCTCAAAAGCGTCCCGGATGGCATGGGTGCCTTTAAAGGAAGGCAATAAGGAAGGATGGATGTTGAGGATCTTATCGGGATATTGCCGGATGAAATGCGCGCTTAAAAGCCGCATAAAGCCGGCCAGGACGACAAAATCGATCTTGTGCTGATGCAATGATTCCAGCACAGCCTGATCAAAGGCCGTGCGGTCCGGATACGCCTTGGGGTCGATAAAAAGGGCCGGGATATGGGCAGATTTGGCATGTTCCAGGGCATAGGCCTCCTTCTTATCGGAGATCACCAGCTTTAAATGGGCCTGGATGGCCCCGTTTTGGACCGCCTCGATGATGGCCTTTAAATTGCCGCCCCGGCCTGAGGCCATGACCGCGAAATTTTTCATCCTGCACCTGCTTTAAGGTTTAAATTTCAGCAAACCCGCCAGCCCCACCGACATGAATATACCACCAACCCCGATCAAAATCCAAAGGCGATCGATAAATTCAGATAAAAAGGAAGAGGCCATCATGGCCAATAAAAAAGCCAGATAAATGACAAATTCCATGGCGGCAAAAACTTTTCCCGACATCTCCTTGGCGCAGATCTGATTGATGACGGTATTCGGGGCCACGGTCACAGGGCCTGCGGCAAAACCCAAAATAAAAGACAGGACCAGCGCCACCCCGCGGTCATGGGTGGCTTGGACAAGAAGGGCGAATAATATGACCAGGATGCCCCCTGCAATCAGCGACCAAAAAATGACCTTGGAGGCGGCGATGTGCCGGCCCCATCGGCCGTAGGCCAGGCTCCCCAGAAACAATCCCACGGTCAAGGACACGGACAGAAATCCTAAGTCCGCGGTCACGCTGTGAAAGGCCTGCTGGATAAAGACGATGATGACCACATAAACCGCGCCGACGGCCGATAAGAGGACAAACAGCATCCAGAAAATAAAGCGGATTTCCGGACGCAAACGGATATAGCGGATGCCCTCCAGGATTTCGTAGCGCAGGCCTTTGGGCTCCTGAGGGACGGAGGCCGCGCGGTGTATGCAAAAAACCAGCAGGGCCGCGATGAGATAGCAGGCCGTGTCCCAGCAAAAGCCGGCAAAAAATCCGGTACGCTCGACGATCCAGCTGCCCAAAAGGACCCCCAGGCCCCCGGCAATCATGCCGGTGATGGTGGACAAGGCATTGGCCACATGCAGATCGTCCTTATGGACAATCTCCGGCAAGAAGGACATCTTGGCCGGTATATAAAAACGGCCCAAGCTCGAAATCAAAAACACCACCGCATACATGGGCCAGATAAAGGGAAGCCGGATCAGATAAAAAGCCGCCCAAAGCACCAGGGCGCCCTGAAGCGCGTAGGTGACAACAAGCACGGTGCGCCTGTCCCAGCGGTCTACGTAGACCCCAGCGACGGGGCCGATGATGAAGGCAGGAACAATGGCAAAGGCGAATAATGTGGACATGGCCATGACCGAGCCGGGATGAAGCGCTGTCATCAGACCCACCAGGGCCATTTGGTAGACCCTGTCGCCGAATTGGGCAATCAGCTGGGCAAACCAGAAGCGGAAAAAATTCCGGCTGTTCTTGGCGCAGATAAAGGACCACATATCCATAAGATTTATTTTTGATACATGTCCGTCAAATGCTTGAGCGCATAGGCCTTTTGAAAAGGATCCGCGGTGGGCAGTATCAACAATTGCTTGTACGCTGCCCTGGCCGAGGGCCAATCCCGGAGGGCCTCATACAAGGAACCCAGATTAAACCAGGCATCGGCCTGCCCAGGGTTTAAGCCGGCGCTTTTGTGAAAGGCCTCAATGGCCTTTTGGGGCTGTTCGAATTGGGCATAGTAAATCCCGATCGCCAGCCAGCCGCGGGCATCATACGGCTTGCCCCCATTCAATTCTTCCTGGATATGCCCCATGGTCATTTTTTCCTGGCGCTCGACCAAGTCCTTGTCCTTGCCAGGGTCAAAAGCCACAAACTGCTCCAGGCCCTCGATCCATTTTTTCTGCTGGCAAAGGGCCGTGCCCAGGCCGATATGATAGGCCGGATTTCTGGGCTCGGCCTTGATCGCGGCCCTGAAATGCTTTTCAGCGTCGGGAATGTCGTTTCTAAACACGCTCAACATGGCCATGGCCGCCTGCAGTCTGGGATTGTCCGGCTCTATGGCCAGGGAACGGCTGACCATATTGTATTCGTTGGAAGCATAGATGCTTTGTTCCATGGCGGTCAATAGCAAAAATACCAAAAATCCCGCGGCCATCATCTTTAAGACCACGGGTCTGACCAAATTATTTTTTATATTCAAGGCATAAAGATGTTGAAACGCCATCACCATGCCGGTCAAAACAGGGACGCAGGCCAAATATAAAAAATGTTCCGCTGTGGAAACATGCCCCGCGCCAACGCCGATGCTGGTGACGATCTGCGAGACCGGCAAAAGCTCGATCCAAAACCAGGCCGCCAGGAAATAGACAAACGGATGGATACGGCGGCGGGCCAACATAAAGCCAGCCAGGACAGCAAGCCAAAAAACACAACTGCCCCAGGCCCGGGGTTCCTGCAGGGACATAAAAAACGGCAGACAGCGGTCATAATGCAAATCTATAGGCAGAATAAACAAACGCAGGTCCGTGATCACGGAGCGCAAAAAGGTCACGAAGCCAAGCAAAAAGACCATGGGGTCCTGGGTCTGGTGCAGATGGGTCATGCCAAAATGCCTGCGCAAAAAGACATATCCGGCCAGCCCGAATATAAAAGGCCAGAGGCCGGTTATTTTCTGCGCCCACGGCCGGGTCTTCTCCGTCGACAAATAAGCCAAAATGACCAGGGGCAGGACGCCGGCGGATTCCTTGCATAACAAGCCCGCAAAAAACAGGGCCAGGACCAAGGCCCCCATCCACCAGCTCCGTTTTCGGTCATACGCTAAAAACGCGGTAAAACTGCACAAGACAAAAAACGCGCTCAACAGTATGGACCGGCCCGGCACATTGCAGACCGCCTCCCATTGCACCGGATGCAGGACAAACAATAAGCCGGACCAAAAGCCGATGGCCCCGTCGCGCGTCAGCCGGGCAGCCAAGAGAAAAACCAGGAGCGCGTTTAAGATATGCAGGATAAGATTGTCGAGATTATAGTAAAAGGAATCCAGGCCAAAGGCCTGGTACTCGGCCATAAAGGTCAAATTGACCAAGGGCCGGTAATACGACTGGTCGTGGAAATAGCCTTCCCTGAACATCGCGGGGGCGTTTTTGACGGACTTGATCGCGGGGTTTTCGATGATGGAGATGCGGTCATCCATGACCCTGAACAAGGCGGGCAGCATGTGAAAATAACAGACAAAGCCTACAAGGACAATGGCAGCGGCGCGCGCGATCATAGGAGCTTTTGAAACGACAAAGAAAAGCTGGCGAGAGGATTTGCACCCCCGGCCTGCTGATTATGAATGCGCCGCTCTACCCCTTTGGTAGCGCTAACGCATTCTTGAAACCTATTATATTTCAGATGGTTAGCAGTTTAAAGCTTTGGAAGGAAATTCTAGCCGCAAGTTCTTGTGTCATTATTATGCCAATTTAGGCTTTATTTCAATTTCCCGTTTCTGATAATCAAATGTAACTTTGAAATGTTCAAAGAAACCAACTTCTCCTAAAATACCATAAGACATCTGATAAGACGTGCTGACCGTTCCATAATTCGTAAAACCCGTATAAGCTTTATACCGCCAAGGGCCTATTTCAATGACAACCTCATGGAAATAAGTTTCCACTCCATGACCCTCTATACCCGACATGTCCTGTCTTTTTCCCTCTTTGAGATAATCCACATTCAATACATCCAAAAGACCTGCATGAAATAAATTATAATCCGCCCCTGTATCCAGAAGGGCATAGTGACGGAACTTATATTTTAAATCGAGGCTATAAATATGAATTGGAACAACCGGCCGATGGAGAGCTTTTCTTTTAGGAAATGCAGCGGATGGGTCTGAAGGAACGCAAAAATAAGGAAATTTCATTAAACGATGTACGTATGAAAGCGTTTTGGGACTGTCGTTAAGATAGGGTCAGGCTCACCTTTTTCTTGGGCTGCCACAAGCGCTTGTTTGGGAGTCTTGCCCGAAGCGATGATTTTACGGGTCTTAGGAGACAAAGCCACCCATTGCCCGACATAACGTTCCAGTTCTTTTCTATTCTTTACTACGATAGCTGCTTGACTTTTCATGACTTTTTCC
Source organism: uncultured Planctomycetales bacterium (assembly GCA_964483785.1). GTDB lineage: Bacteria > Omnitrophota > Gorgyraeia > Zapsychrales > Fredricksoniimonadaceae > JABDGZ01. The sequence goes on from CAZACW010000023.1 coordinate 14,189, forward strand.
TCCTGCTACTTTAAGTTTACCATATTTTTCCAATTGCATAAATTTTTAAAACAATCTTTTCAAATAATAAAGAAGCTGGCGAGAGGATTTGCACCCCCGGCCTGCTGTTTACGAAACAGCTGCTCTACTCACTGAGCTACGCCAGCATAAATTCAAAACTTATTATACCCAAAATTTCAATTTCACCAAGACCGCAAACAGAATCAAGGAGCCCCAGGTGGTGAAGGAATATAGTCCCACAAAAGCTTCCAGGTCCTTGCCGGTCACGTCCCTGCCGATCAAATTGATCATCACCGACACCAGGGCCGTGCCAAGGATCACAAGCCAGTCCCGGCGGAGCGCACAAAAAGCATAGCGGATCAAAAACATAAACGGCACGGCCAGGGCGACAAAATTGATGAGCCAGGCGTTGGGGTTAAACAAGGGCAGGCAGATAAACAGCAGGGCATAATTGATTTTCCGGTCCCAGGAGGGTAGGCGGCCGGGAATAAAGACCACGGCGTACAAGGCCAGGGCCGCGGCATACCCCAAGATCAGGGCCTGGTTAAAACTCAAGGACATGATCTGAAGATGATATTCAGTCGGCGAAAATAACCGCAGGACCATGGAGATGATGGACTGGTTTTTATAATTGGTATAGGAAAAGGTGTCCAGGGAAGTGCCGATGATCGACGGTATCCAGGAAGAAAGATAAGCCATGTTTTTGGACCAGCCCACCCAAACAGCCGGGAGCAGCAAAAACAGGCCTGTAAACATCACCGTCCAAAACACGGTCTTAACTCTTTTCTGCATGAGCAGATAAGGCAGAACAATCACCGGCATGTATTTGATCAGCATGGCGCCGGCCAGCAGGGCCCCGGCCCTGGCCTCATGCCCGTCGTCGGAACATTTCAGGGCCAGCAAGAGCATGGCGCAAATGAAAATGCTGACCTGGCCGGAGTCCCAGACCAAAAAGACGTATTGCAGCACGCAGAGCACGGCCAGGCCAAGGACCCAGAAACGTTTAGGCCCTTGCAGATTCGAAAACGGAGGCCCGTCGAATAATCGAAAGGCCGCGTAAAACAAGAGAACGGCCGCAAAAAAATTCAAGCTCCAGAAAACCGCCGAAGCAGCCTTGATCGGCAAAAAGCTAAGCGGTGCCGCCACCAAGGCGAAAAAGGGCGAATATTTAAACGGGGTGACCTCTTCGGTTTCCCTAAAGTAAATATTTTTGCCGATGGCGAAGTCCTGGGCCGCCTTGTAATAAACGCGAAAATCGCAATAATGCCTTTTTGGCTCACGGTCCAGGTAGCGGCCCAGCATACAGCCAAAAAATACGGCGGCTGCCGCCCCTAAAATCAGGTTTCGTCTGCAGATCATTTCACTCCAAGCACACGCATTTGCGCCAGGCGTTTCAAATTGTCCTGGGCCGGCTTAAATTCAGGGTCGATCTTCAGGGCCTCATTATAATCTAAAAAAGCCTGATCATAACGGCCAATTATGGAATAAATCACCCCCCGGTTATTGTATCCGGAGGCGATTTGCGGATTTAAAGCTACGATTTGGTTGTAGTCCTCCAAGGCCTGGGGCCAGCGTCCCTGCTTTTCAAAAAGCTGGGCCCGGTCAAAAATTGCTGCGGTCGAATGGGGATCGAATTGAAGAGCCTTATTGTAATCCGCCAGGGCCTCGGCCGGCATGCCCTGCCTTTCAAAATCCATGCCGCGGTTTTTATACGCGTCGGCATAATCAGGTTTGATTGCAATGGCCTTGCTGTAATCCGCCGCAGCTTGTTTGAGATCGCCGCGCTTATCAAAGACCCTGCCGCGGTTAAAAAAAGCGCCCGCATAACCGCCGTTGTATTGGACCGCCTGGTTAAATTGGTCCAAGGCCTGGTCCAAACGGTCCTGGTCATACAAAATAAGCCCGAGATTGCTGTGCACAATGGCATCACGCCCGTCGATCTTCAGCGCCTGGATATAATCCGCGGCAGCCTCCTGCACCTTCCCCATATTTTGAAAGGCTGCCCCGCGGTTGAGATAGGCGATTTCCTTGCCCGGCGCCCGGAGGATCGCATCGTTCCAAAGGCTCATCTCGTCATGCCAGACCTTGTTTCTGTTATAGGTCAGGACCCCATAGACTAAGACCAGGCAGGAAAGCAGGATCATGCTTAATCTCCTGCGCTGTGGTCCCAAAACTTCCATGATGCCGCCGGCAACAAAAAGCGCAAAGCCCAGCATGGGCAGATAAAGACGGTGTTCGAAAATAATGTCCCGGTTGGGCCAAAAACTGGATTCAGGCAAAAGGGTGATGAAAAACCAAAAAATGCCGAAGGAAAGCAGTTTAAAACGCCTGTATAGCCAGAAGGCAAAAACAAAAAGCGCGCCCAAGGCCAAGCCGCTGAAGATCACCGGCGCTTCAAAAATGGACTTTGACAAGGCGTAATCGTATTCCACGTTCTGGTGGATGGGCAAGACCAACAAACGCAGATAGGTAAGCTTGACCCTCAGCTGTGTCAAAAAATACGGCCACGGCCCCACCCCGCCGGAAAAATCATGCACGGTCTGTGTGATTGAGGAAAAAAAATTCCATTGCTTGGGCGCAAGCATCCAAGGGATGAGCGCGGTCAACGCCAAAAAGGGAAGGGTGATTTTCCAGTTAAAGCTCCTCTCTTTTTTCACAAAGCAAAACTCATACACACAGATCATCAAGGGAAGCGTGATCGCGTTTTCCTTGCTGAACATGCAAAGGACAGCCGATAAAAACGAGGCGCAGTAGAAAAAAATCCACCGGCGCAATTTTTGCCGCTGGGCGATCCTGGCCCGGGCATAAAAGACCAGGCCGGCCATATAAAAAAAGGCGGCCCAAAGTGAGGCCCTTTGGATGATGTAATTGACCGCCTGGGTCTGCAGGGGATGGGCCAGAAAAATCAGGCTGCCGAAAAAAGCGATCCAGGGCGTCTGCCCGCTTTCGAGCATCAAAAGGATGAGCTCTCCTGCCAACAGCGAAGCGCCGACATGGATGAGCCAGTTCACCCAATGATACCCGGCCACATTCAGCTGGCCGAACTGATAATTTAAGGCCAGGGAATAATAGGTGGTAAATCTCGTCGACAAACAGTTCAATAGGCCCTGAATGTCACCCGGATGGCGGATGGCGGAATTATGGACGATGCCGGGATAATCGTCCAGATGAAAGGCATTCTGGAAGCTGTCGGCATAAATGATCCAGCCCAGGCCGATGATCACCAGGATGGGCCACAGCCGCAGGGCAAGCGGTTTCAAGTGGCATTGTCCCCGTTGGAGAACAATTGTTCGATCTTTTCCTGCACCTGGGGCGTCATATAAATGCTGCTGCCCCAGATGGAAAACCAGACGATCTTATACCCCCCCTCATCAGGGACCAGGGTCAGATCGTAATTCATTTGCGCGTTGTCGAATTTGACGTCAAAAACATAACGCTTGATCTGCTCAGGCGCCACGTGCAGGGGGATGAAATTTTCCTCTCCCACCCGTCGGTGAAAAGGCAGAAGCTCGGTATCTTCAGAGACGATCCTGCCCCATTGGGCGCGGATAGTCTGCATAAACTGCTCAAACTGGTCATACGAGACCCTCTGGCAAAGCCCCTTGCCCAAGAAGCTGTACGCGCCCGCGTAATCGGACCTTTGTAAATCATCAAAAAAGGCCTGGGCCGCGTGGTCAACATCAAGCGGCATTTTTTCCTTGAGCGTCTGACAGCCCATAAACCCTATGAGGCCAACCATGGCGAACATGGTTAATCGCATTGCATTCATACTCTCTCCTCTATTGTTTAAGCGTTGGTATGCACGACCCTGAACATGCTTTGGGGCAGTTCAAACCTGTCGATCACAGGCTGATTGACACTGCCCCTGCGGGCCATGATGATCACATAATCATCCACGAAAACCGGGGCCCACTGAGGGTCGCTGATATGATTGACCAAAAAATCCTGGCCCCAAGGGGTCAGGTCGTGGCGGTAAAAATAAACCGCGTTGAATCCATAGGCCTCAAGCTTCTGCTTCCAGACCGCGGCATCTTCCTGCATCGGGATATAGACATTTTGAAAAAAATCCCTGGGAAAGGCCTCCTGGCGATTGTCCACAAAGACCTTTTCCCGGCCGTGCAAATGATAGATCAAATAACCGCCGATATCATAATTGCTGAAAACCGGGCCTTTTAAGCCGGCATATTTGAAAAACTCCGCCGAGGCATTGACATGGGGCATCAGGCCGATCAAGGGCCTGACCGGCCGAAATAAAATGAGCCCCAACAATCCAGCCACCGCCGCGATGCCGACCGCCGTCTGCACGGCCTTATGTTTGACAAGGGGCGCAAAGCCGTACGCGGCCAGAGGGATGAACAAAAACGAAAAAGGCATAAATAAGCGCACGGCCTTAAAGCCGGCCAAGGCGGCAAAGGCAGAGAGCAGTACAAAAGGCAGGGCCTTGCTGCGCTCACGGTAACACATCAAGGCCATACTTAAAACCAGCACGGCCGCGACGATAAAATAATACTTGTAGACGAAATCACCTGCAAAACGGCGCATCATAAACCAGGCAGACTGGTTTTCAGCCAGATCATAGCCGAATTTTTTAAATCCATTTAAAGGGGTGAGCATCCCCCCTATGCCCGACGGATTGAACACATTCACCACGATGCTGATAAAAAGCAAAATTTGCAAGGCCTGGACAAGCTCCCGGCCCGCGCCGTTTAGCCTGGCCTGCCATAAAAACAGGGCGATCAGGACCGGGCCTAAAAAGAAAAAAATATGGGTATTCACCCAAACAAGCTGGATAAGCGGCACAAGGCCCAACACAACAGCGGGCTTGATCCGGCGCGCTAAAAAATTCTGCAGGAGCCAAAAATCCAGGGCCACGCAAAAAACGCTGATGCCCTCGGGCCGGATTTCCGGGCGGCTGACTAGCAAAAGAAAAGCCAGCACGGTCAACAGCAGGGCCGTGTTGAAATTGGCAAAACGCCTGGCCGAGTCAAAGGCCAAAAGCAAGGTCAACACCAGCACCATGATGTAAAACAAAGACAGCCCGGCAAAATCACCCAGGCGAAAAATCAGATAGGCCATGACACCGAAGAGCCAATGGTGGTTGATGAAATGATAATCCGGATAGGTGAAAGAATAAAAATTTTTATACAACACGTCCCATTGGCCCTGCAGGACCAATTGCCCGTTGACGATGTGGCGCCCGATGTCCACCGCGGTCAGATTGATGGGCACGGCCAGATGCAGGGCAAAATAATAAAGGAGAATGGATACCAGGACGGTCTTTAAAAAACGGTCACGAAGGGTAGTGAACATGGTCGAGAATCTGGGTGATCCGGCTGATTTGGCTTTGGGCAAGCACTTCCTGGGTCAGGGCCTCGCATTCCTGGATGGACAATTGCCTGAGGCGCTCATGCATGCGCGGCAGATAGCGCGCGTCCATGCTGAAGGTCCTGATGCCCAGCCCCAGCAAAAGGCTCAAATATTTGGTCTCATTGGCCATGTCCCCGCAAATGGAGACTTCCTTGCCGTGCTTTAGGCCCGCGTCCACGACCTTTTTCAGGGCCCTGAGCACCGACGGATGATGGGGCTGGTAAAGCGTGGCCACGCGGTCATTGGTGCGGTCCACGGCCAGCATGTACTGGATAAGGTCATTGGTGCCGATGGAGAAAAAATCCGCTTCCTGGGCCATCTCATCGATGATCTCCACGATCGAGGGCAGCTCGACCATGGCCCCGAGCGGCGGGTCGGGGATGAATTCCTTGCGTTCGGTCATCAGCTGATGGGCGCATTCCTGCACAATGCTCTTGGCCTGCAAAAATTCATCCATGGAGGAGATCATGGGAAAAAGAATGCGGATGCGCCTGCCTGCCCCGGCCCGCAGCATGGCCCGCAGCTGGGAGACAAAGACATCGGTGTATTTTAACGACAAGCGGATGGAGCGCAGGCCCAGAAAGGGATTTTCCTCCCGGCCGTAATCCGAATAGGAAAGGACCTTGTCTCCCCCGATGTCCAAGGTGCGCAGGGTGATGGTCTTGCCCGGCATGCCCTCAACCAGGCGCCGGTAGATCAAATACTGCTCTTCTTCCGACGGAAAACTGTTGCGGATCATAAAGGGGAATTCCGAACGGTACAGCCCCACGCCGGCGGCCTTGAATTCATTGGCGGCCTTCAAGTCCCCCAGCAAATTGATATTGGCCATCAGCACCACCGCCACCCCGTCGCGGGTGCGGGGGTGCTCCTGGATCATTTTTTTTAGCCCGTCGATGTTGCGGTTTAATTCGTCTTTCTGCAGGACCTTGGCCTTGATTAAGGGATCCGGATTGATATGGATATAGCCCATCTGCCCGTCCAACAGCACCTGCACCGCGGAATCCAGGGTCAACAGCGACGGGTCATGGGCCACGACTAAGGGAATGTTCAAGGAGCGCGCCAGGATGGCCACGTGGGCGGTGACCCCGCCGCTTAAAAGGATGAGGCCCTTGATGTTTTGGGAGAACAGTTTCAGGGCATCGGAGGGAAAGAGCTCGCGGGCGATCACGATCTTGTCGCAATAATTGTGGTGCGCGTGCAGGCGGCCGGTGAGGTTTTCGAGCAAATGCCTGCCCACGTCCTTGACGTCGTAGATCTTTTCCCGCAAATACGCATCTTCAATCCTGCCGAATTTGGCCACGTAATCATTGACCACCTCGACAATGGCCTGGGGCGGGTTGACCCCGCCTCTGACTAAGGAAAAAATCGAATCCGTGAAGCCCTTGTCCTTGAGCATCAAGATCTGGGCCGTGAAAATGAGCGCGGTCATGTCCGGCAGGGCCTGTTCCAGCTTCACTTGAAAATCGCCCAGCTGCTGTTCGGTCTTTTCCATGGCCTTATGCAGGTCCGCCTCGGTGTACTGCTTGCCGCCGTCGGCCTTGTAATACTGCATGTCGGTCAGGGACTCATCGATGATCACCGTCGTGGCAAAAGCCACACCTTCCGCGCCGCAGCGGCCCTGGATGAGCTTGATGTCCTGCGCCGAAATAACAGGCGCTTTCACCTTCTGGTCGTTTAACGTGATGAGCAGGCGGGCGGTTTCGATGGTGGCGGCCAGCTGGGCCGTGATGGCGCGAAAGACCTGGATGTCTTCCGTGGAAAAATAGTCCTTTTTCTGGCTTTGGATGACCATCACGCCGATCTCCACACTTCCGCGCAAAATCGGCACGGCCAGCAGCGATTCGTATTTCTCCTCGCCCAGGCCTGGAAAGAAACGGAAATTGGGATTGTTCCTGGCCTGGCCTTCGCAAATGGACCGCTTTTCCTTCAAGGCCTGGCCGGTCAAGCCCTCCCCGATTTTCATCTTCACCTGGTTGACCGATTGTGGATTAAGGCCCTGGGTGGCCTTGAGCACCAGCTCGTGCAGGTCGGCATAATAAAGGTAGATGGAGCAGACCTCGCACTCCATGTGGCGGGTGACCATCACGGTGATTTTCTGCAGGAACTCTTCCATGCTGGGGGCGTCATGAAAGAGGCCCGTGAGCTCCCCCACGTCGCAGATGAGTTTGGTATGGTCGCGGCGGTTAAGCATAGTGAGATTAAAAAATCGTGGAAATGAAAAATGATTATACCAGAGTTTCTTAATGCTGTGGCAAAAGATTTACAGATGTCCCAAGATGCGTTGACCATTCTCATAGCAAAACACAATTGAGTATCTCAAAGACACAAAAATATTTTCTGAATAATCACCCGATAAATAAAAAAACCAGCCCATGAATGAATCCCGGGCTGGTTCAATGCATATCTGCCTTTTTAAATGGACAGAAAGTCTTTTTTACGGGGAATGGGCATACAGGTGGGGACACTGTTAGGATACTTTGCCCTGGCTTTCTTAAAAAGGAGCTTCGCATCAGACCCGATGAAAGGCTCCTCATTGACAACAACAAGAAATTTACCGGGATGGCGGTCAACCAACTCCTCAAAATGTTTCGATATCCAGGCATTATCATCGAAAGATTTTTTGACTATTTTACGCATAAATTTAATCTCCCTTCAATCCAAGTCTAACATATTTTCACAGCTACCCTATGATTTGTCAATATCTGAATATCTTAACGGTACAGAAATTTCCACCGTGGAAGCCCTTCTAAAAATCCCCCAAGTTGCCCTGAAGGATTGATTGATCGTCGCTATCTGTGCTAAACGCTTTGAGATTCTTCGCTTCGCTCAGAATGACGTATTTCTAAAAATGGTCGGGGAGGAGAGATTTGAACTCTCGACCTCTTGCTCCCAAAGCAAGCGCGCTAGCCAACTGCGCTACTCCCCGAAAAATCAGAATTACTTCCCAGTAAGTCCCGTGAGGCAGAGGCCTCATCGGGGCTACTCCCCGTAAAGGATGTTAATGATAACATAGAGTTACAAATTTAAAGACTCGTGAAAATCTTCAAATGTCACAAAATGCACCCGCGTCCCTTGATGATCAATCTCGCTGTGAAAACTCTCATTGACAACATAGGCCGTCTTGACATCTGGATACCTTGCCAAAAAGCGCTTAAGACCTTTGGGAACCTCCGCGTTTGCCATCGCGCTCTTGACCTCAATAGGGATTGGGCGGCGATCCTTTAATAAAACAAAATCGACTTCATCGCCATCTTTGGTCCTCCAGAATTTAATTTCCATATTGGGCCGCAATAACGTTTGTAATTTTAGAAACACGAATGTTTCATGGAGTACGCCCTTGTCAGGCCTCTGTTTTATCGACGAGAAATCTTTTAGAATAGCATTGCGTATCCCCAAATCGTACAGATACCCCTTAAATGATTTCTTCAGTTCGTTCCCCAAATTATTGGAAAAACTATAAACTCGGAAATGAACATAGGTCTGCTCCAGGATATCAAAATACCTCATCACGGCTTTGGCGCTCATATTGATCTCATTGGACAATGAATGCGCGGAGAGCATTGCCCCCTGCCCTTGCGCCAAAAGATATAATAAATGATTAAAAGCGCGGATGTTTTCTTCTTTGACTAATGATTTCACATCTTTAAGAATGAAGCTGGAAAGCAATTCATCTAAAATCTGCTGTTTGCGTTGGCTGGATTCCGTGGCGGTCAAAGCGGGAAGGCCGCCATAACACAAATAATCATCGAACACAAAACTGGGAAAATGCGCTTTAATTTCCGTAAACTGCAAAGGGTAAATACGGAACAAAAATCTGCGCCCCGCCAGGCTTTCTTTTAAATGCTTGTGAATCTCTAATGAAGATGATCCCGAACAGAAAATTTTAACTTTCCGGCCCGCATCAAAAATGGCTTTAAATATTTTGGATGCATTACTTAAATACTGGAATTCATCAATTAAAACGATCTTGCCGGCACCAGCGATTTTTTTAATTATTGCTGTTTCAGGCTGGTTAAAATCCGCTAAGACTTGGGGTTGTTCCAGGTCAAAAAAGGCGGTTGGCAGCCCCTCTTTTTGTGCGTATGCTTCCAAAGCTCTAAGGAGAGTTGTTTTTCCGACCTGCCGCGGTCCTAATAAAACATTGATATGCGGTTGGTCGATTTCATGCTGTAAAGTATTGAAAATTAATCGTTTAATCATGTAAATGACTAATTATACCTATAAGGTATAAAAAGTCAAATCATTAAAGATCTGCTTTTTTGGTAAGTTATGCGCTCAAAAGCCATCCCAAAGCAAGCGCGCTAGCCAACTGCGCTACGCCCCGTGGGATGCGTTTATGGCCGTTTAGTATAACACGGGCACTTATTGAAATCAAAAATAAGTCTCGGGGAACAATACAGATAGAACAAGGACGGAAGGTCTGGAATCAAAACGGCTCGGCCAAATCGCCCAGATCGCCGAAATAGGCGACCATCTCCTTGCGGGTCAGCTGATACAGGACCAGGATGCTGAAGGCAAAAATCACGCAAAACAAAAATTTCGACAAAGAGTTGACGTGGATATTATGGTAAAAGCCGTACAAGGACTGCAAATGCAAAAACCAAAAGGCGGCGATCACCACCGCAAAAGAAACCACATTGGCAATGAAAATGATCACCAGAAAAAACAGCGCCTTCCAGCAGATCTGACTGTAATACAGGATCCCGATGCCTAGGGCCACCATGACAAAGGCCAGGATAATGGCCGCCATCACCGGCAATCTGGAGACCAAATCATCGGTCCAGGCATTGTTAAAGACCGTATTGGCGGTCAGAGAGAACAGATACAGCCCCACCAGGAAGCAATAAAAAGAAACCAAGATGATGCGCACCGGGCGCAATTCGATCATAGGCCCATATTAACATCCGTCCCTGCCTCTGTCAAACCAGGGCTCGCCTTTATGACCTAACCCTATTGAAAACAAGGACATCCGGTGTATAATGAAAAAATGACTTGGAGAAAAATCCTTCTGATCATCGGCGTGGTTGTGTTTTTCCTCACCGGCCTGACCTTCTACCTTAACAGGGTGCTCTTCCCGCAGTTGATCAAAAAAATCGCCATCGAGAAGATCCAGGAATCCCTCAAGCGCAAGGTCGAGATCAACAGCATCCACTTTAACTGGTTTAAAGGTTTTATCATCGACCGGATCAAGATTTACGAAAAAAACTCCGACCAGGATGTTTGGGCCCAGGCAGACCGTGTCTCCTTCGGCATCCTGCTTTTTCCGGGCCTTAAGCATTTAAAGATAACCATTCCTTTTATCAATATCAGCTCTCCCTCGGTGCATTTGGTCCGCTTCGGCGAGGACCATTGGAATTTCACCGACCTTTATCCCGACCCCGGGGCAGCGGTCCACGCGGCTTCCGCGCCGGCCCCAATTCCCAAAGGCCCGTCCCCGGAAATTTCCTGGGGCGGCGTCACCATCAGCGACGGACAACTGCTGGTGGAAGACCGCTCTCTGCCGCAGACTTGGCAAGAGCTGTTTAACGCCATCAACCTGAAGCTTTCCCTCACCTATCAGGGCATCAGCTATGATTTCACGGCCCAGATCCCCAAAAAAATGGGATTTGTGGGCGCCACCGTCGATTATCAGCCCCTGACCAAGGACACCCGGGCCCTGATCCATTTGAAAAACATCGACACCGCCTCCTATTTAGCGCTGATCAAAATGCCCGACGTCCAATTAACGAGCGGCACCATCAAGGAAATCAACCTGAACATGGAATATGCCCAGGACAAGATCACGGCCCAGGGCGATGTGTCCATGAAGGACTTGGATATCGCCAGCCGCGGCCAGACCTTCAAGGGCGATGTCGATATCCGCTCCCTGGACGTCCAATTTAACCAGGGCGATGTGATCGCCAAAGGGCAGCTGGCCCTGGCCCATATGCAGACCAAGGTCCCGGATTTTGCGGCCTCGGGCAGCGTCGAGGCCAAGGTCAATGAGTTTGAAATGACCAAAAACTCAAGCGTTTTCTCCGGCTCCCTGCAGGGCCGGGACATCGACCTGCAATTTAAAAATCGGCAGGTGCAGGCGGACGCGGTGAACATCGATGAGCTTAAAGTCAGAAGGGACAAGGACGGCTTGCAATCCAGCGGCGCCATCAGCACGCGGGGCCTTTTTGTGCAATGGCCCAGCCAAAAACTCCAGGGCGATATCACCCTGAAAAATTTCGACATGTCCATGAACAGCGCGGACGAAATCGCGCTTCAAGGGGAACTGCTGGCCGATGATTTTGCTTTCAGCAGCGCCGAAAAAAGCCTCAGCAGCCGCCATCTGCAGATGCCGGGCCTGCGCTTGAAGGTCCAAAACCAGGACAATATCTTTCTGGAGACCAAATTGTCCCTCGAGGACATGGCCCTGGCCCCGGGCAACAATGTCCAGGCCACGGCAGAGGCTGTCAAGGCGGAAAAATTGTTCGTCACGATGAACGACGGGACCCTTAAAGTCTCCACCTCTTTAAGCTCCACCAAGGGCAAGCTGGTCCTGGACCGGCAAAAATCCATCCAGGCCGACCCTCAACTGGAATTGACCCTGCAATGGCCCTTGAAAGCCCCTCAAAAAGCGATCTACAAAGGTTCGGTCACGCTCTCCGACGCCCATATCCTGGGCTTTGCTCCTTTCCCGCTGCTCGATAATATCGAATTGGATGCGGATTTTCAAAACGATGATCTGACCATCAACGCGCTGTCCGTCAATGTCTTAGACACCAATGTCCGGGTCAACGGCTCGGTCAAGGATTTCAAAAGACCCGTGCTCAATATCATCGCCGAGGCGGATGAGTTAAACCTGGCCAGGCTCAAAGACATGGCGCCTGCCCTGACAACACCGTTGGGCCTTGATTTCGACGGCACGGCCTCCGTCAAGGTGCAGTTTGCCGGCCTGGCCGCAGATCCCCTGGCCGCCAAGATCCTCATGATCGCCTCGGTCAAGGATGTCAGCGCCTCCAGCGCCAAATTCAACCAGCGCCTGGACCATATCACCGGAATCATCGAGGCCACACCCGATGCGCTGAAATGGCGGGACTTTTCCGCCTCTTATCAGGGCCAAAAATTCACCCTCAGCGGCTCGTTGAGTGATTTTAAAAACCCCAAAATCCTCACCACCCTCGAGGGCCAGGACCTGGAATTAAAGGCGGACATCGCCAAAAGAAATGACCTGGTGACCATCAAAACCATGTCCGGCAAATATATGGATGCGGCCTTTGACACCAAGGGCACCATCACCCTGGCCCAGGGCCAGGCCCCTGCCTTTGACCTTTCCGCCAGCGCCTCCCTGCTTTTGGAAGACCTGATCAAAAAACTGCCGGCTGCCCAGAGGGAAAATTTCACGCGCGTCAATCCCAGCGGCATGGTCAGCTTGACCGCGGACTTCAAGGGCCGGGGCGCGGACTGGAAAAACAACAAGGCCGAGGCCCAGATCACCAGCCCCCAGATCACCCTGTGGGGTTATAAATTGACGGACCTTAAAATCAATCTCCACCAGGATGACGGCAAGCTGAAAAACGCCACGCTCGATGCCGCCCTGTACAGCGGCACCGTGCACGCGGTGGGCAACATGGACCTTGTGTCCAAAGACTTCCCTTATGATTTGGCCTTAAACGTGGACAACACGGACATGCACCTGCTGAAAATGGATTCGCCGCTGAAAATGGAAGAGATCAACGGGAAGTTTTTCCTCACCACCCTGGCCCACGGCAGTGTGCGTGATTTTAAAAAGAAACTGCAGGCCACGGGGTCCCTGGCGATCCGGGACGGGTTTTTGGCGGAATTCAACCTGTTTAAGGGCCTTTTAAGCGTCTTGAACGATGCGCTGCGCTTAGGGAAGGTGGAAATCACCGACGTGGACGGCAATTTTACCATCGGCGATCAAAAAATCAACACGGACAATTTGAGGCTCAAAGGCCCCACCATCGTGCTCTTGGGCAAGGGCTGGGTGGATTTTGACGAAAACTGCGACCTGAATATGACCGTGGACCTCTCCTCCGGCATTGTGCCGGCCATCGCCAATGATGTGTTGAACACCCTCAACATCCACGTCTACGATAAAATCACCAACCCCAAATTCAAGAAGAAGATCTCCGTGCCGCAGGTGATCAATTCCCTCCTCAAGAATTTGCTGCAGTGACCTTGCGCAACAGCAATCGGAATTTTTTCAAGGCCCTGGCCCGGTGGGAAATCCTGCTTTTGACTTGCGGGGGAAGCTGGCCAAAGGTCTTGCGGTAGCGTTTAAGCCAAAACAGCGGATCAAAGCCAAAGCCGTTGCGGCCGATTTCCCTGGTGGTGATATAGCCGCTGCAGCTGCCCTGCACGGTGCCCAAGGCCTCGCCCCTGGCATTGACCAGGGCAATGACACAGCGGTAACGCGCCTGCCGGCGGGCAAATGGCACTTTTTTAAGCAGTCTGAACAATTTCCGGTTGCGGGCCTTGTCCCCCGCGCCCTTGCCTGCGAAGCGGGCGGAATAAATGCCCGGCGCGTTGCTTAAGGCCTTGACCTCAATGCCGGAATCATCGGACATCGTCATCTTGCCCGTGGCCAGCGCCACCTCCCTGGCTTTTTTGAGGGCATTGGCCTGATAGGTCTTGCCATCCTCGATGATGTCAGGGATCAGGGGATAATCCAGCAGGGAACTCACTTTATAGGGAAGGCCCTGCAGCAGGTCCTTGATCTCGCTGACCTTGCCCTTATTGCGGGAGGCTACGATCAATTCCTTCATGGTTTGAGTTTTAAAGCCGGAAGATTTTTCTTTTGCAGGGCCAACAGCTCCTGGATGCCCCTCTGGGCCAGCTTGAGCAGGGCCTGCATCTGGGCCTGGGAAAAGGTGCCGCCCTCGCCTGTGCCCTGCACCTCCACGAAGCGGCCGCTGCCCTGCATCACGATATTCATGTCCACATCCGCCTTGGAATCCTCGGCGTAATTCAAATCCAGGACATTGGCGCCCTGAAAAACTCCGACGCTGACAGCCGCGACATAATCTTTAAGGGGGACGGAATCAATCAAATTTTTGCGGCGCATCCACAAAAGGGCATCCGCGAGGGCCAGGAAGCCTCCGGTGATGGAGGCGGTGCGGGTGCCTCCGTCGCCCTGCAGCACATCGCAGTCCACGCGCACCGTACGCTCGCCGAGCCGGTCCATGTCCACCACGGAACGCAGGCTGCGGCCCACCAGCCGCTGGATCTCCTCGGTGCGGCCCGAGGCCTTTTCCCGACGGATGCGGGTGCCGCAGGAGCGCGGCAGCATGCCGTATTCGGCCGTGACCCAGCCCTTGCCTGTGCCTTTGAGAAAAGGCGGCACACCGTCTTCCACCGAAGCACTGCAGATCACCTTGGTCTCGCCGAACTCGATCAGGCAGGAGCCTTCGGCGTTTTTCATGTAATTCCTGGTGACCTTGATCTTGCGCATCTGGTCGGGCCGGCGGCCGTCAGGTCTTTTCATAGTCTTTTCACCCTTCCTATGTCCGCGTCAAAGACGCCGTTTTCATCCTGAAACACAGCCACAAAGTAAAGCCATTGCCCGTCAGCAGTCAGGGTGGGTTCCCCCACACCGATCAGGCGGCTGCCGGGTTTGGGCCAGAGGATTTTTTTAGGTTCGCTCCAGGCATTGTAGCCTAAGCGGCGGCTTTGCCAGACCGCGGCCCAGTCCTGCCTGGAGGAAGTGAAATACAAATCGCCGGAAGGCGTCAGATGCGGTTGGTCCGTATCCGCCGAGGCCAGGTTCACCGCGCCTTTGAGCAGGACCGGATCGCCCCAGCGGCCGTCCTTCTTTTCCACGGTCATCCACGCCCTTTTTTTCGATGATCCATGATTGTCGCTGACAAAAAAAAGTTCCCGGCCGAATTTGGTGTGGATAAAATGCGGATTATCGGCATGGTATTTGTTTTTCCCCGGGATATTCAATTCCCGGCCGTTGCGGAAAATATGGGGCATATAGGCCTTGTCCGCCGGATTAAGCGAAACATAATACCAGTCCCCCTCGGCGGATTGAAAGGGCGCGAAATCCGGGATGTTCGGCTTGGAATAAGGAAAAGGCCGAGGCCGGCAAAATTGATCGTGCCCCCTCTGAGAAATAAAAATATGGCCGATATATCCTGGGTCAAGGCCCCGCGCCGGGCCTTTGGCCTGCTCTAAAAACCGCTTGGGGTCTCCCTGATACTTGCCGTAAAAATTCATCAGGTCCCCCGGAAAATAAAAAAAACTGATGCTTTTGCCGTCTTGCGCTATGCTGGGGCTGTCTTCCCAGCCGATGGAATTCACCGCACCTTTAAGCAATTGAGGTTGGGACCATGCCCCGTCATGCTGTACATCATCAATGGCTTTAGATTTTAAATCATTCCAATGCGCGGCATCCTCGGGCCGGTAATCCACCGGCTCTGCTGCGGTGGAACAGATTTGATTCTCCTGGGCCCAAGGTCCAGGGGCCCGGACCATCCCCGCTGTCCCTATCAAGAAAAGAACGCCCAAAACCTTTTTCATGGGTTTGCCCATCCTCACTTTTAATCTGCCGTCGAGGCCAAAGGGTATTGCGCGCTGACTGTTGTGCCGATGCCGCCGCGGGGGTTCATCACCACGTCCACCTGCATCCAGCGCGGACGGCAGGCCCGGACAAAATCATCGAGCAGTTTATTGACCAAATGTTCATGGAAAATGCCCACGTTGCGGTACGCCACCAAATGCAATTTCAAAGATTTTAATTCCAGGCATAGCTTGGCCGGCCTGTAGCTGACCTTGATCAGGGCAAAATCCGGCAAGCCGGTCTTGGGGCAGATGCAGGTGAATTCCGGGATATTCAATTCCACGACGTAATCGCGGTCCGCGTACTGGTTTTGCCAGACCTCGATCCTGGGCATTTTCAAGGCGCGGATATGTTTTTGGCGGCCTTCGTAAGAACTTTTGTCAGGCATGGGCTTAGCGCAATTTCATGAATTTATGGACTTGGGGGATTATTCTAACGTCTTTGAGGATTTTTGCACATGATTTTTGGTGGGCCACGCACTGCTCGATCACGCCTTTTTTCATGTCCAGGTAATTCGGCTGCAGGATAAAAAGGATATCAGGATCCACGGCCGCCACCAGTTTGGCTGCTTTGACGATTTCGGCAGCGCGGGTATTGAGGGAAATCACGACCTTGGCAAAAACTTCCTTGCGCCGGGCGATGTTTAAAAAAGCCTGGTGCTCCTTCCAATACGCTTTTTGCCTGGTCGAAGAAGGCAGTTTGATGTCCATGGCAATGATATCAAGGTCCTTGATGACGGCTTCCAGGGCCTCGGGCAAGGTGCCGTTGCTGTCTAAATAAATTTTTTGGCCGGCGCGGCGCAGGGCATGGCAAAAACCTTTCAGGAAATCTTTCTGCAATAAAGGCTCGCCGCCGGTAATGCTCACCGAATGGGCCTTTTCAGCCAAGGCCAGGACCCTGGCCAGGACCTCCTCCTGGCCAAGCTCCTGAAAATCGCGCTTGCCGTCGCCGATCGAGGCCGGCGTATCGCACCAGACGCAATGCATATTGCACTCAAACAAACGCACAAAGACCTGCGGCACGCCGGCGTATTTCCCCTCGCCCTGGATGGAGCGGAATATTTCCAAAATTTTAGCTTTCATATGAATCAAAATGGGAGATGAGCGTCCTATTCTTATTTAGGATGGCATAACGGTGTTGCTTCAGAAACGGGGTATTTTCGCCGTCGGCTACGGTTTACGACAAATTTGTTTTATAGTAGCACTGGTATTTGAACAAATTTGTCGTAAAGCCTTGCCGACTTTTGGCGAAAAACCCCTGATTGTTTCTTCCGCAACACCGTTATGCCATCCCAATAAAAATAAGGCTGCGTCCCCTATTTTAAGCTCCTATTTTAGGGCGCTGTCCTTGATCTTGGCCTGGGCAAAGCCCAGGGCGCGCAAGCGGCAGCTGTCGCATACGCCGCAAGGTTTTGCCCCGCCGTTATAGCATGACCATGTCCATTGAAGCGGCACTTTAAGTCTGACGGCCATTTGCACGATCCTCGCCTTGCTTAAGCGGATCAAAGGCGTCATCACCTGGATGCGTTTGCCCTCCACTGAAGTTTTCAATCCCTTGGCCAGCATGGCCTGATAGGAACGGATGAATTCCGGAAGGCAATCCGGATAGCCGGAATAATCCACGGCATTTGCACCCATACAAATGGCCTTTGCACCCAACGCGCCGGCCTAGGAAGCTGCCGAACCCGA
>CAZACW010000024.1:0-30200 GCA_964483785.1 uncultured Planctomycetales bacterium
CTCGGTCTTGACCTCGATCGCGCTGATCTGCGCCGGGGGCGGCTTGTTGTTGGCCCGGCTCTTGGCAGGGATTCGAATTTGGACCGTCATATCAAGAATCGGGATTTAAGCTGGGAACGGTCCCATATCATGCCGCAGATGCGGGCCCAAAAGTACCAGCATAAATCCGCCTTTATCATCCTCACCGGCAAGGTCGACACCGGCAAACAGCGCATTGCCAAGGCCCTGGAAGAGGTCTTGTTTAATTTGGAAAAGAATGTGTATTTTTTAGGCATTTCCAACCGCCTGGTCCTGGCCGCGCATGATGCCAAGGACAAGACCCTGGGCAAATACGAAGCGCTTTTGCAATTGGGGGAATTGGCCCATTTGATGACGGATGCCGGCTTGATTTTGATTACCAGCATCACCGATATCGACCAATATGAGCTGGACATGCTGAAAAAATTAAGTAGTCCTAACCGCGCCTTTGTTGTGCTGGTGGGGGAGGACGACCGCTATAATAAGGAAAGCATAGATTTGGCCCTGGTGGAAAATGAGGATTCTGAGGCCGCGGTCAGGAAGATCGTGGAATTGCTGGTCAAGGCCGTGGTTCTGGATCCGGAATACGAGATTTGATTTTTTTAATTTATCTTTAATCTTCCTCTAATCAAGCCCCGGCTATAATTCTTTCAAAATCATATAAAATAAAGGAGAGTGTTTATGAAAAAGATCATCATGTCATTATTATTTGGAACATGCGTTGCGGTTGGCGCGGCGTATGCTCAAAACAATCCTCCGCCCACAGGGCCGGCTTCTGAGACGCCTTCAACGGCCATGAAACCCATGCACCGCGAGCGCCATCCTGAAATCCGCATGGCCATGCATAAATTAAGAATGGCCAAGGAAGCTTTGGAAAAATCCGCCCATGATTACGGCGGGCATAGGGTCAAGGCCATCCATGAGATCGATGAAGCCATGGAAGAGCTCAGAGACGCCCTTCAGTCCGACAAAAATTAAAACAAAGGGGACGTCTCCCAATTAATTAATTGGGAGACGTCCCCTTTATTGACCCGCTGGAGAAATCTTTAGCGGGTTTTTTTATGTTTTTTAACTTAATTTTTTAAAAATTTTTTACTGTTTTTGTAAATCAATACATTTCAAATAGTTACAAAATAGAAAAAAATTTGCATTTAGCAATTTTGTATGTTAGATTTTATTGCTCCAATGTGGAAAACGTTTTCTCCATTTAAATAAAATTTTAAATTTCCAAAATTTCTACCCTAAATAAGATTTTCATAGCTGGCCCGGATTTTGGTTTCAACATTTATTAAAACCTAAGGAGGCTCAATGAACTTCTTCAAACGTTTTTCTCACCCCGTATTAACGCTATTTCTTTGTGCCATCTTTATCAACCAATCCCTACCATCAAACGCAGCTCCCGAAAATTTAATCAATCTTCCCGCTCCGGGTTCAATGTTGTCTGCCACACCGAATTATGTGCCTCCAGTTCTTGAAGGTCTTACCATAGATCGTAACAATCCCTTGAAAATGGATTTTATCCTTAATACCAACCAGGGCAATTTGCAAGGGGATGATCTAACCAGAGAATCCATGAAATTGATCAAATACTTTTTAACCGGTCTAACGGTTCCGGAAAACCAGGTTTGGGTGAACCTTTCTCCTTACGAAAAGGACCGTATTATTGAAAAGAATTTCGCCAAAACCGACATGGGAAGGGACATGCTGGCTGAAGATTATATCTTGAAACAATTGTCAGCCTCTTTGTCATATCCTGAAAAGAGTTTAGGCAAGAAATTCTGGGATAAGATTTATTCACAAGTCCAGCTTAAGTTTGGCACCAACCAGATTCCCATGAATACTTTTAATAAGATCTGGATTGTCCCTGAGAAGGCCGTAGTTTTTGTGCACGGTGATACGGCCTATGTCATAGACAGCCATTTAAAAGTCATGATGGAAGAGGATTATCTGGCTTTAAAGAACAATTTGGATAATCCTTCTTTCTCGAATGATTCGGGCAAGTCTAAAATCATCAGCGGAGAGACGTCTAAAATCGTGCGTGAAGTATTGATTCCCGCGATTGAACAAGAAGTCAATGAAGGACAGAATTTTGCCAATCTCAGGCAAATTTATAATTCCATGATCTTGGCCACCTGGTATAAAAAGAATTTGAGAGAGTCTCTGTTGGGCCAAGTGTATGTCAACCAGAACAAAACCAAGGGCATAGACGGCAATCAAGCGTCCAATAACCAGGCCATTTATGACCGTTATGTGGCTGCATTTAAAAAGGGCGTCTATAACTATATTAAGGAAGACGTCGATGCCCAATCCAAGGACGTCACCCCGCGCAAATATTTCTCCGGTGGTACGAACATGGCGATGTTGACGGAGAAACTCCAGCAAGTTGAAGTCGGCAATATTAACGAATTGACCGCTGATCAAATGGCCAGAGTCCGTTCCATTGTAGCGACATCAGACAGCCGTTTTAGAGTGACCCTGGTCTTGGTCGAGAATGCCAGCGCTTCCGACCTGGAAAAAGCCAGTTCACTCGTAGCTCCTAAAACAGGCATTTTGGCCCAGAGAGTCACCACCGTGCGAGGGGCAAAGACCGGTGAAACATTTCTTGGCGAAGCAACAAAGAATGGCGCGGTAGGCATCATTGCCGGACATTCCGAAGCCAGGCAGAATTTTGGTGACACCGATGACGATGTCAATCAGCAGCTTCTGGCTGCACTTCAGTCTGGAACCAACAACAATGTACTGGCCGTCGGTGAAAGCGCTGCGGAACGCAGTTCCGGCATCCATCAATTAGTCGTGGCCGCCCATGTCAGAGCCGGTATTAAAGGGATGACAGCTGAGCAGGTTGCCAACACGAAATTTGCTTATGAACCCTATTGGGCCATTCAAGGGCCGAATTTTATCAGAAAGGCCACTGCCCAGGATGCCCAGGAAATGGCAAGATTAATCAAAACAACTGTTGAAGATGTGATGAGGGATGAATATGGGGCCAAGGTCGCCTCTGAAGTGGCCGGCAAAATCAAAATCTTGTTCGGCGGCTCGGTCAATAAAGATAGCGTTGCTGAATATTTGAGCCAAAGGGACATTGATGGTGTGTTAGTCGGTACGGCCAGCCTCAGTTTAAGCGAGTTTAAAGGCATGGTTGAAGCTGCCATTGCCCAGGGCCCTAAAGGCGGCGTGGTTCCTGTTGTCATTGGCAACTGGAAGACGATGGCGCCTCAGAATACCATGGAAGAGTTCGCCGATTATTTAAGCACCTTGGATCCTAATCAGGTTGAAACGGCCATAGCGCCTTCGACAACGACTGAAATGAAGACATTAAGCGCAGCCCTGACCAATAGGGAGTTAGCTAAAGCCCGTAATGTCATCAGGGCGGCCAATGTGCCGACGGTCCATTTCGGTTTCGAAAAACCGAAAGGCCAGGCAGCGAGTTTCTTCACCAACGTTTACTCCATTTACAGTTTAAAAAGCCTGTTAAAAGGCGGCAGATTGACGGAAATTCCGGATGCTGTCGTGAATGCCGTCCGTGACCAGTTAAATCAGGACATTAAAGATGGAAAAATTCTCAGCGCCCGGGTCAATGATTACGGCGGTGATTCCATTGATATCCAAGTCACCCATAATTACGGTGAATTGAATGCGGATGTCCATCGTTTAATGCTGGATGCCATGAGAGCAGGTCTTCGTGCTTTGAAAGCGCTGCATGGCGGGGCATTTCTGCAGGGAGATTTTGATACGGAAATGCCGACGGCAGACCTGATCAAAACTTTGAATATTGCCCAAAATGAGCATTCCATTACAGAAAGAGGAGCAGAATCCGTCGAGATTGCCCGTTTTGTCGGGGCGACACCCGGCGCTGCCAATATCAAGTTGTTTCATCAATTCGGCATGCCGGGGTCAACGCCATTGCAAAAACTGGGCTTAGGCAAGGCGCCTGGTTTTAGGTTCAGGGTCCGGCGTACGGCGGATATTTTGAATGGAAATGTCAACGGGCCTGAATGGGAATTTGAAATTTCCCATGAAAGGACTGTTAATGGCGTTTATATCCCGTCAAAAAATGAAAGCATCCAATTATTGGGTCTTTTAAGCCAGCCCAATGATTATCAGATTACAGGTGTATTTCCTGTTGAAGGCGGTTCATTGAATCCTAATGAACCTATCGCCACAGTTGTTTATCAAATGGCTGGTAATACTAAAATTACAAATACGGCCATTTTGTATAGGAGCCAAAGCGGCGCAGATGCGGTGGGCGGGATTGCCTCCATCGTTTATTATCCCAGCTTAGTGCCTGGCGGTGAGAATGGCGACTTCTTTGTGGCCACAAGCCCGGTGACTCTGGAAGAGGCCCGCCGTGCTCCGGCCAAGGGTCTGGCCAGCGTATCTGTGGTGGCTTATCAATCCCGCGGCAATGGTGAAATTCCCATGGAAGCCATCAAGGACCATGTGGCTTTGAACCCTGACGCTGTCAGTGCCCAGCGTAATGCCGCTGCTGCCCTGGCCAAGGTTTTTATCACCCATGAAAATGATCAGCCTTATTTATCTCCTGGTGCTGCTGAAGAAAAAATGGCCATAACCAGGGAAGCGCAAAATCCTTATTTTCAGTTTGCGCCCCGTGATAATGAAAGCGATCCTCTGATGGCTGACGTTGAAGCCAGAATCAAAGCAGGAGCATTGGTTGTCACGACCCATGAAAAAGCGGATATGGGCGGGGAAGCAGGGCATACCACTGTCCCGAAATTCATGGAGGCGACTTATAAAGCTTCTTTAAGGGAAGCCGTAGCCCAAGGCAAATTGCATGCCGGCAGCACCCTTAATGTCGGTGATGACGGGCATATGCTGATGATCGGCGATACCAGCGATCACGGTGAAGAGGGGCATCAACTGGCATTTATGTATTTTACCCGTGCCTATTTGATGTCTTCCGCCAATAAAGTCAAGCCTTACGGCGAAGGCCAGGATTACCAAGGCCCGGAAGCCCAGGCTGCTAAAAAGAACCCGTATTTTTATTCCCAGTTTACGGAAGAATTCTTCACCTATTTGCGTGAAGAGATGGCCCAAGCCTATCCTGATCACCAAGATTTCGCTAAAAAAATGGTAGATACAGTTTACGCCGGCTGGAAATCCTGGAAAGAATCAGGTCAAGAGTCGACGCAATTGAATGAACCGTTTTCCGGCAATGTGTCCCAGCAAGGCATTGGTTATGCCCGTTACATGGTGGACATTGCCGATGGCGAAACGACCTTTGATGTCATCGCCGGTGATAAAATGGGACCGCCGGCCTTGAACAGGTTGTTGAGGTATACTGTTTTCAATGCTGTTGATCAAGGCGCATTCCCGAATGGTTTGGTCTTCGAAATTTGGGATGCCAAGGCTTTTGATCATCACGGCAATGTACCGGTGGCTGACATTCCAGCTGAATTCAAAGATGTCAAAGACTTAGGCATTGCCCGCGCTTCGGCTGCAGATCAGGAATTCTTGAAAGGTGCTTATGTTGATGGTAAATTGCGTTCTGATTTGACGGACGCAGACAAGGACAGATTGACCGGGATCCTGAAAACGGTCGGTTTTATTCCGACGAAAAGGATTTTCCTGGATGCCCAGGCTGACCAACTTGCTGTCATCCGTTATTTGGCGGATTCAGACCGGTTCAACGTCAAGCATGTTTGGGGCAAAAAACAACCTGGTTGGGACATTGCTAATCCCCAGAACTACCTGGATCGTCCCATGCTGGGATCTTCCATCACCCGATTGGGTATCCTTACAGGCGGTGAGTATGTGGGGAAGGACGATCCTGTCATTGTTGGAAACACCAAATTATTGCAATTTGCCCATGAGTTCTTGGCCAATGAGCTCGTGATCGTGCAAGGCGATATGAATGGTTCTCACTGGTTAAGTGCTATTCCTACGGAAAGAAGGTATGGAGTAGCCACTGTGGACAGCCATCCGATCTTATTGGGTGTCAGAAATACCTTATCGGCCGATGGAAAGACATTGGAAAAATCGGAGGATCTTTTTAACACTCCGGCATTCGACGCCATTAGGGCCCATGCCTTTGAATTTAACAGGCAATTCAAAAATGCCCAGTTAGGCGGACAATGGGAGCCGTATGGCACCAATGTCAGAACGGTGGAAGGATCTTATGATCTGGCCAAATTGCTGAATGATTTAAACAGAGGCAATTCACCATTCATGGTTCCCAATATCAAAGCTAAGGGAGATGTCCGCCCATGGCCGCATAATGCGGCTGAGAGTACCGCGGCTTTGTATCAGGCCGTTATCACAGGCAGAGCAAGCGCTGATCAGGCGTTGCTGTCATCTCGAATAGCATTGGCTAATCCGAATAATCCGGTCGACGGCGGTATCGATTTCGGCTCGAAGTTTCTGCATTTGCAAGTTGAAAGAGACGACGCCGGCAATCCGCGGCCAATGAGCGAACAACCTGTGGCGCATATGCTGATCGATGGCTTTTCGCCTCTGATCACCAGAATTGCACCCATGATCGTTCCTTCTCTTTCGAAGAATAACATTAAAGATTCAACCGAGAGGTTGAGCTTTAATAAGTAATTTATTGAATGAAATAAAGGGGACGTCTCCCAATTAATTAATTGGGAGACGTCCCCTTTATTTTTAATCGACGAGGCAATCCGCCGGCAGGGTCTTGACCATCAGGTCAGACGTGGCGGGATTTGATTTAAGGTGGGCAATGATCGCTTCCATGCCGATCCGCCGGTGAAAATAGCCGACGCTCTCATCAGCAAGGGCGTTGGCTTTCCAGTTTTTCAGCAGGGCATCGATGACCTGGGCCACGCGTTCGCGGGGAATGGATTTTAGATAAATACCGTTGCCGTCGGCCGATACAATGGGCAGGCCCTGAAAGCGGGCATCCTCAGCACCCATCAGTTTCAGCTGATAGCGGTTAAATCCGGCGCCGACCAAACCAAAGGTCTTGGTCGCAGGACGAAAGCACTGGCGCTCACAGCCGGTGATCCCGATCGATTCCTTCAAATCACCCCAGCCCATGGCCTCCAATTGGTCAACCAATTCCGGCTCAAATTGTTCGGAGTCCGTATAAGTCAGGCGGCAGGTATTGCGGCCCACGCAGGCGCCGGAGAGCAGGCGCAATTGGGAATAAGGCCTGCCATTTCTTTGACCGTAGCCGAATTTTTTAAGATCAGCTTCAAAAGCCGCCTTCATGTTCTCAGGCAGATTGATAAACAGCGCGTCCTGATTGGGAGTGATCATAAACTCGACCGGATAGGTGTTCATCAAATGGCGGCAAAGGCTTTTGAGCTTGCCGTTCGGCGAATTTTCAATGATGCGGCCGTTTTCAATGTACAGGCCATAGGCCCAAAACCCGTTTTTAGCCTGCCTGATCCAGCCATGATGCATGTGCCGGGGACCGGGGTCTAATTGGGGATCAGGTAATTCCAGTTTGATCCCAAGGATTTTTTCCACTTCCTGACGGTACCAGTCAATGCCCTTCATCTTCACTACAAACTTGACCCGCGCCCAGACGCGGTTTTCCCGGTCGCCCCAATGCTGATGCACCTTGACCACGGCATCCAGGACTTTGAGAAGGTCCGCTTCACTGACCTGGGCCAAGGGCCGGCCAAAGCAGGCCATGGAAGGCTTGCCGTTGCGCTCGCCCTGGCCGCCGCCCACGTAGATCTGGAATTTGGCCACCTTATTGTCCTTGATCACAGGCACCACACCCACATCATCACTTAAAACTTCCGCGCAATTATCAGGGTAGAGCTTGCCGTGCGCGTCCTTGTGCGCCGTGGCAAAGCCGATCTTGAATTTGCGATTCAGCAAGTTTTTGCCGTATTGAAACGATTCGCCGGGCTTGCGGATTTTATTCGGGTCAATCTGCCAGACAGAGATAAACGGGTCCATCGGCATCTGAAAATAATGGCCGCATTTGCGCGCCAGGGCGTTGGTGTTGATCACGTCGGAGAAATGGTCGATGGGGCAGCCCATGACATTGCGGGTATTGTCCCCGCAGCCATTCAGGGTGTTCAGGCCCGATTCAGCCAGGGCCTTGACAATGGCCGGCAGATTTTGTTTTTTGATCCAGTGAAATTGGATGTTCTGGCGGTTGGTCAGGCGGATGGAAGGGACGCCTTCGGGATTTTTGGTGTATTTTTCCGTCAAATCATCGATGAGATTATATTGCGCCCTGGACACAGGCCCGCCGCCGGGAATGCTGATGCGCATCATGTAAATCCATTCCTTGGCCCCGGCCGCTTCCTTGTCGCGGTTGAATTCCAGGTAAATGCCGTGGGACTTGGCCAATTGCTCGGTTTCCCAGGGGATGTCTTCGCGGGTGGCATCGGCAAAATCCGCGCGCAGATTGCCCGCGATGGAGCCTGCCGCGAGTTTATTGAGCTCCTCTTTGGAGAATTTCTCCGGCGCTGTATTAAAGTTGGGGGTGCAGGGTTTACGGTTCATATAAACAATTAGTTTACCCTATTTTTAATGCCCACTCAATAAATTTATGCTAATATAAACTCAATACCCCGGGGGTTGTGTTAATATACAATTAGCCATGAAGAAATTTTTCGACCATCTTATCTCCTACATATTGCGCGGCCTTTTGGCCATCATTCCTCTGCTTCTTTGCGTTGTCGCCATCCGGCTCTTGTATGTCCTGATCGACAAGCAGGTGATGAAGTTTTTGGAACAGTTCATCGATATCCGCCAGGTCCCCGGCCTTGGGATACTACTGCTTTTGATCTGTTTGTATTTTATCGGCCTTATTTTCAGCAATGTCGTCGGACGCCAGATTTTCAAGATCATCGATTATCTGGCTGACCGCATCCCGTTTATCAAGTTCATTTACGGCATCGGCAAGCAGATCAGCGACACCTTTGCCGTGGCTGATCCCCAAAAACAGGCCTTTCAAAAAGCGGTGCTGGTCAATATTTTCGACGGCAAAGGATGGATGCTGGCCTTTATTACCGGCTCACTCAAGGACCAGGAGGGGGCGGAATTGCTCAAAGTTTTTGTGCCCACGGCCCCGCATCCGTTTACAGGCATAATTTTTGTGGTCAAACCTTCCCAGGTCCTGGAATGCGGCTGGAGCGTTGAAGAAGCCATCAAGATGGTTGTTTCCGTAGGCATTATTTCTCCAGGACAAATCAGAAAATAGGGGAAATAGGGGACAGCGCCCTATTTTTATTTCACCCCACGTGGAAAAATAGGGCGCTGTCCCCTATTTTTGATATGCTTCACCTTGGCCGTTATTGGAACAAGACCGACGATGGCCGATTGCAATGCCATCTTTGCCCGCGTCTGTGCACCCTGGGCCCGGGCCAGCGGGGCTTTTGTTTTGTGCGCCAAAACGTCGATGACCAGGTGGTCCTCACCACCTACGGCCGTTCCAGCGGTTTTTGCCTGGACCCTGTGGAAAAAAAGCCCCTGAATCATTTCCTGCCCGGCACCGCCACCCTGTCCTTCGGCACAGCCGGCTGTAATTTAGGCTGTAAATTCTGCCAAAATTGGGACATCAGCAAATCCAGGGAATTTGACCGCCTGACCCAGGAAGCCGGCCCTCAGGAAATCGCCCAGGCTGCCAAGCGCTTAGAATCCAAAAGCATTGCCTTTACCTATAATGATCCGGTGATTTTCGCCGAATACGCCATGGATACGGCCACAGCCTGCCACGCCTTGGGGATCAAGACCATTGCCGTCACCGCGGGCTATATAACGCCGGAGGCCCGGGGAGAATTTTATCAGCACATGGATGCCGCCAACGTGGATTTAAAGGGGTTTACGGAAGATTTTTACAGCAAAATTACTTTAAGCCATTTACAGCCTGTGCTGGACACGCTTATCTATTTAAAAAAAGAAACCAAGGTCTGGTTTGAAATCACCAATTTGATGATACCAGGGCACAATGATCAGATCCAGGAAACAGCGGATATGTGCCAGTGGATCATGGACCATCTGGGGCCGGATGTGCCTTTGCACTTTACAGCTTTTCATCCTGATTATAAGATGTTGGATATTAACGCAACACCTCGGGCAACTTTGCAAAAAGCCCGCGAGATGGCCATTTCCAAAGGCCTGCATTTTGTCTACACCGGCAATGTGCATGATGCCGAAGGGTCCAGCACCTATTGCCCTGCGTGTAAGAAATTATTGATTGAGCGTGATTGGTTTGAATTGGGGGAGTATAATCTTCAAAATAATGCGTGCAAGTTTTGCGGCCATACCATTCCCGGCGTTTTTGATACAGCGCCCGGCCATTGGGGGGCCAAAAGAATACCGGTGCATCTATGAAAATTTTGTCCTGGAACGTCAACGGCATCCGCGCCATTGAGAAAAAAGGCTTCTTGGAATGGCTTAGCAAAGAATCCCCGGATATTCTCTGCCTTCAGGAAACCAAGGCCCATCCGGATCAATTGTCCGAACAAATTTTAAACCCGAAAGGCTACCGTGCTTTCTGGTCTTCCGCCGAGAAAAAAGGCTATAGCGGGGTGGCGATCTATTCCAAGATCGAGCCCAAATCCGTCACAGAAGGGCTGGGCGTCAAGGAATTCGACGCGGAAGGCCGGACCCTGGCCGCGGATTACGGTGATTTTGTCCTGTTTAACATCTATTACCCCAACGGCGGGGCAGGCAACAAGCGGGTGCCTTTTAAAATGAAATTTTATGACGCTTTTCTTTCTAAAATCGAAAAATTGCGCAAGGCGGGCAAAAAAATCGTGGTTACAGGCGATGTCAACACGGCCCACACGGAAATAGATTTGGCCCGTCCTAAAGAAAATGTTAAAAATACAGGATTTCTTCCCGAAGAAAGGGAATGGGTCAGCAAATTTATCGAAAGCGGTTATATCGACACCTTCCGCCATTTTAATAAGGAAGGCGGGCATTATACCTGGTGGGATTATTTTACCGGCGCCCGGGCCCGTGATGTGGGCTGGCGCATCGATTACTTTTTCGTCACGGAAAACCTGTTGCCCAAACTCAAAAAAGCCTTTATATTAAAAGATGTCATGGGTTCTGACCATTGTCCCGTCGGCATTGAACTGAAAACTTAAGCTCCGTACGATTATATGT
The DNA here is from genome assembly GCA_964483785.1 of uncultured Planctomycetales bacterium. GTDB lineage: Bacteria > Omnitrophota > Gorgyraeia > Zapsychrales > Fredricksoniimonadaceae > JABDGZ01. Next base: position 11,080 of record CAZACW010000024.1, read on the forward strand.
TTATTTAATGAGAGTTTGATATAAGTAGATAAGGAATGCAAGGATATGTTTTTGATAAGGCGCTGCGCTTTTTCCCCAGGCGCGCAGAGACCCATCACAACCCCCGGGGTTGTGGAGGGGCATCGCCCGTTGAGCGAGGCTTTTGCGAGCGAAACGGGGAAACCCGAGGCCAGGACCCGACGGTCTGCTAAACATATCCTTGCATGCCTATAGATAGCGTTATGTCGAACCGACGTTATTTAGAAAAAAGAAAGGACATTTATGAAAAAATCCAGCGTGATTGTATTGACCCTCCTACCATCATTGGCATTGGCAAGCCCTTCCTGGTCTGCCACGGCCACAGCCATGCTTAAAGGCACGGCCCCGGATTCTAAAATCACCGGGACCATCCATTTCACGGAAGAAAAAGGCGGCCTGACCATTGTGGCCAAGGTGCTCAATGTCCCGCCGGGCATTCACGGCATCCATATTCATGAAGTGGGTAATTGCGCGGATTTAGGCATGGCCGCTAAAGGCCATTTCAATCCGGACAAATCTCCGCACGGCCTTTATCCCATGGACGGCCCCATGAAGGCCATGGCCGGAGACCTGGGCAATGTGACGGTCAGGGACAATGGATCAGGGGACTTTTCCGTGTTTATGCAGGGCTTGACCATCAAGGACGGCAAATACGCGGTGAACGGCCGCTCCGTCATCCTGCACGAGAAGAAGGACGATTTCACCCAGCCGGGCGGCAACACAGGGGCCAGGATCGCCTGCGGGATCATTGAGTCCAACTAAAAGGTTATGTTAGAGATCGATAACACCGCCCTGGCTGTGATCGATGTGCAGGGTCTGCTCGCAGCCAAGGTGCACGGCCACGAACGCTTGCTTTATACCCTTCAGCATATCATCAAGGCCGCAGAAATCTTCGGCCTTCCGGTGCTCTGGAGCGAGCAAGCCCCGCATAAAATTGGGGAGACTGTCAAGCCCATCAAGGACCTTTTGTATCCCATGGTCAAGCCCATCCTCAAGCAGAGCTTCAGCTGTTTGGGCGCGCCGCAATACGTCGAACATCTTCAAAGCCTCAACAGGCGCCAAATTCTCGTCACCGGCATCGAAACCCATGTCTGTGTTTACCAAACCGTCCGCGACCTGTACCGCCGCGGCTATGAGGTGCATTTGATCGCGGATGCGGTCTCGTCCCGCCATGAAATAGACCATCAGACAGCCATCGCGCGCCTGCGCGAAGAAGGGACCATCATCACTACGGCGCAAATGAGCCTGTGCGAACTGTTAAAAACAGCGGACCATCCGCGGTTTAAGGACATCATGGCCTTTTTGAAAAATTGAATATGGACCCATTCAAGACCGAAGTCGATGATCTTCTGCGTGAGACCCGCGTTTTTAAGCCTTCCTCTTTATTCCATAATTTAGCCAATATCAAGGACGATGCGCTCTACAAACAGGCCCAAACCGACCGCGTGGCGTTTTGGGAACAATGCGCCAAAAAATTGGACTGGATCGCTCCCTGGAAACAGGCCCTGATCTGGGACAAGCCCTACGCCAAATGGTTCGTCGGCGGAAAAATCAATGCTTCTGCCAATTGCTTAGACCGCCACATCAAGGCCAATTTGGGCAATAAAACCGCGGTCCTGTGGGAAGGGGAAGACGGCGCGCAAAAAAGTTTTACCTATGCCGAGTGCTATCTTGAAGTCAATAAATTGGCCAATGCCTTAAAAAGTTTAGGGGCCCAAAAAGGCGATCGGGTCGCCATTTACATGCCCATGGTCCCGGAGGCGGTGTTTGCTCTCTTGGCCTGCAGCCGCATCGGCGCCATCCATACCGTGGTCTTCGCCGGATTCAGCGCGCAGGCCCTGCGCGACCGCATCAATGACGCCGAGGCCAAATTTTTGATCACGGCCGACGGAGGTTTGCGACGCGGCAGTGTGGTGCCGCTAAAGAACATCGCGGATGAGGCGCTCGGCCAAACACCCTCGATCCAGGATGTGATTGTGGTCGAGCGCGCTAAAAACGAGATCACCATGAAATCCGGCCGCGACCATTGGTATCATGATCTTATCAAGGACGTGAAGAATTATTGCGCCCCGGAAGCGCTTGACAGCGAGGACATTCTTTTTATCCTGTATACCTCCGGCACCACCGGCAAGCCCAAGGGCATCGTGCATACAACCGGAGGCTACCTTACAGGAGTTTGCGCGACGACCCAATGGGTGTTTGATTTGAAGCCCAATGATATTTACTGGTGCACCGCGGACGTGGGCTGGGTGACCGGGCATAGTTACACGGTGTACGGGCCCATGAGCAATGCCGCGACTGTTGTCATTTATGAGGGCGCGCCGGATTTTCCGGAGCGGGACCGTTTCTGGCGCATCATTGAAAAATACAAGGTCAGCATCCTTTACACGGCGCCGACCGCCATCCGCGCCTTTATGAAATGGGGCGATCAATGGCCCAAGGGCTGTAATTTGGGCAGCCTGCGGCTTTTGGGAAGCGTCGGAGAGCCCATCAATCCCGAAGCCTGGATGTGGTATTACGCGCATATCGGCGGGCATAAATGTCCTATTGTCGATACCTGGTGGCAGACCGAGACCGGCGCCATCATGATCACCACCTTGCCGGGCCTGACAGCCATGAAACCCGGTTCCGCCGGCAAACCATTGCCCGGCATCGATGCCGAGATCTTAAACGAAGAAGGGCAGATCATCCCTGAGGGTGGTGGTTTTTTAAGTTTGACCAGTCCCTGGCCTTCCATGTTAAGAGGCATTTGGAGGGACCCTCAACGCTATAAGGAAACCTATTGGGGCCGCTGGCAGGGCAAAAATTATTTTGCCGGGGACGGCACCAAGCGCGACAAGGACGGCTACTTTTGGTTTTTGGGCAGGGTGGATGATATTATGCTGGTCGCTGGGCACAATATATCGACGGCAGAAGTGGAAAGCGCCTTGGTGGACAATCCTATGGTGGCAGAGGCGGCTGTGGTGGGCGTTAAAGATGAAATCAAGGGCCAGGCCATCGCGGCCTTTGTCATATTAAAGGAAGGAAATAAACAAGATTCCAAAACCGATGAATTGCTCAAAAACCATGTGTCCCAGAAAATCGGCGCCATTGCCAGGCCGTCCCGCATTATATTTACCGCGGATGTGCCCAAGACCCGCTCCGGCAAGATCATGCGCCGGCTTTTGCGCGACATTGCCGAAGGCAGGGTATTAGGCGATGTCACCACCCTCGCAGACCCCAACATCCTCACCGCGCTTAAAGATAAATATCAGGAAGTATAATCAAAGCGGCTTCACGTTTGGATTTTTCCATATTTTGTAATTGTTTAGCTTTCTGAGGGCTTCGACGATGTCATCCTGAGGCGAAGCCGAAGGATCTTAAGACATCCAACGGATTCTTCGTCGCTACGCTCCTTAAGAATGACAAAATTCTCTCAAAAAGCTAAACAAATACCATATTTTTTCAAAAATTTAATAATTTTTTTATAAGTTCATAACTTTATTTATTTCAATAATTTATAACAACGATAGAACGCGTCTTTAATTTGACAAGTGCTGAGAATATGTTATCTTTTAACGTCAGAAAACGCTTTCCTAAAAATCCTCAAAAACAGGGAGACTGCCCGCCATGCTTAGAAAATGCTTAAGTTGGATTGTTATTGTTAGCTTCTTTTTGACTTCCTTAAGCCCTTATTCTAAAGCCCGCGCTCAATCTGATTTAGGCCTTCCAGCCCCTGGTACCATGATTAATTTAAGCCCGGCTTACAACCCTGTGATCATCCAGGGCCTGACCGTGCACAAAGACAATCCCTTCCTTTTTGATTTTTTAGTAGACGTTGGGCAGGACAAACTCTCCGGTGAAGCTTTGAAACAGGAGGGTGTCAAGCTCATCAAGTATTTCCTTGCCAGCCTGGCCATTCCTGAAAAAGACCAGTGGGTCAATCTTAGCCCTTATGAACAGAACAAGATGACCTCTGATGCTTTAGGCCAAACCGAAATGGGCCGCGACCTGCTGGAGCAGGATTATATTTTAAAGCAGATGACCGCTTCCCTGATTTATCCTGAAAAACAATTGGGTAAGACATTTTGGGACAGGGTGTACGCGAAAGCGCAGGAAATGTTCGGCACCACCCAGGTCCCGGTGGATACCTTTAATAAGGTATGGATCATGGCAGACCAGGCCGAGGTTTTTGAACACAATCAGACGGCCTTTGTTACAAAGCAGCATTTGAAGGTGATGCTGGAAGAAGATTACCTTTCCCTGCAAAAGCATTTACCTGGAAATGAAACAAGCCCATCATCCGGTCCAACGCCCAATGATCAAATTTCGAATAAATCCCATACTATAGCCTCTCAAATTGTCCGTTCCATCGTCCTTCCTGAACTGGAAAAAGAAGTCAACACCGGCAGAAATTTTGCCAATCTGCGCCAGATTTTCAATTCCGTTATCCTGGCGAGCTGGTACAAGATCAGGCTTAAAAATGCCGTCTTAAACCAGGTCTACGCGGACAAATCCAAGACCAACGGCATCAATATGGATGATCCTAAGGTCAAGGAGCAGATTTTCCAGCAGTATTTGCAAGCTTATAAAAAAGGCGTGTTCAACTATATTAAGGAAGACATGAACGCGGCCAACGGTCAAAGGATCCCGCATAAGTATTTCTCGGGCGGTACCGAGGTGGGCGTGGCCGGCCAGCCTGGCATCAATTTCAATGTGTTGACTGGCACGGCTGCCGTTGAAAGCTTGCCCATGATCAATAACGGAACCGTTGATTTCGCGACCCTCGCCGCTCCAGAGAAAATCAATCAAGCGGATGCGGCCATGAATGGAGATACTGCCACTCTTGAAAGGCCTCAAACAGCCGTAAGATCAGCCAGTGATTTATCCAAGCCCGTCCAAGGAGATAGAAATGAAGTCAGGATTGAGCATCCTATTTTTAAAACCGGCGGCTATAGCGCGACCATAGAAGTCGATATGGGCAGGTATTCCAGGGTCGATGGGACCGGTATCATCAATCACCGCAGTATGCAGATGATTGCGGATTTGATGGAGCGTTACTATGACACCTACATCAGATTGATGCAGCAAAGGAAGATACGCCTGGCCAGGATCGAACGCGGAGAAATTGTGCCCGGCGGCAAAGGCGACGGCATGGGAATGGATGATTTGATCCGTGATATTGACGGCAATATCCGCACGGTCCGTCAGATTACCAGTGACGGACGTCTCGATGAGAATGATTTTAAAAAATTGACCGGGGTTGATTATGACGATGTCAAAGCAATTTTTGAACATGATGGGATCATTGTCAATGGGGTCATCAACATTGCCTTTAATGCTTTTTCTAATGAAGTTAAAAAGAGTTTTGAAGCCATTGTTTTTCCTGGAGGAAAAAACAGACAAGAAAGGACTGTCAGTATTCCAGCGGATAATATTGCCAAAATGCAGGAGTACTTATTTAAAAATAAACCTTGGAGGGGCGATGAACCGCCTGAAAATTTAAAACAATCCGGCGCCATTCTGACCGGTCCCTGGACCGAAAAAATGGCCATGAGCGCCCTTTCGGGCAGGGTCATTACCCCGCAAGACAGGGAATTGTACAATCACGTCTTGACAGCCATGCAAAATGAATTGCCGCCGGCTTTGATGGGCGCCTTGGCCAACATTGAGCTTAAAGATGCTGAGGGCCATCTTTTGACCATGGATGAGAAGGTGGCTTATGTGAAGGCCAAAATAAAAACTGTCCAGGACATTATTGCCAATACAGAAAAAGTCGTCCCTGTGCGCGTTTTCAATGACAGCCAGGATGCCCGCGTAGTCCATGGCGATGGGGATTTCATGATGTTCCAGGTCTTCTCCGATATTCTCAACGGACGGTTAACAAGTTTTAAGGATGAAGCCAAGGGAAAGACTTATACTGTGCCTCCCAAGGGTGAATGGCCCACAGTCACCATGCGTGTGGATGATTTTGATTCTAATAACCGTCACATCACCTATAAGGGCATTCCCGTACCCGCTATTTTTACCAGCCTGGTTTTTGCCATTGAATCAACGCCTAATCATGAGCCCAACTTGGTCTTCCCCAAATTGGAATCTCCGGAAGAATCGGTGTTTGCTGCGACCGTGGCCCAGGACGCCAGGGCCCTGGCTGAAGAGGAGTGGGCCAAGGACAGGATTGCGTTTACAAGATTTGCCGTTCAAGGCATCTTCATGAATGAAACCAATGAGTCAGCGCTCAAATTGGAAGTGATGTTATGGGCAGCCAGGCATTTTTGGAAAATCACCAATGTCGGCCGTTGGGACAAGGGCGCCGCGGATGAACGCGCTTTTTGGTTTTTGAACAAAAGTGTTTACGGCGATTTGGGCAAGGTCACCATGTACCAACCCAACATGAACAATTACGTCGTGGACAATATGTCTATTGCGCTTAAGCGTAACTTCCTGCCGGAAGGCGGGATGGTGACGCAGATGCCGAGTGAAGGATACAGTGATCCGGAAGCTGATCGTTTAGCGATCACCACCATTGTGGTGGACAAAATATATGAATGGCTCTTGGGCTATAACTATGCCTGGGTCGCTTCTCCGTCCTATCTTCCCTTAGTACAGACGATTTTCCAATTGCCGCGTGAAGTTGAACTTGTGCTGCCATCCCATACGGCAGATGTGCGCCGCGAGAAACTGATGGAATTTCCGCAAGTGGAGCGGACCAAGGAAGGGTTGTATTTGACAGCGTATGAGCTGGTGACCTATTTCTTCGGCTACCGCAATACGGGTGCTGCCATTGCCATTGACAATTTGAACAACGGCGGGCGGGCCATGTTTGACGGGGCGACCCTGTTGAAAGACATGTACAATTACTGGATGCTGGCCCATTCCCAGGAAACCATCACCGCGACAGGCGAGGTCATCACCATGCAAATGCTGGAGGACACCATTGACCAGGTGATCCTTGATAAAAGCAACCGTTTCGGCGATTTTGTTCCTCCGTCCGAATTAGAAATTGCGCGCATGCAGATCAAGAAATTACTGCGCAACAAGCACATGTATCTTTATGTGAAGAGTTTCTTGAATGCCGCTGTGGATGAGCGTGATGTGTATAAGGCCGAAGCCATAGCCAACAAGGTTTTGACGGATTATAACGACGAAATGGATGGTATCTTCGGCGCCACCCCTAATATGTACAAATTACTGCAAATGCTCAATGGCGGCAGTGATCTGACGAAATTTGTTCCTGAATTGAATGACGCCCTGCGTGGGGTGACGCAAGCAGATCAACAGAAAGATCAAGAGCTTGTATCCGCACTTTCAGAGCTGGTTTATTTTTTGACGGAGTTTAGGGGAAATCATATCAATGATATTTCGCAATTGCGATTTATGCTTTCCCAAAGATTGCAATCTCGCCACGCGGTCATGGATCAAACCAAAACGGCCCTGCTCCAGCTTTTGAATTCGGATGCGGAGAAGGGTTTTGATCAAACCTTGCAAAATATCAGGAATGCCGTTGCCATGACCCAAGAAATCCACCTAAGGGCCATGAAGGAAGGTTTTATCGGAGATAACGAAAATAGAATGGCCTATTCTGATGATGAGAACGCCCAAAAAGCGCCCGGCGATCTTTTTGTTTTTGATATTGTGGATTTGGCACGCAAGGCAGCAGAAAAGAACTCTCTGCAAATCACGATCCATAAGCAGGGCAGTCCAAAAGCCGGGACCTCTTTTATCATGGTCGATTTTGACCGGGCGATGTGGGCCGAAAAAGAGAAAATCGTATACTTAGGAAGTGAAGATAATCCGAAAGGTTTTCTGTTTTATCAGGTCATAAATGCTTTAAATACATTACATAGGCGTCTTTTTTCAGTTAATTCTTTATCATTGGTTTCTTGGAATGAACTTGATTCAGATTTTGTAAATGCCTTTACAGATACTGATACTGGTGAACCAACATCTCAAGAGTCTGCCTACTACCATGAGCTGCTTAGGTCCATTCTTACTGCCGTTGCCGCCGAATTTCCTGGAACTATCGAAACGACTGAAGAGGAGGTAAAACTGCTTAAATCTGCTGATGAAGTCAAAGACTGGGTGGATGCAAAGGTCAATGATATCAGAGACCTCGTCCAATTGGCCGCTGCCCATGACGCGGCGATGAGGGTCACAAACGAAAAAACGGTTAACTTTGACATAGATGGAAAGAGTTTCCTGGCCTATGATGTCATTGTGACGATGATGGCTTTGAATAATAATCCTATGTCCCAGAATTCATGGCCGGGTTTGGTGGACGCTTATGGAGTCATCGCTAAAAAGAGCTTTCAAATTTTTGAAAGGGCCGAGGTCGCTGTTCTTATGAGGAATATATTGACCGCCCTTTCCCATGAATATCCTGGATATATTGACGTCGATGAAAGAAGTGTACGGTTAATTAAACCAACGAATGAAGTTAAAGATTGGCTGGATCAAACGATCCAGGAGATTCGTGACAAAGCCCAATTGGCCGCTGCCCATGACGCGGCGATGAGGGTCACAAACGAAAAAACGGTCAACTTTGATAAAGATCAAAAGAGTTTCCTGGCCTTAGATGTCATTGTGACGATGAAGGCCTTAAATACTCATTTAATGTCTATAAATAAATGGTCGGATTTGGTGGATACGTATGAAGCTAATACCAAAAGGAGACTGGATGTTTTGGAAAGGATAAGAGTAGCTGTTCGTATAAGAGACATATTGACTGCCCTTTCCCATGAATATCCTGGATATATTGACGTTTATGAAACAGATGTAAGGATAATTAAACGAGCGGCTGAAGTTAAAGCCTGGCTGGAAAAAACGATCCAGGAAATCAAGGACAAGGCCATGAGGGTCATGCGTGACCCTGTTGTACAGTTTGAAATGGGTGGGCATGAACAAAGATTCTTGGCTTACAACACCACTGTGTCCTTAAGGACCTTAAGAGACCATCTTTTTTCGTTTGTTTCATGGGATGGGATTGCCGGAGAATATACAAAGGTCTTTATCGATACCCGGGAACCAAACGCGCAAGAATCCGCCCAATACCGTGAGGAATTCAGGGGGATATTGACGGCTATTGCCACCGAATTTCCCGGAAATATCGAAATTACAGATGAGGGTGTAAAACTCCTTAAACCTGTTAGTGAGGTTGAAACTTGGATCAATGCAACTATTAAGACTATCCAGGCCCATGCCAGAGGGCAGGGAGACGATGCGATGACTATTTCTGATAAATTCAGCGCTGCGAATCTTGCTCTGAATTTTGATAGTGTCAACGGGCAGGATAAAATATCAGCAGCAGTTGCCATGTCTTTTTCTCTTGGGAAGACTTTGTGGAGAAATGATCCCAATGAACCTGGTTTTTTGATACAAATTCGTGACGTGTCTAGCGCAAGGGCGGCGTTATTACAGTTCCCAGATGCTGTACTGTATGTTCCCAAACCTGAATATGGCGGTGGGTTATATTTAAAAGTTGATCAAGCAGCCTTGGCCGGCAAACCGCGTGATCTGGGCGGTATCGACTTAAATACATCCATCGGTACAAAATGGAAAATCACGGATAACGGCCATGGGGTTGAAGTGAATGTTGATTCAGCCATGGTGCAGGAAGTCCGGGCCAAGGGAGTCAATTATCTGACGCCTGTTATTTTAAGGATGACACCGGTCAGAAATGTCTGGACCCTGGCAGGCCTGACCCCGCCGGCGCATCATCAATCAGCCGTAGTTTAAAAAAACTGGGACACATTGAATTTTATGAGAAGGGGCTCATAAATTCAATGTGTCCCAGTTTTTTTAAGCATATGAAGATTCTTTTGGCCTGCATTTCCCTTTCATTAATATCGGTCCCTCAGGCTAAGGCGGATGGAGGAGCGGGTGATTTACAGATCACCTCAACGGCCTTTGAAAACAACGCCCCGATTCCCAAGAAATACACCTGCAACGGCCAGGACGTCAACCCGCAGTTATCCATCAAAAATGTCACCTATATCGCCCAAAGCTTAGTTTTGACTGTCACCGACCCTGACGCGCCGGAAGGGAATTGGACCCATTGGATCGTTTATAACCTGCCCACTGACACCGTGGAAATCAAGGAAAACAGCGATCCTGCAAGCGAGGGCTTGAATGATTTCGGCAAATCTTCCTACCGCGGCCCTTGCCCTCCGGATGAAAAGGTCCATCACTATATTTTCCGCCTGATGGCCTTGAATACGACCTTAAGCCTCAATGAAGCTCCGTCCTACACGGAAGTGGAAAAGGCCATCCAAGGGCATGTCCTGGCCAAGGCCGAATGGGTCGGCACCTACCAAAAATAACTGGGACACATTGAATTTATGGACCCCTTTTCATAAAATTTCATAAAATTCAATGTGTCCCAGTTATTTTTTGACTATAATAACCATCACAACCCCGGGGGTTGTGATGGTATGAATATGCATCAAACACAGACACAGCCGCACTCGACCCAGTTTGCTTCCACCACCCGCACAGACCTATGGTGGCTTGAACCGTTTTCCGCAGGTTTTGGCTTTTTATGTTTCGTTGTTTATACGACCTGGGCCATGTTTCAAGCGGGCTACTATTATGCCGCGCCCTATCTATCGCCCCTTTATTCGCCGACGCTGATGATTGATCCGTCAGCGCCGGGCTCAGCCCCCTTAGAACATGCCTGGTTTGGCGCCTGGCCCGGCTGGTGGCCGAATTTTCTGCCGCCTTCTCCGGCGATGCTGATTCTTCTTGGGCCCCTGTCTTTTCGCCTGACCTGCTATTATTACCGCAAATTTTATTACCGGTCTTATTTTGCCGCGCCGCCGGCCTGCGCTGTCACCGCTTTCCCGCAAAAAAATTATAAAGGGGAAACGCACCTGTTGCTGTTTCAGAACATCCACCGTTATTGCCTTTATCTGGCCATCGGCTATATTGTCATTTTATCCATCGATGTCTTTAAGGCCTTATTCAAGGACGGGCAATTCGGGATCGGCGTAGGGACCATTGTATTGTTCATCAATGTGCTTTTATTGTCTTTTTATACATGTGGCTGCCATGCCCTCCGGCATTTGATGGGCGGCCGTCAGGACTGTTTCTCATGTGCCAACGGCAAAGAACATTTGGGGTACAGTTTGTGGCAAAAAATCACGCACTTAAATGAGCACCACATGTTCTGGGCCTGGGTCAGCATGATCTGGGTGGGGTTCTCGGACCTTTATGTCCGCATGGTCTCCATGGGCCTTTGGCATGATTTTAACACGTGGGGGGGATAAGATTGGATATCCAAGAGATCCAAACCATAGAGCATGATGTGCTGGTCGTCGGCGCCGGCGGCGCGGGGATCCGCGCGGCCATTGAATGCGCGAAGCGCGGGCTTAATACCGGGATGATTTCAAAGTCCCTGCTCGGCAAGGCGCATACGGTCATGGCCGAAGGCGGCATCGCGGCCGCGATGGGCAACGTAGATCAGCGCGATAACTGGAAAATCCATTTTCGCGATACCATGCGCGGCGGAAAATTTATGAATCAATGGCGCATGGCCGAGCTCCATGCCCAACAAGCCCCGGACCGGGTGCGCGAATTGGAAGAGTGGGGCGCGGTGTTTGACCGCACGCCGGAAGGGCTGATCAATCAAAGAAATTTCGGCGGGCACCGTTATCCGCGCCTGGCCCACGTCGGCGACCGTACAGGCCTGGAAATGATCCGCACACTCCAGGATTTTTGTATCCATCAAGGCATCGCCATACACATGGAATGCACAGGCCTGGACCTGCTTTTGGATAACGGCAAAATCGCCGGGCTGGTGGCGTATTGGCGTGAGACCGGGCGCTTCGTGATCTTTAAAGCCAAGGCCGTTATTCTGGCCACCGGCGGCGGGGGCAAGGCCTGGCAGGTCACGTCTAATTCCTGGGAATATACCGGCGATGGATTGGGCATGGCGTACCGGGCCGGCGCAGAGCTTATGGACATGGAATTTACGCAGTTTCATCCGACCGGCATGATGTGGCCGCCGTCGGTCAAGGGCACGCTGGTCACCGAAAGCGTGCGCGGTGAAGGGGGTGTTCTTTTAAACAATAAAGGCGAACGGTTTATGTTCAAATACATCCCTGAGAAATTCGCCGCCGAAACATCGGACACAAAAGAAGAGGCCAACCGATGGCTTCAAGGGGATAAAAACGCCAGGCGGCCTCCGGAACTGTTGACGCGCGACGTTGTGGCGCGTGCGATCAAGAAGGAAGTGGAAGAAGGCCGCGGTTCCCCGCACGGCGGCGCGTTTCTGGATATCGCCTCCCAGCGCCCGGCGGATTTTATTAAAAAGAAATTGCCGTCGATGTATCATCAGTTCAAGGAACTGGCGGAAGTGGATATTACCAAGGAGCCGATGGAAGTCGGGCCGACCCTTCATTATTTTATGGGCGGCATCCGTGTGGATTGTGACACGCAGGCCACCAATGTCCCTGGGCTTTTTGCCTGCGGGGAATGCGCCGGCGGCATGCACGGCGCCAACCGTTTAGGGGGCAATTCCTTGTCAGATTTGCTGGTTTTTGGAAAATTGGCGGGCGCGGGCGCGGTGGAGTATGTCCAAAAAACAGCCAAAGGCAATATCGACCAGGCCCAGGCCACAGCCATAATCCGCCGGGCAACGGCTTTTTTGAATAAAGAAGAGGGTCTCAATCCATTTGTCGTCCAGGAAGATTTACAGAAAGTCATGCAGCAATATGTCGGGATTGTCCGATTGGGGGCGGAATTGCAAAAAGCCCTGGGGGAGATCGAACGGATCAAAACAGACATCGCCAAAGTCAAGGCCCACGCCAGCCCCCAATATAATCCGGGCTGGAATGCGGTCCTGGACTTGAACAATTTGATCGTGACCGCCGAGGCCGTCACCAGGGCGGCCCTGGCACGTGAAGAATCCCGCGGCGGACACAGCCGCATCGATTTTCAGGACGAGCGCGAGGAAGGCCTGAGATACAATGTCATTTTAAACAAAGACCAAAACAATCAAATGCAATTGCGCAAGGAGCCGCGCGCCGCGCCTCCCAAGGCATTGGCGGACATTGCTTACGCGAAAATTGAAGATTTGGAAAGGGCCAAGGCCAATGGCTGAAAGGACCTTCCGCGTTTGGCGCGGGGACAAGTCCGGCGGGAAATTCGTCGAGTATAAACTCGAACTCGACAAGGGCATGGTTGTCCTGGATGTGATCCACCGCATCCAGGCGCACCAAGCCAGTGATCTGGCCTGCCGCTGGAATTGCAAGGCCGGCAAATGCGGTTCGTGCAGTATGGAAATCAACGGCAAACCAAGGCTTGGCTGCATGACCCGCATGAATTCATTTAAGGAGGATGAGATCATTACCATCCAGCCGCTTAAAACTTTTCCCGTCATCAAGGATTTGGTGACCGATGTGTCCTGGAATTACGAGCAGAACAAGCGCATCGCGCCGTTTCAACCCGGGCCCAGGGGCAAGGACGGCCAGTACCGGATGTACCAGCGCGACGTTGACCGCGTGCAGGAATTCCGTAAATGCATCGAGTGTTATTTGTGCCAGAACGTCTGTCATGTTTTGCGCGATCAGCATAAAAAAGACCGCTTTGTCGGGCCCCGTTTTATGCTGCGCCTGGCTTCCTTGGAAATGCACCCGTTGGACACCCGGGAGCGTATTGAAAAGATAAAAAATGAATACGGGTCCGGATTTTGCAATATCACCAAATGCTGCACCGACGTCTGCCCGGAGCATATCCACATTACCGATAACGCCATCATCCCTCTCAAAGAGCGCGTGGTTGACCGTTTCTTTGATCCAATCGCCATCATTTTGCATAAAATATTACGCAAGAAATCTTCGCTTCCTTAAAAGAATTTTAGAAAAAAAGCGAAGATTCCTTGCCTGCGCAATTAATCTTAAACTTTTTTTATTGCAAGAAATCTGCTTCATCTTAGGCTTTTTTCATTATAATAAAAATATGTTTTTCGGTTCGTCCATCGTCAAAAAGCAGATTGTGGCAGTCACCGGCTTTGTGATGATTTTGTTTGTGATGGCGCATTTGGCCGGCAATTTGCTCATCTTCGCGGGGCCGGCCGCTTTTAACGGTTATGCCCATCAGTGGCACCGTCTCGGTCCCTTGCTTTTGATCGCCCGCGTGCTGTTGGGCGGTGTTTTTTTGGTCCACATCGTCTATATCTATCTTCTGGTCATTGACAATATCAAGGCCCGGGGAGGGGTCAAGCGTTACGCGGTGGAAAAGTCCGTCGGGCAAAGGACCCTGGCGGAAAAGGTCATGGCCTGGAGCGGTCTTTACATCATCTTGTTTGTCATTTTCCATATCCTTGATTTTGCCGCGGCAGATATCAACGGCCTGCGCAGTTACATCAACGGCACGAGCTACGGCCTTTACGGGATCGTATTTAATTCTTTCCGGGACCCGGCCCATGCCTTGCTGTATGTGGTGGCCATGTACTTTTTGGGCATGCATCTGGCGCACGGGGCCCAAAGCATGGTCCAGACCTGCGGGTTTCGGCCCGCATGGCAGACGGTGATTAAAAGAGGAAGCGATTATTTTGCCGTGATCGTGGCCCTGGGTTTTAGCACGATCCCTGTCTATGTTCACTATATAAGTCATTGATAATGTTAGATTCTAAAATTCCATCCGGGCCCTTGGCCCAAAAATGGACCAGCCGCAAGTTCGATAACAAGCTGGTCAGTCCTGCCAACCGGCGCCAATATAAGATCATTGTCGTCGGGACAGGCCTGGCCGGGGCTTCGGCCGCGGCGTCCTTGGGCGAAATGGGCTATCAGGTGGAGTCATTTTGCTTTCAGGACACCCCGAGGCGGGCGAATTCCATCGCGGCCCAGGGCGGCATCAATGCGGCCAAAAATTATCCCAATGACGGCGACAGCGTGCGCCGCCTTTTTTATGACACCATCAAGGGCGGGGATTTCCGCTCCCGGGAAGCCAATGTTTACCGCTTGGCCGAAATCAGCAACAGCCTCATTGACCAATGTGTGGCCCAGGGCGTGCCCTTTAACCGGGAATACAGCGGTTATTTGGACAATCGGTCTTTTGGAGGGACGCAGGTTTCCCGCACGTTTTATGCCCGCGGCCAGACCGGCCAACAGCTTTTATTAGGGGCTTACCAGGCCTTGATGAAGGAAGCGGCAGCCAAACATGTTGTTCTTCATCCGCGCTGTGAAATGCTGGATTTGGTGGTCATCGACGGGGCGGCCCGCGGCATCACGGTGCGCAATTTGCTTTCCGGCCGGATTGAATCCTATGCCGCTGATGCCGTGGTCCTGGCCACCGGCGGCTACGGCAATGTGTTTTATTCCTGCACCAATGCCAAAGGCGGCAATGTCACGGCCATTTGGCGGGCGCATAAAAAAGGCGCTTATTTCGCCAATCCCTGCTTCACGCAGATCCATCCGACCTGCATCCCGGCCCAAGGGGCTTATGCATCCAAATTGACCTTAATGAGCGAGTCCTTGCGCAATGACGCAAGGACATGGGTCCCCCAGAAGCCCAGGGACAGCCGGCCGGCGCAGGACATTCCCGAAGGGGAACGGGACTATTTTTTAGAACGCCAATATCCGGCTTTCGGGAATTTGGTGGCGCGCGATATCGCTTCGCGCAGTGTCAAGGCCTTATGCGACGCGGGCCGGGGCATCGGCCAAACCGGCATGGCAGTGTATCTGGACTTAAGAGAGTCTATCGAGCGTTTAGGTGTCCATGTGATCAAGGAGCGTTACGGCAATGTTTTGGACATGTACGCCAAGATCACGGACACAGACCCTTATCAAGCGCCCATGATGGTTTATCCGGCCGTGCATTACACCATGGGCGGCTTGTGGGTGGATTATAATTTGATGAGCAATCTGCCGGGTCTTTTTGTCGTCGGAGAAGCGAATTTTTCAGACCATGGCGCCAACCGCCTGGGCGCCTCGGCCCTGATGCAGGGTTTGGCAGACGGATATTTTATTTTACCCTATACCATTGCCGATTATCTGGCCCAAACTAAGCCCATGGCCAAGGAAGCTGTCAGCCGCGCTGAATTCAAACAAGCCGAAGAGGATGCATCACAAAAAATCAAAAAACTTTTGTCTGTCAAAGGCAAGACCACGGCGGATGAATTTCACCGCGCCTTGGGGCTTTTATTATGGGACAAATGCGGCATGTCCCGCAATGAAGCAGGCTTGAAAGAAGCCATGGGCAAGATCGGTGAAATCCGCGGCCGTTTTTGGCAGGATGTCTGCGTGCCGGGCAGCGGGGATGATTTCAATCAATCCTTGGAGCGGGCCGGCAGGGTCGCGGATTTTTTGGAATTCGCTGAAATCATCTGCTTGGATGCCCTGGAGCGCCGGGAATCCTGCGGCGCGCATTTCCGGGAAGAATACCAGACCCCGGAAGGCGAGGCCCTGCGCCGCGACGATCTGTTTTCCTATGTGGCGGCCTGGCAGTTTAACGGGAAGGGCCAGGCACCAGTTCTGCATAAGGAAGAACTGAAATACGAAGAAGTGTCTATGGGTCAGCGGAGCTTTGCATGAGTACCAAAATCAACTTGACCTTAAAGGTCTGGCGCCAAAAGAACGGGCAGTCTCCAGGACAATTCGAGACCTATCAGGCCGACGGGATCGATATTGGCATGACGTTCTTGGACATGCTCGACGTGGTCAATGAGCGGCTGACCAAGGAAGGCCGCGAGCCCATTGCCTTTGACCATGATTGCCGTGAAGGCATTTGCGGGACCTGCGGAGCTGTAGTCAACGGCAGGCCCCATGGGCCTCAGAGGGGAACAACCCTTTGCCAATTGCCTATGCGCCATTTTAAAAATGGACAGACCCTCATCGTCGAGCCATGGCGGGCCCAGGGCTTTCCCGTCCATAAAGATTTATCCGTTGACCGCTCTGCCTTGGATCGGATCATGGCCTCAGGAGGGTTCATTTCTGTCAAGACCGGGCAGGCGCCGGAAGCACATTCCCTGCCGGTGCCTAAAGAATCCGCGGAAATCGCCATGGACGCGGCCCAATGCATCGGCTGCGGGGCCTGTGTGGCGGCCTGCCCCAATGCCTCGGCCATGCTTTTTGTGGCAGCCAAGGTCTCCCATTTAAATGCCCTGCCGCAGGGTATGCCTGAAAAAGAAACGCGGGCGCTGAATATGGTCAAGCAAATGGACCAGGAAGGTTTCGGCAGCTGTTCCAACGCTTATGAATGTGAAGCGGCCTGCCCCCAAGAGATCAGCGTCGTGCATATCGCGCGCTTGAACAAAGACTATCGCGAAGCCTGCAATCCATTCCATCCTTGAAGACCGTTTATGCAGATCGACAAGAACACGCTTCAAAAATACGATGTAGCCGGGCCCCGTTATACGTCTTATCCGACGGTACCGCAGTGGCATGAAAGCATCAATGATGAGGAGTATGCCTCGGCGCTCAAGGGCTTCGGCAGTAACGACAAAACCTTGTCCTTGTATGTCCACATTCCGTTTTGCGCGCAGTTGTGCTATTTTTGCGCCTGCAACAAGGTGATCCGCCCTTTAGAAGAAAAGGTTGGGGATGAATTTTTACAGCATCTCTTTAAAGAGATGGACATGGTGACGGATTTGCTTCAGGGCCGCAAACTCATCCGCCAGATGCATTGGGGAGGCGGAACGCCGACCTATTTGTCCGAAGCCCAGATGGAAAAGCTTTTTGCCAAAATCCAGGCGGATTTTGACATCGATTTTAAAGAAGAAATCGCCATTGAAATCGACCCGCGCACTGTCACGCAGAATAAACTCAAAGTCCTGCGCCGTCTCGGGTTTAACCGGATATCCTTGGGCGTGCAGGATTTTGATGCCAAGGTGCAGGATGATATCAACCGCATCCAGCCTTATGAGCAGGTGGCAGAGGTGCATCAATGGTGCCGCAAGCTGAAATTCGCCTCTGTCAATTTCGATTTGATTTATGGCCTGCCTTATCAAACCAAGGAAACTTTTCAAAAGACCGTGGATCTGGTGATTGGCCTAAGGCCGGACCGCATCGCCCTTTACAGTTTTGCCTATGTGCCCTGGCTTTCCAAGCCCCAGAACAAATTTAACCTTGAGGCCATTGCCCAGCACGAGGAGAAGCTTGACATTTTTATACGGTCCCGTGAAAACCTGATGGCCCACGGTTATGAGGCCATTGCCATGGACCATTTTGCGCTTTCTACCGACGAGATGGCCAGGGCCTTTCAGGAGGGCTCGCTGTTTCGTAATTTTATGGGCTATACCTTGAAGCCCGCGGATGAGTACATTGGTGTGGGGCCTTCGGCCATCGGGTTTTTGGAAAACACCTATGTGCAAAACATCAAGACCCTGCCTGAATATTATGCGTGCACAGCCCAAGGCCGTCTGCCGATTGAAAGAGGACAGCGTTTGAGCCTGGACGACCAAATCCGGCGCTGGGTGATCAACAGCCTGATGTGCCGGTTTCAAGTGGACAAGAATGTGTTTTTTGATACATTTGGATATGAATTCGAGGATTATTTCCAGGATGAGGCCCAGCATATCCATGACTGCATCGAGGATAAGCTGGTCAAGGAAAATTCTTTGCGCCTCCAGGTCACGGATTTAGGCAGGATCTTCGTGCGCAATGTGTGCATGGGCTTTGATAAATACCTAAAGGAGAAAAATGGCCGTCAAAGGTTCTCAAGAACAATCTAATTTTTTATTGGCGTTTCAGGGCAAGAACAAGAAGGTGCCGGTGTGGTTTATGCGCCAGGCCGGACGGTATCTGCCGCAATACCAGGCGTTAAAAGCCAACCGGCCTTTGGGCGAGCTTTTCCGCGACCCGGAAATCGCCGGGGCCATCACCTTACAGCCCTTGGAAATTTTGGGTGTTGATGCCGCGATCCTTTTCGCGGACATTTTGACCATGCCTTCAGGCATGGGATTCAAGGTCGATTTTGTCAATGGCCGGGGGCCGCAGGTGCAAAATCCCATTTATAATGCCGGTGATTTGAAGCGCCTGGGCCAATTCAGCGGCCTGGACCATATCACCCGCACCATCCAGCTGATCAATGCCGTTTTGCCGTCTTTTGCGCCTTTGATCGGCTTTGCCGGCTCGCCGTATACCGTGGCCACCTATCTTTGCTCAAAGCACCAGCGCATGATGTAT
>CAZACW010000025.1:0-30002 GCA_964483785.1 uncultured Planctomycetales bacterium
AATCCGGCGAAGGCAAGAACATCACCCATCAGCAAAAGAAACTCAACGAGCAGGAACTCAAGGAATTCCGTACCCGTTTCAATATCCCCATTTCCGACGCGGAAGTGGCCAAGGCGCCGTTTTATAAGCCCGCGGAAGATTCCGCGGAAATGCAGTACTTGCGGGAGCGCCGCAAGGAGCTCGGCGGCTATCTTCCGCAACGCCGGAGCCAGTCGGATGTTTTGAAAACACCGGCGGAAGAAATTTTCGAAGAATTTTATAAAGGCACCGAGGGCCGGGCCGTTTCCACCACCATGGCCTATGTGCGGGTGCTTTCCAAACTGCTCAGGGACGAGGCCGTCGGCAAATTTATCGTGCCCATCATCCCGGATGAGGCCCGCACCTTCGGCATGGAAGGTCTCTTCAGGCAATGCGGCATCTATTCCCACGTCGGCCAGCTGTATGAGCCGGTGGACGCGGACAGCCTGATGTATTACAAGGAAGCCAAGGAGGGGCAAATCCTGGAAGAAGCCAGCAATGAGGCCGGCTCCATCTCCTCCTTCATCGCGGCCGGAACGGCCTATGCCTCGCACAATATCAACACCATCCCCTTCTATACCTATTATTCGATGTTCGGCCCCCAGCGCGTCGGCGATCTGGTCTGGGCCGCCGGCGATTTGCGCTGCCGCGGCTTCTTAGTCGGCGCGACCTCAGGCCGCACCACGCTCAACGGCGAAGGCCTGCAGCACCAGGACGGCCATACGCATCTTTTGACCTCCACGGTGCCGAATTTGATTTCCTATGACCCTGCCTTTGCCTATGAGATCGCGGTGATCATCCGCCACGGCATCGAGCGCATGTATGAAAAGCAGGAAAATGTCTTTTATTACATTTCCGTCGGGAATGAAAATTACAGCATGCCCCCCATGCCGCCGGGGGTCAAGGAAGGGATCATACGCGGTCTTTACCGTTTGAGCCAGTCCGCGAAAACATCGGAGCTTAAAGCACACCTGCTGGGATCAGGCGCCATCATGAACCAGGTCCTGGAAGCGCAGAAGATCCTGGAAGACAAATACCAGGTGTCCACCGATGTGTGGTCTGTGACGAGCTACAACGAACTGCGGCGCGAGGCCCTGCACGTTGAGCGCGAAAACCTGCTCGGCGGCCAAAAAGCCAAAACACCCTACGTCACCCAGATCCTGCGGCAGGAAAAAGGCGTTTTCGTCTCTGCCTCGGATTACATGAAGGTGCTGGGCGATTCCATCCGCCAATGGGTGCCCGGCCCCTATACCGTGCTTGGCACCGACGGGTTCGGCCGCTCGGACAGCCGCGAGGCCCTGAGGGATTTCTTTGAGGTGGATGCCAAGCATATTGTCTGGGCCACCCTCTGCAGCCTGCAGGAACAAAAGAAAATCAGCGCGGACATCCTCTCCAAGGCCCAGGTGGATTTGAAAATCAACGCCAAGAAGCTCAATCCGATGGTTTCATAAAGAGGTTATCATGGCTGAGTTGACATTACCGGAATTAGGTGAAAATATCGCCCAGGGCACGGTCACCAAGATCTTAGTCAAAAGCGGGGACCAGATCAAAAAAGGCCAAAGCATCCTGGAGCTCGAAACAGAGAAGGCGGTCTTAGAGGTCCCTTCCAATCTGGACGGTGTAGTCGGGGAAATTTTGATCAAAAGCGGCGCGGTGGTGAAGGTCGGCCAGCCGGTATTTAAAATCTTAGGCGGCAGTCCATTGGGTCAAACCCCGCCGCCAACCCGGGGACATGTTCAAAATGGGGACAGTCCCTTGGTCAACAATGACAAAGGGACAGTCCCCATTTTGAAGGTGTCCCCAAGCACGCTGCCAAACAAATCAACCGCTGAAAGTGAAAGCGCCCCAGGGAAAACACCCTCCGCTTCACCAAGCCCATCTTCTCTTCCCATACGCAAAGACATTCCGGCTGCTCCCTCTGTGCGCCTGCTGGCGCGTGAGTTGGGCATTGACATCGCACAGGTCCCGGGCACAGGCAAGGCCGGCCGCATTTCCGTCGAGGATGTCAAGGCCTACTGCAAGATGCTCAACACCTCGCGGCCTGCCGGCAGCGCCTCCCCTGTCATCCCTTTGCCGAATTTCATGAAATGGGGAGGATTCCGGCGCGAGCCCATGAACAATGTCCGCAAAAAGACCGCGGAACATCTGGCCCATGCCTGGACCGCTATCCCCCATGTGACCCAATTCGACAAGGTCGATATCACGGACCTGGAAAAATTGCGCAAAAGCTTCTCCGGCACCAATAAAAAAATATCTATAACACCCTTTATCATCAAAGTGGTGGCCGCGGCCCTGAAAAAATTCCCGCAATTCAATACCAGCGTGGACATGGCGGCCCAGGAAATCATTTTCAAGGATTATGTCAATATCGGCGTGGCGGTAGACACCGACCGGGGCCTGCTTGTGCCGGTTTTGAAAAACGTGGACAAGCTTTCCATCCTGCAGATCTCGGAAGAATTGACCGCCATGGCAGAGCGCGCCCGCCTGCGCAAGACCCCCCTCGAGGAAATGCAGGGCGGCTGTTTTACCATATCGAATTTAGGCGGGATCGGCGGCACCTGCTTTACCCCCATCGTGAATTGGCCGGAGGTGGCGATCCTGGGCGTTTCCAAAGGGGTGCTGGAGCCGGTGTATACCGACGGGCATTTCATCCCGCGGTTGATGCTGCCCTTGTCCTTGTCCTATGACCATCGCGTCATCGACGGCGCGGACGGCGCCCGCTTCATCCGCTGGGTCTGTGACGCCATCCAACAGCCCTTCTTACTGGATTTGAACAAATGACCACTACGGCTCCCGAAGGTATAAAGGTGGTCGTCATCGGTGCCGGACCCGGAGGCTACGCGGCCGCGTTTTTGGCCGCGGATTTGGGCTTGGACGTGGCCCTGGTGGACAAGGAAACCAATCCCGGCGGCGTCTGCCTTTACCGCGGCTGTATTCCTTCCAAGGCCTTTCTGCACGCGGCCAAGATCATCGCGGAATCCAAACAGGCCAAGGCCATTGGCATCACCTACAATGACCCTGTCTTAGACATCAACAAACTGCGCGAATGGAAAAAAGGCATTGTCTCCAAAATGACCGGCTCCTTAGGCATTTTGGCCAAGGCGCGCAAGGTCAAATACATCCAGGGAGAAGCTGTGTTTGCCGATTCCCATACCTTAAACATCAAAAAACCAGACGGCACCACCGAGGCCCTTTCCTTTCAAAAGGCGATTTTGGCCACCGGCTCCCGTCCCTCGACGATCCCCCATCTTCCTCAATCTCCCAATATCTGGGACTCCACCGCGGCCCTGAATTTGGAATCCATCCCTGAAAGCCTGCTGGTCGTGGGCGGCGGTTATATCGGCATGGAATTAGGCACGGTGTACCATGAGCTGGGCGCCAAGGTCTCGGTCGTGGAAATGACGCCCGGCCTTTTGCCCGGCGCTGACCGCGACCTGACAGACGTGCTTTATAAACGCGTCAAAGGCATGTTTGCCAAGATCATGCTGGAGACCAAGGTCGTTAAAATGGAAAGCGCCGAGAGCGGGATCACGGTCACCTTGGCCGGCCCAGACGGAAAGGAATTCAAGGAAACCTATCAAAAGGTGCTGGTCTCCGTCGGCCGCCGGCCCAATTCTGAAAATCTGGGCCTGGAAAACACCAAGGTCAAATTGACACCCCGCGGCTTTGTGGAAGTCAATGATCAGCGCCAAACCGCGGAGGCCTCCATCTATGCCATCGGCGATGTTGCCGGCGATCCCATGCTGGCCCATAAAGCCTCGCACGAGGGCCGCACAGCCGTGGAAGCCATTGCCGGCCACAAGGTGGCTTTTGAGCCCCAGGCCATCCCTGCGGTGGTCTTTACCGACCCGGAAATCGCCTGGTGCGGCCTGACCGAAATAGACGCGGCCAAGACAGGACGCGAAATCGCGGTGCACAAATTTCCCTGGGCCGCCTCAGGCCGGGCCATGACCTTGGACCGCACAGAAGGCCTGACCAAACTGATCGTTGATCCTCAAACCAAACGCGTCTTAGGGGCCGGCATCGCGGGCGCCGGCGCCGGAGAAATGATCGCCGAGGCTGTCCATGCCATTGAAATGGGCGCTGTGGCCGCGGATTTAAAACTCACCATCCATCCTCACCCAACGCTCTCAGAGACGATCATGGAAGCGGCAGAGAGCGTTTACGGGCAAAGCACGCACATCTACAAGCCGAAAAGATGATCCTCTAAAACATCCCCTGCTTGTCCAGCTGATCGTGGAGTTTCCACCAAAGATCATTGGCCTGCCGGCAGGTCAGGCCGAGGCGGTGCACCAAAAAATAGCGGATATGGTAATTGCGGCGGTGAAAGGTGAGCATGAATTTCTGCCAGTCTTCCTGGGTCTGCAGCTGCTCTGCGACGTCCTTGACCCAAAAATCGAACATCCCCTTGCTTTCCTGGGGGTAAATCCAGAAATATTGATAGATGAGCACGCCGCAGCTTAATGTTCCGGCCAAGGCCAAAACCGGCCATAAGGCCCAGAGCATCTCTGCGGCAGCCCACCACATGGTCCCGGTAAAAAGCATCATAAACGGCCAGGAACCGCAGATGCGCAGGGCATGCGGCAATTCCTGGTAGGTCAGGGCCGACGGGATGATCCCGATGAAAAAGTTGACGGCCAAAAAAATGAGCCAGCGGTGATGCTTTATCACCGGATTCTCCTTCCAGGAGCGGCGCAGGAAAACCAGGGACAAGAACACCAAAAAAATCAGCAGGGCCGCGCAGTCGAACCAGCTCAACAGCCCCAGATGCCTGGTCGAATGCACGTAGGATGGATCTCCTGTCATAAAAAGAAAATCAGGGCTTAAATGTAAAAGAAAATTATGGGCAAAAATGGAAGCCATGTCCCCCGGGGTCCCTGAAGCGCCTATGGAATGCAAAAAATCTTTGTTAAAGATGCTGATAAATTTAAAACGCTGGGACAATTCGCCGTTCATGTATTGAGGGACGATCGGAAGGATTGTAATGACAAAAACCGACAATAAACTTAAGACCGATGGCCAGCGTAAAAAACGCCTGCCCCATTCAAAACAGACCAAGGAGGCCATCAGCATGGGAATCTGCATCCGGGCCGGCGGATAGGTGAAGAAGCCTAAAGCAAACAAGGCCCCTGCCAAGGCCCAATCCCACCATCGATCGGATCGCCAAAAAAAATAGAGCCCCCATATCACAAACACCGGGGCAAAATAAGCTTCAAGGGCCACCCTGGTCACCACCCAAGCCCAGGGAGAACAGGTGGCTGCCAATGCCACGGTCAAGGCCATCGCAGAACCAAAGAACAGACGGGCCAAAAAAAACAGCCCCACAATCCCCAGGACCAGGACAAAAACAGTCAAGGCCCGTAAACTGGGGACCGTTGAGCCAAAGACCTTGGCCCAAAGCATGGCCGGATAATCGTAGGTCGGCGGTTTGTCCGTACCGTATTCCAAAACGCCGAACAAGGGCCATGGCCTCATCTCCGCATCGCATCCTTTTTCCGCAAAACATTGGATGGTCACGGCCGAGGACATTTCGTCCACATGAAAGCCATCAGGAATGGTATCCAGTTTGGCAAAACGCAGGACATTGGCTGCCAAAATGACAAGAACGATCAAGCCTATGACGATGTTTTTGATCATAACATGAGCTTAAAGCTATCTGGAAGAAGGTCTCGCAATAATATACAAAGAAGTCCCGAAAGGCCAGGATTTTCCTAATATGTGTTTGGATTCCCATTGTAAAAGGCTGAAGATCCAACGATTGATGCCGGGTGAAGGGTTGGTGAAGGTGTCACACTGGTCGGATTTGACCCAAAGTTTGCGGAACATCCGAAAAACCACGACGGGAAAGAATATCAAAGCATACATGTATCCGCAGCGTTCGATCTTAAAGCCGCTGTCCTCGACCAAGGTCATGAAATCCCTTTTGTTGTAGCGCCGCATATGAGAAAGGGACTCATCATGGGGGCTCCATAGAAATCGAAACGCCGGCACAGCCAAAACCAATAACCCGTCCTCTTTAAGGACCCTTTTGAATTCCGCCATGACCTTGATGTCATCCGCCACATGCTCCAGCACATCCAGGGAAATGATCACATCGAAGGATTTGCGGTGAAACGCCAAATTCTCCAAGTCGGCCTGGATGAGCCTGTCCACCCCGTTGCGGCGGCAATATTCCAGGGACTCAGGCACCACATCACAGCCTACATAATAGCCTGACATACGCAAAAATTCCAGGTTGTGGCCTGTGCCGCACCCGGCATCAAGGATCATGTGTCCGTTTAAATCATACTTAGACAGCAGGGCCTTGAAAAATTCTCCCTTGGCCCTGAACCACCAATGCTCCTTTTCCTGCGCGTACATATTGTCCACTTCCTTGACCGACATATGCCGGGCCTGGGTATTGATGGTCATAAAATGCCAGTTTCTGATCTGAAGGATGTTCCAGAACATGCCCAAAGAGTCCTTGACGAGATCGACCTTGCTGCCTTCCACATGCTTCCAATTCACAGCCACTTCCTTGATGCGCAGGCCCATTTTCTGCGCCAGGTGCAATAATTCCAGGTCAAAGCCGAACCCCTCCAGGTAAAGCCGCCCAAAGAGGGCCGGGACTATGGAAGCGCGGAACATTTTGAAGCCGCATTGGGTGTCGCGGATGCCCTTGATCAAGAGCGCAGAAACCAGATAATTAAAGACCATGCCCATCCATTTGCGGTAAAACACCGTCTCGACACTGGAGTGCGCGTCGCTGATGGCCCTGGAACCTATGACCATGTCATACCCTTCGTCAAAAAAGCCTAAATGGCGTTCGATCTCATCCGGAAGGGTCGAACCATCCGCGTCCAAAAAAAGGACAATCTCCCCTTTGGCCGCAAAAAAACCTTCTTTCACGGCAAAGCCCTTGCCGTGATTGCGGGAGAGACGGACCACTTTTAATGGCTGGAATTCTTTCTGAAAGGACAGGGCCCGGGCCGCTGTTTGGTCCTGGCTGCCGTCATCCACCACGATGATCTCATAACGGTTGGCAGACTGACGGCAATAGTCTATGACAACCCTCAAAAACCCCGGCAGGCGTTCCTGTTCATCCTTGGCTGGTATGACAATCGAAATTGTTTTCACGCCGCATCAAATTTCCTGCCCAATGGTCTCCTTGACCACGCGGCGGATATCGTCGATCTCAAAAGGTTTTTTCAGGCATTCCACGGCGCCGAGCAGGGAGGCCTGCCTGCGTTTCTCATCCAGGCTGTAGCCGCTCATCATGACCACCGGCAGTTTCGGGGCAATGGCCTTGACTTCCTTCAAGACCTCGACCCCGTCCTTGCCCGGCATCATCATGTCCATAAACGCAATGTCAAAGCTCTCTTTTTTGACCGCCTCGAGGGTGGCGGGCAGGTCATGGACCACGGTGATGTGGTGGCCGTAATAGCCCATGGTCAGGATGAAAAAATCCCCGATGACCTTTTTATCGTCGACAACCAGGATCTTAAGATTTTTCATGGAGTTCTCCTTCTGCGGGGACCGCATCCTGCGTCACGCACGGCAATTTGACCGTAAAGCAGGTACTCCCCTTCTGGCTCTGGACATTGATGCTGCCGCCGTGTTCGTTGATCAGGTCATGGCACAAGGCCAGGCCAATCCCCGAGCCTTGTGATTTGGTGGAAAAAAACGGGTCAAAAATCTTGGCCTGGTGCTCTTCAGGGATGCCCGGCCCATTGTCCTTGAAGATGACCACGGCCTGCCGGTTTAAAGCGTCATATTGGGAGCTGATCATGAGCGTGCGCGGCTCGCCGTGGGGCAATTCGCTTAAAGCTTCCATGGCATTGACCACCATGTTCATAAACACCTGCTGAAGGTGCAGGGCATCGCCGTAAATCGACGGTATTTGGTCGTCCAACTGCATGTCCCATCCTATCCGCCGGATGCGCAGTTCATCCAAGAGCAGGTTGATGGACTTGTAGATCACCGTATTGAGGCTGATTTCCGCCTTCTGGATCTTGCGGTGGCGCACCAGTTCCATGAGATTGGCCAGCATGTCCTTGATATAAAAAGATTGCTCATCCATGACGCAGACCGGCTTGTAAAATGGGGAATTGATGTCCATCTCGCTTTTCATGAACCGCACAAAGCCGTGGATGGCTGTAATGGGCTGGCTGATCTGGTGCAGTAATCCGGCGCTTAAAGCCGCCACCGCCCCTTTTTTGCCGCTGTCCATCAATTTCACCTGGGCCGCGTTTAATTCCATGATGGTGGTCTCGAGCTGAACGTTCTTTTCCTGGACCGCGCGCTTCAGCCGCTGGTTCTCGATGAAAAACCACATCACCACGGACAAAAGCAGGAAATCAACGCAAAAATAAATCATCAGCATGGTCAAATCCCCTTAAGGTCCAGCTTGTCCCCCATTTGCCATAGATTGGCCGCGGCAAAGCCCCGGTTGATTTCCAGCACATACCGCGAGCCCTGCTGAGGCGTATACACCGGGCAGGGGTCCTTGGCGCAGGCCGGCACATCCTGGCCCATGTACACGATATGCCCCTCGCGGTTGATCCAGATGATGTCCAGGTCGAATTTCATGTTCTTCATCCAGAACTGATGGAGGCCGTCCTCCGTGAACACAAAGAGCATGCCCTTGCCCTTGTCCAGGCCGCTGCGGTACATCAGGCCCCGCTCCATGTCTGGCAGGGATGAGACCACCTCGACGCTGATGCATTGACCGACATGGCAGACCTGGGGCAGGGCCGCGGCCGCGCGGGCATCGGCGGACAAGGCCTGAAGGCAGACATAAAGAAAAAGTCCTAAAACCGTGACCCCGAATTTTTTGAGCAGGACGGCAAGCCTGGCCAGAGGCAGGCCCACCACATTAAAATAACAGCCCTCGATGCGCGGGATAAACAGCGCGCCCTTGCCCTCGATGTCAAAACCGCCGGCCTTATCCAAGGGAGAGACCAGACTGTGATAACGGCTAATGGCCTTATCGCTTAAAGGCGACATAAAGACCTTGGTTTTTTCCCAGCCAAGCTCCTGGTGTCCGCTTTCAGCGTCGATCACAGCCACTGCGGAATAGACCCAATGGGGGCCTGCCATCAATTCCTTAAGATTGTTTTTGGCCTCTTGCAAATCTTTCGGCTTGAGGATCAGCCTCCCCTTGTGTGAGCAGACCACGGTGTCAGACCCGATGACAAGCCCTTGCCCGCGGCGGCGGGCTATGTCCATGGCCTTGCACAAGGCATTGGCCTTGACCAGGTGCGCCGGGCCCTGGGTCAGCTGTGTGATTTCCCTGGCGCGGCTGGGGCAGACGCTGAAGGGCAGTCCCAGGATTTTCATCAATTTGCGCCGCTGGGGACTGGCCGAGGCCAGGATGATCTTTCTCATTGAAAAAATTCGGAAATCGTAAAGACCGCCCTTAAGGGCACATGGAATTTGGCCAACGCTTCCCGGGCGCCTTCCTGCCGGTCGATCAGGCAGACCGCGGCCTTAATGTCGATATGCATTTTCTTCAAGACCTCGATGGATTCCACAAAGGCCTTGCCGGTGGTGGCCACATCGTCGATGACCACCACGGACCCGCCCTCCTTGATCAAGGGGCCCTCGATCTGCTGCTGCTTGCCGTGGGCCTTGGGTGTTTTGCGGATGATGAAGGTATTGATGGGCCGTCCCGCTTGATGGCTTAAGGAGGCAATGGCGCCGACCATGGGATCAGCGCCCAGGGTCGGGCCGCCCACCGCGTCCGGAAGATATTCATCAACGATGTCCAGGATGAGCCGGCCGGAAAGATAGGCGCCGGCGGCGGAAAGGGTCACCAGACGGGCGTCTAAGTAAAAATCGCTTTCCTTGCCGGATGAGAGAATGAACTTGCCCCGGGAAAGGGCCTTGGTTTTGAGCAAATGGAAGAGTTCGCGTTTGTCGGCGTCAACGGAGGTCGGCATTTAGAATTGAGGGATTTCCAAATTTCGGCTATGGATCTCGACCAGCAATAACAGGCGGTATTTCAATAAGGCCTTAAAGTCTTTATATTCCTTGGGGCTGAACCCGGAGGTGGCGTGAAAGGAACGGCTGGCATCGATTTCCACCACCGCGCTTTCATAGGCGTCGATGAGCTGTTCATCACTGAGCTTGGCGATGGCGGTCTTGGACAAGACCATCACGTCGGAGGGGTACTCGGCCCTGCACACAGGGACCGCCCCCCACAGCACCAGCGCCGCTATAATAAATCTTTTAATCATGTTTCAATTATATGGTAACATACGGCATGCTTCAAGCCTTTTTACAGGGAGTTCTTGAACTGGTTTTCCCTGATAATTGCCTGCTTTGCCGCCAGTTTCTCGACAGCCGCCATCAAAAACAATTATGCCCTAAATGCCTCGCCTCCCTGGCCTTAAATCCCAATCCCTGGCGCCGGCTTTCATCTGCGGACCCGGTGTACCTGGATGAATCGTGGTCAGCCTGCCTGTACAATGATGCTGCCCAAAAGCTTTTGCATGCCTTCAAATACAGCGGCAAAACATCCCTGCGCAAGACCTTTGTCCCCTTGATGATTGATTTTATCAGCCGGCATCATCTGCCTTTGCACCGTTATGACCTGATCCTCCCCATTCCCCTGCATCCGGCAAGGCTGAGGGAAAGGGGCTACAATCAGTCCGCCCTGTTAAGCCTCGATCTGAGCCGGCATTTTGGCCTCGCGCATGCCCAAGACCTGCTGATGCGCCAAAAACAGACCCAAACCCAGACGGAACTGGACGCAAAACAACGCTGGACAAACATGGAAGCCGCTTTTAGAATAAAAAATTCGGCAGCTGCGGCCGGCAAAAACATGGTGCTGGTGGATGATCTTTTGACAACCGGGGCCACGGCCAACAGCGCCGCCCAGGCCCTGAAAAACGCCGGCGCCGGCCGGGTGGCTGTCCTGACCTTCAGCATCGCCTAAAACATGCGGATCCTGCGTAATTACATCTTAAGGGAATGCCTTCAGCCTTTCACGCTTTCCATCAGCGTGCTGACCAGCGTCTTTTTGCTTGGATTTTTGCCGCAGTTGGCGGACAAGGTGATCAATAACGGCGTCTCCCTGACAGCCATGGGCAAGGTCTTTCTGTTCAATGTGCCCATCCTGTTAGGCTACACCCTGCCCATTGCCTGCCTCATCACCGTGATCATGACCTTAGGGCAGATGTCCGCGGAAAATGAGATCATGGCCATGCGCGCCTCGGGCATCCATTTGCTGAGGCTTTTGCTGCCGCTTTCCGTCGCCGGTATTGCCCTGTGTCTGGCGGATTTCATCCTCAATGACCGCTACATTCCGCAGGCTTTTGAGGCCCAGTCCATCATCCTGCAGGAAACCGGCAGCCAGGACCCTTCGGCCATGCTGGAAGCAGGCAGTTTCATCAACGCTTTTGATAAATACATCGTCTTTATTTACCGCATCGAGGGTGATTTGCTCTACGGGGTCAGGATTTACCAGCCCCAGCCCCACAAGCCCACCAAGACCATCATCGCCGAGCAGGGCGAATTTGTGCATGTCCCGGGCAAGGACCAGCTGATGCTGAAATTGATCAACGGCACCTCCGACGAGCCGGATTTGAACAATCCCAATAATTTTTACAAGCTCAATTTCCAGACTTCCTTTATCACCATGGACCTCAACAAGAAAAAGACCAAACACGAAAAGAAAATCAGGGAAATGACCTTGAGGGAATTGTCCGCGAAAATCAACAGCATTAAAAACTTGAACATTGACCCTTCGCCCCTGGTCACCGAGTACCAGCGCAGGCTGGCCTGGTCCCTTTCGCCGCTGATCTTCATCTTCTTGGGCTTCCCGTTCGCGGCCGTCACCCACCGCAGGGCCAGGTCCGCCAATCTGCTCTACGCCTTTATGTTCGCGGCGCCCTACTATATCGTGTCCCTGGCCTGCCAGGGGCTGGCGACCCAAAATTTCCTGGATCCGACCTTTTTGATGTGGGCGCCCAATATCCTGGCGTTGATCATCGCCGTTTTTTTAAACTGGAAACTATGCACCTGATAGCCTGATCAAAATGCGCATTTTAGACCGCTATATCCTGTATAAAATCATCGTCATCTTCCTGGGCACGCTCTTGACCTTTGCCTTTTTGTTTATCCTGATCGATCTGTTCAGCAATCTGCAGGATTTTATCACCAAGAATGTGCCGGTCAGCGTCGCCGTCCAATATTACGCGTCGTTTTTGCCCTCGATCATTGTGCAGACCGCCACCATGGCCTGCCTGATCTCCGTCTTGTTTACCTACAGCAGCTTAAACGCGCACAATGAGATCATCGCCATCCGGGCTTCGGGGATGAATTTCTGGCAGATCACCCGCCCGGCCCTGGTCTTTGCCTTCTGCGTCTCGGTGCTGATCTTTCTGGTGAATGAAAAATTCGTGCCGCAGGCCTCGATGGTCAACCAGCAGATCCGCGACACCCAGATCAAGATCATCACCGCTGAAAAAGGCAAGGGCACGCCGCCTATCCATAATCTGACCTTTTACGGCCTTAAAAATAGACTGTTTTACATCGATACCTTTTATCCCGATACCAGCGAACTGCAGGGCATCACCATCATCGGGCAGGACCATAACCAGAACATGGTCGAGAAAATCGTGGCCTTGAAGGGCAAATGGACCGGCATAGCCTGGAAATTCACCAACTGCCAGGTCACGGCCTATAACAACACCGCGCCGAATGTCCCTCCGGCCAGCATCAAAATGTACCTGGAAAAATTAATGGACATCAAGGAGACGCCCAAGGACTTCCTGCGCCAGCGCATGGACATTACAGCCATGAACCTGCGCCAGCTCAACGGCTATATCAAGCGTTTCTCGGGGAGCGGGGCGGTCAAGACCATCAACAACATGGAAGTGAACATGCACCAGAAAATCACCTTAAGCATCCGCAATTTTGTCATCGTGCTCGTCGGTCTGCCCTTTGCACTTTTGTCGGTGGGCAAGCGCCGGGCCATGACCTTTACCTCCATAGCCATCGCGCTTGTGATCGGGTTCTTTTATTACGTCGCTGAAGCGGTGGGTCTGGCCCTGGCCAAGGGCGGGGCCTTATTGCCGTGGGAAGGCGCGTGGATCACGCCGATGCTCTTTACCCTCCTGGCCCTCTTTATCATCTTCAGAAACTTTTAAATAAAGGGGACGTCTCCCATTTAATTAATTGGGAGACGTCCCCTTTATTTAATCGGGCGCTGTCCCCTATTTTCCCTATTTTAATTGGGCATACAAATTTGTCTCGCTGGCGGGTCGGATGGAAAGGATTTCAGGTTCCAGGCCTTCCATATGGCTTAAGAGGGCCATGTCTTGCTGGGCCAGCGGCAAGGGCACGCCCTTGCCGTCACGCTTGATTTTCAGATTTAAATTGGCGGCATTCATATCAATACCGCCTAAATGCTCCTCTTTGATATTGCCCATCTGGGCTGGGTTTGAATAGTAATGAGGATCATTTAAAAAAGACATGACATCCATAACCTCCGGATCTTCCAAATGATAATGATCCAATTCATTGCGCACCCTTTCACCGACCATGTTCTCAAAATCCTGTTTTACAGATGGATCCAATATTTTTGCTATAGTATCCACAAAAACCATTTCTCTAAACAGCAAATCCCCTTTTTTTCTAAGAATCACATATGCAGCCCTTTGCACTAAATCTGATTTTAATCTCTGATCATCATATTTCTTAGACAAATCAAAAAATATATTTTCAGCCAAGCCTTGATTGGCCTCATTAAAATAATCACTCTCTAACCTGTATCCTTGGGCTTCGCCCTCAACCACTGCGGCCATATAGCTTTTAATATCCTCGTCTTGCATATGGCCCTGGGTCTGCAATCTTTTTTTCTTACCAATATAATCTTTATAACCAGAGCTTCTTGCAAATAACACTTGGGCCCCTTCCTTTATGAGAATACCGTAAACCAGTTGTTTAAATACCGGATTTTCATGCGATCTTTCCATCCATTTCTTTATAATGGCCAAGTTCATACCCACGCCTTGCTCGCTATCTATAGCTATCCCTGAAACCATATCATCCAAAATATTGTATAAATTGACCTTAGCATTTTCCCGAAAGGCCTTGATGGCATTCTCATATTTTTCGATTCCCTTAATGGTCGGGTCTTCGAGGGCGGCCGCAATAAGGCCTTGAATATAATCCCACTCCGGACTGCCTTCTTTGATGACTTTTGCCATTATTGGCCTGCCATTGGCCTTATGAATTCCGAATTCTAAAAAAGCCATCATTACGGCTGTTGAGAGCGACGTCCCTAAGAAGGCCCGCCTATGCAGCATGGCCGCGTCATGTTTTCTTAAAGTAATCATGGCAGGACTGACAGGGGTGGAAGTCGAAGTCGCTGATCCGATCGACACCGGTTTCGAAAAGACATAGATCGTTGTATCCGGTATAGAAGCCTCTTGAGGGTTTCCTATATAGCGATAATCCCCTCCAATATATCTGGTATTAGGATATCTCGAGGGAGGCTCATGAATGGTCCCATGGTCCATAAACCCCCGATCTGATAATGCTTTTTTCATGAATTTTTCCATTTTCTGATGATCGGCGCCGTACATGCGGATCAATAACAAACCTCCCCTGGCTAAAAAAGCATTGGCTTCCAAAGCAAATTCCGGCGCCATATCTTCTGTGGCGAATGGTGCATTCATAAAAATGACATCAAATTGATGGTCGTTATAGAACTGGCCGACCAAGTGTTCAGGTTCATCCCAACCGATGGTCTCAAAAGTATACCTGGTGGATGAATGTTCAAAATTGGTGCCGGGGATAATATGGTAAAATCCTCTCCAGCCCATGGCATAGGCGGATTGAATGTTTAAATATGGGTTATTCGTCATGAGCATGTCGAGAAAAGCAGCCGGATGAGAATCTTCAACCCCCAGGTCCATGACCCTAAGCCCCGTATTGCCTCTTAAAGGAAATGCATGGCGTAAAAACTGTTCAAAGGTAAAAGCCGAAGCATCACGGTGGCTTTCGATCCATTGCGCGTCCACCTCACCCCGTGCGGTTTCCTCTGCAGGATCGGGGTCTGCAGCCTCAAGATTCAGCATGGCCAGATCGCCTTCAGTTAAATTTTTTCTGATGGCTGTCATCGCCGCATTTGCCGTTGATTTTGATAGATTGTACCCGAAGAATTTTTCCATATCCAAATGATCTACCCTGATCCAAAGAGTAGTTGTCATTCCATTTTTAGTACGTTTATATTCAAGCCTCATTTGTTTTTTTGCCAATGCGATTGCCGCATAAAGAACATAGGCTTGGCCTCGATTAACATATAGGCCTTCGTTTTTTCTAAATCTAGTATTTTTTAACTGTTCCAGGGAAAGGCTTGCATTGCCTCCTATTATGCCCCAATTTCTGCCGTCAAGGGGTGGTTGAGATATAACCAATTTTAATATTGGATTGTTTAATGAACTTTCATAAGATGTCAATCTGACCCGTATAGACGCCTTTTTTCCCTTGACAACCGAATGCAATGCCGCATTATGGACAAGATCATATAAAAATATCCCAATGATCGGCATATCGGTAAAAAACCAAGAACTGCTGATCACCATTGGCTTATATATTTCCTCTCTAAGCCGTTCTTGTTGGATTCCATTCCTATCAAGAATCACTTGTTCTCCCTCTTTAGAGATGAAATCACCCCTGTCAAGAGGGATTAGGCTGCGAAAAACTATTCTTTTATCCTCAATAATGGCTTGCCCTAAACCTGTTCCTTCCCCCTTTCTTAGGGTCATTCTATCTCTTGGAGATCTGGCATTCATCGCACCAGTTTTTGTTCCTTGCCCACCCATCATCGGGGCGGTGGCTAAAGGGACATTTCCCAATGTACGTCCCTCCATTACCGTTTGTCCTTTGTGGGCCAATGTGGGGGCTGTCACGGCCTTATGAGCTGATGCGGCACCTTTGTTTGGATTGATTTCACTTAAAGAAATGGCGGCAAGGTCTTCGTCCTTGGCCAATTCACCTTTGACCCTTGAAGATTGGGCTGGATCAAAATCATGGATAGTATGGACCACGGTTGTCATGCCCAAATCCTGCGCAGCTTGGGCATAATCGGCCATACCGCCGGAGAAATATTTTCTTGGGATGGTCTCGTTGGTATATTTATCCACATCTTCCTTGATGAAATTAAACACGCCCTTTTTGTAAGCAGACAGATATTCATGGTAGATTTTTTCATTGGTTTTAGGGTCCTGGTCCACGCCTTTGACCTTGGCCTTGTTGGCGTAAATCTTGCTTAAAAAAGAATCCTTCAGGGCCCGTTTATACCAGGTGGCCAAAAGCATCCCGCTGTAGACCTGGCGAAGAGGAGCGAAGTTTTTGTCTTCGTTCACTTCCCGCTCAAGTTCGGGAAGGATAATCTTGCGCAGCATGCCCTGCATCAATAAAGGGGACGTCTCCCTTTTTTTTGAAACATGCGCGGCCGCAATAAAGGGAGACGTCCCCTTTATTGTGGCCAGGTAATCTTCTTCCAGCATGACCCGCAGATGATTCTTTAAAACATACGCCGCACTGCCCTTTTCATAGATCAGAGCGTCATCCGGCAGGATCCAGACTTTATTAAAGGTATTCACCGGAATATTCGTTGTCCCAAATTGCTTTTGGGCCTGGGCATAGACCCTGTTCCAGAACTCCTTGCCTAATTTATCCTGAGGATAGATCAAGGAGGCCGTGATCTGCTTGAGTAAATAGTCCTGGGCCAATAGGTCCCGGCCCATCTCGGTCTTGCCGAAATCATCCTTGATGATCCTCTCCTTCTCATAAGGCGATAAGTTCACCCATTGATCTTCATCCGGAATGGCTAAAGAGGCCAAGAAGTATTTGGTCAGCTTGGTATATTCTTCCTTTTTCTTTGCATCGCTTAAAGGCTGATCGCCTTTGTAGATGATAAAGTCGAATTTAAGGGCGTTTTCCGGATGGATGACAATGCCTTTCAAATAGGCAGGGGTAAATTCAGGACTCAAATGCACCATCATTCCAGGTTTAGGCATAAAAGACATGGGGTCAATTTGAGCAAAAATAGGCATCTGGATTGACGCGCTTCCAAAAACCGCCAATAAAATACAAATCAAAATTTGATTCATTCGTCTTGCCATATCCTATTGAATCTTAAAGAGTTATGAAATCTCCCGCCTATAAAGAACACGTAAACATTTATCGTCTGGTAGCCAAGGAAAACCATCACAACCCCCGGGGTTGTGATGGTTCATAAATACACCCTTTTAAAGGGTGCCATATATAAGTCTGTAAGTCAAATTTGATTAATTATAAATACGGGGAAGGCGGTTGCCCAAGGAGCAGAGAATTTCATAGCTGATGGTGTCCGCCCAATGGCCGATTTCATCCGCTGAAATGGAAGCGCCCTTTTGAGAGCCCATGATCACAGCTTCATCGCCGATTTTAGGCGTGCGGCCGGAAAGCGTCGCGGCAGTGATGTCGACGATGATTTGGTCCATGGTCACGCGGCCCACCACGGGACAGCGCACACCGTTGATGAGCACAAAGGCCTTGTTGGACAAGGAGCGCAGGTATCCGTTGCTGTAACCGACAGGCAGAACAGCCACGGTGATGTCTTGCTTGGCCTTGAAGGTGTGGCCATAGCTGATGCCGCGGCCCTTGGCAATCGTTTGCACAAAAATAATGCGGGCCTTGACCGTCATCACGGGTTTTAAATGGACCTTTTTCTTGAGATCTTCCGTGGGGTAAAGTCCATAGAGCATGATGCCTGGACGGGCCAGATTGAATAAATCCGATTTATAGTCCCCCAGCCCCATGCTGTTGCCGGCATGGACAAAGGAAAAGGTGATGAACCGGTTTTCCAGGGCATAGACAATGTCCCGGAAACGCCGCATCTGGGCCAGGGTGAATTCCCTATCGGAGTCAGCGACGGGAAAATGAGTGTAGATGCCTTCCAGGACCAGATGGGGACATGCGGTGCGCAGTTTGTCCACGAATTCCAGGGCCTGGTCCTCATTAACGCCCAGGCGACCCATGCCGGTATCGATCTTGATATGCACCGGGACCTGGACCCCGGCCTGATGCGCCGCGTGGTCCAAGGCATGGGCCATGTCCAGGACGCAAAGGGTGGGGGTCAGTTTATATTCGATGATATCGCTGACCTCATTGCCGAAGGTCGATTCAAATAAAAGGATCTTGTGCTTGAATTCCGCCGCGCGCAGGGCCACGCCCTCGCTGACATTGGACACGCCCAAATATTTACATCCGCAGGAAGCCAGACACTCGGCCGCCTGGATCATGCCGTGGCCGTAGGCATCGGCCTTGACCACCGGCATAATCCCTAAGGCATGGGACATATTTTTAGCGGCGAGCTTCTGCATCTGCTCGTAATTATACGCCAGGGCCTTAAGGTCGATTTCACACCAGGTCGGCGGATGGGTCACAGTCTCAAAATTGAGGATTTTAACGTCCATGGCTTACCTGACAGTCCTGCGGGTACAAATAAATCGGCAAAAGCTTGGCCGCATCATCATATTGTTTTTGACGCAAGCGCTCATAGGCAATGGAGGCCATCACCTTGGCCTGGGGATACCACCATTTTTGATCAGCCCAAAGGCATTGACAAGGACTATTTTTCCTTGAGGCGTGCCGGCGATAGGCTTCCTTGATTTCACCGCGGTAAAGGGAGAGCGCATCCCCGGCAAATAATGTTCTGCCCTCCACTTTCTTTAAAACATCATCGAGGGTGGTCAGTAAATAAGCGCTTTTTTGGTCCCCGCGATAAATGCACGCGTAGACCTTGCCCCGCCGGGCATCGCCAAGCACGCAGATCTCATCATGTTTTGGGGCGCTGCCCCAAAGGCGCAGGCCATGGGCCACAATGTCCAGGCTCGGGATGCCCACGACGGGCTTGCCGGTGCCCAGGGCAAAGGCCTTGACCGTGGCCAGGCCCACCCGCAGGCTGGTGAAGGAGCCGGGGCCAATGGCAATGGCAAATCCGTCGACCTGGCTAAAGGCAAGGCCCGCGGCATCAAGCATCTTGTCCATGGCCGGCACAATATTGTCTTCCAGGACAGCGGCTGATTTCAAATTGCGAAAACGCAGGACCTTCCCGTCCCGGCTTAACGCTAACGAGAAGATCTTGGTTGAGGTTTCGAAGGACAGGAAATACATAGGCCTCTCTTGTGTTCTCCCAGATGCTTGAACTCCACTAAATAATACCGGGCCGGCCGATGAGCGCCCAAGCGC
Organism: uncultured Planctomycetales bacterium; assembly: GCA_964483785.1. Lineage (GTDB taxonomy): Bacteria > Omnitrophota > Gorgyraeia > Zapsychrales > Fredricksoniimonadaceae > JABDGZ01. The sequence continues at coordinate 19,249 of CAZACW010000025.1, forward strand.
TGCGGCCATTCAATGACGCTGATGCCCTGGCCGTAAAAATAATCATCAAAATCCAGCGTGTCCACTTCAGCCGGTTTTTCCAGACGGTAAAGGTCAAAATGATAAATCGGCAGTTTGCCCTGATAATGGTTCATGAGGACAAAGGTGGGACTGCAGACCTTATTTGCCGCCACCTGGAAGGCCTTGGCCAGGCCTTTGACAAAGGTGGTCTTGCCTGCCCCCAAATCCCCCTGCAGCAACACAATGTCCCCGGGCTTAAGCTGGGCGGCAAAGCGCTGGGCGCAGGCCATGGTCTGGTCTTCGCTTTCAGAAATGAGTGAAACTGTGCGCGCGGATTTTTTCTTTGGCATTGGAGGTGATCTGTCCTATCGGGTAAAAATAAAATGCCTTTTGACGGATCTGCCAATCCATCAGAGGATCGGCCTTTCTGGATGACAGCGTAAACAACAGTTCAAAATCTTCGCCGTCGTTCATGGCCTGGGCGCGGCTGACTCCCCTATGCCTTGGAATCAAATCCGGATCCAAGCGCGCCCCGACCTGACCGGCCTCTAAGATATGGTTTAAGTCCCCGCTCAATCCGTCGGAAATGTCCATCATGGCGCTGGGCTTGAATTTCTCGACCAAAAACCGCGCCTGGGCAAGCCTCGGCGTAAAATGCAAATGACGGCCGCTTTTCAATGAGCCGCCCAGGGGGCCGGTCACAAAAATCCAATCGCCTGGTCGAGCGCCCTCACGGGTGACCAGGTGCTTTTTCTGCACCTGCCCGAGCATGGCCACATTGATGATGATCTTATCGGTTTGAATGGTGTCTCCGCCGACGATGCTGACGTAAAAAGCGCGGGCTGTTTGCTGCAGGCCCTTGTAAACATCGGTGATCCAGGACACCGGCAAATGTTGAGGTAAGCCCAGCGAAACAACGGCATGGGCCGGCCACCCGCCCATGGCCGCTATATCGCTGATACTGCAGGCCAAGGCCTTATGGCCTATGGCCCGCGGCGGCATGCGGCGGGTAAAATGCCGGCCTTCGGCCAGCATATCTGTTGTCAAAAGCAGATATTCCTTTTGATTCAACGGCAGGACCGCCGCGTCATCGCCTATGCCCTTGATCACGGATTTCGACACCGGCGCGTAAGCCTTAAGCTTTTCTATCAATCCAAATTCACCTATGTTAGATATTTTCATAACAGATAGAATCAAGGATAGATTTGTTGTTTCTCGCTCCTGGTCGAATTTTTAACGCCGACGGTCCTCACTCACTCGGTGCCTCGCAAACTCGCCCTGAATTTCTCTGGAAATTCAGGGCTCGAACATGCTCGGCATGGCTCGCCCTTCGGCTCGCCATTCCCTCGTTCGTTCGGCTGCGTCGGCTAAATTCGACAAGTCGCTTCGAAACAACAAATCTATCCTAAGATGCTTTTGATACATTTTCCAAAAGGCGGGCGGATGATCCCGTATTCCGTGACGATCCCTGTGATCAAGGCCGAAGGCGTCACATCAAAAGCCGGATTGTAGACCTTTACACCCTTGGGCGCTGTGGCCACCCCTGCAAAATGCGTGACCTCCTCGCCTTTGCGCTCCTCAATGGGGATCTGCCTGCCGGACTTGATCTTCAAATCAAAGGTGGTCTTGGGCGCGACGATGTAAAACGGGACCCCATGATGCCTGGCCAGCACAGCCAGCATATAGGTGCCGATCTTGTTGGCCGCATCCCCGTTGGAGGCGATGCGGTCAGCGCCGGTAAAAATGATGTCCACCTTTGTCTTGGCCATCAAGGAAGCGGCCATATTGTCGCAGATCAAGGTGGTCTCAATTTTTTGGCGGGTCAGTTCCCAGCAGGTGAGCCGCGCGCCCTGCAGCAAGGGCCGGGTCTCACAGGAATAGACGCTGAATTTTTTTCCTCTTTCCTTGGCGCTGTAAAACACCCCTAAGGCCGTGCCGTAATCCACCGTAGCCAGCGCCCCGGCATTGCACACAGTCAAACAGCGCATCCCGTTGCGGATGAGCGCAGCCCCGTGCCGGCCCATGCGGCGGCACACGTCCTGGTCCGCTTTAAAAATCGCCATGGCTTCCTTAAAAAGCAATGCCTTTAAAGCCGGCACATCGGCCCCGGGATTCTGCCGCACAACAGCCTTCATTTGGCCGAGCATGTTAAAAAGATTGACGGCCGTCGGGCGTGAGGTCGCCAAATAAGCGCAGGTCTGATCCAAAAGCTTTAAAAATTTGGGCCTGTCCCTGCCCTTGAAATCCTGAATGCCTAAAAGCACGCCAAAGGCCGCGGCAACGCCGATGGCCGGTGCCCCGCGCACGGCAAGGCGTTTGATCGCCTGCCACATCGTCACCACGTCCCGGCAATCGATGTACTTCACTTGATGCGGGAGCTTGGTCTGGTCAATGAGCCGCGCGGCCCCCTTGACCCACTGGATGGTTTTAATAGGCATATTTATTTAAGGAATAGCGGACATAGCCGCCGTCCTTGATTTCCTTTTCCCATAATCTGCGGATGTCCGTCGATGATTCAACGCGGGTGTCCCCCCAATGGTTTATTTTAAACAGCGGATAGGCATTCCAATCGCTGTTGATATAGGAGATGGCGCCCACGTGCTCTGCGTTGATCAAATCGAAATAATGCTTAAACCATTCCCTTTTAGACTGCGCCGACGCCAGGCCAATGGGCGCGGATTCGGCGATCATCAGGGCCTTGCCGTGCGCGCGGCCCAGGGCAAAAAATTCTCCGGCAGGCCCGGCCTGCTGGGGATTAAAAAAGGTCACGGCAAACCAGTCCACATAATCGTCTCCGGGATACCAGTCCATAACCTGGCCCTGCGCCTCGAGCAGGTTCGCGGAATGCCATACGAAAGCCGCGTTGTTCACCTGTTCCCGGCGCAGACGGTCCACGATGTAACGAAAAGCCTGCTGGTATTTGAGCGGATCATAGCCGTTTTGCGGCAAATCAAATTCATAGCCGATTCTCAAATAAACAGGACATCCGGTATGCTTGATCCATTGGGCCAGCTTGGTGATATTTTGATCGTAACGGCCCTGCAAAACACCGTCCAGGGCACCCACCATATAAAGCCCGAGCTGGACGGCGATATGCGGATAAGCATTGATAAAATAGCTGGCATCGTGGACGCCCATGCCGTGGTCTGCCGGGCCTTCCAGGCCGTCCAGGTCCTGGATCGAGGTATACACCATAAAGCCCGCGGGCACGCGGCTAAGAGCGTTAATATATCCGTCGATGGCATCCTTCTGCTGGCCGATGAACAACAGTTTCCCTTCTTTCGGCACCAGGGGATGGTCCAAAGCTTGGGCCCAAGAGATCTGCGCCATCAAAAAACAAAGAACAAAGGCCTGCCCCCGCATCAAGGCTTCTCCACTTCGATCCTGGGAAATAGCGGCGGGTGGGTTTTAAGCGGCGTGCCCGGTTTTAACCGTCCCCAGACCGGCGCGCTGTGCTCTGCCCCCAAGATGGAAAGGACCTGGGCTGTTTTATCCGGCATCACCGGCGAGAGCATGATCGCCGCTATGCGCAGGCCTTCGGCCGCGGCGTACAGCACGCGCTCAGCGGCCTTAAGGTCAGACTTGGCCAATTTCCAGGGGGCCTGGACTTCCATATATTTGTTGAGCACGCGCACAAAATCCAGGACCGCCACCACCGCCTCCTGCACCTTGTAGGCCCCGATCAAATCCTGCACGCGCAAAGGCAGGGCCTCGGCCTGCTTTTTGATTTCATCCTCGGCGCTGGTCAAGGCTCCGGGACCAGGGATTTGGCCGCCATGGTTTTTTTGGATCAGTCCGCTGACACGGTTGAGCAAATTGCCGAAATCATTGGCCAAATCGCTGTTAAAGCATTTGATGAAGGAATCCAGCGTAAAATGGGCATCCAGTCCTAAGACCATTTCGCGCATCAGATAATACCGCAGCGCGTCGACCCCGTAGGTTTCAATCAAATCCAGCGGATTGACCACGTTCCCTAAGGACTTGCTCATCTTGGCCTCGCCGGTCAGCCACCAGCCGTGGGCCAGGATGGTCTTGGGCAGTTCAAGCCCCAGCGAAAAAAGCATGGTGGTCCAGTAGATGCTGTGGGTGGTCAAGATGTCCTTGCCGATAAGATGCACATCCGCCGGCCACCAGGCCTTGAATTTCTTCTCGTCGCTGCCGTAGCCCGGGATGGAAATGTAATTGACCAGGGCATCGAACCAGACATAGGTCACATAATCGCGGTCAAAAGGAATTTCAATGCCCCAATCCATGCGGGCCTTGGGCCTGGAAATGCACAGATCCTCCAGGGGCTGGCGCAAAAAACCCAGCATTTCATGGCGGCGGTGTTCGGGACGGATAAAATCCGGGTGCGTTTCGATATACGCGATGAGCTTGGACTGGTACTTGCTCATGCGGAAAAAATAATTTTTCTCCTTGAGCCTCTTGACGTCCCTGAACTGGCCCGAGGCGTATTCCAGCTCGGTGATAAAACGCTCCTCCGCCACCGAATACCAGCCCTCATAGGTGTTGGCGTAAATGTCGCCGTTGGCGTTGACCTCATCCAGGACCAGCTGGACGATTTTCTGGTGCCTCTCCTGTGTGGTGCGCACAAAATCATCGTACTGGATCCCTAAAAGTTTCCAAAGGCTCAAAAACCGCGGCGCCAAATCATCGGCGTGGGCCTGGGGCGAAAGCCCGCGCTTCTGCGCCGCCTGCTTGACCTTTTGGCCGTGCTCGTCCAGGCCGGTCAGGAAAAAAACCTCGTCCCCGGCACTGCGGTGATAACGGCCCAGCACATCGGCCAGGATGGTCGTGTACGCATGCCCAATATGCGGGGCATCATTCACATAATAAATGGGGGTGGTGACGAAGAATTTGCTCAACTTGAGCTTCCCTGGGGATAGGTCAGCTTGACGATCTTGCCTTCCCCCAAATCCACGGTCACATACTGCTTGAGGATGTCCATGGCCACGACCCTTCCCTTTTCTCCCTCGGGGGTCGTGATCTTGGCGCCCATCTTGGGAAGGACCTTGGCAAATTCGCGGTAGACCTGAAACTCATAGGCCATGCAGCACTTGACCCGGCCGCAGACCCCGGAAATTTTCTGAGGGTTTAGCGGCAGGCCCTGGTCCTTGGCCATCTTGATGGACAAAGGATGAAAGTCCCTCATGTAGGAAGAACAGCACAGTTCACGGCCGCAGACCCCGTAGCCGCCGATGATCTTGGCCTTGTCGCGCACGCCGATCTGCTTGAGCTCGATGCGCACGCGCAGGGACTTGGCCAGGTCCTTGACCAGATTGCGGAAATCCACCCGCCCTTCGGCCGTAAAAAAGATGATGATCTTGGTGGCATCAAAAGAATATTCCGCCTGGGTCAACTGCATCTCGAGCTTGCTTTCGGCGATCTTGACCTTGCATAGGTTCATGGCGTCGGCCGCCTTCATTTGATTGTTCACCACCTGGCGCAGGTCTCCGTCGCTGGCCAGGCGGATGATCTTGCCTGCAATCTCTTCCGCCTTGGGCTGGCAGCCCTTGCCGGCCTCGGCCACGACCTTGCCGAATTCCAGATTGCGGTCAATTTCCAGGACCACGATCTCATGGCGCGAAACAGCCAGATCATTGGACTGCGCCCATATCACAGGACGGTATTCCCCTAATTTAATCTGCACTAATTGGCCCATAGATCTTCCCTTAAAAGGCTCAAGGACATGCGGATGTTCAACTGCTCTTCCAAAAGCTTCTTGGTCTGCACGATCCGGCGGATGATCGCGCTTAAATCATCGACGCCGCGCCTTAAGAACCTCTCCATCTGCGGAAACTCGTCCTGGTTGAGTGTTTCAGTGCGCTCAACGCCGCATTTGATCAGCACAATGTCTCTGAAAAAACTCATCAATAAGTGCAGGGCCTCGGCGGCTTCCGCCGGATTGGAAGCGAGGTCTTTGAGAAACGGATCATTGTTCCTGTTATTCAAGGTCTCCTGCAATACTTTGTGCTTGAATAAAATGATGTCTTTTTTAATCAGCTTGCGGGTCTTGCCCAAACAGCCGTCCGCGTAAGCAGCCAGAAAACGGGCCTCCTGATGGCTGATCCCCTCCTGCGTCAGCATCTGGGCGATGCGGTTGACGGGCGAGGGATAAAACTGGATGATATGACAGCGCGACTTAATGGTGTCCAAATTGGCTTCCAGCACGCTGGTCGTCAAAATCATCAAGCTCTTGGGCGCCGGCTCTTCCAGGGTTTTGAGCAAGGCATTGGCCGCGTCCGGGGTCATGCGCTCGGCGTTGCGTATGATAAAGACCTTGGTCCTGGCCTCAAAGGCCATCAGATGGGCCCTGTTGAGCAGATACCGGATCTCCTCGATCTTGATGCTTTCCATCTCATCACTGCCAAGCACATGCACATCAGGATGCTGGCCCGAAGCGATTTTGCGGCAGGACGCGCAAGCACCGCAAGGCCCTGTCCCTTCTTCCGTGCAATTGACCAGCTGGGCCAGGCTCAAGGCTGTCTGGGTCTTGCCGGAATCCTGCGGCCCGGCCAACAGATAGGCATGGGCCAGGCGGTGATTATACAAAAGCCTCTTGAAACGTTCCATCACAGCTGTATTGATTTGGGCGGCGTTGATCATATATTCAGTAACGCATCGACGTGCGGTTTGACCCTTTTAAAAATATCTTCCTTGGCGGCATCGACCTTGATGAGCTTGATGCGCTGGGGATATTGACGGCTTAATTCCAGATATCCGCGGCGCACGCGCTGATGGTATTCCAGGGAACGCGATTCGATGCGGTCCTTTTTGGCCCCGGCCCGGCTCAAACCTTGCTGGGGCTCGATATCAAACAACAGCGTCAGGTCAGGCTGCAGGCCCTTAGTGGCGAATTGCCCCATCTCTGTGATGGCCTGAAGGGCAATGCCGCTGCCGTAGCCTTGATAGGCGATGGTGGAATCCAAAAACCGGTCGCATAAGACGATTTTGTCCGCTCTTAACTGCGGCTCCAGGATTTCCTTGACCATCTGGGCGCGCGCGGCCATGTACAGCAGGGTCTCGCATTCATCGCCCATGCCCTGGCTTTTGACGTCGAGCAATAATTTGCGGATGCTTTCGGAAATCTTGACCCCGCCCGGCTCGCGCAGCAGCAGCACCGGCATTTTCTTAGACTGCAGATAGTCCAAGACCATGGTTGCCTGGGTGCTTTTGCCAGAACCTTCCGAGCCTTCAAAAGTGATCAATTTACCGCTCATGACAATATAATTAAGGCCTTATTTCTCTTGAAATAAATGACCATTCTAATATACTTTTAATCGTCAAGGGAAAGCATTAAGCACCGGGCCGCATATAACCATATGCGGCCTTCTTTTTTATATCCAGCGCCAGGTCTGGCCGGTTTTGCCGTCTTCCACCGCAACGCCTTTCTCTTTTAATATTAAGCGCAATTCATCCGAACGCTTGAAATTTTTAAGCTCCCTGGCCTTGACGCGCTCCTCCAGCAGGGCTTTAAGCTCCTGCGGCAATTCCTTGTCCTTCTCCTGCAGAAAAAGCCCGAAAATCGTGCGGGCCAGATTTTCCAAAATATCCACCGCGTGATAAATGACGCCCAGCTAATTGGGATCGTCGGCGTTCTGGTCAACGTAGATATTCGTGTCATTGATCAGGTTAAACAAGGCGGCCAGGGCCTTGGGCGTATTGAAATCATCATCCATGGCCTCGAAAAATTCATGCTTGTATTTGTTGATAAAACCCGCCTGGATGGGCTCCACCTGTTTGTCCTTCAGCAGGCTCGAGGCCCTGTAAAAAAGCACATCGAATTTGCCCAGCGCCTTGCGGGCCTCGATGATTTTCTCCTCTGAAAAATCGATATTGCTGGCGTAATGCGAAAACAAATAAAACATTTTCAGTTCATCGACGCTATATTTGGCCAGGGCCTCCTTGACCGTGATGAAATTCCCCGCCGACTTGGACATTTTCTGCCCGTTGACCGTCAGCAGGCCGTGATGGACCCAGTATTTGGCAAAGGGCTTGCCTGTCAGGCCTTCGGACTGGGCGATCTCGTTTTCATGATGGGGAAAAATCAGATCGCGGCCCCCGGCGTGGATGTCCAGCGTCTGGGTGTGCAGATGCTTCATGCTCATGCAGGAGCATTCGATATGCCAGCCCGGCCGTCCCGGGCCCCAGGGGCTTTCCCAGACAGGCTCCCCGGGTTTGGAGGATTTCCACAGCACAAAATCCAAAGGGTCCTTCTTTTGGGAATCTTTCTCGATGCGCACCGCCTCGTGCATCCTGTCGATGCTCTGGCCGGAAAGCCTGCCGTAATCCTTGAAGGCCCGCACGTCGAAATACACGTCCCCTCCGGCAACGGCATAGGCATAGCCCCGGCCGATCAGGCCCTGGATATGGCTGATCATGTCCGGGATATTGTCCGTGGCCTTGGGCTCCGCGTCGCCCGGCGGGACGCCTAAGGCTTTAAGGTCCTCCTCATAAAAACGGATCTGCTCTTCGCTAAGCTCCCGGGCCGTGCGCCGGGTCTCCTTGGCCCGGTCAATGATCTTATCGTCGATGTCCGTGATATTGCGCACAAAACGGACTTGATAGCCGCGGAATTTCAGATATTCCCGGATCACGTTAAAAATATACAAACTGCGGGCATGCCCGATATGGGAACGGTCATACACCGTGACCCCGCAGGTGTACATCTTCACTTGCAAAGCGGACAAAGGAATGAATTCTTCCTTTTGATTGGTCAATGAATTATAAATCACTAAAGCCATACCGTCGCTTGATCAGATCGTAAACTCTGAATCGTTCTCGCCTTTAGGCGCCGGGCAGCCTGTATTCGTTTCCAGGTTCTTGATGCGGCCCAGCAATTTTTTCATGTTTTCCATCACCGGATCGCTGACATGCATATGGTCCAGCTCCAGTTCGATCTTGCGGCCTTCCTGCCGGGTGATGCGCCCGGGAATGCCGACGACGGTGGAATTGGGCGGCACGTCCTTGATCACCACGGCATTGGCCCCGATATAGGAATTATCACCGACGGTGATATTGCCCAGGATCTTGGCGCCGGCGCCCACCACCACATTGTTGCCAAGCGTCGGATGGCGCTTGCCGGTTTCCTTGCCCGTGCCCCCTAAGGTCACGCCCTGGTACAAAAGCACATCATCGCCGACAATGGCCGTTTCCCCGATCACCACACCCATGCCGTGGTCGATGAAGAATTTCTTGCCGATCACGGCGCCGGGATGGATTTCGATGCCGGTCATGAACCGGGCGATCTGGGAAATCCAGCGGGGGATGATCGGCACCCTCCAGGCCCATAGGCGGTGGCTGATGCGGTACATCACCAGCGCATGCAGGCCGGGGTAAAGCAAAAGCACTTCCAAAATGCTTTTGGCCGCGGGATCGCGTTCCTTGATGGTCTTGATCTCATCCATAAATTTGAGCAAGATGACGATAAAAATAAGGGCCAGGACAAGCAGGGCCATGTTTTGGCCTGTGTTCAAGACATCATAGGATGCATGATGCGGGTCTTTGGTGGAAAACTGCATACGCTTTAAGCCCTCCTTAACAGCACCACGGCATAGGCCGCGATGGCCTCGCCGGCGCCGATATAACCCAGGTCTTCATTGGTGCCGGCCTTGATATTGACCTGGCCGGCGTCGAGGCCCATGTCCTTGGCCATCTGTTCTTTCATTTTCGTTTTGTACGCTTTTAATTTCGGCTCCTGGGCCAGGATCATCACGTCCACATTGTCCACGGACCAGCCGCCCTGGCCGGCCATGTTTAAAGATGCCTTCAAAAACCCGGAACTGGCCGCCCCCTTATATTGAGCATCCGTATTGGGGAAATGTTCACCGATATCGCCCAGGCCTGCCGCGCCTAAAATGGCATCACAGACGGCATGGTAAACCACATCCGCGTCCGAATGGCCGAGCAGGCCTTTGGTGTACGGTATTTCGACCCCGCCCAGGACGAGCTTTCGGCCTGTCTGCAAGCGGTGCACATCATGCCCTATGCCGACCCTGTAACTCAAATTCTTTCTCCCAATCCCCTGGCCAAAATCAAATCTTCCCGGGTCGTTATTTTGATATTGCGGTAATCCCCCATGACCATTTTGACCTTGATGCCCATGGCCTCCGCCATCATGGCATCATCCGTCGCCTCCCGTCGGGAAGGCCGCGCATGGGCCTTGGCCAAAACCTTGCGATTGAAGCCCTGGGGCGTCTGCGCTTCCCATAAGCCGGCGCGGGCCGGGGTTTCCTGAATGTCCAGGGACTTGGGCGCCACCTTTTTAACGGTGAATTTGACCGGAACGCCGACGATGGCCGCGGGATGCCTGCGCAGGGCCGCGGCCAGGCGATTGACCATGGCAGCATCAACAAAAGGCCTGGCCGCATCATGCACCAGGACCGTGTCCGCCTTTGCCGATAATGCTTTTAAACCGTTCTGGACGGATTGCGACCGCGTCCGCCCGCCGGGTACGACCGCATGGACCTTCTTGAACACCGACGCGATCCGGACAAAGGCCTTTAAATGCGCCTTGACCCCCACCACCACGATGCCGTTAATACAAGGATGCGTGTTAAAGACCTTTAAACAATGCGTGATCAGCGGCCTGCCCTTGAGCAGGACCAGGGCCTTGGGCGTCTTGGCCTTTAATCTCTTGCCCGCGCCCGCCGCTACAATGATGACTTCTGTGTGCATGCCCTTAAAATACTTTCCCTAAAAACTCTAAACTCAGTTCCGCGCCATCACTGCCGTTCCAGCTTGGCAAAGATCAT
>CAZACW010000026.1:0-28093 GCA_964483785.1 uncultured Planctomycetales bacterium
TTTCGCGAAAACTTCTTGTCATTGAAGACTGGAACGACAATCGCTTGACTCTTACTTACGAGACTCTGAATCCAAGTAGGATCGATTTCATTACAGACACTGTCGGCCGCACGATCGACTTTCAGTACAACGCCGGTGGTCAACTCATCTCCGTCGTGGATCCATTGATCGTCAACGCCGTGCAGCGCAACATCACTTTTGGTTACGACCCGAGTGGCGATCTAACTTCATTCGTCGACGCACGCGGCAACGGAATGGTTTACATCTACTACCCAGGTAGCCACTTGCTGAAGCAGGTCAAAGACCGGCGCCAAAACAATGCCCCCGCCGGAAATTTCATAATTGTCCACCAGGACAAAACGGCCGGTCTGGGCAATGTCGCTGACAATGTCAAAGGCCACGGGCTTTAAGGCCTCGAAAATGATTTCCCCCACTTCATGGCGGTCCACATGGGGCTTGGCACTTTCTTCCAGCTGGGCGGCATTGAGCACTTGAATGATATCCGACACAATCACCGGCACCTGCTGGGTGGCGATCTTTAACTTATACGTCCTGCCCTTGACTAAGGGCTGTTTGCCCATCCAAAAAATATTGGCACGGAATTTATTGCTGACATGCGGCAGTTTTTCCGCGGCCCTGCAGAGGATCTCGCCGGGCCGGATGTAAATTTCCGTTTGATAGGTAAAACCCGTGCTTTCTCCGGCAGAAGACTGCGTTTTGGCGGGGCCGTTAAAATATTCAATGGACTTAATGCGGTTGCGCTTGCCCGAAGGCAGAAAAACCACCTCATCCCCTGTCTTGATGCTCCCGCTCTCGACACGGCCGGCCACAATGCGCCGCTCATCCCCTTCTTCGGTAAATTTGTAAATGTCCTGGACCGGCATGCGAAAAGGCAATTTATCCAAGGGTGCTGCCTTTTCAAAACTGTCCAGCACTTCCAGGACCGAACCCCCTTTGAACCACGGCATATTTTTTGAAGGAGAAATCAGATTGTCGCCATGATAAGCGGCGATGGGGATAAAAGATTTGGGAACAAGGTCAATGTCTTTTAAAAACTTGGTGTAATCCGTCTGGATCTGCTCAAAGACTTTCTGATCATAATTGACCAAATCCATTTTATTGACGCAGACCGCGATATTTTTGATGCCCAAAAAGCGCATCATGTAGCCGTGGCGCTTGGAATTTTCCTTGATGCCTTCGTGCGCATCGATGACCAGCAGGGCCGCTTCAGCGCGCGCGGCACCGGAGATCATATTTTTTAAAAATTCAATGTGGCCGGGCGCATCGATGATGATGTAGTCGCGCTTGGAAGATTTAAAGAAGGAGCGGGCCGTGTCAATGGTAATGCCCTGGGCCTGCTCGTCCTTGAGGGCATCCAAAAGAAAAGCGTATTCAAAAGGCTTGGCATTGCGCTTGCACTGGGCCTTGACCGCTTCCAGCTTGCCGTCAGGCAGGGAACCGGTATCTGCCAAAAGGCGGCCGACCAGGGTGCTTTTGCCGTGGTCCACGTGGCCGACGATGACCACATTCATTTGTTCGCGTTGATTATCCATTAGAATTGATTTAATAATGCCATTGTGTTTCCTTCGCAGGCACGCTCGCCGCGCTCCAGCGGCGCGGCTCGCTTTGGCCCGGGCCGTTTTGCCGCCGCAAGGTGACGCAGGCGGACCAATCCAAAACGGCCCTCTAAAGCCTGCTCAGGAAACACAATGGCATTATAAATGACATTAAATTTACCATATCCAATTACATGTAACCTTCTTTACGCAGGGTTTCAAGCCCGCCGCCGTCTTCCTTGTCCTGGGCCCTGCCCGAGCGCTCGGCAATGTTCTTGAATTTCCCTTCCCGCAGTTCCTTGACAATATCATCCACGTTTTTAGCAGTGGAATCGACAGGAGTGGTGCAGGGATAACAGCCAAGGGAGCGGTAGCGCTTGCCCTGGCCCTGGTCAAAATACAAATGGGTGATGGGAATATTTTCGCGCTGGATATATTCCCAAATGTTCAATTCCGTCCAGTCAAGCAAAGGATGGATTCGGATATGCGTTCCGGGTGCAAAATCCGTCTTAAACTGGTTCCATAATTCCGGCGGCTGGTCCCCCACGTCCCAATCGCTGTTTCTATCGCGTGGTGAAAAGTAACGCTCCTTGGAACGCGAGCCTTCCTCATCTGCGCGGGCACCGACAATGACGCCGGTATAGGGCTCGGTATTGGTATCGGTTTCATATTTGCCGGTCTTGTGATTCAGACGAAGGCGCGGCCAGGCGCCGGACAAGGTATTTTTTAAAGCATCGGTCTTTAAGGCCTTGCAGCAGGCGATCCTGTCCAACTGTCCGTCAGGATAGGTCCTTTTTTCCTTCAAGGCCTGGGTATTTTGGCCTACCACCATGTTGAGCTTAAATTTCAGGGCCAGCTCATCGCGGTATTTGATCATTTCCGGGATTTTGTAGCTGGTGTCGATATGGACCAGCGGAAACGGCACATGGCCGAAAAAGGCCTTGCGGGCCAGCCACAGCAGGACCGTTGAGTCCTTGCCGATAGACCACAGCATCACCAGGGACTTAAATTCACGGTAAGCTTCGCGCAGGATATAAACGCTTTGAGATTCTAAAGAGTCAAGTTTGTCCATGATCATATCACTGTTTCTTGCCCTTCCATTTGGGATTATCATGCAGGCCGCATTCTTTTTTGGTTTCCTCTTCCCACCACCAGCGGCCAGCGCGGATATCTTCTCCCGGCTTAATGGCGCGGGTGCAGGGCGCGCAGCCAATGGACACAAAGCCCTTGGCATGCAAGGGGCTGACGTCTACTTTATGTTGCTTGATATAATCCCTCACCTGCTCCAAGGTCCAATTATAAAGCGGGTTGATTTTGACCTTGCCGTTGGCCTGGTCCCATTCCACGGGTTCAAGATCAGCGCGGTCCATGGATTGCATTTGCCTTAATCCCGCGATCCAGGCATCCCTGTCTTTCAAGGCCCTTTGCAGAGGCTCTACCTTCCTCACATGGCAGCAAAGTTTCCGGTTTTCAACGCTTTCATAAAATAAATTGATGCCTTTGAGCTTGACCATATCTTCCACGGCCTTGGTGTCCGGATAATAAATCTTAAAATCAACGTCTGGATATTTCTTTTGGTTTTTGGCCATAAGATCATAACTCTCGGCGAACAAGCGCCCGGTGTCCAGGGTAAATACGGCGATGCCGGGTGCTGTTTTGGCGATCATGTCCAGGATGGCCTGGTCCTCTTCGCCTAAATTCGTGGCAAAAATCACCCTGGAAGGAAATTCTTCCTGGGCCAATTTGAGGATGCCCTGGGCATCCAGGGTCTTGGCTTTCTCGTTGAGCTTTTGTAAAATTTCTGTCTTCATGGCAGTCCTTAAGAATACCAAAAAACACTCAAAAAAGGAAATAATTTAACGTAATCGACATGTGTAACAAGACCACCACAACCTCCGGGGTTGCGGCCCACCGCAACCCCGGAGGTTGCGGAGGTTGACAATCACAACCCCGGGGGTTGTGATGGTTCATTTGTTAATTTAAATACAAAAAGGAAGCGCCTGCCCCAAAAGGCAGACGCTTCCTTGATTATGGATCAAACTAACAGATACGGATATTTTTAAAACGATTGTCCAAAAAAACGGACTTGAACAAAGAAGGCTGATTGTCCGCTTGCCGGGTAGGCTGATTATCATTGGCCGGCGTGTTGAATCCCAGCATCAAATTGACCATGGGTACGGTCATATTTTCAACGGAATTGACCTTGGGCCTTAGACCGCTTGCATCCATCAATAATTTCAAGATACTCGGGTCCTTAAAGCCAAATCTGATGCCGCTGCCCTTGCTTTCCACAGCCACCTGGGCCAGGTCGATACCGCCGTCTCTATCAACAACGGTTGAGCGCCGCACAGATGGAGGAAGGTCTGCCATCATGGCTTGGTTGCCGTAAGAATAATTATTTTCCGGCTGGGTAGGCACATACCAGGCATTGCCGGCCTGAGGTGATATGCCCTGCAGGAAATCACTGACCCTTGGTTCGGTAAGATGAGAAACTATTTTTGCAGAAGATCCAACAGGGATGTAAATAGTATATTTGGTCTTAGACCACATCCCCGGCTTATGTTCTCCGATTTTAATATCGCCGGATCCTGCCAAATACTTCATCCAGGCTTCAACGTTAGCCCTATTAAAATTGGATGAAATGTTAAAGGCATTATATTGCCTGCCCTCGATGGTGTAAACGCCCGGCGTCAAAACAGCCTTGAGGGCCGCGACATGAGGATCTGAAACCGCAGGGGTGGAAAATAGATTAATTTCATGTATTTGTTGGCCGGGTATCGGCGGCGGGGTAGCCGCGGCTTTAATCTTAGGCACGCCATGCGCGATAGGCTTTATACCCATTTTCGCCAGATCATTGGCAAAGGCAGCCTGCCTTTGATCAAATTGCCAGGTCAGACGTCCTGCCTTAAAAAACACATGGACCTTGGCGTTACTAAAACCATCAGAGACAATATCAACAGCCAATATGGCGTCCTGGCCCCAAATGCCGAATATATTATTCAGCAAACGGCTGTTGTTTTCTGAGACCCCTCTGTTCCAAGGATTAGGATAAGTATCATTCAAATTAACGCCGCTGGCTGAAAAACTGACTTCTAAAGAACCATCGGGCAAATCTACATTGGTTGAGCTTACCCTGTTGCCGCCCATCACAATGGTACGGGCGCTGATAGCAGACTGAAGGCCCTTCATTTCAGCATCGGTGGCCTTGGATGCGCCGCCGGTAACAGCCTGATAAACATTAAGCTCAAAAGTCGGCTGAGCCGGAGGCGGCTGGATCCGCAAGGCCGGATGGTTCGCAGGCGCTTCGATCATGGTCGCCAGCATATCCGTAGGCACAATATGCCTGCTGTCAAACTGGGCTTTAGGCACATAGACATGGATGGTTGGATTGAAAAACCCTTCTGTTTCAGCAACAAGATTAGGACCCAGGGTATTGACCAAGGCCTGGTATAACGGGCCGCCGGGCTGATTGCCTTCAGCTGTCTGCTGATCCAGGGAATACCTTGATTTAAAACTGATGACATAGTATTCACCCTGCAACACATAATTTCTGGTGATTGTCCCGGCAGGACGAATAGCAGCATGGGCCATTACGTCCCCTAACATATAATACTGTCTCTGGGTTGGAATACCTGAAGGAGGCGGAGTATATTGATCCATTTTGATCCCTGGCCCGTTCTGAGGCGGAGGCGGCGCAGAACCACTGCGCACCGGGAGGTGCAAGACCCCGGCCAATTTTGAATTGATGGTATTGCTGTCAATACGGGTCACCTTATTGTCAGGAGTAACAACATAGGCAACACCCGAATTGCCGATAGTATTGATCACACCAGCACCTGGAGAAACACGCAGCCATTGATGGCCCCCGGCGTCAATAGAACTATTGTTGAGGCTGTCAGCTAAAACTTGCCTTAAATCTTCGTTTCCGGTTAAATTGGCTGTGATTTCGTTAGGGACAGGAGAACGCGGATTGGTCGCATATCCAATGACACGGCCGACCTGACCACCGACAGAGGCCCTTAAAGTATCCAGAGTGCCGGATGCCGCGCCTGGCGTGACCGCAAGAGCGGTTGGCGCCGGCAAAGCTTGTTCGGTGTATCCATTGTGCTGAATGACCTGAGAATGGGCTGTTCCTGTTGCGACAGCCCCAACCGCCACAAAGGCCAATCCGATCAAGGCCAATCCTCTGGCAACAGAGATTTGGGCCAAATCGTGGTCAACCAGATCAGCATTCTGAGGGGTATCCACCTCATTAGCCACCATGGCCAAATTAGTCATCCCCACCCCGCCGGAAAAATATTTTCTGGGCACCACCTGATTGGTGGCAGGGTCCATGTCTTCCTTAATATAGTTATAGGCGCCCTTGCGGTAGGCCGTTAAATACTGCTTATAGATCTTTTCATTGAATTGCTTGTCCTGGGTATCAACACCCTGGGTCTTGCCGCGGTCCACATAACCCTGGCCCAGGATGCTGTCTTTCAAATTCTTTTTATACCAAGAGGCCAAGATCAAGGATTGATAAACCTGGCGCAAGGCGGCGAAATTCTTGCCTTCATTCACTTCCTTTTCCAGGGCCGGGACCACGATGTCCTTGATGATTTTGGAAGACATGGCAGAAACCGAGCTTGCAGACATGCTCTTTTGAAACTGCTCTTCCGTCATGCCGTACTGGTCCATGGCCTTGTGCTTGTTGGCGGCCAAATAATCCTGTTCCAGCATCACCTTTAAACGGCTCTCCACCACAAACACGGAATTGGTCTGGGCGTTTTGATAAACCACGGCCTTGCTGGGGACGATCCATACCTTATTAAAGGTATCGACAGGGATGTTGGTGGTACCGAATTCCTGGGAAGCTTGCGCGTAGACCTTGGCCCAAAATTCCTTGCCTAATTCACGCTCTGGATACAGGGCCGTGGCCATGATCTGCTTTAGAAGATAATCTTCGGCCAACAGTTCCTGGCCCATCTTGGTATCTCCGAAGGTCGGCGTGATGGTGCGGTCTTTTTCGTAAGGAGAAAGGTTGACCCACATCTCATTTTCAGGGGTCGTTAAGGAAGCCAAAAAATACTCGGCGAGTTTTTGGCCTTCGGCTTTGATCTGTTCCTGGCTTAAACGGTTATCACCGGTATCAACGATGAAATCCAGTTTAAAAGGATTGTCCGGGTAAAGTTTGATCCCCTTGACCATCATGGGATTAAAATGAGGCGTCATCTGCACCATGGACCCGGCAGGCGGAAGATCAATGAGCTGGGCATAGCCAACTGGTGAGAGGAGCAGGTTGAAGTTAAACAGCACAATGACTACTGCGGCCGTAACTCTGGACAATCTTTTGGACAGGAATTGCATGTATTCATCCCCTTGTTTTGAGGTTTATATACTCTGTGAAGCTGATCAGTTTTTTCGAGAAAATTAAAAATAATTGCGTTTTGAATCGATTTTATGAAGGAAGTATACCATTCAGGTATCGGGAAAGCAAATTTATGTAATCTTTATAAACCATTTAATTCCAATTAGATGCGAATTATAAAGAAAATTTAATATGGTATAATCCCTAAACAGTCCTCGCCCCATGTTCTGTTCATTTAATACATTATCAAGCTTATGTAATCAAAAAATGAAAAAATTATTAAAAATGTGTTAAGCCATGTCTAAAAAAGAGACCTCCATTCTATTCATGAGCCAGCGCGGGGCCTGGCGTCGGCTTCGAGTTCGCGTGCTGCGCTTCGCTTCTCTTGGCGAATGGCAACCCTATCAGCGGCCAGAATGGTGGTTTCCCAAAATAGATGACTTGTGCACTTGTCGTGCGCTCGCGAACATCGAATCCTCGCCACCCGCGCTGCTAATAAAGGGGACGTCTCCCAATTAATTAAATGGGAGACGTCCCCTTTATTACGAGCGGTATTCGGCGAAAAGATCAGTAGAAAGGTACCTCTCGCCTGTGGAAGGAATAACCACCACTACAAGCTTGCCCTTGTTTTCCGGCCTTGCTGCTACCTTTAGTGCTGCCTGCACATTCGCTCCGGATGATATCCCGCACAGGATCCCCTCTTCCCTTATCAGCCTCTTGGCCATGGCAAAAGCTTCTTCATTGCTCACTTGAATGATCTCATCAATCAATTTGGTATCCACAATGCTCGGAATAAAGCCTGCCCCTATCCCCTGGATCTTATGCGGCCCTGGCTGGCCCCCTGATAGCACAGGCGATGTTACCGGCTCTACAGCTACTGTCTTAAACGATGGCTTACGGGGTTTAATCACCTGTGCTACCCCTGTAATTGTCCCTCCGGTCCCTACTCCTGCCACCAAAAAATCTGCCTTCCCATCTGTATCCTTCCATATCTCTTCCGCTGTTGTCAGCCGGTGGATCTCCACATTCGCCGGATTATCAAACTGCTGAGGCATGAAGTATTTGCCCGTGTCAGAATCATGGATTTCCTTCGCTTTCTTAATAGCCCCCTTCATCCCTTCCGGTCCAGGGGTCAAGATCAATTCCGCTCCCAAAGCTTTTAACAGCGCCCGGCGCTCCAAACTCATGGTCTCAGGCATGGTCAAAAGCAATTTATACCCTTTCACCGCGCACACAAAGGCCAGGGCAATCCCCGTATTCCCAGAGGTCGGCTCAATGATCACTGTTTCTGCCTTGATCTTGCCTGCTTTCTCCGCCGCCCGGATCATGTTGAATCCGATGCGGTCTTTCACTGAGTGCAGAGGGTTGAAGAATTCCAGCTTGGCTACCACCGTAGCCCCGCATCCTTGCGTTACCTTGTTAAGTTTCACTAACGGTGTATTGCCGATCAATTCAATGATGTCGTTGGCGATTTTAGCCATAGAATCCTCCTTTAAATATCGAAACTCAAGGTTTTAATCTGCTGACGCTGGCGGTTACAAAGATCTTCCAGAGTCAAGGTTTTCAAAAACTGGATGACGCTTTTATCCATGTCCTGCCACAACTGGCTGACCGCATCCTGTTTTTTCTTTCGCTTTTCTTCCTCCAAAGAGCCAAGGCCCCCTAAATCTCTGACAAGTCCCGCTAAAATGATCTGCCGCGGCTCCTTACCTAATATATAGCCGCCCTTCTGGCCGCGGACGCTTTGGACAAGGCCGAGATTTTTTAAGGCGATCAAAATATGGATCAAAAATTTTTGAGGCACCATGGCCTTGCGCCCGATATCCTGAATTTGACAAGGCTTGGTGTCCGGCCAACGCAGGCCAAGCTCCAAAAGCGCCCGGACTGCATAATCCATTTTAGCGGAAACCTTCATGTCCTTATCCTGTCTTGATGCATATCAAATGTCAAAATTAATGACTGCACGGCCAAATTGAATGCGGTCCCAAATCCGTTCATGGAAATAATACAGCACCATCTTGGTAAATAATTCAACCGAACCTATGGCAAAGGCCATATGAAGTTTACGCGTAATGATCCAGGATATGATGATGGTGTCAATCGTTCCTGTAATGCGCCAGGACGCTGCCTTGACAATACTTCTCCAATGTTTTTCTTTCACAGCCAAATTTGCCATTTCTTCCTCCAGATTTATACATTACTTAATTAATAATGTAAGTAATGATACAAAAAGAAAGGCATAATGTCAAGCATAAAAACCATCACAACCCCCGGGGTTGTGATAACCTCCACAACCCCGGAGGTTGTGGAGGTTTTGGACGATTTTGGCTGTGCCGGAAGGCATGGGGTATTTGGCAAAATCCTTGAGAATGACCCAGCGATGACGCGCGCCGGTCTTTAATGCACCATCGATGGAACAGGCAAAAACCGACAGATTGACCCTGAACTGCGTATAAAAATGTTTAACGTCAAATAAATGCTTGCACGCCAGAAGCCCAACGCCCAGCTCTTCTTTCAATTCCCTGGCCAGGGCCTTGGTCTTGGCCTCCCCTGCCTCGATTTTTCCGCCGGGGAATTCCCAGAGATCTGCCAACAAACCCCTGGAAGGCCTCTGTTGGATAAAATATTTTCCATTCTTTTCAATGACCGCGATCACAGCATGGATATCTTTGATGATTTTGACCCTGGGCTTTGGAATAATTTCCTGCCGCCCCAGTCGATAGGCCTTGCAATATTTTTGGACCGGACAGGAAAGACAGATCGGCTCTTTAGGACGGCAAATCAAAGCCCCCAGCTCCATCAGGGCCTGGTTAAAATCTCCTACCTTCTTCTTAGGCAAAACCTTTAACAAAAAGACCTCAATGCCCGCATCCTGGCCGGTATCTGCAGGGCCCTCCAGGGCCATCAAGCGCATTGCAACCCGCCGGACATTAGCATCAATAATGGTCATCGGCAGATCATAGGCGATGCTCAGCACCGACCCAGTAGTATAGGGACCAAAACCCGGCAAGGAACGGATGCGTACGGGGTCTTGAGGCAGTCTGCCTTGATGCTCATCAATGATGCGCCGGGCCGCCTGGTGCATGTTCCTGGCCCGGTTGTAATAGCCCAGGCCCTGCCAAAGTTTTAAGACCTTGGCCAAAGGGGCCTTGCCCAATTCATGCACCGTCGGAAAAGCTTTAAGCCAGCGCTCATAATAAGGAATCACAGTATTGACCGTGGTCTGCTGGAGCATGATCTCAGAGACCCAAATACGGTAAGCATCCTTGGTGCGCCGCCAGGGAAGGTCGCGCTTGTTGAGGGAATACCAGGACATCAAGTTTTGACTAAACATGTTTGATTAAATCAACGAACAGGCTGGGAATTTGGGCATGCTGACCGACCGGCTTGGTGATCGAAAATTTGACCTGGGAATGCCTTTGGCGTGCGGCCTCAACCAGGGCCGGAACATCACCGCTGACATGCCGCCCGGAATTCAAAAAATTCAAGGCCACCACGATCTCCTTTGCCCCTTGGGCCGCGCAAAGGTCCAGGCCTTCCGGAATGCTGGGTGACGCGATTTCCAAAAATGCAAATTCAACCAGGGTCCCGGGCAAAAGCTGCCGTAAGGCTTGCGTCAGCGCGCCCACTTCTTTTTTGGTTTCAGGCGAGCGGCTGCCGTGGCTGACCACCAGGATGGCTTTCATGCGAAGATGATGCTCAAAGGGTTTGAGGATCGTTCAACCAGGACCCTGGTCCCAAAAGAAAACGGCAGGCAGACATGGGAACCGTCCACAAAGACCACACCCTCCCGCATCAAGGAGGTCAAGACGATTTTTTGGGAAGGTTTCAAGACCCCGCCTTTTAAATGATAATGGATGTTTTTGCCGCGGTAAAGCTCCCTGGGCTTGTATTGAAAACTGACGTGCTCCGGCGGCAAGACCTTGCCTCCCGCGGAATGCAGGCCGCCGGAAGAACCCGCGGCCGTGGCGATCCACACCCCGGAAGACCTCTGCTCTTCCTTGACGCGGCCGATCTTCAGGAAATACCGGCTCATGGCCCCGGGATTATGGTGGCAGATCAAAAGATCATTGAGCACGTTCATGGACTGGGTCCCGTCGCTAAAACTCACGCTCAGACGGTTGAAGGTCTGAGGTTTGATCTTTCCGGCCAAGATGCGGTCGAGCATCTTTTCGAAATTCTGGGGATTGCCGCTGCAGAAACGGCCGACGCTCCAGCTGGGGTCGGAATTAACACCCCAAAGCACGCCCTTCTTGATGTGCCTGGCCGCCTCTAAAAAGGTGCCGTCCCCTCCGACGGTAATGACCAACTGATACCGGCCGTAGTCGAGCGAGGTGCCGCGGCAGGCCTTGGTGAAGCGCAGTTTCCTGTTTCTTAAGACCGCCTCGACATAGGCGAGGCTCCAGAAATGGTTTTCATGCGTGCGCCGAAACCGCTTGATCTCCTCGCTGTTGAGCAGGCCTTCCAGCTGGGCCAGGCGCTTGCGGTCGCTCAAAAAATAACCGGCGTAGGTGCTGTTCTTGTAGAACAAAAGGACGTTCATGCGTTTTTCACATGAGGCGCAATGGATTTAAACGAAGTGAATACCGCGTCCGCGCCTTTCAGATAAGAGGCAGGCAGGGACGTTTCCAGGGCGACACAATAAAGCCCGGCAGCCTTGGCTGAGCGGATACCGAAGGGCGCGTTTTCAAAGACAAGGGCTTGGCGAGGGGAAATCTTGAGCTTGGCCAGGGCCTTGAGATACGGCTCCGGATGCGGCTTGCCGTTTTGCACATCACAGCCGCAGACAGTCGCATCAAAACTCTCCCATAATGGCCGGGGCAAAAGTTTTTGCGCTTCATGCCGCGATGTGCCGGTGACCAAGGCCAGCTTAAAGCCCCGGGCCATGGCCTGCCTGATAAAAGCCCTGCTGCCTGGAATAAAGCGGCGCTTGAAAATGCGTTTGAACAAATCTTCCTTTTGGCGCAGTAATTGCCGGCCTATGGCCTCGGTATAGGCTTTGCCTCTCTCGGCAAATATTTCCCGGACGCTGTCCAAGCCGCGCTGTCCCTCGCGCTTATAGATGTCCTCGTGGCTGGCCTCGATGCCTGCTCGGGCAAAAACAGTTTTCCAGGCGCGAAAATGATACGGCATGGTGTCTGTGATCACGCCGTCCATATCAAAAATCAAGGTTGAAATGTGGGGATTGAAAGGGAAAAGCTTTGCGATCAGATGCCCCCTTGGCCTGCTGCCCGTTCCATCTGCTTCATTTCTTTCTGTTCGACCTTGACGGCCTGGTCAAACTCATGCTGGCGGTCTTTTTCCTCCTTAGCTTCGGCCTTTTGCTCGGCCAGAGCCTCTTTGACCTTCTGCTCTTCAGCCCTCTTCGCCGCCCTTTGCTGATTCAGCAATTCTTTCTCCCGCCTCTTCTGTGCCTTGGCATTGATCTTGTCTGCCCTGGCCTGCTGGATGAGCTCAATCTCGTATTTCTGCAAAAATTCCTTGCGTTCAAGATAATAGGAGTGATACCAGTCTTTCTGATAGGACTTGCTGAAAGAATAGCGCAGATGAAACGGCGCCCTGGTCAGATCCGGGCCGTATTTGGCCCGCAGGCCCGCGTCCTCGTCATAACCGGCATAGGACGCGCTTGACAAGATCAGCAGGGCAACGCATGTATTAAACAGTTTTTTGACCATGGATCGATTTCCATTTCTCAAATCCGCCGTCAAGGCTGAACACCTTTTTAAAGCCCTGGGCAGCGAAGAACCCGGCCGCCCCTTGGGACGATATCCCATGATAACAATAACAAATTAGAGGTTTGTCCTTGCAGGTGTTTTGGACAAAATCCTTGATATTGACCTCGTTCACATGATGGGCCTTGTCGATGTGGCCCTCGGCGTAGGACCCCTCGTCCCGGATGTCGACGATGTTGACATCCGAAGCATACATCAATTCCCGGGCCTCCTGGACGCTGATACGCGCAAAAGTCTCCATAATTAATTATACCATATTCGTTTTAATTTTGGCACGGCAGAAAAATACGGAAGGTCGACCCGTAATCCGGGGAGCTCTCGACCTCGACCTTGCCCTGATGGGCCGAGACGATCTGGTGCACGATGGCCAGCCCCAGCCCTGTGCCCCCTGCTTCCCTGGAGCGGGCCTTGTCCACCCTGTAAAAACGCTCAAAGACCCGGGAAAGATGTTCCGCAGGGATCCCGACGCCGTTGTCGATGACTTCCACCCGCACGTAGGGCTTTTCCCATTTGGCCTTGACGATGATGCGCCCGCCGGGGGGTGTAAATTTGGCCGCATTGTCCAAAAGATTCATAAACACCTGTTCCAGGCGCTGGCGGTCCGCCAGGACCCGCGGCAAATCCGCAGGAATGTCGATGACCACCTGATGGCCTTTCTCATCCATGGCCCTTTTCTGCACGTCCATCACGGAACTGATGATCCTGCCTAAAGGCTCGGCCTGGATGTTCATTTTATTTTCTCTGAATTCTATGGAGGATAAAAGCAGAAGATCATTGACCAGGTTTTCCAGCTGCTGGGCCTGCTTTTCGATGATGTCCAAAAACCTCTTGGCCGCCGCCGGATCGTCCTTGGCCGAGGTCTTTAGGGTCTCCACGAAGCCCTTGATGGCGGTCAAGGGGGTTTTGAGCTCATGGGAAACATTGGCCACGAATTCGGCCCGGACCTTTTCCAATTTTTTCAATTCCGTGATGTCGTGAAAAATGGCGATCAGGCTCAAGAGCTTGTCCGCCCTGTCCATCACCGGCGAGATCTGCATGCTGAAAAAGGACTCCTGCGGCCCGATGATGTTGATTTCCTTGCGCACCGCCCTCTTTTGCGAGAGCGCCTCGCGGATGGAATCATTGATTTCCTGGTTCCAGATCACTTCCCAATACAATTTATCGGTGGTTTCCTTTGAGCGCAATTCCAGTAATTGGCAGAAATTAGGGCTGGCGTGCACGATCTTGCCCCTGGCATCGATGACGATCACCGCCTCCACCATGCTGGAGAGTATGGTTTCCAGGTTTTCCCGGTCAGCCTTGGAATCCTTGAGCTGTCTTAAAAAATCATTGGATTCAGAATCGTGAGAGGTGTGGATCTTTGCAATGCGGCGCTGATAATAGCGGTGGGACAAAAACAAACCCACAAAGGCCGTTGTCAAGGTGGGAATCAGGACCCAAATATACCACATCCGAGCTCCAACTCATTTAAAACCCCGTGGACATCATTCCACATCCTTAAAACGGTAGCCGACGCCCCTGACAGTTTCGATATAATGGTCCGCGGCCCCCAATTTCTTGCGCAGGCCCCGCACATGCACGTCCACGGCGCGGTCGATGATGAATTTGCCTTCTTTCCAGACATTGTCTAAGATCTGCTCGCGCGTCCAGACCCTGCCGGGCGAGCGCGATAAAAACTCGATGATGTCGAATTCAATGGAGGTCAGCTTGACTTCCTGGGTCTTGTACGAGATCTTGTGCTTGAGCAAATCGATCTTGAAATCGCCGAAGGACCGCAGGTTCTCCGCCGCGGAAGAGGACATCTGCAATTCCGCGGTGCGCCTGGTAATGGCCTTGATCCGCGCCACCAGCACCTTGGGGCTGAAGGGCTTAGGGATATAATCATCCGCGCCCATTTGCAGGCCGATCACCACGTCCGCTTCCTCGCTTTTGGCGGTGAGCATGATGATGGGCACATGCTTGGTATTGGGATCGCTTTTAACACTGCGGCAGATTTCGATCCCGTCCACTTCGGGCAGCATCAAATCCAGGATCACCAAATCCGGCTTGCGCTTGTTGATAAATTCCACGGCCTGGCCGCCGTCATACAGGCAGGCGATCTCATAGCCTTCGCGCTCCAGGTTGTAGGTGATCAGTTCGCTGATATCGCGGTCGTCTTCG
Source organism: uncultured Planctomycetales bacterium (assembly GCA_964483785.1). GTDB lineage: Bacteria > Omnitrophota > Gorgyraeia > Zapsychrales > Fredricksoniimonadaceae > JABDGZ01. Next base: position 14,796 of record CAZACW010000026.1, read on the forward strand.
ACGACTAAAATCTTCTTTTTGACCATTGCTAAAATTTATAACATTGCTATTAACCGAATATGAAGATTTGATAAATTTTAGATTAAGGCGCATAAAATCATTATAACAGCGCCTCCCTCACCCTTTCAACACCTTCTTTAAAGAAACCATCACAACCCCGGGGGTTGTGATGGTTCTTAATTTAGGCCAATGCTCTTCGGCCGTGATATACCCGGGACAGCAGGCGCTGGCGCAGCAGCAAGGATGGTCTTTGTAGCCCTCAAGATCATAACCGTAATTGTAGAAAAGCTCCTCATTTTTGCGGATGTCCTGAAGCGCGATGACCCAGATACGGCCGCGGATGATTTCCACCTCACAATTCGGGGCGCAGGAATGATTGATGAATTTGGCTGTATTGTAGTCCACATGGCCGTCGATATCATGGGTCTGATTCAGGACAAAAATATACACCGCGCCGGTTTCCTTGCGCTTTTTGGCATACTCAACCAATTTCGGCCCCCGCCTTTCCGCTTCAGCCTTGGTGATCTTTTCTCCAACGTATTCGATGATCCGTGTCCCCTTAAGAATGTCCTTTCGGGCAAAAATGCCCCAGCCGTGGACCCTGGATTTTTTCTTGATGATCAAAGACGCGTCAGGCATATTGATTGAGGACTTTCAGGAGAGATTCCATTTCGTGCAGGGTGTTGTATATGTGCGGCGAGGCCCGTAATTTGTTTTTCCAGAGGGCCAGATGAAAGCCCTTATTTTTCAAAAAAGCATGCACAGCGGAATTCTTTGCAGGGTCTTGGTGTGTCAAAACCACAATAGGACTTCTCTCTTCCTTGGCCCGCGGGCTTAACAGTTGATAACGTTTTTCATCCAGGCCGTTGATCAATGCATCCACCAACCTTTGATTATGCGCCTGCACCTTGGCCATGCCGATCGATAAAAGATAGGCGATGGAAGCTTTCCACGGATAAAAATTAAAAAAATTCGCTGTGCCGAAAACATCATAACGCCGGGCTGAATGGTCCTCTTTCAAAGCCAAAGGCCCTTCAGATCGCAAACTATGTTCATCCATCAGGCTGACCCAATAATTGTGCGCATAGTTTAATTGTTGGCGCAGTTCCTTCCTGATCCAGCAAAATCCAGTGCCATAAGGGCCCAAAAGCCATTTATAACCAGCTCCGACAGCGGCATCTATGCCCCATGCGCTCAAATCCATCTCAACAGAGCCCGCGGCCTGGCTTACATTCACAATACATAAAACTCCTTTAGAACGGCAGATTTTGGCCAGGGCCTTGATATCATGCTTATACCCCATGAAACTATGGACCAATGGCAGGCAGACCAATTTGGTGCGAGGATGAATGGCCTTTTCCAATTCTTGCGGGGTCAACACATGCTCCCTGGCCTTAAGCTGATGCACTGTGACACCTTTTTCAGCCAGCGACAGCCAGGGCAAAATGTCCGTCGGAAAATCATTCTGCAGTAAAATGATCTCGTCGCCCGGCTTAAAAGAAATCCCATGGGACAATAGATGCAGGCCGTAGGTGGCGCTGTTGCCTAAGATCACATCCTGGGCCTCAACATGAAGCAATTGAGCGATGGTTTTTTTAAGCTCCAAAGGGACTTGCTGAAATTTCGGGATGGTCAATAAATGCGGCGATTGTTTCCAAGCAATGGCCTCTTGCAGGGCCGCAACAGCAATCTTGGGCAATGGCCCTTCGCTGGCCACATTCAGCCAGGTATGCTGAGGGTCCAGGGAAAAATCAACGGTATAACCGGAGGGCTTCATTTGATCTGGGAACGGATGCTCCGGTAAAAGGCCTTGTCCTTAGGGTGCGACAACAAAGCCTCCACCTTGTCCGGATGCACCCAGCAGGCCTGGGGATGCCGGGGATCATGGGGTTTTAATTCATTTTGCGCGGTGGAAAATAAATAAAAAACCAGCACCTTCCATTCTGCCTGGTCTTCGGTCTGTTTCAGGCCTAATTTATAGCGGCCGTAAGAACCCAGGACACTGATAAAGTTAAGCTCGGTGACGCCGGACTCTTCCCTGATCTCGCGCGCCGCTGCCTGCACCGGCTCCTCGCCTGGGTCCACATGCCCCTTGGGCAAAGACCAGGACGTGCCCTGGTCTACGACCAAGACCATGCCCTGCTGGTTTAAGACCACCCCTCCGGCGGAAACCGTGACCTTAGCTTCTGGGGGCATGTTCTGCTCCATAAAAATGCTTGCCGATATCAATGCGTTCCTGGCCCTTGCGGACCCTGGCCAAATTACTGTCCCTTAACGAATACACACAGCCGCAATACTCCTGCTGATAAAATCCCTCGCGCTTGGAAATCTCGTACATGCGGGCAGAGCCTCCTTTTTTGCGCCAATTGTAGGTCCAATAGGTAAGGCCTTCAAAAAGCCCGGCGGCCTTGATACCGCTGCGGTTGATCTGCTCCATGTCTTTCCAGCGGGAAATGCCCAGCGACGAAGTGATGACGGAAAAACCATGCTCATGGGCATACAGGGCGGTGCGCTCGAAACGCATGTCAAAGCAGGCGCTGCAGCGGACCCCTCTTTCGGGTACAAATTCCATGCCCTTGATACGGGCAAACCAGTTGGAGGTGTCATAATCCGCGTCCACGAAGGGAATGTTCATCTTGCGCGCGAAACGGATGTTTTCATTTTTGCGGATTTCATATTCCTGGCGGGGATGGATGTTGGGATTGTAGAAAAAAATCGTGTAATCGATGGCCGAAGCGGTCAGCGCTTCCATCAATTCCCCCGCACACGGCGCACAGCAGGAATGCAAAAGCAGTTTGGCGGCGCCGCCGGGAAGTTCCAATTTTTCGCGTGTGAGAGGGTCCATGTTATAAAAATAAAAAGGCCTGGTTCATTTTTAACCAGGCCTGGGAGTGCTTCATCTATTAGGTCTTGGTGACATTGACTGCCTGCTCACCCTTGGGACCCTGTTGAATTTCGAATTCAACTTCCTGTCCCTCCTCCAGGGTGCGGTAGCCGTCAGATTTGATCGCTGTGTGGTGGACGAATACATCTTTGCCGTTTTCAGGAGTGATAAAACCATAGCCTTTTTGATTATTGAACCACTTGACTTTACCTTTTGCCATTACCTTGATCCTCCTTCTTGCTTGTCCTGCTGAAACGTTTGCTTCATTTATACTCACTAAATAAAAGTATGCCTCACTTTTATTTACTTGTCAAATAATACTTACGGCTGGGCCACGGCCTGGCTGTCGGCGGAGGGATTGGACACCTCGACGCTCTTGGTCAGGTAGGGCGCCAGGAGTTTCCAGGTCTTGCGGCCCACCTTGCCGTCGGCTTTGAGGCCGTTTTGGCTTTGGAAGGCCTCAATGGCCTTCTTGCTCCTGGGGCCGATATTGCCGTCAATTTTGCCGTCATAAAGTCCCGCGTTTTTCAGGGCCTGCTGGATCATTTTGGCCGTGGGTTTTTCGGCCGTGTCCTGCGCGGCCTGGGCCATGGCTGGTTCAGCGACCTCGGTATTGGCCACTGCAGAGGCGTTTTCAACCACCACGGGCACGGCATTGGTCGTGTCCGTGTTCTGCGCCGCATTGTCCGTCACGGACACCACGTTTTCAGAAACAACGCCGTTTAAGTCCGCGGCCTCGTCCCTTTTCTTTTTGTTGCATCCTATCAAGGAGGTTAAACAGAATACAACCAGCACGACCAAAACCAAATTTTTCATAAATGACCCCTGGCGATAAAATTGTTAATGAAATCTTTATACTTTTATCTTACTTGTGATTTTTTTAATGTCAAACTGACTTTTATATATTTAATGAAGCCAAGATGGGCTGGCGGGCGGCGGGCTTGATGGAGATAATGCGCAGGTGCAGGCCTTGCAGGCCGCTTAATTGGGCCGCATCCTGATCAGAGATCTGCAAGGTGCCGCTTTGTCCTGTAACGGACATGCCCATGTGCGCGGCATTTAAATCAATACCGCCTGTGTGTTCTTGGGAGGACATGGCAAAATTAATGCCCTGTTGCTTTAAATAATCTTCAGCGGCTTCTTTCGAGCCTAAAAACTCAGAAATTTGAAATCTCTTGACCAACACCTCATCTCTTAAAGTCGTAATGGCCATCGTGAAGGGGTCTGGATCTGATCCTGATGGGTCAGGAATTAGATACCTTTTTCCCCTTGCTTCCTGTAATTTTAAAACAGCTGTGATCAATCGATCATTGCTGATATAGGTCTTCTCGGGCACCCAAGCTAATAGGGATGCTTTACTGACATCTGGTTTGGTGTATTCCTTACCTGAACTTGCGGCCAAAATTTTGATCGCTTCTTGTGTGGCTCCAATCAAATTGCGCTGAGCTATGGCCCTTTTAATGTCCCCTTGCAGCTCTCTTATGATTGGAGGAACAAATCCATATTCAATGACCATACTGTAAATGCCATGTTCAACCTCCAATATCCGGTACCAATCATTGAGATTTTCCATTGTCACTGACCGCGCACGGGCCAGTAGACCATGGGGATATTTGCTCAGTTCTATCTTAAAAAACAACTCCATCGGTTTGCGCCGGTAATCTTGCACAGCTTTATAAACTATGGCGATTTTAAGTCTATGGACTGCCTTGCGATGATTTTGCACTTGATCGGCGAGTATACGATTGCTTTCCAACAATCTCGACCATCTGTCTCTTAAGGATTCCAATGCCATCATTGGATTTAAATTTACAAACTTCATAAATTCAACATATCTCATGCCCGCAATCTTCGAGGCCTCTATCATGGCAGAATCGGAATTTTGAGCCGCAATCATGGCCGCAGAGGCGTTCAAGGGAAATTTAAAGCCCAGAAAATCCGAGTTATTCAACGCGAAAGGCTGGGCATTGGGCGTATTGGAAATCTTAAGATAAAGTATACTTTTGTCCAAATCCAGCGTTCCCAATGGACCATGGGTCAACGTATAACCGGCTTCCTCCAGCCATCTGGCCTTGGATATGGTGTCCCAAACCACTTCTGCATGCGGACCAGCCAGTTTACGAATTTGCCGTTCATGGATCATAACATCCTGCTTTAATCGAAAATGCTGCCCGTCCTGGGCCCGTTCCCAGATATTGTCCAAACGGGGCCGCAAAGGATTGTAAATCGCATCAACTTCAGGATCTTTCAAGGCCTGATTTATTCCTCCCAAATAAATCGGATCACACTCCCCCACCAAATAAGCATCCACCCCTTTATAGTACAGTCTTTTAAAAGGGATTCCGGCCGGTGGAGGATTTTTTAATATAAGGCTGAACCTGGGCGGGTTTTTCGTCTTGATCAAAAGCATGAATTGCCTTAAAGACATCCCACCCTCAAAATCTTGGGCGTCTGGCAAAACAACGGAATGAAGATGACCCTCTGGGATGGTTTCCCATACATCCGCTTTGTCTGCAAAAGTAAGTCTCGGGAGACCATTGCCCAAGGCAGATATGCCTTTATAAACCCATTTTCCCTTCGTATAATAAAATCCATCCTTATGATTGAGTTCAGATAGAAATCCCAATGAGGATATATCAAAACGCGAGACTAAGATGACAAATTCCCTCATTTCCGGTTTAATTTTTTCCTCAGCTTTCAAATAAACATCTATAGGGATTCTTTGACCGCTATGCGGATCCACGGCAACCGCGGCCATGTCTGCATTTGGCAAGGCAGGTTCAAGTGTATCTCTAATCTGTCCTTTTTGGTTTGATGAAGACATGGCTCGGGATTCGTCCTGCTGAATAATGAAATCTTGCCTGGCGTGAAGTTTTTGTTCAAACGCTCTCCTAAGATCATCGCCGGCCGAAGCGTCTTTGTTCCAACCTGTATTGGGGTCCATATGATTTTGACCGCGAAGGGCATAAGCCTCATAAAAATATTTGTACATGTGCGTATAATGTATCCCGTGCCTGGCAAACAACATGAACAATTGCGACCAGGCCGATTGGTCCGTATCCGTAAAATCCATTCCCAGGGAAGGCTGATTGGTAGCTTCTATTTTTCTAAATGCCCGCACCAATCCTAATATCAGCCTTGGGATATTGGCCGGTTCAAAAATTTTAGGATTTAAATCAATAAAATAACCGGCCCCCAAATCTTGAAAAAGAAACAAAGGCTGATCAACATCATTGATACGAAATACCACTGTTGATCCGAACCTTCTTTCAAAAGTTCTTTTGGCATCCCCTCCGATTGAATCCATCCCGGCGTATAAAGTTTTGTTGATCCAGCTGGCCAGGGCCAAAACAACGGTCCTGTTGTTCCCAAAATTTCCCTCAAACTGGATTTTAAAATGACTTGCCAAAAAATCACGGTCCCAGGGCACGCCTCTGAATCTGACCAGGACCTTTTTGATTAAATCTAGTTCAGACAGGGAATGACCTGGCAGGGCAAAATGGTCTTCATTGAAGTCCGGGGCAACATATCTATCTCCCACATACTTATGAACTTTCAAATCTGTGAGTACTTTATTTGGATTATCAATGCCAGGCACATGAAAAAGTTCGGGACTTATAATACCGCCAGTCAAAAAATGCTCTGCTTCTATGCCTAATTGTTCGCGTTCCCTGGATTCCCGTGATTCCTGAAATAATTGGGCAACAAAATCATTAGTTAGATAAACAACTCCTGAAATGACTATTAAAGGAATTAAAAAATTTAATATTATCGAAAAAATTCTACTCCCATTTTTTGGACTGATCATGCCCGCATCATCGGCTTTTAAATGCAGGTCAGGGCCCATGACCACGGTTGTTTCATCCAAATCGTTCAAGGCGCCCTTGATCACCCTTTTGGCCTGCAGTGTTTCATCGGCTGAAGACATGGCTGGATTGATGATACTTTCCACCCCTAAACGGGCGAATCCTCCGGCAAAATACTTCCTGGGGACCCTTTGACGGGAATACTTGTCCTGGTCTTCCTTGATGTAGCTGTAGACGCCTTTTTTAAAGGCTTTGAGGTATTGTTGATAAATCTGCTGGGGGTTAAGCGTCAGGCGGTCGGTATTCAAATCAGACACCTTGTCTTTATCCGCGTAAACCCTGCCGATAATAGAATCTTTCAGGGCTTTCTTATACCAGGTGGCCAGGACCATGCTGCTGACAATTTGGCGCAAAGGGGCAAAGTTTTTGCCCTGGTTGACTTCCTGCTCCAGAGCTGGAAGGATGATCTGACGAAGCATGCTTTGCATCAATAAAGGGGACGTCTCCCTTTTTTTAACCTTTGGGGAAGCCAAAATAAAGGGAGACGTCCCCTTTATTGTCGCCAAATAATCCTCTTCGAGCATCACCTTCAAATGGCTCTGGACAACATAAGCCGTGTTTTGGCTGACAAAAACCGTGGTTTTATCCGGCACAATCCAGACCTTATTAAAGGTTTTCACCGGCCCCTGGGGTGTATGAAATTGCTTCCAGGCCCTTTTGTAAATCTCGTCCCAGAAGCTTTTGCCTAATCCGGATTCCGGAAACATCAGGGATGAAGAAATTTGCTTGAGCAAATAATCCTGCTCCAGCAAATCCCGGCCCATTTCAGTCTGCCCGAAGCTTTCTGGGATGATACGGTGATGTTCATAAGGGGAAAGATTGACCCATTGGTCCTGGTCAGGGATGGTCAGGGAAGCCAGAAAATACTTGATGAGTTTGGTATATTCCACCTGTTTTTGGGCCGGGTTTAGATGACCGTCCCCTTGATGGACCAAAAAATCGAATTTGAGGGCATTTTCAGGGTGGACGGCCAGGCCCATTAAATGGGCAGGCACAAAGGCAGGGCTTAATTGGACCATGGCCCCTGGCCTTGGCATTGCTGGTAGTACCAGTTCACCGGCCCTTGCAGGCGGCAAAGGGCCCATGGTATTGGCCGCAAAAGCCAATAAGACTAAAAAAACCTTAAGTTTCATGATGCTGTAAGTATGCCATATAAATAATACACATGGCAAATTAAAAAACCATCACAACCCCCGGGGTTGTGGTGGTCTTAAATAAAAAAGGCTACAGCAATTGCTCTAGCCTTTCTATTGAACTCCCAAATCTTGGATAATGCCTGCCTAAGACAGCTTAGATCAAGACATTAGCCTCGTCCCAGGCGAAGGTTGCTTCTTCTTCCTGTTGGGCTTTCTGGTTTGACTCCTGATTGTGTGGTCCCATCATAGGATATACCTCCTTAAAACCCCCATGGGAAATTGTTTCCCTTATCTTGGGTTAGATTCTAAAGATAATATACCCCATAGAATTAGAATTGTCTAATACTTTTTCAAATAATTAGAAACATTTAATGAAGCGCTGAAAGCATGCCGGTGACCCTCGTGAATTTCTCTCGAGGTTTGCCGATTTTTAGCCCCCGCTCGATTTCCGCGGCGTCGATTTTTTTCCAATCCTGGAACGTAACCGCTATGACTTCACGGTTTTTGAGAAATTTGATCAATTCATCGGTGCTTGGATTTTCACAAGGATTCAAATGGTCAATATCTTCCAAAAGGCACTTGACTGTCTCTTGCGCGTCCGGTTTATTGGTGCCGATAACACCTGTGGCCCCCCTTTTGATCCAGCCGGACACATACCAGCCGGTAAAAATCTGCTCTGAATCCATGACCCTGCCGGCCTGATTAGGCACCACCCCGGCCTGGACTGAAAACGGCAGACCTTTGATGGGAAGGCCGGCATAGCCCACACTGCGAAAAAAGACCCCGCAATCGATTTCCTCAAATTGGCCCATGCCCCTGACCTTTTGCTGGTTGGGCTCACCAGTCAGCTTATTGATCTCAAATTTGGCTTTTTGCACCCGGCCCTTCCCTAATATCTCCACCGGACTGCGGCCAAAATGCAGGACAAACTTGCGTTTGCGGCCTTGGGGGTCGATTTTTAAAAATTGCTGCATGATCTCATAATTTTTCCTGCGCCAGGCATTTTCCGCCATATCCAGCTCCTTGGCGCTGGATTCATTGAGCTGTAAATCCTGCGGGTCAACAACCGGATAACAATCCGCCAAATCCCCCATTTCCCTGATCTCCGGAGCGGTAAAAGAGGCCTGCACCGGCCCCCTGCGGCCGTACACATGCACTTCCTTGATCCTGCTTTCAGCCAAAACATCCAGGGCATTTTGGGTGATATCCGTATTTTTGAGCTCATCCGTGGTTTTGCACAGGATCCTGGCCACATCCATGGCCACATTGCCGTTGCCCACGATCACCGCCACTTCATGGGAAAAGTCAAAATGATGGTCCTGGAAATCCGGATGGCCGTTATACCAGGCCACGAATTCCGTGGCCGTGTAGGAGCCGACCAAATCCTCCCCATTGATCCCCAAATGGCGGTCTGATTCAGCGCCATAAGCAAAGACAACGGCGTCATAAAATTTTTTCAGCTCAAACACGCTGATATTTTTACCCACCGTGACATTGCCGAAAAAAGAAAATTTGAGATTGGAAGCGGTTTTTTCGTAAATTTTGGTGACATTCTTGATCTTGGGATGGTCAGGCGCCACCCCATAGCGCACCAGGCCAAAGGGCACCGGCAATTTATCAAACATGTCCACCTTGACATGCGGATTCTGCCTTAAAATGTCTTCCGCGGTGTAAAACCCGCTGGGCCCGCTGCCTACAATGGCCACCCTTAAAGGGCGCTCAGGTGTTGCTAAAGCCGGCATGTCCTTCCTTTCTAACGCTTAAATTCCGTGGCCAAAACCAGATGTTTATACCCAAGTTTGGAAGCGGCATCGATCACATCCACCACATAATCGTATTTCACGCTGCGGTCCCCGCTGATGATGATGGCCGGATCAGAATAGCGGCCCAAAAGACTCTTTAATTTGAATTTAAAAAGATCCATGTCCAGCCGCAGATCGTACTTTTGATTTTCCAGAAAGACCTCGCCGACAGCGGTGATATTGACATTGATGTCCTTGTCCTTGATTTCCAGGGACTGGCGGTTGTTGGAGACCTGCGGCAGGGCGATTTTGATGCTGGAGCGCAGGATCATGGGTGTGGTGACCATGAACACCACCAAAAGGACCAGGATCACGTCGGTAAACGGCGCGATATTGATATCAGCCATCAATTTGGAATGGCGCGGACGTTTTCTCATTTTTTCTTCACGCACATCAGATCAATCAGCTCTGAGGCGGCCAGTTCCATGTCGATCACGAAATTATCAATTTTGCGGATAAACCAGTTGTAGCTTAAAACCGCCGGAATGGAAACCAAAAGGCCCGCGGCGGTGCAGACCAAGGCCTCGGCAATGCCCACGGTAACAATGTTCATGCCGCCGCTGCCTGCCCTGCCGATATCGTTAAAGGCCCGCATGATCCCGATGACCGTGCCCAAAAGGCCGATGTACACCGCTGTGCCGCCTATACTGCCGACAATGCTGATGAAACGCTCCAATTTAATGGTCTGCACAGTGATTTCGCGCTCCATGGCATTGGCAATCAGCTTTTCGTCATGGCCGTGTAGATTAAGACCTGCCAGGGCCACCTTGGAAACCGGGGTATCCACATTTTTACAAAGACCGATGGCATTGAGCACATGATGGCTGACAAATTCCTTGCGGATCTGCTCTAAAAGCACGCCGCGGGAGAATTGAGAACGGCGGTTGAAATAAACCACGCGCTCGATGATCACTGCAATGGACACCACGGAACAGAGGATGAGGATGTATATGGTAAATCCACCGGCGGAAATGATCTCAAAAATACCCTGGTCTTTGAACATGTTTTTCTCCTCAAATAATGGTAAATGCTGATTTTACCCGAATCGTTCCCTAAAGACAAGCAAAATACAGACGGAATAATGATATTCAGGAATGGCCTTGACTAAGCCGGATCTTGGGTGCAAAATGGCAGGCATGATGATTGGGATCCCTAAAGAAACCCATCCCGGCGAAACGCGGACAGCCTTTATCCCCTCCTCTGTTGACCGTTTGGTCAAAAAAGGCGCCTTAGTTACCATCGAAGCAGGATTGGGCGCCAGTATCGGCATTAGCGATGATGAATACAAAAAAGCCGGCGCATCCGTGGAAAACAACCGGTCTTCCCTATTATCCTCCTCTGATATAGTCCTTCGCTTGCGCAAACCGCCTTTGGAAGAGGTCCAACAGCTTAAAAAAGGCTCCATTCATATCAGTTTTTTAGACCCCTTTAACGAAAAAGCCCTGGTGCAGGCCTTGGCTGAACAGCAGATCAGTGCCTTCAGCATGGAAATGGTCCCCCGCACCACCCGGGCCCAGAAAATGGATGCTCTAAGTTCCCAGGCCAATCTGGCCGGCTATGTGACCGTGATTTTGGCTGCGGAGCGTCTGCCTAAAATTTTTCCCATGCTGATGACACCGGCCGGCACCATTGCCCCGGCCAGGGTCTTTATTATCGGCGCCGGAGTTGCCGGATTGCAGGCCATTGCCACGGCCAAGCGCCTGGGGGCCCGCGTAGAAGCCTTTGACACCCGGGCCGTGGTCAAGGAACAGGTGCAGTCCTTAGGCGCGAAATTCGTGGAAATCGATCTGGGCGAAACCGGCCAGACCGCCCAAGGCTATGCCAAGGCCCTGACTCCCGAACAATTGGAAAAACAGCGCCAGGGCATGGCCAAGGCCTGCGCGCAATCAGATGTGGTGATCACCACGGCCCAGCTCTTCGGCCGAAAAGCGCCGGTAGTCATCACCCATGCTATGATCAGCCAAATGAAGCCAGGCACCATCCTGGTGGACATGGCCGTGGAATCCGGCGGCAATGTGGAAGGCTCCAAGCTCAACGAAGAAGTGATGACCAATAACGGCGTGCGTATTTTGGGCATGGGCAATCTGCCTGGACGAGTGGCGGTGCATGCTTCCCAGGTTTATTCCGCCAATCTGCATAATATCCTGGAAGAATGTTGGGACAAGGACGCTAAGATGTTCAAGATCAACCATGAAGGGCAAATCATCAAAGGCGCCTTGATACCGCTTCGGGTACAAATATGTCATGGGTTGATCAAAAACATAAAATTAATGAACGCTCATCGGGCTTCGTACATCCGAAGAGAAACGGAGAATTCTTATGGATCTTATCTATTTGTTGTTTATTTTAACACTTTCGGTTTTCTTAGGCTTTGCCTTGATCTCCCGCGTGCCGCCGCTGTTGCACACGCCCTTGATGTCTGAGGCCAATGCCATTTGCGGCATCATCATCGTGGGTGCTCTGATTGCCGCCGGCGTCCAGGCCAACGGCCCGCTGACCATCTTTTTAGGGACCTCGGCCGTGGCCCTGGCCACCTTCAACGTGGTGGGCGGTTATTTAGTGACTGAACGCATGTTGAAAATGTTTAAAAAGAAGGAGTAGAAACCTCCACAACCCCGGGGGTTGTGGAGGTTGTCCCCTATTTTGAGATTATGATCACAAATTTTATCTACATTATAAGCTCCATACTTTTTGCCTTCGGCTTGAAATTCTTGGGCTCGCCGGTCACGGCCCGCCGCGGCAATCAGCTCTCCTCAATCGGAATGCTGTTGGCTGTTTTAGCCACCCTGTGCGGCGGCCACATGATCAGCTTTCAATGGATCGCCATCGGGATCATTATCGGAGCTTCCTTGGGCGCCTTGGTGGCCTTGAAAGCCGCCATGACCGAGATGCCCCAGATGATAGCACTTTTGCACGGCTGTGGTGCCCTGGCCAGCGTCTTTGTGGACTGGACCGCCTATCACGTTGATGGCGCAACAGACATGGTCAAGGCCGTAACCCTTTATCTCTCCATCGTCATCGGCGGGCTTACAGTCACCGGCAGTGCCATTGCCTGGGGCAAATTGGCAGAAAAGATCACCGGCAAACCCATTCTATTTACCGGACAAAAATGGCTGAATATCGGCATCATCAGCGCCATCGCTGTCTTGGGTGTCCTGTTTCTGATGCAGCCTTCCCGGTATGATTTGTTTTTAATCATCCTCGGGCTGTCCATGGTCTTCGGCATTTTCCTGGTCATCCCCATCGGCGGCGCAGACATGCCGGTGGTGATTTCCGTCTTAAACAGCTATTCCGGGGTCGTGGCCTGCACCACCGGCTTTGTGATCCACAACACCCTGTTGATCGTCGTAGGTTCTCTGGTGGGTGCCAACGGGATCATCTTAAGCATCATCATGTGCAAGGCCATGAACCGCTCCATCACCAATGTGCTCTTCGGCGCCTTCAGCCAGGTGGTCAAAAAAACCGGCACCGCCGAGAAAAAGGAAGCCAAGGCCATGTCCGTGGAAGACGCCTTCTTGATCCTGGAAAACGCCAAGTCCGTGGTGATCATCCCCGGCTACGGCATGGCCGTGGCCCAGGCCCAGCACGCGGTGCGGGAATTGAGCGAATT
>CAZACW010000027.1:0-27773 GCA_964483785.1 uncultured Planctomycetales bacterium
TTGCTGGGGATCAACCGGCTGCTGCGCAAAAACGTTGACCTGACCGAGTCCAACCTTGAGCTGATCCGCTGGCTGATTTATCTCGATGTCTTTTATCTTTTGATCACCCAATATGACCGGTATCTGCCTTTGGTCATCCAATCCTTTCAGCAGGCCGGGGCCTATCTGGGCGGCCAGGTCACCGGCCATTACACGGTGCCCACACCGACGAGCATCATCAGCAACGGCTTTGATGTGGCCCTGCAGCTCTTTGCCATTGACTTAAAACAAACCATATTTTTGAATTTCGGCTTTGGGCTGGTATCGGTCATTGCCGTGGTCGTGATCCTGTATTGTTTCGGCATGATCGCCGTTGAACTGCTGCTGCTTCAAATCGGCAGTCAGATCATCCTGGCCGGAGGCGTTTTTTTGCTGGCCCTGGCCGGTTTAAAATGGACCAGGGAATATGCCGAGCGCTATGTGCATACCTTTTTTCAGGTGGGGATCAAAATGATGTTTATGTATATTTTGATCAATATCGGCGCGGGATTTACCAGCACCTGGTCCCAGCAGCTTGACCATGTCCGCCCTAATTTGACCCTGCAGTACAATTTCGCCGTGGTCATGGCCACCTTCGTGTTTTATATGCTCTGCCAAAAATTGCCGGAACAGGCCACAGTCTATTTTACCGGAAGATTTCCCATGAGTTTCAGCCCTGTCCCGTCCCTGCCCGAGCTCATTAAGGACACGGTGGGCTTCGGCAAAAAAGGATTGGAGTACGCCCTCGAGAAGAAGGCCGCGATCCAGGGCCATGCCAAGGCTGCGGATGCTTCCAGGCAGGCCGCCGCGGCGTTTTTTTCAGCCCAGGGCAAGACCCCGGGCCCCCAGGAGGTCCAGGCCGAGGCTGTCAGGACCTTGGGCGAAGCCAAACAAGCCGCGAGGCAGGCGGCCTGGGACAAGAAGGTCGATGATACAGATGGCGGTAAATTGGCCAAAAGCATTTTGGACAATATACCCAAAACAGACGAGGATCCGGGGATATGAATTTAAAATCCACCGACCCTTATATCAGGGCCCGCCAAGAATACGATGCCATCACCCATAATCTCAATGCTTCCAAACTCAATTGGCAGCGCATGGCCTTTGTCCTTGCGGCGGCGCTCTTGATCAGCATCCTGGGCAATATCCTGACCCTGCGCAAGGCCCATGTCATTCCTTATATCGTCGAGGTGGACAATTTGGGACGGGCCATGGCTGTCCGCGAAGCCAGGGAAACGCCCATCCGCGATGAGCGTCTGATCAAGGCCTTTGTCTATCAATATATCGACATGGCGCGCTCCGTGGTCCCTGACCCTGAAAGCCTGAAGAAAAACCTTTCCCTGGTTTATCAGGAATCCATCCGCTCCGTACAAACCAATTTTTTGGACCCTTTTTATAAGCAGAACAATCCCTTTGATTACGCCCAAAACAAGGGGACGCGCCATGTGGAATGGCTGGTCTTTTTAAAGGAAGGGGAGAACAGCTATTCTGCGGAATGGCGCGAGATCGAGCGCAATGACGATAATCAGGTTTTGGGCGAGGCCCATTACAAGGCCTTGGTCAGCGTGGTGCAAATCCCTAATACTAAGGAAGACCAGTATAAGGAAAACCCTTTCAATCCTTTCGGCCTTTATGTGACATCCTTGTCATGGTCCAAATTAAACGGATAGGAGCCTTGCCATGATCATCAAGAAGCTTGGGATCTTAGGAATGATTTTATGTTTAAGCGGCTGCGCGGCGCTCGAGAGCAATTCAGGCGATCAACCGTTGATCCTGATGCCGCCTGAAAGCCGGACAGCGCCGATGAAATTAAATAAAGACGAAGGTGTGGCTTTTGAGGACATCAGCCTCTCTTCCCAGAAAAAGCTGCAGGCCATGACCAATCAAATGGCCATTGAAGAGCAGACAAGCCGTTATTTAAGCAATGGCCAGGCTGATGTGATCAGCAGGCCGGACGGAACAATTCTATTTCCCTATGGCCTGGCCCAGGTCCGGGTGCTGGCCAGGACCATGATGTACAGCAAGATCATTTTGCAGGAGGGAGAAAAAATCGTCAGCGCCGCTTCCGGAGACACGGCCCGCTGGCAAATCCTGCCTAATTATATCGGGGACGCTTCCTCCTATACGCCCGTGATTTTGATCAAACCCTTGATGCCCGGCCTGCAAACCAGCTTGTCCATCATTACGGACAAAAGGGATTATGATATCACCATTCAATCCGCGGCCTCCGGGGACTATATGCCGCGGGTCGGTTTTTATTATCCGCAGGATCTGGCCGACGCTGTGCGCGCGGGGCCGCCGCCGGACGAGGCGCAGGACCTGGAAGCGCGCCAGCCGAAAATCAACATCGAAAACATCAAATATGATTACCGCATCAGCGGCAACCGGCGCTTGAACTGGTATCCGGCCAGCGTGTTTGAAGACGGCAGTAAGGTATTTATCCGGATGCCGGAACATGTCGAGCGCTCCCAGCTTCCGGTCTTTATGGCGGTCAATCCCGGCGGCAGAAAGGAAGTTGTGAATTACCGGTATTTCAAACCTTATTTTATCATCGACATGATTTTTGATTCCGGCGTCCTGATTTTAGGGACCGAGCATTTCCGCCAGGTGGTCAAGATCACCAGGGTCTAAGAGGCGCATGTTTCGTCAACCATCTTCTCAAATCTTCAACGCCAGGCGTCTTCCTTTTTTGATCGGCACCATTATTTTTTTATTGTTGGCAGGACTTTTTTTGTTGAAAAGCCAGGTCCGTCCGCCAAAGGCCGCCGCTTTCGGTCAATCCCGGCCATCCTATGATCTTTCCCCAAGATCAGCGGACAACAATTGGTTTAACGACGAGAAATTCAATCATTTTAAACTGGATAAAGGGGCCGCGGCCAGGCCCGCGGCTGTCAAAAGCGAAGACAAGATCGAAGCGCAAGAACAGAAACTGGAAGAGGAAGCCGTCAAATCGCCCTTGTCCATTGAAATCCCGACCGCGCCCGGGACCCCCAAAACCACGGCGCCCAAGGAAGCGCCCAAAAATGATGGGCCCGCCGGCATAGAGGATATAGCCAATATGGTCAAGGCCATGACAGGGACCAAATTGCCTGAACTTCCTGCGAAAGAATCCTTTTTGCTAAAGAGCAGGCCTCAGGACGATTATCTGGAAAATACAAAAGCCAGGCCGCGTTCACCTTTTGAAATTAAGGCAGGCTCCTATCTTCCCGCGGCCTTGATCACCGGCATTAATTCGGACCTGCCCGGAGCTGTCACGGCCCAGGTGACGGATTCAGTCTATGACACGGTCACGGGCAATTTTGTATTGATCCCTCAGGGCGCCCGCTTGATCGGCGTGTATAACAGCGATGTGAGCTTCGGGCAAAAGCGCGTCCAGGTCGTATGGCAGAGGATCATTTTTCCCGATGGGTCCAGCCTGGATTTGGAGAACATGCAAGGCGTTGATGTTTCCGGCTATACCGGTTTGCATGACAAGGTGGACAATCACTATCTTAGGATTTACGGCAATGCCGTGCTCTTGAGCCTCATGGGCGCAGGATACGCCATTTTAAACAGAAAGGCTGAGCAATCCGTTGATCCCAGGGATGCGGTGGCAGCCAGCGTGGGACAAAAATTAGCGGATGTCAGCGGGCAGGTGATGCAAAGGAACATGGATGTGGCACCCACCCTGATCATTGATCCCGGCTATAAGTTTAAGGTCATGGTGATGAAGGACATGGTGCTGGAGAAAATAGCGGATGCTCAAGGAACATTGTCGTACTCAAAATAAGATCCGGCATGATTTGGGGGAACTGATTTTCTCTGCGCTGGCCGACGATGAAATTTATGAGGTGATGTTAAACCCCGACGGGATTATATGGGTCGACGGGTGGAAGGGCAAGCGCCCTTTGGGATGCATGGCCCCGGCAGCAGCCAAGAATTTGATCAATACGGTGGCCAGCATCGCGGATGAAGCGGTGACAGCCTCCAGCCCCAGTTTCGCGGGGGAATTATGGGTCAAGATCAAGGAAGAACTTCAATTGTTCAGGTTCCAGGCCCTGATTCCTCCGGTGGTGGCTTATCCGGCCTTTACCATCCGCAAACGCGCCGGCCGGGTGATTCCGCTCAAAGAATTTGTCAAAGACGGCATCCTTTCCCTTGAGCAGGAACAATACATCCAGGAATCAGTCCAAGCCCGCCGATCGATGCTCATCATCGGCGGCACACAATCGGGCAAAACCACCTTGACCAATGCGGTCTTGAATGGTGTGGCCCAGGCCCATCCCGACGATAGGATCATCATCATCGAAGACACCCAGGAATTGAAATGCCAGGTGAAGGATTGTGTGACCATGCGCTCATCGCCGGCCAAAAGCATGAATGCGCTGATCTATGATTCCTTGCGCATGAGGCCGGACCGCATCATCATCGGCGAGGTGCGCGGGCCCGAAGCGCATACCCTGCTTAAGGCTTGGAACACGGGACATTCAGGGGGCATATGCACCATCCATGCCAACAGCGCCGAAAGCGGTTTGTTGAGGATTGAGCAATTAGTCCAGGAAGCAGGGGTGGTCCCGGTGCCCGCGGCCATTGTCGAGGCAGTCAATGTGGTGGTTTATATTCAAAAAGATCAACAGGCAGCCAAGGGCCGCAAGGTCACATCTCTGTTGCGCTTGACAGGCTATAACAAAGATCAAGGGTATTTATTCAGCCCCTGTCCCTGAGCCCACCGTCGGAAACCATCACAACCCCCGGGGTTGTGATGGTCCCTCCTCAACCCCGGGGGTTGCGGGGGTCTTGAATAGGATCAAAAATATTTTATTTTAGATATACATCTTATGTCATTCCAATTAGTTACGTCAATTCCATAGATTTGATTTTGTCCCTGTCAAATGTTATACTTCATATGTAGGTTATATTCCATTCACACATTTTTAACTTTCGGAGATTAAGATGTTCAAAGCAACCTTGGTTGCCCTTATTTTTTCTTTATTTATTTCTGCCCAAACCTGCTTTGCGCATTTAAGCATCAGCGTGATTCCGGTGGACGGCAGTAATAGCTTGCGCTTTGACAGGGTCCCTGTCGCTGGCAAGGAAAATAAGGTTGAACTGCGCGTGCGCGTCAATGCAACCAACGGCGACCGCTACCAGGTTTTCCAGAGGGTGCTTGAGCCTATCATGAATGAAAAAGGGGAAAGCTTAAATACCCAGGCCATTGAAACCCAGTCTCTGCCAAGCTCCAACAGCTATGGCACCCTTTATTTGCAGAATTCCGGCCATTTGAGCATGGGCGACCAGCTCTTGTATGCATCCAGCCAAAACGGCGACGGAGACAGCTTTACCGTCGGTTATGTCTTAAATCCTGCCCTGTTCAATGCCAGCGGCAATTTCAGGGGCAGGCTGATCTTTACAGTACGCGGGACCGGCAATGACTCCAATGATCAGCTGACCCTGGATGTGTTGCTGACCGGGACCACGGCCCTGAAGGCCTCTGTGAAAGGCAGCCGCAATCCAAACCGTATCCATGTGAAGAACACCGATACCAGCGAGCAGGTCGCGGATTATATCAATATCGCCTTTACCGGCAATGCCAATCAGGAGATCCGGATCTATCAAAACGTCGAAGCCCTGCCTCAAAATGAAACGGGGCAGACCCTTGGTCCCCAGTTTTTGCAATTGGACGCCCAGGCACAGACAGAAGGCCTGCGCGTGCAGGGCACCAATCCTTTGAAAATGGGGAAGACCTTGATTTATTCCAGCACCAAGGACGAGGACAATATCCAGATTTATTTCTTAGTCAATGCCGACGCGGCCAAGCTCCAGGACGCGGGCACCTATCAAGGGAAAATCACCTATACCGTGGAAACCCTGCAGGGAACGCAGGAGTTTCCCATGGATGTACAGAGCGATGTGCCGCCTGTGTTTTCGATGGAAATAACACCGCCGCCGGGAGGGGTCAATTTCACCCATGTGCTGCCCAATACGCCGCCCCAGGACAAGGAAGTGCTGGTAACGGTTTTTTCCAATTTACATAAGCCCTATCAGGTCGTCCAAGACCTGCAGTCGAACATGGTCAACCAACAAGGAAAGGAGTATAACGGCAAATACTTCATGATGCAGGTCCAGATTCCCGCGGGCCAGAAAGGGCAGACCAATCTGGTGGAATTCGCGCCCGTTGCGCTCGGAGAGAAAACGATTTACTCTTCGGACGGAAGGGGCAGCGGGACCACCTTTGAGGTGGTGTACCGCTTGCAGGGATATAATCAAATGAACGCGGGCAATTTTTCCGCCCCGTTAAGGTTTTCATTGAACCAAAAATAACAACAAAGGAGCCACAATATGCAAAAATCAATTAGTCTCGTTTTAACAGGGCTGTTTTTGATCAGCCAGGCGGCCATGGCGCAGATCCCCTTGACCGTGTCAGCCACTGTCCCCGCGGCCACGGGCCTGCAATTGACCGTGACCCCGGTGAATTCCACCACCAACGCGTTTGGGACACCGTCCACCACGGCCACCACCTTGCCGTTCGGGACGCTGACCTTCAACTCCACCTTGGGGATCTATCTTCCGACCAATTACTTCGCCATTGACCTCGGGACCACCGGCGGCGCCGGCGTGCCGATCGTCAACGTGACGTATGCGGAAGGCACCAACCCCAACGGTGTTGCCACCAACGGCTTGGGTACCAAGACCACGGCCACCTTCGTGACCGAGGCCATTTCCGGCGGCTCAACCGTGGAATCGTCCAGCTCGCTTGGCAAGAAAAGGCTCATTGACTTAACCGGTACCGTGGGCCAGTTGTCCACCATTCCCACCGGTTCATGGGAGAGGGTGTATGTGGGGGTCTGGACCGGCAGCACGACCGCTCCGGCTGATCCGGCCAATGGGAAGCCGTTTTCCAATACGGACAAGGGTGGTACCTATACGGGTACGTTAACGTTCACCTTGGTCTCTTTATAAGTTCAAACTTGGATTGACAGGATACGGCCTGTGCGGCGGGAAACCGCCGCACAGGCGCCTGTTTAAAAGGAAGGTTTGCGCTCATGATTCTCAAAATAGTCTTATGCATGTTAGGCATGATGGGAATGTTTGGCTTAAACGAGGCCCGGGCCCAGTTCTTCCTTGAGCAGGCCAAGGTGTCCCTGGATGTCTCTGCAGGAGAACACCGCAACGGCTCCTTGCTGATCCATAATACCTCTGCCCAGCCTGAATACATCAAGGTCTATTGGGAGGATTTTCAATATAAGGCGCCGTACGAGGGCACCAAGGAATTTTTGCCGGCGGGGACATCCCCGGATTCCGTCAGCCAGTGGGTGGCCTTTTCCCCCCAGGAATTTTCCATTCCTGCGTACGGTAAGCAGAACATCGATTATACGGTCACGGTCCCGGCGCAGATCAATGAAGGGCATTACGGTGTCTTGTTTTTTGAAAAGACAACCGGCCCCTTGCAGGGGGAAACAGGCTTGAGCGTTGTGACCCGGATCGGCTGCCTGTTTTTTGTGGAGCCCGGCAACAAAAGCAAAAAAGCAGTCCTGCAGAATGTCATTGTTCAAGGCAATACCATCAAGGCGGATTATGTCAATCAGGGCAATGTGACGGAACTGCCGCGCACGACCTTTTATGTGATGCAGGACAAAGGGCTGGTGGTGCTGCGCGGCGAGGCCAAGAAATTGTACGTGCCGTCGGGGACCACGGCGTCCTTGGCATTGCCCATGAAGAAAACGCTCGACCCGGGGCATTATACCCTGGTGCTGAATTCAGATTTGGATGAGGGAGATGTGGTTGTCGAGGAAGCAGGGCTGACCGTGGGCGCGGCCGGCCAAATCACAGTGGATCATGTCAGGGATTAAATCATGCGGACCCCCATACGCGTTTGGTTAATCGGATATGTTAAGAAAAACCGTGACAGGGGTCTGTGGTTTAGTCATTGCGGCGGCCCTGGCCTTACCGGCTTCTGCTGACCAATCCATAGGCTTTCGGGAATATTTCAAAAAAGGTGTCATTGCTTTTGACAAGCACGACGACCAAAAGGCCCTGCGCTGTTTCAAGCTCGCCGAAATTTACGATCCCAACGATGACCGGCTTAAAAGTTACCTCGCGGTCCTCAAACAGCGGGGGGTTCAATTGTATTTGCCGCCGCCCACCGTGCCTCCGGAAAAATCCATCGGATACACCTATTATCTGGCCGAGGGCATCAGGGCCTTTCAGGCCAGGATCGATGATAAGGCCATCCGTTATTTTAAAATCGCAAAAATATTTTATCCCGGCTCAACCGAGGCGGACTGGTATCTGAAGGTGCTTACCCAGCGCCGGGGAATCCATTTTTACAATGAAAAGGGCAATGGCGCGCCTTCTGAGAATGAAAAGCTCGCAGGACTCCGTCCCGCCCCTTCAGAAGAAAACGCGCCGGAAAAGGAAATCACGCCGGCAACGGAAACAGTGCCTGAGGAAAAAGAGACCGCAGAAACTGAAAATGTTCCTGAGACCCAAAAGGTCCCTGAAAAAGTGACGGTCCCCATGACCGTCCATGCGTCTGTTGCAGAGACCAGGCCTGAAGAGGAGATCAAACCTGAAGAGGAAATCAAGCCCGTCGAGGAGGCCAAGCCTGAAGAGGAAGTCAAGCCTGTTGAGGAGACTAAGCCTGTAGAGGAAACGAAGTCTGAAGAGGAGGCCAAGCCCGAAGAGGAAATTAAGCCTGTCGAGGAGGCCAAGCCTGTTGAGGAGGCCAAGCCCGCCGAGGAAATCAAGCCGCAGACCAAGCCAGTTCCAGTGGAAGCGCCTGCCCCTGAAAAGATCAGCCAGCCGCCGTCAGCACAGCCGATGACGGCGCAGGCAAGGCCGCCGGCGCAGGTACCGGGCCAGCTTTATATTCCGCCGCACAACGCGCATGGGCCTGTGCAGATCATTTCCTTGTCTTCCCTCACCGCTAACGGCCAGACCAAGGCCAGGCTGCAGATCGCCCTGAATTCTTCGGTGATTCTGGAAGGCAAAAATATCCAGCGTTTTTTGATCGTGGATGAGGGTTATATCCAGGGCACCATCACGGACATCGACCATCTGCGCATTGATGCCCTCAAAATCGGTACCACCTTTCTGCACGTGTGGGATGATCAAGGCCGGCATTCCTTTTATGTCGAGGTGATATTTCCGCCTTATGTCAATCCCGCAGGAGCGGGACCGGTCTATAACGGCATCCGGCATTCCCAGCCGTTTGTGTTTACCTACGCCAATGATTGGGACGAGTATTATTCCGGCAGGACCTTTGATAAAATAAGGCGCCAAAGCTATGAATTCACCCAAAGCCTCGGCGTGACCGGCGAAACACCTTACGGCCTTTTCGATGCCTCAGGCTCCTATATTGATTTTAACAATTTCTGCCAATTTGACACCTACACCATCGGCTTAAGCCAAATTCCTCTGGAAGGCACGAGCAATTTTAATTTGCGCGGCTTTGATGCCACCCGGTATCTCTCGCCCTTGACCATGCCCAGCACGCGTTTACGGGGGGTGTTTGGCGATGTGAACCTCCTGCAGGACACCGTGGGCTTTTCCTTCTCCCACGGACAGCAGCGGGTGCCGATCGGGTTTTTGGCTTTAAATTCCGGAAAATTCGCCAACTCCTATGTGGATACCTTTAAACTGACCCTGTTCCCAAAAAGCACCACGGACCAGTATGCATTTAATTTCGCCACGGGATACGGCTCTGACCGCCAGCGCTTTTTGACCAATCATGTGTATTCCTTCCAAGCCTTGCACAAGTTCAATGATCATCTGACCTTTGACGGGGAACAAGGGACGGACACCACCCACCAGTCCACCCTGGCTTCGCTCAATTGGGTCGACGGCGCCTTCAAAAGCAGCCTGGCCTTTAGGGACATCGACAAGAATTACGCCACCATCTCGACCCTGCCGGCCTATCAGGGCGAGGTGGGCGCTTCCTGGACCACGGACGCGGATTTCAATAATTTTTCGGAAGACACCTTCCTGGAAGTCTACCGGGACAGGCTGGACCCCAATCCCAATCATCCGGACTTTTTCAATGTTGATGCCAACGGCCATCTGCGGGCCAATCTGGCCCCTGATTTTTGGAACGACGCGAATTTTAATTACGTCAATACCGCCGGAGAACCTTCGCCCAACCGGAGTTTCGGGATCAATGACCGGCTCTCCCGCAGTTTCGGTGTCTGGGGCGCCAGGAAAGGCACGGTGTTCTGGGGCGGCAGTTACCAAAACAGCCGCTCGTCAGGTTCGCGGGCCTCCGACTATGACCGCGAAAACGTCATTGCCGGCATCCAATTGCCGCTGACCAATCATATTTCTTCCTACGCAAACTATGAATACAATTGGCTCAATCAGCCCGGCCTAACCAGCAGTAATCCCAATGTGGTCAATGTGGGCCTGCAATATCAAAAGCAGATTTCTTCGAAATTTTCCTTCAATGCCCAGGTCGATTACCATGATGAATTGGGGGTGCATAAGGGCGGCAACAGTTATCTTTCCGGCGAGCAGAGTGTGATCCTGACAACGGGCTTTAATTACAATCCTTTTCCGGACGTTTCATTTTTTGCCGACAGCAATGTCAGCAGGGTGATTTCCCATCTGGGCGATCCGGGCTATGATGATTTTGAGATCCATTTGGGCGTGCGCATCACCTTTGGCGGAGAGACCTATTGGGACCCGCTGGGCACGGTTTCAGGGATTGTGTTTAAGGACAGAAACGGCGACGGCAAATTTGTTTCCGGCGATCAGGGGGTCCCGGGCGTCAAGGTCAAGGTGGGGGACAAGGTGGCGGTCACCGACCAAAACGGCCGCTACCGGATCCAGATCCGCGGCAAGGCCGTGGACGTGGCCCCGGAATCAGACAGCATTCCAGGGGGCTTTCTTTTTTCGACCCCCCAAATGCTCAATGTGAAAATCAACCAGGGGCATATCAGCCAGGCTGATTTCGGCCTG
Organism: uncultured Planctomycetales bacterium; assembly: GCA_964483785.1. Taxonomy (GTDB): domain Bacteria; phylum Omnitrophota; class Gorgyraeia; order Zapsychrales; family Fredricksoniimonadaceae; genus JABDGZ01. The sequence continues at coordinate 10,951 of CAZACW010000027.1, forward strand.
ATCACCCAGACCGGGATCTACGGCATTGTCTTTGTGTCCAAAAACGGCTCCACCGCGCCTAACGAAGGGGACCAGTTTATCGGCAAGGTGGTGGTGACCTTGGACGGCAAAACCACCCAGAAAAGCGATATGCACGGCGCCTTTTATTTCAGGAATGTCGCCCCGGGCGAGCATAATCTTACGATTGATATCAATTCCCTGCAGTTGAACATGGTGCCCTTAGTCAAGCTGGAAAACACCGTTGATGTGGCGGAGGGGACCAATTACATGTTCAATATCCCGGTCAAGATGGAAAAATCGGAGAGTGAAGACAACGGTTGATTTACGGCACGACAATGGAAGTCACGACCACGCTTCTATGGCCCCTGCCTCTTTTTAAAATCCCCCTGCCACTATTTTCGTTCCTGACCCACGTATTCTTTAAACTTGCATATACAACATAAATGTTGTATTCTATAGAAAGGAAAGGCTGATGTTAAAGCACGTATATTTTTTTATGGATGAAAGTGGCTTTAGTCCGGTGGAAAAATTTATAAATGAACTTTCAGAAAAGGAAAGGGCGAAGGTCAGGGCTTATATCAAAATTTTGAAGGAGTTTGGGCATAATGTGCGCCGTCCTATAGCGGATTATTTGGGTGAAGGTATTTACGAGTTACGGCCACAAGCACATCGAGTTTTTTATTTTTACTTTATGAAAGATTCAGCTGTTCTGCTTCATATGCTAAGAAAAAAGACTGATAAGATACCATTCAATGATCTGAAACTTTGTATAAAGCGAAAAACAGAAGTCGAATTACTTGGTGGGTCTATAAAGGAATCCAATATTTAAAATAGGAGGTAATAGTATGGCGAAAGTTTCACTTAAAAAAGTAGATTATTTGTTAGATGAAAAGGCCATGAGCCCCGAAGCGCGTAGATTGTATAAAATTGAATATGCCAAGGCCCTTTTGATTCAAAAAATTGCAGAATTAAGAGACAAAAGCAGGCTTAACCAAAAACAATTGGCCCAACGTTTGGGGGTTTCCCAGCAGGTCATTTCAAGAATCGAGACAGGAAATAATGATAATCTGACAATTGATACCCTGATTAATTTGGCCCGCGCATTGGGGCATAAGGTTAAAATTTCTTTTATCAAAGCTTCCAAGAATGAATTTCCATTAGAGGTTGTTTAAAATTGGAGATGGGAAACGCAGTGAAAACCACGATTTACGGCACGACAATGGAAGTCACGACCACGCTTCTATGGTTTCTGGTCATGGTCTGGGTCTGGACCATTTGGATCGCCTTGTCCGCGGCCGGTGCCAGAAGGGTACTGCCTGGGTCCATCACATGTTCGGGTAAGGTCGCGGAAACGATCAAGGAAAGGCTCCTGGTAGCGCCATAACCAGGCACTGCTGAAAACACCGCCAAGAATGTCACTGCCAGAAGAATGGAATGTTTAATCATTTCGCCCTCCTTAAGTTGGGCGTTGCACCCTTGAACCAAGAGGACGAAATGTGAACCTTTGCACTACGATGCGGAATTAATCGGCAACCAGACAACCCTGCTCATCCCCAGATAAGGTTAGGTTCACGGCTTTGCGTCCTACTTTTTCAAGTAGTTTGCCTTTATCGAAATCTAAAAGAGCGATTTAAAAATCTAATTCAAATATAGCATATATCATTTGATCCTGCCAATCCCTCTTCATACTGCAACATAAGTATTTTCAATGAGTTACATCGTTATTTGTAAATAGTAAATTGCATTGCTATTTGGATCGAATTAAAGGTATAATATTTTCACCTCAAATCGCGGAAAGGACCAATCATGAATATCAAGGCCATGAGAAATGCCCATTTGTATTTAGGGTGTTTTTTCGCCCCTTTGCTTATTTTTTATGTGATCACAGGCGGTATTCAGACCTTTAATCTGCATGAGGAATCAAAGGAAAACAACTACGAACCGCCCCAAATCATCAAGTCCCTGTCCCAGGTGCACAAGGACCAGCGGTGGACAGACAGCCAAAGACGGCCCCAGCCCTCGCAGAAATTCCGTTATCTGGTGCTTTTGATGTCCGTGGGCCTCTTGGTCACAACCATATTGGGCATCCTGATGGCTTTCAAATATACGAGTCCCTGGCTGGTTTGGGCTTGTTTGGGTTTAGGCTTTTTGGCCCCGTCCCTACTGCTTTGGATGGCCTATGCGGGAACTTCTTGAGGGTTTTTCTTGTCTAAGCAGGTGAAGGACAAAGACAGGAGAACATTATGAAGATATCCACCAGTTCATTCATCGGTCTCATGGTTTTCAGTTTGATGATCTTTTGCCCCCATTGGGCTTATGCCGATTGGAACAATCAGAATTGGCAAAACAATCATAACAGCCATGACCAGAACAGCGGGAAAAGCCATGATGACGGCAAAGCGCATGATAAAGGCCATGACAAGGACCACGGGCATGATGGTGACCGCGGCCACGACCGCGATCATGACCGGGACCATGACCGCAAGCATGGCCATGGATTCATCAATTTTGAATTTTTCACCTGGCCTGATCCGTACTATTACAATTCTCCGTATTATTATCAAACCTTCGACACTTCCTATGCTGTCCAGCCCGTGTATCAGCCCGTGGAAACAATCAACGGGGTCACGTATTTTTTGAGCAACGGAAACTATTACATCTACAACGGCTCTTATTACCAGCCCGTGGCCCCGCCTCAAAACTACATTCAGCCGGCAGATACCCAGGTTGAGGCCATGGGGTCCATCACCCCGTCGGGCACGGTCACTGCCGTCAGTCCCGACGCAGAGGACGCGGCGCAGGATTCCTTTACGGTGAATATTCCCAACAATAACGGAGGCTTTACGCCGGTGATCATCAAGAAATCCGGCAGCGGTTATACCGGGCCCCAGGGCGAATTCTATCCGGATTTTCCCAAGATTGCCCAGCTTAAAGCCATGTACGGCGGATGATATAAGATGCGCGCCCCTTCCAAGCTCCCTTTGCCGAAAACAAAGATCGTCTGCACCTTGGGCCCTGCCACATCATCCCCTTCCAAACTCGAAGGGCTGATGGAAAGCGGCATGAACATCGCCCGCCTGAATTTTTCCCACGGCGATCCCAAGGAGCACGCGGCCCACATCCGCATGGTCCGCGCCGCGGCTTCCAAGACAAGGCGCATGGTCAGCATGCTCATCGATTTGCCCGGCGTTAAAATGCGCGTCGGAGAACTGCTCAACAATGCCTTGACCTTAAGAAAAGGGGACAGGCTCGTTTTGACCACCAAGAACGTGCTCGGCACCCACGAGTGCATCCCTGTTGAATACAAACATCTGCCTCAAAGCGTTACCCAGGGACAGATCATTTACCTGAATGACGGGTTTATTCAGCTTAAGGTCGATCACATCCGCGGCCAGGACGTGTTCTGTAAGGTGCGGGTGGGCGGCAAGCTGATGTCCCATAAAGGCCTTAACCTGCCCGGCGTGAAATTAGACATCCATCCCATCACAGCCAGGGACTTGAAGATCATTGATTTCGGCTTGAGGCACGGGGTCAATGTGTTCGGGCTGTCCTTCATCGAGAAGGCCCAGGACATCCGCCAGGTCAGGACCTTTGCGGCCAGGCGGGGCCACGGGGTATATCTGGTGGCCAAGATCGAGCGCCGGGCCGCGGTGGACAATTTTGACGAGATCCTCAAAGCTGCCGATGCCGTGATGGTGGCCCGGGGGGACTTAGGCGTTGAGGTCCCCATCGAGGAAGTGCCCGGCATCCAAAAGCGGCTCATCCAAAAGGCCAATATTTTGGGCAAGCCCGTGATCACCGCCACCCAAATGCTCGAATCCATGACCCAGAACATGCGGCTGACCCGCGCCGAGGTCAATGACGTGGCCAATGCCATCTTAGACGGCACCGATGCCATCATGCTCTCGCAGGAGACCGCCGTCGGCGATTATCCCCTGGAAACGGTGCGCATGATGGCCAGGATCGCCGTGACCACGGAGCGCCAGCGCGATGAAGGGCAGTTGTCCGATGATGAAGGCCGCCAGATCGACCATAAGGTGGCCCAAAGCCCGTCCTTGACCACCACGGACGTGACCTCCTTAAACGCGGTCCGGGCCGCCGAGGAATTGAAGGCCCGCTACATCTTAACGCCCACGACCAGCGGCAGCACGGCGCGGCGGATCTCGCGGTTTAAGCCGCCTTGCTGGATCCTTTCCTTCAGCGCCCATCCGCAGGTCTGCGATTTTTTGAATTTTTCTTACGGGGTGCATCCCTTTCATTTGAACAAGAAAACCACGCATGACCCGCACGCCATCTTTAAAAACCTTAAGCAAGCCCGCCTGGTCAAAAAAGGAGACACGCTGATTTTGACCGAGCGCAGGCTCTCGCCTCATCCCGGGGACACGGATTCGCTGGGCATTGTTACATTATAGCTGGGCTTAGCGTCGATGCGCCTGTCGATCATCCGCTCATAGAGGGAAAACATGTGCCGGCGCACCCTGTCCTTGAGCGGGGACTTGTTCCATTGGAAATTCATCCGGTACAGGTAACCGGAAAGGCTGAATTCAAACGGCAGGCTCCAGGCCCCGTGCGCCAGGACGATGATTTTGCGGCCGATCGTCGATTCATTGAGGAGATTTTTGGAAAAGCGCACAGAGCCCTGGGCCGCCACCAGGTCATCTGCGTTGATATGGAAATATCCGCTTAAGTCCAAGTCCTCTGTCCTTAGTTTTAAGTCTTCCAGCAGTTTGGATTGCCCGTTGATCCTGTAGCGGCAGGAAAATTCCGCGCCTTTTTGCCTGGCCAGGGAAGGCATCTGCAGCAGTTTGGCCATCCATGACGCGATAGGAGTGTTCTCAAAATGGCCGCGATGCAGGGTCAAGACCCCTTCCAGGGCGAGGTTCTGGACCGTTTGCACATGGAAGGTCCCGGACAAGATGCCTTGCGGGATTTTCAGGCCTTCGTAATGTCCCTGGCTTTGGATCTTCCAGGGCAGGCTGGAAGTATCCAGGAAGACGCGGCCAAAGCCGTGGCCGGCCATCAGGCCGGCGGAAAGGGAAATGGTCTTATGATAGGGTTTGGCGAAGTTTAAACTGGCCAGCACATCGTCGAGCGGGACCGCGTACGTGCGGTTTTGGAATGGAAAGGTCCCTTGCACCTTCCCTATATGAAATTTCATGAAGGACGGGCTGAAGATCAGGGTTTTTAAGTTTGCGAATTCGAGGTGGGCCTTGTCCAGGTCGGAAACGCCGCTGTAGATGAGACCTTGGGGCGTGTTGGCCAAATGCAGGCGCAGGCGGATGTTTTTAAGCGGCAGGGGAGGCCCGGTATTTTGGGTCTGCCTTAAATAGGTGATGTCCGCGTCGCACTGAAAGAAAGCTTCCCGGGTGCAATGGGCCCGTGCGGCCGCGGCGTCATCGTCCACGGAAAAAGTCAGCTGGTCCAGGACAATGTCTTGAGGATGGACCTTCACGCGGCCGTCGATGTCCAGGATATACCACCGGTCATAAAAAATGTAGCCTTTCCAGTCCAGACGGTGATTCCGCCAGCTGCCCCATAGATTGAAAGACATGCGCTCGGTCTGCACGTTCAGCTTTTCCAGGTCAAAGCCGCGGTCCTGGAACCGGCCTTTGAGCTCAAAATCAAATTGGCCGTGAAAATCCCCGGACCCCGCGGCTCTGATTTGGCCCTGGTGCGCGTCGGCGGCCATATTAAAACTGACCGGGGTCATCTGGCCCATGGTATCCGGATAGACCTGCACCTCAGACACCCCGACGCGCAGGTCCCCGCGGGGGATTTTCTTGCTTAAGGCATAGACCCTTTCATGGTAGCGTCTCCAGTATTCCCTGAGGGTCCTGGCATGGATGGACATGCTTTGGATATTGACATAATGCAGGGCCTGGGCGGAATTGAGAAAAGGAAAGGAAAAACCCAGGGTCATCCGGGAGGCCTGCAGCATCGGGCTTTTGCCGTCCACCCCCAAAACAAGGATATTTTTGAGGATAATATAATTGGGGAAACGGTAATGGGCCGTGTCGTAGGCAATTTTCGCGTTAAACTGCTGGGCGATGATATCCGAGAAGGAGCGTACGAAATGCGGCAGCCAATGATTGATCTGGTAGGTCAAAAACGCGGCCATGGACGTGACGATCAAAAAGATGAGGACCGTGTATTTCCATTTAAAAAGGAACCTCTGTAAAAAGCTGCCCGTTAACATAGATGTCTACCTTGTTGATGGTGTACACCAGCTCATGCAGACGCTGAAATCCCGACAGGAATGTATAGACCTTTTGATCGTTGAAAATAAAGGTCAGCTGGCGGAAAGCCGCGGCCTTGCCGCGGTATTTTTCCATGTCATCCTTATGGTCCTGGATCTTGGCGATTTGATACAGGTAGGCCAGCGCGATCAAGGCTTCTTCATGCCGGGGGTATTTCGCGTATACAGTCTCAAACTGGTCAGAGGCCATCTGCCAATTGTTTTGCAGGAAGTAGTATTCACCAAGGGCAAAATCAGAGGCGAGGCAATGGCGGGAACCGGGGCATTCATTGAGGACCGTCTGGAAATCCATGAAAGCAAAGTCGTTTTCGCCCTCTCTGGCAAAACCTACTGCTTCTTTGAATTCAAGGTCTGCATCCGAGGCTTCTGCGCAGGCCACCCAAAAAACCGCCTGCACCCACAATGAAAGAATAATAGCGTACTGCCTCACGATTCAAGTATACCCTATAAAATGGCAGGCGCAAGCCAGGGCCTGGGGCCTTTGAAAGCCAAATTATTGTATTTATAGACGAAAAAATAGCTTGAAAGCGTTTTTTTGCCTTTATCATCCCGCTCTTGTTTTCTACCTTATAAGTGCCATACTTTATAGTAGTTATAAATAGCTAGGGAGACTATGACCCCATATATCCTAAACGTAACCCAGGCAATGTTAAGAAAAATGCGTAGAGCTATTTCCATAGTCATTTTGTTCGCTTTTTCTTTGACCTCGGTCCCAAGCCCATCTTATGCCCAGGTAGATCCCATACCGTTTATGCCGGTACCTGGGGCTATGGTGCATTTAAGTCCGCAGTTTTCCCCAGCCTATTTGAAAGGTATCGTTGTCCATCCTGAAAATCCATTCAAATTTGACTTCATTGTTTATAGGGGCGATAAGCCTTTAAGTGATGTCCAAAAGAGAGCCGAGTACACAAAGCTTACCAAGTATTTTTTGGCTTCTATGGCCATTCCTGATGATGATCAGTGGGTGAATCTTTCTCCTTATGAGAAGGATCGTATTATCAAGGATGACTTTGGCAAGACTGAAATGGGTCGCGATCTGTTGGCCCAGGATTATTTATTGAAGCAGATCACCGCGTCGTTGATATATCCCCAGGACAGCTTAGGCAAAAGGTTCTGGGACAAAATTTATGTTCAGGCCCAAAAGCAATACGGCACAACGAATATCCCTGTCAACACGTTTAATAAGGTTTGGATTCTGCCCGATGACGCGCTTATATACGAGAAAAGTAATGTAAATAAACCAGGGATCGACAAGCAAGGAACAGGGAATATCACCGCTTATGTTTTAAAGAATCATTTAAGGGTGATGCTGGAAGAAGATTATTTGTCCTTACAGAAACATACCGGCATTGAGCGCGTGCCAGCCAACAAGACCCATTCCATCGCATCCAAAATCGTGCGTGAAATAGTTCTCCCAGAATTACAAAAAGAGGTTAATGAGGGCGCTAACTTTGCACCCCTGCGCCAGGTCTACAGCGGCATGCTGCTGGCCACCTGGTTTAAACGTACGCTTAAACAGTCCGTATTAGGCCAAATCTACGCGAATAAGGGCAAGGTTAAGGGAATAGACCAAGATCCGCGAATCAATGAGGAAATTTACGAGCGTTACCTGCAGGCGTACAAGAAGGGGGTGTTTAACTATATTAAGGAGGATACCGACAGGCTGACTAATGAGACAGTGTCGAGGAAGTATTTTTCGGGGGGAACGGGTGATTTTGCAATGGCATCAGAAGTATTTCATCATGACGTCGTTGAAATAACACACGATGATGCAAAGGGAGAACAATCCGAAATACGGGCAATTCCTTCTTTGGATGTGGCAGATTTCGCGATGTCAGAAGTGACGCCGGTAGGCTGGCCGTATAATTTAGAGAGTAGAAAAGTAATCACGCCCGATGGAACAGGAGTTGTGATAGGAATCACAGCTATTGCAGGAATTAAATTTAAAATAACAGTTAAACTTGATGGCGGCGCAACGATTTCTTATTTGGGACCGTCTGCTACCCCTGAGAAAATCAGGGTAACAGATGAGGGGGCATCCATTCCAGAAGATCAAGGTGCCCGCGAGGAGAAAAAACAATTTTCATTTGAGCAAAGGCTCAATAAATTAAAAAGCGAGATAAGGCCAATTTTTAGTGAAGAGTTAGATGTAGGTTTTCCTATCACGGACGGCTTATTAAAAATGGTTGTGTTAATTGGTCATGAGCAAGAATTTTTAGATTGGCTTGAATTTGGAACCCCAAACCCATACGTCGATTTGTTTAGAAAAATGTCTAGCTTAGGTTCCTTGTACATTGATCAGTTAATAAAACAGGGTCCGGACCTTCTGTCGTTATCAGATATTTTTGATTTAGATGAAGAGATGGCTTTTTGGAATGAAGCCCTGTTTAATTCAAGAAATGAAGGCATTAGTCTCAAAAATTTGGATCAGATTAGAAGACTAGTTCCGTTATTGCGTAAGGTGTTTGATGGTTTAATAATTTATATGGGGGACAAGAGCAGGCATGTAGAGTTTGTCGAATTTGTCATCAATAATATCGACAGAATAGATATAAATCAGATAGAAGAAATGGAAAGCCTTTTCAAACAGGGGAGCCGTGAAGATCTTATGCAATTATATTATTTAATTTACTTCGGGCGTAAGATTGATCTTAACGGACTTTCCGAGTTGTATCATGGCAGTCCCGTAAATGTTATTAAAGATATTATTTTTGATTCCAACGGGATAATCGATTTTTCAAAAAGTGGGTCAGAAATGGGAGACAATTATTTCTCTTTCGACAAAGGCGTATCTGAAGGGTTCGGGTTTGTTCTGGCTTTTGATGTCCCAAAATTGGTGGCTTTAAATGTTCGCTTGGAATTGGGTTCGTCCGTTTTAGAAAGAGAATATACGACTCAATCGGCGATTCCCTTGACGGCCCTCACGGAAAACTCCAAAAAAGAATTGATACAGATGTTTAAATCAGATAATGAAGATAACAACAAAAAACTTATGACTGCTCTTTATGGAAATGAGGCCATGGTTGCTTCTGAGCAGGGGGAAATCGACTATGTTGTACAAACAGTTTGGCAGAGGCTTCATGGCATAGGAAGCATTGATGAGATAAGGAAAATGGATCTAGAGGAATTTGCCCATCGAGCAGGGGTTCATATTATTTCACACACAGGTCTTCCTACTCCTATAATCACTATTTCAAAAGATCAATTCGAAAGCATTAAGCAGTATAGGTCAACAAATACGATGCCTACAGCCACGTCGGCAATAGATTTAGTTAATAATATGGAAATCAACGGGCCAGGAATATACATGAGTCTTCAGGAGGCAGATTCCATACATAAGGCTCTTGAAATAAAAAATGATCCTGCTCGCTATAACAAAGGAAGTATTTTCCACGAGCTAATGGAAGACGCATTTGCGCAAGCCGGGTTGGTTGATGAAGTTTTGTCTTTTTTTAGAGGGCATACCCAAGCACGGGTATTGGAGGAAGAAATACTATTTGACGCACTGATGGGACCGGAAGCAATTGGGGAGACACAAGCCATATTTTCTCACCAGTTTGACTTTGAAGGGTACCTTCTTGATGTTGTTCCAGATATTCATTTTGAAAAGCTTGGAGAAAGCTATAAAAATAGCCATAGAGCGATAACGAAACAAAAGCTGGCGAGTTCATTAGGTAAAGACAGTCCTTATTATCAGACACTTGCCTGGGCGGTCAATTCTTATCCGGATGTATTGATGGAAGCGGCTAAACAAAGAGTAAATTCAAGTAATTTTGAATCTTTCGTTGGTATTAACCCTGCAATGGTGGCGACGGGAGGGAGACCGAAGGCACAAAATGATAGGGCAATGATTAATGCTTTTGACGAATTTCGAACAGAATTTATTAAGACTATCGAAGCCAGGGAATTTTTGGGATATGTAGGAAGGGTTATCAAACATTTGGTCTTAGATGATGTCGAGACTACTTTTGATGTTTTGTCAGGAGGATTTATACGTCATTTTATTGTTGGGAATGCTGTTAGTGTGAAGCATTATGGTGCAGGTGTAGCAGGCTTCATTCACGTTCACTCTCATCCTTTTACCGGAGGGACACATATACTTCCGACCATCGAGGATATCAATGTATGGCGCGAACATGGATATCTGTTTGGAATGATCATTGCAGGAACTCCTAAAGATGGTTTTTATGGTTTTATATATGATGTTGATCGGATGAGCCTTCAATATTCGACTAGGGGGAATTTAAGGGAAGATAATGAAATTGTTTTTGATTTAAAGAAACAAGGAATCTTAAAGATTTATCATATTACATTCAACCATTTGGTCAGGTATGGTTTCGATGAAGTTGTAAACAGTAATGAGGCGCCACAAATATCGTTGGAGGATGTTACTCAACAAGAAATACAAAGTATTTTAGTGATGGGGGAGGAAGAATTAGGGGCCATTGAGAAAAAGCGTGAAGAACGTTGGACAATAAATGATTTTAAACAGTTTGAGACGATGAATCATTTTGAACTCATATCTTCCGCTTTACCGAGAATTTTAAAAGATCTAAGGTCTTGGTTGTGGCAATACGTTTCATATGCTGTAAACCCTCAAGAGTATTTAGGCATAACTTCATCTCTTAAAAGAGAGCAAATACGGTTAGATGCTCTTTTAAAAGCCTGCCTAGAAAGAACAGATTATGATTTTATAAATGATCCATTTGAACCGGTCAAAATGGTCCGCTTATCTTTAATTTTAACCGAAGTTGTCCAAGGTGAAATAGTGGGATTGGGAGAACCTTTGACGGAAGGTTCTTTACAGCCTAGAGCAATACGTAAATATTTGAAGGAATTTTTATTAAAGTTGGATATGCCTTTGAGGGTGGGAGAATTTTTTCAAGTCATTGAAGAGCCCTTAAAGATAAAAAATGTTGAAGAATTAGATCATTATTTGTATCAAGACGATTTGATTGGGCTTGCTAAGCATAAACTTTTAGATTTTGCTCAAACATCTGTTATCCAAAGAGATCCTGGTGGTATCGACATGAACTCCGCTAACCTCGCCATGACTATCAAGCGTGATGGCAAGGGTGTACCGTTGCCTGTTAGCCAGCAGAATTTGGAAAATATCCACATTGACGGGCTTGTACCGGTCATCCTTCAAATCCAACCAGCCAGCGCAACAAACATCCTTTCGCAATTTACCACCAACAGCTTACCCAAACCTGCCAATGATAATCTGCCGGCCGTAATCTTGAAGGCAGGTTAATGTTTTTGCGGCTGACGCGGCTTACGTTGGCCCCAAAAGAATAAAAAAACACGCCTGTTGCAAACACGCCAACGATGATTATCATTTCCATAATTTTCTCAGCAGTGATGGCAAATCCGCATCTTCAACTAGCGAGGCAGAAGTTCATAAGACGAGACCCTTATTTTTACCATCAGAGATATCGAATATTTCAAATCTCAATGGGATTATCAAGGTATCAGGCTGGCCAGTGATAGTAGCCGGTTGGTTATTTAACGCAATTCCGCAAAGGCAGCCGTTGGTTGTGGAAGCAGATTGGCTCAAGAAAAAAGAGAAACCAGTCGACAAGACGCAAGAGCCACCGGCAAAGCCTACTACAGCATCAGGATGGAGGCTTGATTAAATTGGTATGGCTCTCAACAGGCACAACGATGAGATTATCGCTTGGATCAAATGGGAACTCGATCATACGTTTAAGGCAGCACCTAAGGAACGTGCTAGGCGCGTGCGTGAGCAAAGAATGTATGGTCTTTTAATTTGGGGGGATTTTAATAGGGAATTCCAGACTTCGTCACGCTTGGGGCTGTGAGCGATGAGTCGTCCTTTAAGCGGAGCAGCAGTTTTTTTGTCGATAGTTTCCACATCGATCAAAAGCCATTCAGCGCGAGAGAAACGCTTCTTAATATGTGTGATATATTCGGATGCTTGCTTCATACTTTTAAAATAACACGAGAGAAAGGCTTTGTCAAACAGATGATGTCTCTTCGAGGATTAGGCAATCTTGGAAGCGGCGGCGGTTCGGCAAAACTTGCCTCGTTGGCGTTTCATACGTCGTATTCGCTTTTTTTAACTCAATGGTCAGATCGCCAATGATGTTGCGTAGTTTTTGGTTTTGGGCTTCTAAGCGTTGTTCTTTATCTGTTTTCTTTTTGACCTCAAAGGATTCATGGCAATTGGCCAGGAATTGGTCCCGCCATTTGTAATATTGAGCTTGGGAGACCTGGTATTTCTGGCAGAGCTTGGTGATGTCGATCTGACCGGATAAGCCTTCTAAGACGATTGAGACTTTTGTTTGCTGGCCCATACACGTTTTTTCATTGAATTGGCTCCTTTGGGTTATGAGCCAATTCTAACTTAACTATCTTTCAAAGGCCGCTGTCTTAACTGGGGCAGTATATTAGTTCTTGACAATGTATAATGTATGGTGTATATTTTCCTTTAAGAAAGGATAAAAATATGCATAATCTTCAACGTACTCAAATTTATTTGGCACCTGAGCAAATTGAACGGCTTAAAAGCACTTCTTATAAAGAACATGTCCCGATGTCTGAGTTGATCCGCAGGGCCATTGATCACTTCCTTGACCGCACCTCCAAAAATAGGAAAAACAGCAGCGATATTTTGGTTAAAAGCATTGGGAAAATATCTTTGAAAACAAAAACGGCTTCCCAAGATCACGACCGGTATCTCTATGGGGCATGATATGACAGAGAGGATCTTTGTGGATACAAGCGCTTGGATTGCTCTTTTTGTTAAAAATGACAAATTTCATCAAAGGGCCTCACGGATATTCAAATCCATCCAAGAAGCAAGGTCCAATTTATACACAAGCGATTACGTGATTGATGAAACTGTTACAACGATCCGTATGAACTCTAATTTTTATCAATCCCTCGTTGCCATGCAGGCCATCGTTGAGAGTCAAATGACATCCATTATCTATGTAGGCCCGGACCACTTCATCAAATCCACCCAGCTTTATCAAAAATACAAAGACCAACCGTTTAGTTTTACCGATGTTTCTTCTTTTGTGCTTTGTCAGCATATTCGGATTAAAAAAGTATTTTCATTCGATGAACATTTCCGCATAGCTGGTTTCGATCTCTTTTAAGTGAAAGGGCAAGGGAAGAGTCAAAAAAAGTCCGCAATTGATGTAAGGCGCGCACTTTTTTATTGACCCTAACTGGTGGCGAGGATTTTGGGCCTTGTGCTATAATAAAGCAGAATAGTCGGATTTAAACATGGAGGATGATTATGGCCAGGATGACGCTGTTAGGCTTTTGTTTTATTTTTATCTTGATGCTCTCCGCCCGGGCGGACCAGATCAAGCCCAGGACCAACCCCAATCAGTCCAAAATCCAGGAATTAAGGCATAATATCGAGGCCTTGCAGAAACAATACGATACTCTGCATGAGCAGATGAAGCAATGGATGGTGCGGTTTAAGTCTTTAAGGGAGCAGATGAAAACCGTCAAAGAGGCCATGAAGGCCGATAATGATCAACTGCAGGCCTTGCGCTAGAAACGGCAAAGCTGGTCAGCGTGCAAATTTTAATTTTTTGACCGTGATATAGGTCATACAGAAGACCCCGGCCTCGATGATCACCGTGGCCATGGCTGCGCCGGCGTAGGAAAAGGAATAGATAAAGATGATGATCAAAGGCAGGCCGATGGTGGCCATGGTGATGTGGATCCTGGAATAAGGCCCGGTCTTGCCGCAGACCAGCAAAAACTGCACGCGGAAAGCGTTGGCGCTGATGAAGAACACAGACAAGAGCAAAAACCGCAGGGACAATACCGCCGCCGGATAATTCCCTCCGCAGACGATGCCCACGATCCAGGGCGCCAAAAACAAAAACATCGGCAGGAAAAACAAGGATACGATCACGGTGATCAACTGCACCTGTTCCATGATGGTGAAGGCCTTGGCCTTGTTTTTGTGGTAGATCTTGCTTAAGCGCGGGAAAATCGCCTGGGTGAAAGAAGAGAGCGGAAAAGTCTGCACAGCGCCGGCGATTTTTTCAGCGACGGAATAAAACCCGGTCAGGGTATTGTTGGTCAAAAGCCCCACCGCGAAGACCCGCGTGGTCGTGTAGGCGTTGATGGCCACCACGGAAATAAAGACATTCCAGCCGGCCAAAAGCTGCCGGCGCAGGTCCTTGAATTTGGGCAATTGCAGACGCAGTTTGAACCGCGTAAACAGGACGTAATGGCCCAAAATCCCGCTCAAGATCGCCGCGCAGGAGGTGATGGTCGGCACCATCAGATAGTCCTGCGGGCCGTGGACCAGCAGGAAGATACCGAAGGCATAGGCAAATTCCCCCATGATGTTGATCTTGGCCGTGTATTTCATGTTTTCCGAGCCCTGGAAAAACCAGGCAGGAAATATGGAATTGCCGATGACCAGCCCAAAGCTCAACGCGTAGACCATCCAGTCGTGCTTGAACTTGGGCACGCCATAAACGACGGCGCACAGGATCAGCAGGCAGATAAAGCAAAGCACGATCTTGATGGTCATCACCGCCGAGACCACGTCGCAGACCTTGCGTTTGTCTTCCTGGCAGAGGGAAATTTCCTTGGTGGCGGAAACGCTGAACCCATAGTCCGTGAGGATCATGAAATACTGCACAAAGGCCATGGCAAAGGCAATGAGCCCGAATTTTTCCGGGCCGATCACCCGAAACAGATAGGGCAGGATGAGGATGGGGATACAATAGGTCACCAGCTGCAGCCAGGAGAGCGAGGTGACATTGTGCAGGACCCTGGCGCCTTCCAGGGGGTCGACCATCCGGTACGTTTTTTCGATCAGCCTGAAAAACGAACGCATAGGTTTAATGTACACGTTACTGAAACTGAAATAAACACATTTTTCAAGGATTTCAAAGGCCCGATGCTATAATCCTTGGCATGGTCCAATTTCCGAAAGAATTTTTCTGGGGCGCGGCCACTTCTTCCTATCAGGTTGAGGGTAACAATGCCGCGGCGGACTGGTGGGCGTGGGAAATCCAGGCGGGCCGAGAGCGTTCAGGAGAGGCCTGCCGCCATTATGAGTTTTATGAGCGTGATTTTGATATAGCCAAGGGCCTGCACCATAATGCCCACCGCCTTTCCATCGAATGGAGCCGCATCGAGCCCAGGGAAGGGGAATTCCGCGACGAAGAACTGGCCCATTATGTCCGGGTCATCAAGGCCCTGCGCGGCCGCGGCATGGAGCCGATGGTGACCCTGCACCATTTCACCAATCCCCAATGGCTGGCGGAGGCCGGCGGCTGGGCCAAGCCCGGCTGTGTCGAGCGCTTCCTGCGGTACTGTGATTATGTGATCCCGGCCCTGGCGCCCCACGTCCATTATTGGTTCACCATCAATGAACCAACAGTCTATTTTTCCCATGCCTTTTTATGGGGCATGTGGCCGCCCCAGGCCAAATCGGTTTGGATGGCCAAGGCGGTCCATGACCATCTGAACGAGGCGCATATCCGGGCCTACGGCCGCATCCATCAGGCCTACCAGGTCCTGAATCTGGCGCCGCCCGCCGTCAGCATTGCCCAGCACATGCAGGCCATTGTGCCTTGCAATGATCAAAGGATCAACCGTTTCGCCGCTCAATTGCGCGAATATTGGTATAACTTTGAAATTTTGGACCTGTTCGTCCGCCGTAAGGCCCTGGATTTTATCGGGGTCAATTATTATTCCCGGCATTTGGTGCACGCGCACAGCTGGTGGATTGGATCTCTGCTGATGGAAACCTGCAAGGAGAGCCATCATCCGCTCAAAAAAAATATCCTGGGCTGGGGCATTTACCCACAAGGCCTGGCCCAGGTTTTGTTGAGCCTCAAAAAATACCATCTGCCGGTGATCGTCGCTGAAAACGGCATTTGCGCGGCGCAAGATACTCAGCGATGGGAATTTATCCGGGAACATGTGCATTCTGTCCACGCGGCCATGGCGCAGGGTGTCAACGTGATCGGTTATTTGTACTGGTCGCTGATGGACAATTTTGAATGGGCCCATGGCTTTGGCCCCAGGTTTGGATTGATCGAAATCGATTACAAGACCCAGCAAAGGACAGTCCGGGAAAGCGCCCAAAAATTCGCCCAGCTCTGCCGCAGTGGTTTGCTTCCAATCGATGTTTAGCAGACCGTCGGGACCACCACAACCTCCGGGGTTGTGATGGTTGACCATCACAACCCCGGAGGTTGTGGTGGGTTTCCCTAACTTGTTTTTATATAAAACATATGGCATACTCTGGCTATGCCCCTTAGCATGTCTTTGCATGGTCCCTGCCGAAAGCAGCGGGTCAAGCAATCCTTTTTCATTCTATTTTTCTTTACTTTAAATTCCTTCGGCCCTTTACCCGCGGCCCAAGGCCAGCCTGCCTCGCCTTCAGGCGGGGAATTTGTTTTGCCGGCACCCGGGACCATGGTTGCTTTAAGCCCTGCGTATAATCCTCCGCTGCTTAAAGGCCTTAAAGTCCATCCGGATAATCCCTTTCGTTTTGATTTTATCTTAGACCAAGGCGATTCAGCGCTGCCAACCAGGGGACATGTCCCGCTTT
>CAZACW010000028.1:0-4024 GCA_964483785.1 uncultured Planctomycetales bacterium
CTGGGAAGATGTGGCCTTGGAAAGCCATGGCGGAGTCAACTGGCTGGATCTGGGCGTGCAGAGCACCTCGGGCATCAACTGGGCGGGCCTCAACACCCTGATGTCCCAGATGCGCACCGTGTTCAATCTCGTCGGGACCCAGGACAATGCCCAGGGCACGGACACCTTGTTCCATCTGTTAAATACCATCAATGCCCAGACCCAGAACATCAACGGCGGCGGCGCCACATCGGCCCAGATTTTGACGGCGGTCACCAACATCCAGGCGCTCTTGGGCACGGCGACGGGCAAGGAAACGGTCGCCGGAGACATCCGGTCCGTCCTGACCCTGCTGGGCACGGCCAATGACCAAAACAGCACGACGCTCTTTGGCATCGCCAACAATGCCCAAAACAATTCCGCGGCCGCGATGAGCGATGCCCAGCAGATCATCACGGATTTGGGCGTCAACGGCGCCACCCCCAATGTTTACGCGAAATTAAAGAGCCTGGAGGACGATGTCCAAAACATCCAGACAGCCACGACCCAGCTGACCTCGGCCAGCGAAAACGCGCCGTCCCTGGCCCAGGAAACCATTGACAAGCTGACCCAGTTCCTCAACCAGCAGGCGAAGCAGGCCGGACTCCAGCAGACCCTGTCGGTCAAGGAACTTTCGACCAAGGAATCCAAGGACATGGAAAAAGTCAACCAGAAGCTGGAAGAGATCAACGCCAAGATCGCGGCCCTGCGCGATGCCTTGAACGTCCAGGATGTCGTGGTCAAGAGCTACTATGAAAGCGATTAACGCCCTCACACTGGCCGGGGCCCTTCTGGGCCTGGCCGCAGTGCCTGCCCTGGCCGACCTCTACATTAATGTGGTGGCGGTCAACGGCGCGGACGCGCCCAAAAATTATGCGATCAAGTTCGGCCTGCCCGGCGAGCTGACTGCCGAGGACATTCTGGACACCAACGGCCTGCAGCTGGACTACAATGTCGATGACGGGGATTATTTTGTCTTCGGGGACGTGAGCCTGAAACCCAAGGAGTCCAAGACCTTCCGCGTCCATATCAAGGACAAGTGGATGGTGACCCAGGCCAAGATCGACGGCCTTAAGCAGCAGATCACCCAGGGCTATGATACGTTAGGCAAGCCGTATGACGCTCAAAAGGCCGAGGTCCTCAAGGCCCGTCTGGACGCGAAGCTCGATTATATCTTCAGCCTGCAGGGCTCCAGCGCCGAGAGCATCGACAAGCGCATCGATGATTACCGCCAGTACACCAAGGAAATGAAAAGGATCGAGAACCAGGCCATGGACCGGGACTATTGGCGCTCAGACCCGGCGGACGACCATTCTCCGCGGCTGGTGCGCTTGAACATCGAGGTGCACAATCCCACCAAGGCGCTGAAGCATTTCAAGCACAAGGACTATCTTCCGGCTGAGACCAAGCCGGAGGATGTCTATGAGGCCGAGGATTTCGAGGTCAGGTTCGACCAGGTCAAACAGCTGGCCTTTTTGTTCAAGGAAGAGGATTTGGTCCCGGGCGAGACCAAGAAATACTCCGTCGGTATTTTGGACATCTGGACCATTGACCAGCGCCTGCTCAACAATCTGCGCACCCGGGCCCAATATGTCTATGATTATCTCAAAGCCACGCGCTTTGCCAAGGACGTGCAGGTGCTGATGGACCGCGTGACCCAGCACCTGCAGGCCATAGAGGATTCCCAAGCGGTGAACAGGCCCATCCTGGAGCATATCAGCGTCTATCGCGTGAACAAGCCGGTCTATGAGGACACGGTCAAGGACGTGGAGGACCTGGAAAAGCTCCTGGCGGTGTTTCGTGAGAATTTGGAAAAGAGCAAGGTGGAAAACATCCTGCAGAAGATCCAGTCCTTAAAGAATGTCGGCGATATTTCCAAGGCGATTTTCAACAAGAATTTCGAGACCAGCTCAGCCTGGAGTTTTATCGGCTGGATCCTGCTTTTTGTGGGCGGCGTGACCCTGGTGGGCTATATCGTTTCGCTGTTTAGGTCCAAGGAAAAGAACATCAAGGAAGAAGTCAAACCCAAGGGATAAATGACATGGCATCGAGGTCTTTGCAATACACGGAAGTCGGGACGGTCAAGGCCATCCGCGGCTGCATCGTTTTTGTGCGCGGCCTGAAAAATTGCATCAACGGCCAGCTGGTCAAATTCGGTTACGGCACCATCGGCATGATCGTCGGTTTTACCGAGGCCGAGGCGCAGGTCTTGATCATCAAGGAGACGGACAGGATCAAGACCGGGGACCATGCGGTGGCCTCCATCGAGCCGTTTGAAACGCCCGTCGGAGAAAAATTCATCGGCCGCATCCTTTCACCCCTGGGCGACCCCTTGGACGGCCTGGGGCCCCTGGAGTTTGAGGCCAAGAGGCCCATTTTTCCGGAATCGCCGCCGGTGCTCTCGCGCCAGCCCCTCAAAAAGACCCTGGAGACCGGCATCAAGGTCCTGGATGCCATGATCCCCATCGGCATGGGCCAGCGCGAGCTGATCTTAGGCGACAAAAGCACGGGCAAGACCACCTTTGTCACGGACACAATATTAAACCAGACCGGCACCGGCGTCATCTGCATCTACTGCGCCATCGGCAAGCCGCGCTCGGCCCTGGCCAAGATCGTGCAATTGTTCAAGGAGCACGAGGCCTTCAAATACAGCATGATCATTTCCGCCGGGGCCTCGGCCCCGCCGGGCCAGCAGTACCTGGCCCCGTACGTGGCCTGTTCCATCGCCGAGCATTTTCTCCACCAGGGCAAGAATGTCTTCGTGGGCTTCGATGATTTCACCAAGCATGCCTGGTGCTACCGCGAAATTTCCCTGCTTTTAGGCAGGCCGCCCGGCCGTGATTCCTACCCCGGCGACATTTTTTACCTGCATTCCAAGATGATCGAGCGGGCCTGCTACCTGGATGAGAAGCGTGGCGGGGGCTCCATCACCTTTTTCCCCATCGTCGAGATCCTGGAAGGGGACCTGACCGCCTTTGTGCCGTCCAACCTGATTTCCATGACCGACGGGCAGATCTATATCAGCACCGCGCTCTTCGGCGAAGGCCAGAAGCCAGCCCTGGATTTGGGGCTTTCGGTCTCGCGGGTGGGCTCCAAGGTGCAGTGGCCGGCCATCAAGAGCCTCTCCGGCCCCTTGCGCCTGGAATACCTGCAATACCGGGAATTGCTGCGCATCTCGAAACTGAAGGCCACCGGCCATTCCGACGAGACCGTGGAGAAGCTCAAGCGCGGCAGCATCCTGACCGAGATCCTGCGCCAGGACAAGGACCATCCCGTGTCCCAGGAAATCCAGGTGATGATCTTTTACGCGTTTAACAAAAAAATGCTCAATGATTTGACGGTGGCCGAGGTGCGGGCGTTCCAGGATGAACTGCAGGATTACGCCGCCCGGAAAAACCCCCAGCTTTTGAAAAATATCCGAGAGCAGCGCAAGCTGGAGCCCGAGATCGAAAAGGGCATCACAGAGCTCGCCGGTGCCCTGCTCCAGGAGATCATGGCCCGCCGCAAAAAGGTGACGCCGGACAAATTTGACGATTATCTGGACGCGCCGCCGAAGCCCGAGGCCATGGCCGGGAAAAAATAGGCATGTCCCAGGACAAAAACAAATTCCGCTGCGTGATCCTGAGCCCCAAAAATTTGATTTTTGAGGACGAGGTCAACAGCCTTTACATCATGGGGGACCGCACGGAATACGAATTGCTGGTCTATCATTATCCCCTGGTGGGCCTGGTGCAGGAGGGCGATATCATCATCGACTGGAAATACAAGGTCCCTGTCCGCTCGGGCATTCTGCGCTTCTTTGCCAATGAATGCACCATCCTGGTGGAGGAGACGGACAAAACCATGGCCGGGAGAGCTCAACCGGCGGCGTCCATGCCGCGCTAAACCGAGGCCGAAAGTTTTCAAGGAGATTTATGTTAGCGGAAACGTTTCTGATATTGACTATTATGTTTATCGCTGTGATGGGGCCTTCCGTCGTTAAAAGGCCCAATTGCTTCGACTTCGA
>CAZACW010000028.1:4124-16694 GCA_964483785.1 uncultured Planctomycetales bacterium
AAGGTTAAGGGCTATTTATGCTTGCTGAAACATTTCTTATTTTAACCATTATGTTCATAGCTGTCATGGGGCCTTCAGTGGTGAAAAGGCCCAATTGCTTCGACTTCGAAAGGTTAAGGGCTATTTATGCTTGCTGAAACATTTCTTATTTTAACCATTATGTTTATCGCTGTCATGGGGCCTTCCGTCGTGATCGCAGTGCTGGGTTACGCGGTGATCAAGGCCCTGGGCCGCAACCCTTCGGCCGCCTCCAAGATCTTTATGGGGATGGCCATCATGCTGGTCTTTGTGGAGTCCATTTCCATCGTGGCGATTTTGATCATCTTTCAGCTGTTTTCGAACAAAGGGCACGGATAGGACAATATCATGGGGTTCAAGCATTGGTACCAGGGCCTGCAGATTTTGATGATGTTCGCGGTGGTGGTCGGATTTCCCTGTTTTTGGACCGGGTTTTTGGGGTCCAAGATGATCAATGAGATGGGCAATCATCCTTCCCGCGCCGCCAGGATCCAGGCCTCGGCGACGTGGAAGATGCTGATCGTGGAGGCCATCTCCTTCATGCTGTTGACGGGCCTGTACGCGTTTTTAGTCAATCTCCAAAACGAGTAAAAGGAGCTTTCTATGGGTTGGAATTTGATCATACAGTTCTTGATATTGACGGTGGTGATCTCCGGCGGGATCATCTTTGCCCTGTACATGGTCCTGATCAGGACCGTGGACGGGGCCAAACAGCGCCTGGACCGCGACGCGGAGGCCGCCCGCCAGCGGGAGCGCGAACTCAACCAAAAAATCAAGGAAGCGGACGCGGAACTGCAAAGGCGCAACAAGGAACTGGACATGATGGAAAAGAAAATGCGCCAGGAACTGCTGGAATCGACCAATAAGCAGAAGGACGAGATCATCGCCAAGGCCCGCGCCGAGTCCGAGGAAATCATCTCGCGGGCCCAGAGTTCCCGCGAGCAGATCCGCCGCGACATTGAGAAGAGCATGGACATCAAGATCATCGATTACGCCTCCGGCATTGCGGCGGAGGTCTTGAGCGCCAAGGTCAAGCAGGCCCTGGATGCGCAATTGGTGGCGGAATTCATCGACCAGCTCAACCGGGTCGATTTGAGCCGCGTCAACGCGGACATCAAGGTCGCGGACGTGGTTTCAGCCACCACGGTGCCGGACAGTCTCTTGACGCAGATCGCCTCGGTGTTCAAGTCCAAGCTCGCCCGCGACGTGAAACTAAACCCCCGGGTCGATCCCCAGGTGGTGGGCGGCATTGTGCTGATGTTCGAGAGCCTGCAATTGGACGGCAGCCTGCGCAATGCGATCACGGAATCGGCAAACGCGCTCAAACAGCAGGTGGAGAAAAAATACATCAATGGGTAAAGCCAGCAAGGTCAAGGCCGAGGTCATGGAAGTGCGCGATCTTTTGGATTTGATCCAGGTCCTCAAGGACGTGGCGGACATGAAATACCATGCCCTCTCGGCGCAAAGGGTGAAATTCAACCGGTTCAACGAATCGTTCATGGAATTTTTTTCCCTGATCAGCTACTCGACGGTGCAGCATCCGCTCATTTCCAACAACAACATGAAGACCATCATTTTGGTCATTTCCTCGGAGCGCGGCTTTGTGGGCGATTTGAACAGCCGGGTGGTGGCCCGCGCCATGGAGGAGAAGGACAAGAACCCCGCCGCGGACCTGGTTGTCGTGGGCAAAAAAGGGATCATGAAACTCGAGGCCATGGACCAGAAATTGCTCAAGACCTACGAAGATGTCGAGGACCGCGGCCTGTATGAGGTGGCGGTGGAGATCAAGACCTATCTGGTCAATGAGCTGATGTCCGGCCGGGTGGGCCGCGTCATTACGGTCTATCCCTGGCCCAAGGACTATACCGTGACCAAGCCGCGCGCGGTCAAACTTTTGCCCTGCAAGGAGCTTTTGCCGAAGCAGTCCCAGACCATCGAAAAATTCCGCAAGGTGATCGAGGAGTCCGACCCTTCGGACATGGCCGGGTACCTGGCGGACCTGTGGCTCTCCTCGAAAATTTATGAAATATTTTTTGATACCAACCTGGCCGCAGCCGCGGCCCAGACCCAGCAGCTGGACAATTCGCTGGGCAAGATGCGCAAGGAGCGCGACGCGGTCAAATTGAAGTACCGCAAGGCCAGGCGCGGGGACATTGACAAGAGTTTGCGCGAGATTTTTTCGGCCCGCATGATGGTGGCTAAACAGGGGAAATGAGGGGACATGGACGACCAAGCTAAGAACAAGGCACAGGAGGACCCGCTTCCCGCGGGGGTCAAAGCCAACACCGGGCGCATCGCCGCGGTGCAGGGGCCGGTGGTGGACGTGCGTTTTCCCGAGGAGGAAGAGGCGCCCGCGGTGTTCGACTGCATCCTGACACAGACCTTTGACGGCAAGAAGGTGACCCTGCAGACCGCCGAGCATCTGGGGCCGGGCCTGGTGCGCTGCGTTTCCTTTAATGAAACCTTGAACCTGCAATTGGGCGCGCTCTGCACCAACACCAAGCGGCCCACGGCCATTCCCATGGGCAACGGCTGTTTCGGCCGCGTCATGGACGCCTCCGGCCGTCCTTTGGATGACCAGGGCGCGTATGACTGCCCGGAAAAGGTGCCGATCCGCAAGCCCGTGGCCCAGGTCAGTTTCGACTTGAGGAAAAGGGGCCGCGAAATCCCGGAACTGTTGGAGACCGGGATCAAATACATTGATCTGTTATACCCCATGATCAAGGGCAGCAAGACCGGCGTGCTGGGCGGGGCCGGCTGCGGCAAGACCGTCATCATCCTGGAGTTGATCAACAATATCGTCAAGGGCCACGGCGGCGCCTGCGTCTTTACCGGCATCGGCGAGCGCATCCGCGAAGGCAACGAACTCTATTTCGACCTGCAGGAAAGCAATTTGCTTTCCAACGTGATGCTGGCCTTCGGCCAGATGGACCAGCCGCCGGGTGCGCGCGCCGAAGTCGTCAATGCGGGCCTGACCATGTCGGAGTATCTGGTTTCCAAAAACAAGGACGTGCTTCTGTTCATGGACAATTTGTACCGTTTCATCCAGGCCGGCCAGGAAGTGTCCACCCTGCTTGGCCGCGTGCCGGCGGAAACAGGATACCAGCCCACCATGGCCTCGGAAGTCAACACCGTGCAGGAGCGCATCCGTTCCATCGAGGAAGGCGGCTCCATCACGGCCATGCAGGCCGTGTATGTGCCGGCGGATGACATGACCGACCCTGCGGTGGTCTCCATTTTTGCGACCCTCGACGGTGTGGTGGTGCTTTCGCGCGATTTGGTGCAGCGCGGCATGTACCCGGCCATCGACCCTCTGCAGAGCTCCTGCACCAATCTCGACACCAACGTGGTGGGCCGCCGCCATTACGAGGTCTCCCAGCAGGTGATCCAGCATTTCAACAAGCACAATTCCTTAAAAAGGATCGTGGCCATCATCGGCCTGGAGGAATTGAGCAAGGACGATCAGCGCATCTACAAGCGGGCGGAAAAGCTTTACAATTTCATGACCCAGCCCTTTCGGGTGTCGGAAGTGTTCACCGGCAAGAAGGGCGAATACGTCCATCTCGAGGACAATATCATCGGCTGTGAGCGGATCCTCAACGGGGATTATGACCACATGGAGGCGCAGGACTTCTACATGATCGGCAAATCCCCGCGCATATAACCGGAAATAGCAGACAGCGCCCTATGTCCGGGCGCTGCGGTCCCGTCAAGTATGTATAAACCCGTCACCAACAAAATTCTCGTCGATGTTTTGGTCAAATCGGAGCTGATCAGCGCCGAAGAGGCCCTCCATTACGTGGAATCGGCCAAGCAGGAAAAGCGCAATCTCAACGGCTTTCTGATCGGCCGCGGCATTCTCTCCGAGCGCGAGATCATCGAGGCCCTTTCCAGGGAACTGGGCCTGCCGGTGCTGGATTTGAAGGAGCTCGAGGTGCCCCAGGCCGTGATCGACCGCGTGCCGGTCAAATTCGCCTCCTTTTATAAATTCATGCCCGTGGCCATCGAGGGCAAGACGCTCACCCTGGCCATTTCTTCGCCCATGGACGTGCGCATCGAGGACGATATCCGGGTCAATCTGGGGCTGGAGCCCCGGGTGGTGCTGGCCCTGCGCAGCGACATCAATGAAGCCCTGAAAAAATACTACGGCCTGGCCTCGGACACCATTGACAAGATCCTGACCAAAGACCCCAGCAAGCGCAAGCTGGGCGGCCTGCAGGAGGCCTGGGTCGAGGACATCGAGAAGAAAAGCGAAGACCCGTCGGTGGCCAAGCTGGTCAACCAAATCATCCTGGAGGCCTACCAAAAGCGGGCGACGGACATCCATTTCGAGCCTTACCGCGACAAGATGCGCCTGCGCTACCGCATCGACGGCGTCTTGATGGACGCCAATCTTCCGCCGGAAGCCAGGCATTTTCTGCTGCCCATGCTCTCGCGGATCAAGATCATGTCGAATTTAAGCATCACCGAAAAAAGGCTGCCCCAGGACGGCAGCACCGTGGTGCGCACCAAGGACCAGGATTTGGATTTGCGCATCTCCACCATGCCGGCCCTCAGGGGGGAGAGCATGGTCATCCGCATTCTGCCGACTAAGTCCATGCGCACGCGCCTGGAAGATTTAGGCCTCAACGAGATGAACGCCCGCAAGTTCCGGGAGCTCATCCAAATGTCCCACGGGATCGTCTTTGTCACCGGCCCCACGGGCAGCGGCAAGACCACGACCTTGTATGCCTGCCTGCATGAGCTCAACCGCGACGACGTGAAGATCATCACCATCGAAGACCCCATCGAATACGAGATGGAGGGGATCACGCAGATCGCCATCAGCCCCAAGATCCATTTTAGTTTCGCCGAAGGCTTACGCAGCATTCTGCGCCACGATCCGGACATCATCATGGTGGGCGAGGTGCGCGATTTGGACACCGCGGAAATCGCCATCCGCACGGCCTTGACCGGCCACCTGGTCTTTTCGACCCTGCACACCAATGACGCGGCCAGCGGCATCACGCGCCTCATCGACATGGGGGTCGAGCCTTATCTCGTGGCCTCTTCCGTCGAAGCCTTTGTGGCCCAGCGCCTGGTGCGGCTGATCTGCCCCCAATGCAAGCAGGAGGATTTGAAGGTCCCGGAGTCCGTGCGCCAGGAAATGTCCGCTTCGCTGGGCATTGCCTCGGCCAATATCCGGGTCTGGCACGGCCGGGGCTGTGATGTTTGCAGCAAGACCGGCTATTACGGCCGCACCGCGATTTATGAAATTCTCCATATGGATGAAAACATCCGCGGCCTGCTGACCACCAAGCCCAGCACCGAGGCGGTGAAGCACGCGGCCATGAAAAACGGCATGGCCACCTTGCGCCAGAACGGATGGCAATGTGTCGCCGCCGGCATCACCACGGTCTCGGAAGTGCTTTATGTGACATCAAAAGACGATTGGTCCACCTTGCGTTTTTAACCGGTCCTTAAATCTTATGCCTTCTTATTTTTACAAAGCCAAGAAAGACGCGCTGAATGCCATCACCGGCCAGATCAACGCGCAAAATGAGGAAGATGCTCTGGACCTCATCCATCAATTGGGCCTGATCCCGGTCTCCATCGAGGAGAGCAATGCCGAAGGCGTTTTAGTCAGCGCCATCCGCGAGTCCAAGATCAGCGGCAAGGAATTGTATTTGTTCAGCAAACAGCTGGCCAATCTGCTTAAATCCGGCGTCACCCTGCTTAAAGGCCTGGAGCTTTTGGCCCAGCAGACCAAGAGCGCGTATTTTGCCCGGGTCCTGGATGAGATTTCTTTCGGGGTCAAAAGCGGCAGGGCCTTTTCCGCGTGCTTGGCCGATTATCCGGCGGTGTTTAACGCCATGTTCACCTCCATGGTGCGCGCCGGCGAGGAGACCGGCAAATTGCGGCAGATGCTCAACAATGTCGCGGACCATCTGAAGGCCCAGGAGGAATTTTCCGCCAAGGTGCGCGGGGCCCTGGTCTATCCGGTGTTCATGCTGTTGATCGGGGCTGCCACGGTTGTTTTTATCCTGACCTTTGTCATGCCCAAATTGTCGATTATTTTTACGGACGCGGGGCAGAGCCTGCCCTGGCCGACCCAGGTGGTCATGGCTGTCAGCCGGTTTTTGAAAGGTTATGGCCTGCCGGCGCTGGTCTTGGGGGCCATGGGTGTGATGGCCTTCCGACGCTGGGCCGGTTCCTTGACCGGCTCCATCCTTATCGGCCAATTTTTGCTCAATCTGCCCGGCGTGCGCAGTTTTGTCCTCAAGGCGGACCTGGCGCGTTTCACCCGGACCATGTCCCTGCTTTTGGAAGGGGGCTTGACCATCATCCGTTCCATTGAGGTCGCCATCCCCACGATGGACAATCCGCAATTGAAAATGGACCTTTTGGTCTGCGTACAGAATCTTTCCGCCGGCGAAAGCTGGGGCGGCTCCCTGGCCAAATCCAGCTTGATCCCGGCTATGATGGTGCAGTTGATCATGGTGGGCGAGGAATCCGGCAATCTGCAGGAGGCCTTGAAGGACATCGCAGACAGCTATGAGGCCAGCATCCATGAAACAGCCAAGATGATCACCACGGTCCTGGAGCCCCTGCTGATCTTGGCCGTGGGCGCGGTGGTGGGCTTGATTGTCTTTGCCATGCTTCTGCCGATTTTCTCGATGGATTTAATGGCGCACTAACGCCTGCCTAACGTGAAATTTCTCATCATCCTGACCCTATGGTTCTTTGGCACGGCCACACAGCTTTGGGCGGACATTGACGACAGCTACAACCCGCCGGGCTGGCAGGCCTTGAAAGGCGACCATTTCGTTGTCCTGTATCCGTCCAGCAGCGACGAAGAGCTGGCCCACGAGATCCTGGACCACGCGGAAAATGATTACACTGGGATCGCGGATGATATCGGCTACGCGCGTTACCAAAATTTTTGGACCTGGAACAACCGCGTCAAGATCATTCTTTTTGATGACCAGGCCAGCTATTCTGAGCAGACCGGCCAGCCGCCCTGGTCCCAGGGTTTCGCCTCCATTCATTCGGATTTGTTCAAATCGCGGATCATTGTCACCTTCAAGGACCAGCCCAGCTTTACGCAGGTGCTTCTGCCCCATGAGATCACCCATTTGATCCTGCATGATTTTATCGGGTTCGACCGGACCTTCCCGCGGTTTTTCGACGAGGGCGTGGCCCAGCTGGAGCAGAAGGACGACAGCCTCTCCCATATGGACATCCTGGCCGGCATGATCAGCCAGGGGGTCATCATCCCTTTGCCGGATTTGCTGCATTACGATCTTTTGGCCCACCGGGACGATGCGCGCTCCGTTGAGATTTTTTATGTAGAAAGCCTTTACATTGTCGATTTTTTGGTTAAAACTTATGGTAAGGACGCCTTCAAGGAGCTCTGCCGCCTGATGCGGGACGGGAAAGATTTCGAGCAGGCCCTGAAGGAGGCCTATTATCCGACCATTGATTCGATGCAAACATTACAGGAAAAATGGAGTGCTTATGCCAAACAATTTTCATAAAAGGTCTGGTTTCACCCTGGTTGAGATCATGCTGGTGGTCATCATCATCGGCGCTTTGGCCGCGATGATCATCCCGCGCCTCTCCGGCCGCGGGGAGGAGGCCAAGGCCAAGGTGGCCAAGACCGATATCGAGGCCAATCTCGCCACGGCCTTGAAGCTGTATGAGTTGGACAACGGCAATTTCCCCACCAGCGCCCAGGGGCTGGAAGCCTTGCGCGTCAAACCCACCACCAATCCTTTGCCTCCCAACTGGAACGGGCCCTATGTGGAAAGGGACCCGCTCGACCCCTGGGGCCGGCCGTACGTGTATGTTTCACCCGGCGTGCACCGCGCGGATTATGATCTCTCCTCGAAAGGAAAAGATGGGGCCTCGGAAATCAGCAACTGGCAGTGAGGCAGGGGGCTTCACCTTCGTCGAAGTCATGGTCGCCCTGGTGGTCCTCTGCGGCGGCATTGTCCTGATCTATAAATCATTTTTCCTGTGCACCGACTATCTTAACAATCTCTCCTGCCGCCTGCTGGCTTCTTCCCTCGTCGATGAAAAAATCGGCGATGTTGCGCAGGCCTTTGCGCAATGGCCGGCCAAGTCCCTGTATTTGGGGGAGGAGGCCGTGACCGTGGACGTCAACTACAAGCCGGTGCGCTTCCATTATGATATCGATCTGCGGCCCCTGGCCGACGTCAAAAGCGTCTGGCAGCTCAAGGTGGGGCTGTCCTGGGTCGAGGCCCAAAGGAACATGCGCATTTCCCGCAGCGCGTACATGATGAGATAAGCTTTCTATGTCCCGACGCAAGAAAGTCAATCCTATCCGCAACCGCGGCTTTACCCTTACTGAAATCCTGCTGGTCTCCTGCCTGTTTGCAGTGATCAGCCTTGCCGTCTTTAACGCCTTCAACAATGGGTTCAGGCTGTGGGCCAGGGGCCAGCATGTGATGGTCGAGGGCAACATGGCCATCTTCCTGGAGAAGATGGGCGAGGACCTGCGATCGGCCGTCACCATCAGCGGCATCCCCTTCAAGGGCAACAGCACGGACATTTCCTTTCCCGCCATCATCCTGGCGCCGGCCGATGAGCGCGGCTCCCGCGCCGAGGAAGGGACGGTGGATCAGATCGGCGCTGTCCGCTACACCTTCGACCCTTCTGAAAAAAAGATCTGGCGCAGGCAGGCCGTGTACGGCCAGGCGCTGAAAACCCTGTGGTCTGACCCGCAGGAAGCGGCCTCCCAAATCGAGGACATCGAGGTGCGTTATTATTTCAAGGGGGAGCACGGCCTGGAGGCCAAAAGCCAGACGGATGAGGGGATACCGCTTGCCGTGGCCATGGACGTGCAGTACATGAGGGACGGCCAAGAACGCCATATGCGCCGCTTTTTCCTGGTGCCGGTGGGAGGCGGGCTATGAGGCTGCGCCGCAACAGGCAGGGTGTGGTCCTGATTTTCGCCTTATGGGTGCTGGGCGTGCTGGCGATCTTGGCGGTCAGCGTCGCGGCCGGCATCCGCGAGAGGATTTTTTTGGTGGCGCGCCTGGATGAGCGCAGCCGCATGACCAATCTGCTTGAGTCCGCGGTCAAAAAAGCCGCCGGCTATGTCCACCAGCAGATGGAGGAATCGTCCTTCGGCCTTACACCCCAATCCAAGATGAATCTTTTTAACAATACCAACGAGCTTTCCATGATCGCGCTTAACAACGACCAGGCCGGCGTGGGGTATGTGCCGCCGGGAGACTCCGGCGTGCGCTGGGGCGTGGTGGATGAGGAGAGCAAGATCAATCTGAACAAGGTCAAAATACCGGTGCTCATCGCGCTGTTGTCCAATGTCTTGTCGCTGAGGGAGGAAGACGCCTCCAAACTGGCCATGGCGCTGTTGGACTGGCGCCAGTTCGGCGAAGGCGAGGTCACGGGTTTTTTCAGCGAAGACAGATATGCCAATCTCCAGTATCCCTATCCCAAAAAGAACGCGCCGTATGAGACCCTGGATGAATGGCTGCTGGTGCCGGGCATGAACAAAAAAATGTATGAGAAGCTTTTGGATTACGTGACGATTTACGGGGACGGGGGGATTAATATCAATACCGCGTCCAAGCCTGTGCTGATGGCCCTGGGGCTGCCGGAATCCCTGGTGGATAAGATCTTTAACGTGCGCCGCGGCAAGGACGGCCTGGATGCCACGGGGGATGACCATGTCTTTGTCCAGCCTTATGATATCACCGCTGAGATCAATGCCATCCTTCCGTTGCAATTGCCCGAAGCGCAGGCCATTGACAAATTGACCATGAGCGGCGTTCTGGTCACCAATTCCTATTTTTATACGGTCCAGGTCACGGCCAAGCTGGCTGACCGCACGACCCCCGGCAGGGTGCGCGCGGTCTACGCAGCCCGGGCCGATAAGATCATTTACTGGAAAGAAAGGTAACCTTCACAACCCCGGAGGTTGTGATGGTCAACCATCACAACCTCCGGGGTTGTGATGGTAGAGCGTATCGCCTTAACAAAAAATAGTCATTTTTCTAATGGTGATGATATTAAAAAAGACTATAATAAATTGATAATTATGTAAGCAGATAGACGTGGACAATCATGTTTGGCGCTGATAAACCCTATTTGACAATTTATATCAACGACGGCGTGGTCAAGGTCGCCCAGGCCAGCAGTTCCGGGAGCCTGGAGAAAATTGCCCGCGCCTCCTATCTGGCCTCCGCCGGCGGCGGGGCAGACGCGGCAGGGGCCTTAAGGACCGTGCTGGGCGGGTTCAACCGCAAGGCCGCCGTAGTTTGCGCCGTGCCGGCCAACGCGGCCACGGCCAAGACCATCGAAGTCCCTTCCACCGATCCCGAAGAAATCAAGTCCATCATCAATTTGCAGGCCTCCCGCCACACGCCCTACTCGAGGGAAGAGGTCCTGATCAGCTATATGAATTTGGGACTCACGGCGGCCAACAACACCCGCCTGCTCTTGGTGATTGTGCAGCGCGATGTGGTCAAGGAGAGGATCTCGGCCATGGAACAGGCCGGGCTCGACGTGGAAAAGGTGCTGTTTGTGCCCGAGGCCCAGGCCCGCTTATGCGCCAGGCTCATGAATATCAAAAGGGACTCCGCGCCCGTGGGGATCATGGATTTTGCCTTCAACGCAGCCACGTATTTGGTCCTGGCCCGGGGGGTCCTGCTGTTTGTGCGGCACATTCCCGTCGGGGTCAAGGCCCTGCTGGCCGCAGGAGACGCGCCGGCCCGCTTGCAGGAGGAGATCGGCAAGTCCATGGAGGCCTGCGCGCAGGAAAACAATGCCGCGGCGCCCGCCGCGTATACCGTGACATCAGGACAGCAGGCCGTGGTCAATGCCCTGCCGGCCCTCAAGCAGGCCCTGAACATCGAATTGTCCGTCAGCACCCTGGCGGACCTGTTGAAATGCCCCAAGTCCCTGCGCAAAAAATTGGAGAGCGATTTCGGCGATGATTCCTTCTTAGACGTGATCGCCCCCTCGATCACCGGCGGCCGCTGCGAGATCAATTTGATGCCGGAGGAAATGGTCCTCAAGAAAACCGTGGACCGCCAGAGCAAGGAGGGCAGCCGCTCGGTGGTGGCCGCCGTGGTCCTAATGGTGCTGGCCGGCGTCCTGATGATGAGCAAGATTTATTTCAAGGACACCTTTTTGAACAAGAACCTGCGCCAGCAGTTTGCGCCCCAGATCGAGCAGGTGCAAAAGCTCGAGTCCCAGATGGGCAAGGTGAAGCTCGTGCGCGGGTATCTTAAGAGCCGCATGGTTTCCCTGGATGTCCTGCATGAGCTGTATGTGATGACCCCGCATTCGGTGTATTTGAACGCCATCGCCATGGACGAGGACGGCCTGGTCACCATCGACGGGATCACGGACTCGATGTCGCAGGTCTTTTCCTACGTCAAGTCGCTCAATGATTCCCTGGTGTTTAAAGAAGCCAAGACCAAGTCCACCGCCACGAAGAAGGACAACAGCGGCAAGGACGTGGCCGCTTTTCAAATCGAGTTTCGCATGGACAAGGAGCAGGCGTGAACGGGATCTTTGCATTCATCTCCGGCCTGAACGGAGGCCAAAAAAAATTGCTGATCGTCACGATGGTGGTGGTGGTCGCGGCCCTTTGCGACCGCCTCCTGATCGCGCCGACCATGTCCCGCCTGGCCTCGATCAACGAGGACATCGCCAAGGAAGAGGACCTGATCAAGCGGGACCTGCATTTTCTAAGCTATAAGGACCGCATCCTCCAGCAAAGCGGCGAGATCGCCCCGTATCTCACCAAGTCCTTTTCCACGGACGAAGAAATGATCGCGGGCTTCTTGAAGAAAATCGAAAATTTGGCCGGCCGCTCCAAGGTCACCCTGATCAAGGTCAATCCCGCGCCCGGCGAGCAGGAGACGCAGTTCTGGAAATACCAGGCCTATCTGGAATGTTCCGGCGATCTTGCGGACGTGGTGACCTTCATGCATCTGATCAACACGGACGCCAATCTGATGAAGGTGCTTAAGTTTAATCTCAGCTCCAAAAAGACGGACTCCGACGAAGTCAAGGCGACGATGACCATCGAGAAGATCGTGGTCCCGGACAAGCCCATGCCGCCGAAGCCTGCGGACACCAATCCCAATGCGCCTCCCGCGACAACTACCCCTGCTGCTTAGCATTCTTTGCGCCTCTTGGACGGCCGCTCCTTGGGTGTTCGCCCAGGTGGACGGGATCAGGGAGGTCTATGAGCGCGCGGAAAGCGCCTACAACAATAAGCAGTATGACCGGGCCCTGGACCTTTACCAGAGCCTGATCAAGATTGTGCCCACCTTTGCCCCGGCCTACAACGGCTGGGCCCTGGCCACCGGGGCCCCCGAGGAGACACCCGCCAATGGCACGCGGCAGGGCATCGTCGCGGCGGTGTCGGCCACCGGTGCGGTTATCACCAGCGCGGGCATCGTGTTGGCCGCCGTGTTCTGCGTGCTCGGTGTGCTGCCCCTGATCGTGCTCACCCAGATCGGCATCATCGTCGGCCTCTGCTTCGCCCTGGGCGCCTGTGGCCTAGGCTTC
>CAZACW010000028.1:16704-27534 GCA_964483785.1 uncultured Planctomycetales bacterium
GTGGAGACGGTCCAGATGCCACTTAATTCCCAGCCGCCAACGAGGCTGCCGGCGGGGATGAGGAAAAAACCATCGCCTATTTAAAAACAGCGATCAGCTATGACCCGAAACTGTCCTTGGCCTATGACAATCTGGGGCGGATCTATTACGACCGCCAGGACCCGGACAGTGCCCAGGATTGTTTCGAGAAGGCCTTGAAGATCGACCCTCATCTGACCAGCGCCCAGCTGAGTCTGGCGTGGATCAATCTCTTGATCAGGTCCAAGCCCCTGACCGCGATCAAATATTTTAAAATGGCCTTGAAGACCGCCAATGACCCCAAGATCTATTACGGCCTGGGTTCCGCGTATTTCGCCAGCAATCAGCGCAACGAAGCCATGGACATGATCACCAAACTGCATGAATTGGGCGAAGAGGATTTGGCCTCGCGCCTGGAATCCTCCATGCGCGATAATTCCTTAGTCAACACGGACTCCGGCCAAAACACCCAAGGCCCCGCGGCAGCTCCGGCGGGCATGGGCCCGCTCGAAGCCACCACGGATGCGCCCTCCGGCATGCAGGCCCGCCTGCGCGGCAAATTATCGGATTATTAATTTACTTTCAGTTTAAGTTTGATCTCTCTCCGACGCTGATTCTACTGGAAAACGCTTTCCCCAAAGCCTTCATACGTCATTGAATTCTTATGTCTATATGTTTTACTTGATATAGATATGAGACAGCCCCCATTCAACCACATATTTTTAAAAATCTTCCTGACATGGATATTTGCTTTGTATGGTCTTGGCCCTTTACCTCCTTCTTATGCGGAAGATTATCAATTGTCGGCTCCGGGGAGCATGGTCCATTTGAGTCCCAAATTTGATCCGCCTATCCTTAAAGGGTTAAGAGTTTATCCCGATAATCCATTTCGATTTGATTTCATCTTAGACCAAGGCAATTCGGCGCTGCCTGCCAGGGGAGAAGGGGACAGTCCCTTGGGAAACAATGAAAAGGGGACAGTCCCCTTCTCTGAAAGCGCCCCAGGGAAATCACCTGACGCCTTAAAGCAAGAATCTAACAAGCTGATCAAATACTTCCTAGCTAGTTTAACCATTCCTGAGAAAGACCTTTGGGTGAACTTAAGCCCTTATGAGAAGGATAGGATCATTCCTGATGCCTTTGGAAAAACTGAAATGGGCCGGGATCTTTTGGCTGAAGACTATATCCTCAAGCAAATCACATCCAGCCTGATCTATCCGGAAGGAGAGACAGGAAAAAAGTTTTGGAAGAAAGTCTATGCCGAAGCTGCGGATAGATTCAAGACAACAGACATTCCGGTGAGCACATTCAACAAGGTGTGGATCGTTCCTGAAAAGGCTGTGGTCTATGAAAATGCCAAGATCGGTGCAGCCTATGTTGAGGATTCCAGATTAAAGGTGATGTTAGAAGAAGATTATTTATCAACACAAAAACATCAGTTGACCCCTAGCGCTGATCTTTTGGGCAAACAAGTCCTTAAAGACATCGTTCTTCCAGAATTGACCAAGGAAGTCAACACAGGGGCCAACTTTGCCCAGCTTCGAGAAGTCTATAACTCATTGATCCTGGCCTCCTGGTATAAGAAAAAAATCAAGGACAGCATACTTCAGGCGGTGTATGAGGATAAAAATAAAATTACAGGGGTGGATTCCAAGAGTACCATAAATCCTCGGTTGATCTACCAGCGTTACCTTCAAGCTTTCAAACGGGGCGTTTATAACTATATCAAGGAGGAGCGGGACCCTGTGACCCAGGAAATGATCCCGAGGAAATACTTTTCGGGAGGATGGTCGTGCACTCATTTGGATTCGGCCATGACCATAAAGCCTTTTCAAGGCTCATGGGGAGTGATCGCCAGATTGGCACGCAAGACCGGAGTATTTGTAATCCGGGCCAGCGTTGAAAATGTCAAGACTGAAAGTCCGTCCGCTTTAAGGCGCCGGGCCATGATAGGGGGATTAAGCGCGTTACTTTTACCTCAGATGCTGGCGGCTTGTGCCCATCCGGAATGGCCTGCCGTTAATACAGAAGGCCCCCGGCAATGGGAGGGAAAAAATTTGTATGCCATCGGTCAAAAGCATAGAAGTCAATTTATTTTTGGCGATATGTTTAAATTTTTTAATGAATTTACTGCTCCTGTGGATCAACAAAGCTTACAAGAACGTCAAGCCAAGCTGAAGGAATTTATGGCCCAAAATGAGGACATTTTGGACAGTTACCGTATGGACCTTCTTTTGATAAGACAATGGATTCAACAGGTCCGATCCGGGACCATAGTCACTGAAGATAGCCCCAAAGATTATGAGAAAGGTATGAAAGATATAAAAGAAATATACCCCAAAATTATTCAAGTTTTGGATGCCTTGCATTTCGATCAGGACCAGGCCAAGAATTTATTATTAATCATGTACGGCCCGGCCTACTATTCCGATTTTTTTGGATATTTGGGAAACCAGATTAAAATAGTGCCCATTGAAAACAACGATTCTAAAGGCGAAGCTCTTAGATTGCTGCCGGAATTAGTCAAGAATCTGTTTGAGTTTGTGCCGAATCTGGAATATGAATCAAGAGTCCGCCGGCTCGGGTATGAAGAGGCCAAAAATGAAATCAAGGAAATGGTCGGGATAATGAAGACATTTGTGGTCGGCATGGCCCGTGAATCAGATATTCGTCGTTTAAAACATATGATGACAGATCAGGAACTCAAATATTTTGAACCTTTTGAATTGACCGCCCGGGTCTTCGCTCACAACATCAATGACCGCAACAAGGACATCATGGGGAATATAAGGGATTTGACCGATGCAAACATTTTAATTGCAATTGGAGCGTTCCATGTTTATGGGCTTCAAGAGATGGCCATGGGTCGATGGAGGGTATTAAAGAATGATGCCATTAATTTTTTTGTAATCCAAGATCAGATGCTTGATCAAATGCTCTCAACCATCATGGAACCTTATCGGAATCTGGAAAGGGACAGGGCCCAATTGTCTGCCAAGCAGGGGGTATTGTCAAAGACAACAGATCGTGTTGCTATGGATTTTACAAAGCATATATTGGTTCAAAGAAATACAAATCAAAAACAACGAGAAAGCAGGGCCATAGTCTATGACCAGACGATGGCTGAGAAGGGCGGTATTGATTTAACAACAGGCATGTCTTCTTTGGAAATTAATAATAAAGGGCAAGGGATCAAATTCCGGATAGACCCGTCTTTATATCAACAGCTAAAAAACGCTCCAGGGTTCATACCCGTCATTATTGACATTACTCCTTTAAAAGATTTGACAGGATTTTTGGGCCTGTCCCGGCAGGTCAATAAATGACTTGAAAAACTTTGATGCGGGTGCGGCCGGTCAGATCGTGGCTTAAGACAAGCGGCTTGAAATATTTGTACCCTGCCCCGTCGAAATAATACAATCTCATGATCATGGAATTGGCAAGCGCACGGTCCATGAGCCGGGCCGCGTACTGGCCGTCCTCCTGGTAAAGCACCACGGAATAATTCAGCATGCCGCCGGGATTTAAGTGTTCCGTGACCGCGCCGTCCTTGATAAAGAACACGCTCAACGGCGCTCCGGTCCCGTAGGTGGGGGACTGGATTTTCGCGTCCATGGTGTCGAGGTCAATGGTCAGGTTTTCCGGAAACAGCAATTGATTGTTGCTGCGGGCGATCAGGGCCAGGGGCGGGCTGTATTTGGGCGGGCCTCCCATGGTGGTCCATAGAAAATCAATGAAATCAGAAGAGCCGCGCGGCGGCACGCCCTTGAGCATGTCCGGGTCGGCATTGACCTGCTCTATCTTTTTGATGTTCCAGCGCCCGGTAAAGGCGATCATCAGATTATCATCCACCAGTTCGTTATAGACCAGCACATAACTGTGGGGCGCTTGACCGTGCGTCAAGGGCAGAAGTTCTGCGATCTGCTTATCGCTGAGAATCCCTTTGAGGAATTGGCCGGCCTGGGCCCTGTCTAACGGGGCCACGGCCAACAGCAGGCTGGCAGCGTCCGAGAGTTTCAGGCCGCTGTGCACCAGATATTCCGCCGCGCGATTACCGCCGGTATTGAGCATGCGCAGAATGCCCCGCGCCTGGTTTTCATCCTGGCTTAAAAACATGTTTCCCATCCAATAGCCGGCCGGGCCCTGGTCCAGGGAGGCTCCGTCAAAAGGCACGCCGCGCCGCGCCATGGCCTTGATAAAATGCCCCGGCGCCCACCAGGTGTTGACGATGCTGTCCTCGGGCGTGCCGGTCCTGATCTTGGCCAGGGCCTCGTCCCAGGTCGAATTGTAAATGGGTGTCAGGATGGTGCGGATGTCCCGGTTGGCATCAAAAAGCACCAGCGCGATCAAA
Source organism: uncultured Planctomycetales bacterium (assembly GCA_964483785.1). Lineage (GTDB taxonomy): Bacteria > Omnitrophota > Gorgyraeia > Zapsychrales > Fredricksoniimonadaceae > JABDGZ01. The sequence continues at coordinate 21,074 of CAZACW010000028.1, forward strand.
AGCCCTGCCAAAGGCCAGCCCACTGAGCGCAGGCTGCTGAAGCGGTTGACTGCCGAGGCTGCCAGGACACTCAAAGGGATGGTGGCAAACAGGACAAAGCGTTCTCCGCTGAAGCTTAAGGCCAGTGTCACCACCAGGAATATCGAAATAATCAAGGTGTCGATGCTGCGGTTCTGGCGGACATTCTGCAGGGCCTGGCGCAGCCCCCAGACCAGGCCTCCGAAAGCCAACAGTAAAAATATCGGGCCGCCGGCCGAGGTGCTGATATCGGCCAGGGACGTTTTTTTCAATTCTCCGACGGACAAGAACTGGTTCGGCCAAAGGTCCAGGCCGCGGTGATTGAATTTGCTCAACTCGCCGAACCCTTCCTTAAAGAGGATAAAATAGTCCTGGAAGGAAAAGCATATGCCTATGGCCAGGAGGCTGGTGCCGGCGCCGATGGCCAGAAACAAAAGGTTTTGTTTTGCGTGCGGCAGGTCTTTTTTGATGAAGGCATTAAAGGCCGCGGCGCACAGGGCGCAGGCCAGCCCCAATAAAAAGGTAAAGCCCCAGCCCTGCCAGAACAAAGCATAGACGGAAACAACAACGCCAAAGATCCACGCCCACGCATAGCCTTCTTTTTTCGCGGCCGGCCGCAAGGCCAGAAAAAGACAGCCCAGCGCCAGTAAGGGGAAAAGGAGATTGTAAGGGTCGGTGCGAAACCACCCTAAAGCGCCGCGCTTTAAGTTGATGGGCGCCATGATCAAAAACAGGGCGCCGACAAAGGAAGCTGTGACGGAATAATTCAAGACCCGGCAGACCCACAAAAAAGCCGCGATGATGAACAGATAGGTGAACAAGGGCACATAGGCCACCGCGGTCATGAGGGGAATTTGCGGATCAAAAATTTGCAGCAGCTTATAAATAAGGAAGCCCCAGTACGGATGCAGGGTAAAGGGCTGCCAGAACCCGAAAGGCGCGCACATCAGGGGATTGAAGTATTTGCTGCCCTTGATGATCTTGGCGATGCGGCCCGTGTGGACGATATTTTCGGTAAGATTGTAAAAGTCAAAAGGGTCGGATTCCAACAGGTAAATTTTCTGCGGCGGGGCGCCGGGCTGGCGGCTTAGGCCCGCGGTCACCCGGTCTATGGCCTGCAGGAATTTTTCCTTGTCCGTGTGCAGGGTTTGGTTCAGTTTGTCCTCGGCAAAATGCACGGCCATGGCCGGAGGCATTTCAGGCGCCTGGCTGACGATTTGTTTGAGAAAGGTCTGCTTCAGATTGTAGATGACCAAGAGGGTGGCTTGTTCGCGCGTATCGTCCCACATATGGGCGCGCAAGGGGTAGAGGCGGACATAACAGCTTAAGATGGCCAGGATCAGCCACGCCGTTGCCCACGGCCAGTATTTGATTTTGTTCTTCATTTTTATATTGATTATTTATCTGATGGGCAGGTAGATTATCATCGGCACGGGATATTTTGGCCGTCCGCTACGGTTTACGACAAATTTGTTTTATAGTAGCACTGGTATTTGAACAAATTTGTCGTAAAGCCTTGCGGACATTTGGCCAAAAATCCCTGATTGTGCCGATGACAATCTACCTGCCCATCAAATGACCTTCACAACCCCGGAGGTTGTGATGGTAAACCATCATAACCCCCGGGGTTGTGAAGGTTCATCAAATCGTCATGTGCAGGGAGATTATGGCACACTTTTTTTTAATTGCCAATATTGCTGATGGATTTTGTTGGCCGCGATGGCCAGGCTGGCATGAGGGACAGATTCCCGCTTGGCCATGATCATGCCCAAAAGCCTGCCTTTATTGTCCAGAATCGGGCCGCCGCTGTCCCCATGATAAAGGTCCAAATCCAGCTCAAAGAAATCATTGGTTTGCGCCGAGCGGCTGTGATAGATGCTTGTGACATGGCCTTGCATGATCGACCGATGGTCCACGTCCGCGTTGCCCACCGCGATCACCGCATCGCCGACATTGATGACGGACGAATCCGCCCAGCGCACCCGGCGCAAGGGATGAGGGGGCGTGATCTGCAGGAAGCTGAAATCATACATCTCATTGGCATAAATCAGTTTGGCCGCAAGTTTGGTGCCGTCCTGCAAGGTCACATCAATGCTGGGGGCATGAAGAATGGTGTGCGTATTGGTCACGATGATCCCGGAGACATCGATGATCAGGCCGGTGGCCGTACGCTCATAGGTAACGGCTTTCGGGGGGTCTCCCGGCATGAGCCGGGTCAGGGCCGTGCGCACCGTGACTATGGAGCTTTCGGTGCGCTGGATACGGTCGATGAGGCTGGTCTGGGCCCAGCCAATTGCGCCTCCAAGCGCCCCCCAAAGCCAGAAGAACATCAGAATTATCCTTGACTGGCCTATCATAAGCAATTACTATTCTCTCATAAATTTTTATGGATGACATCATATTTAGGCCCTACGTTCCAGCGGACCGGGAAGCCCTGCGCGCGCTTTGCTGTGATGTGGCTGACCGCGGCGGGCCGATCGAAGGTTTTTTCCCTGACCGCGAGGTGGCGGCGGACCTTTTGACCAGCTATTATACGGATTATGAGCCGCAAGCGAGCTTTGTGGCTTTCAGCGGCGGGCGATTGGCGGGGTATATCAACGGCTGTATGGACAACCGCCGCTATGGCCTGGTGATGTTTTGGCTTTTGATGCCGGCGCTTTTGCTTAAGGCCGTCAAGCGGGGCGTTTTCGGCCATGCCTCGGTGCTCCAGCTTTTGGCCGGCATGCTCAAAAATTGGCGGCGGATCATTTCCTGGCGCAAAAAATCATTCCACAGTTACCAGGGCCATCTGCACATCGGCATTGCCCGGGATTTCAGGGGACAGGGGATAGGACGGCATTTGCTGGAAGCCTTGACCGCCTATGCCCAGGGCCTTGGCATGGTGGAATTGGCCGCCTCGGTGCATGAGGCCAATCAGGCGGCCGCGGATTTTTTCGCCGGGCAAGGCTTTCAAGTGCGCGAACGCTATCCCATGGTCCAGGTCAGGGCAGGAAAAGAGGAGCATTACCATTCGCTGTTATATGTCAAAACACTTTCCGTTCTATAGCGCCCTGATTTTGGGCGCTGTTTTATACTGCGCCCCGGCCCTGGCTGATCAGCCTAAGATCAGCAATGTGCCTTTGGCCTTTAATGACCGCATCCTGGTCCTGGCCCCGCATCCGGATGATGAAGTCCTGGGTACAGCAGGCGTGATCCAGCAGGCCGCGGCCAAGCACCTGCCTATCAAGATCGTTTTTTTGACCAACGGCGACAGCAATCAATGGTCTTTTTTTCTTTACCGCCTGCATCCGGTGGTGTTTCCCGCGGCGGTTGAGAATATGGGCCTGGTCCGTCGGGACGAGGCTGTGAAGGCCTCGCTGATGCTGGGGGTTTCTTTTAAGGATTTGATCTTTCTGGGTTATCCGGATTTCGGCACGCTCAATATTTGGTACTATCATTGGAACCAGCGCCCGCCGTACCGCAGCATCATGACCCGGGTCACGGCGGTCCCCTATAAAAGCGCCTATCGCTACGGCGCGCCGTACAAGGGCGATGAGATCGTCAAGGACTTAAGGTCGATTTTAAGGGAGTTTAAGCCCACCAAGATCTTTGTTTCCCATCCCGCGGACCATAACGGCGATCATCTGGCCCTGTATTTGTACCTGCGCGTGGCCCTTTGGGACGAGAAGATGGACGGGACCGTGGACCTGTTTCCTTATCTGATCCATTACCTGACCTGGCCCAAACCTAAGGGTTTTCATCCGGAGGCCAATGTCACGCCGCCGGAGGCCTTGATGGCCGGGGAATTCTGGAGGCAGTATCATTTGAGCCCCGCGCAGTTCGCCAACAAGAAAAAGGCCCTGCAGGCGCATCGAAGCCAGTATTTTTCCTCGCCCAGGTATCTTTTGTCCTTTGTCAAATTCAACGAGATTTTCGGCGACATCCCGCCGGTGAGGCTGCGCCTAGACCAGAACATGTCCATCATCTCCGGCCGCAGGCAGTGGATGACCCAGGATTTGCCGGAAGAGTTGAACGCGCGCGAGCGCGCGGCCTTTGTCGGGGTTGACTGGAAATCTTTGCGTTATGAGCCGGACAGGCTGGTCGTCACCATCGGGCTCTCCAAGCCCCTGGCGCAGGACGTGGAGGCCTCGATCTACTTTTTCGGCTATAGCCAGAAAAGGCCTTTCAGCCTGATGCCGAAAATCAATGTCCGCTTAGGCGTCTTAAGCTACAGTGTGTTTGACCAGAACAAGCGCCTGGACCAGGGCCTGGTGCAGGTCGTGCGCAGTTCGAATGAAATCACGCTCTCCGTCCCCCTGAAAGTGCTGGGCTATCCCCAAAAAATCCTGACCAGTGCCAGGACATCCCTCGGTAATTTTCCGCTGGACAATGCCTCGTGGGTGGTGGTCGAGCTGGCATGACGGAAATCCTTTTTTTAGGAAGTTGATTCCTGCCTGCAGAAGGTGTAAGATACCTTACCTATGAAACTGCTTTACACCAAACGCTCGCCGTATGCCCGCAAGGTCAGGGTGATTGCCCTGGAAAAAAACATCCCGCTGGAACTCATCGACGAAGACCTGCAGAAGAAGTCCCCGCGCCTTTTGGAGGCCAATCCCTTGGGCAAGGTCCCGACGCTGATTTTGGACGACGGCGCCGCGGTCTATGACAGCCCGGTGATCTGCCGGTATCTGGACCATCTCCATGAGGAGGACATCATGATCCCGCGCCAGAAGGAAGAGCGGCTCGAGGTCTTGAAGTGGGAGGCCTTTGCCGATGATTTGATGACAACGGCCGTGAATCTATACATGGAAAAGGTCCGGCATCCCCAGGATTTCAACAAGGATTTCTGCGGGGTCCTTGAGAACAATGTCCATCTGGCCTACGCCTTTATAGAGAAGAACCTGTCAAAGCTCAAACAATTCAATTTGGCCTCCATTGCCGTGGTGTCTGCCATCGGATACGTCCATTTTCGCCTGCCGCATCTCAAGGCCCAGGGCGCCCTGGCCCGATGGTATGAGGAAATGTCCCAGCGTCCCAGCATGTCCCAAACCGTGCCCGTGGTGTGAACTATGCCCCGCCGCAAACTTGATGTCAGGCGCAACCATCCTGTCCTACTTCCCAACGGCCGTACCATCAAGATCACCTATATCAACCATCCCGGCGCCGTGATCATCGCCCCGTTCATCGATCAGGACACGGTGTTGATGATGCGCCAGTTCCGGCCGGCGCTGAGAAAATATATTTATGAACTTCCCGCCGGCACCCTGGATGCAAATGAATCCCTGCTGACCTGCGCCCGACGGGAATTGCTGGAAGAAACCGGCATGAAAGCCAAACGCTGGAAAAAATTAGGCGGCATTTATCCGGTGCCGGGGTATTCGACGGAGATCATCACCAACTATAAAGCCGAGCAATTGGCACAAGGCAAGGCCCAGCCGGAAGAATATGAGGTGATCGAGACCTTGCCCATGTCCCGGCACACGGTGCGGCGGCTGTTGTCCGAGGGCAAGCTGATGGATGCCAAAAGCATCTGCACGCTGGCATTTTGCGGCTGGTTATGAGCAAGAAATCCGACTTCCTCAAACATTACGGAAAATCTTTGGTGTTGCTTGGCAGCATTGCCGTCGGCTGCGTGCTGGGCATAATTTTCAAGGATAAATCGGCAGTTTTCAAACCCTTCGGCGATGTTTTTTTAAACCTCCTGTTTACCATTGTCGTTCCTCTGGTCTTTTTTTCTATTTCCTCATCGGTCGCGTCCATGAATAATATCCAGCGCCTGGGCAAGGTCCTGACCGCGATGCTTTTGGTCTTTATCATCACCGGCATTCTCGCCGCGACCTTGATGCTCTTTGCGGTGCAGATCTTTCCGCCGGCGCAGGGCATGCAGATCTCCCACGAAATTGTCAATCAATTTGAGCCCATCAATGTCTCGGACCAAATCGTGAAAGCGTTCACCGTCTCGGATTTCTTTGATCTATTATCCAAGAAACACATGCTGGCCTTGATCCTTTTTGGCCTTCTCGTCGGTTTGAGCGCCAGCCTGGCAGGGGAGAAGGCCAGGGCTTTTGTGCATTTTTTAGCGTCCGGCCATCAAGTGATGATGAAAGCCATCGCCATCATCATGCTGTATGCGCCCATCGGATTAGGGGCGTATTTTGCGTATTTGATCGGGGTCTTCGGGCCGCAGTTATTGGGCACCTATGCCCGGGTCGTGGCCATTTATTATCCGGTGGCCATGCTGTATTTTGCCGGCGGATTTTCTGTGTATGTGTTTTTGGCCGCGGGCCTTAAAGGACTGAAAATATTCTGGCCCAATATCATGCCTGCCGCTGTGACAGCGTGGGCCACCAGCAGCAGCATGGCCACCATTCCTGTGAATTTGGAAGCGGCTGAGCGCATCGGTGTCCCCAAGGACATTCGTGAAATGGTCATTCCCATCGGCTCAACGATCCATATGGACGGCT
>CAZACW010000029.1:0-26728 GCA_964483785.1 uncultured Planctomycetales bacterium
ATAGGGTTGCCATTCGCCAAGAGAAGCGAAGCGCAGCACGCGAACTCGAAGCCGAGCCGGGACCCGCGCGATACTAACGATTAACTCCTAACGTCAGATCAAGAATGATTTCCGCCATCATCGCGGCGCATTGGGTCACGCGCGGGGCCATGGGCGGATGGCCCAGGGCGCTGTCAGTACTGCGGTCCCCGCAGATGTAAACATTGCCCACCTTCTTAACGCTCATCGGCTTCTTTTCCAAGAGTCCTGCCATCCCGACCCCGCTGACAATCACCGCAAATCGCGGCGCATAGTACTGCACGAAGCGGTGCTTGAAATCCGTCACGTCAAAAGCTTCCACGATAAAATCACACCCTTTGAAAAATGTTTCCGCGTTGCCCTCATGCCATTGGGCCTGATGGATGAGAATCTGGGCGTCGGGGTTGATGTCTAGCAATCTTTTTTGCAGCATCTTGACCTTTGGCCGGCCGATCTCGGCGGTAAAATACTGCTGGCGGTTGAGATTGGAAGCATCGATCACATCCTGGTCGATGATGTCCAGATATTTAAATCCGCAGCGCACCAGCATCATGGCGCAATTGGAGCCCAGGCCGCCGGCGCCGCCCATGCCGATTTTTTTAGACTGGATCAGGGCCAATTGTTCAGGCTTGAGATATTTTAAAAGACCTTCTTCAAAGGCATTCATGGCTGGTTTTCGATGGGGCGCCAATCCGTAAAGACCGGATCAAAATTTTTGGCTTTGAGCATCCGCACAATCTCGGCCACGGAGCGCTCGTCCTTGATGTCAAATTGCGGGTCCTGCTCATTTTCAGGGAGCAGGGTGTAGCCGCCCACCGAGGTGTTGGAGCCGGCGGAGAGACGCGTGATTCCGATCTCCAGCAGATGATCGCGCAGCAGGGGCTCTTCCCGTGTGGAAAGATTGATGCCGACCCTGGGGAATTCGATTCTGGTTAAGGCGATGATTTTCAAGAACGGCGCATCATCCACGCCGCACGCGGCCAGGGCCGCGGATTTGACCGTGCGCAGTCTGGGAAAGGACACGCTGTATTCAACACCTGGAAATGCTTTTTCCAATTCCCTCAAATGATGATAAAGCGCACACAGGTCTTCGGACACGTCACTTAAGCCCAAAAGTATGCCTAAGGAAATCTGGCGCATGTTGGCCTCTGCGGCCCGGAAAGGGGTCTCATAGCGGAAATCATAATCTTTTTTATAGCCGGATAAATGCACCTGGGCGTAACGGCCGCGGTCATAGGTTTCCTGGTATACGGTGATACCGTCGATGCCGGCGGCAAATAATTCCCGGTATTCGTCGGTTTGCATGGGATGCACTTCCAGGGCCATGCCTTGAAAATAGGCCGAGGCCGCTTCAGCGGCTTCCTTGAGATAGGAGAGGGGCGTATGTTTATAGGATTCGCCGGTGAGCATGAGAATATTGCGGATGCCCTGGGCATGGATAAAGCGCATTTCTTGCTGGTACTGCGCGGGCGTTAACTTGATGCGCTCAATTTTATTTTGGCTGTGAAAGCCGCAATAGGTGCAGTGGCTTGAACAAAAGTTGGAGAGATACAAAGGGCTGTAGAGGCTGATGGCCCGGCCAAAATGCTGCCGCGTCAGGCGGGCCGCCTGCTGGGCCAGATCTTCCGCGGTCGCGGGCCTCGGATCATCAAGGATGTCTTTAATTTGTTTCGCGCTTATCATACAAAAACCCGGTGAGGGGCGAGGAGGCATGGGCCAAGGCTTGCTGGGCGGGCAGGCCGCTTAAATGGGCCAGGCGTCCGGCTTGCACGGCAAGGGCAAAGGCCTTGGCCAGTTCCGCAGGGTTTTCCGCCGTGGCCACGGCAGTGTTGACTAAGACAGCGTCCGCGCCCATTTCCATGGCCTCGGCCGCTTGAGAGGGCGCGCCGATGCCGGCGTCCACAACGATGGGAAGGTCGATTTCATGGATCAGCACCCGGATCAATTCCTTGGTCTTTAATCCCTGATTACTGCCGATAAAGGAGCCCAAGGGCATGATGGTGGCGGCCCCGGCCTTGACTAAGGCCCGGGCCGTATACAAATCCGGCGCGATGTAAGGCAGGACCACAAAGCCTTCGGCGCTTAAAATCTCCGTGGCCTTGACGGTTTCCTGATTATCAGGAAGCAGGTATTTGCTGTCATTGATCACTTCGATTTTGACCCAGTTGCCGCAGCCTGAAGCTTTAGCTAATCGGGCGATGCGCACCGCTTCCTGGGCATTGCGGGCGCCGGAGGTATTGGTCAAAAGCGTCACATGGTCAGGCACATACTCGAGGATATTCTCCTCGTGGCGCTCCAGGTCGATGCGCCGCAGGGCCACGGTCACGATTTCACTGCCGCTGGCCGCGATGCTGTCTTTAAGGTCTTGTTTGCTTTTGAATTTGCCGGTGCCCAGCAAAAATCGGCTGGTAAAGGTCTTACCGGCAATTAAAAAGGGGGAATCTGTCATGTTAACCACCGCCGACAAAGGTGACCAATTCCAGGGCATCGCCCTCTTTCACAGAGGTCTTGGGCCAGCGCTCCGAGGGGATAATGGCGCCGTTAAGCTCGGTGATCACATGTTTGGGGTTCTGGCAAAAGGAACGGACTATATCAGTCAGGTTTTGGGCTGAAGCCAGCTGCTGGGTCTTGCCGTTGATGACGATCTGCACAATCCACCTCTGAGCAATTTATTTTCTAACCATCACAACCCCCGGGGTTGTGATGGAATTTACGTTATTCTAAGTTATTTACCTTTAAAATGCAAATTTTCGCCTTTTTAGGGGCCTAAAGAGTAATTGGCAGCTTCCTAATAATTATGGTATACATTATTTGAGGGAGGGGATACCCCGTGTCCCTTTGCATACAAATTAGAGAAAGCTATGTTAAAAAAGTTACGTAAAACCTTAATTATTATCATTATTGCCGCTTTTTTGGGTACTTCATTAAAATTGCCGCAAGCCCAGGCCGGCCCATTATCTTTTGCGCCCATGCCAAGGCCGGGGGACATGGTGCATTTAAGCCCTGATTTCACTCCGGCCTATTTAAAGGGAATCATCATCCAGCCTGACAATGCCTTGAAGTTCGATTTTTTGGTCGATAAAGGCAGCAGCCCCTTGAATGGTGCCCCAAAAAAGCAGGAATATAACAAGCTGATCAAATATTTTCTGGCTGCCTTGACTGTCCCTGACAAAGACCAATGGGTCAATCTTTCGCCTTACGAAAAAAACAGGATCATTGAAGGGGATTTCGGCAAAACCGAAATGGGACGGGACCTATTGGCCCAGGATTATCTTCTAAAGCAGATCACCTCAAGCTTAATGTATCCTGATTCCGGATTAGGCAAAAAGTTTTGGGACAAGGTTTATGAGCGCGCATATAAAGAATTCGGCAACACCAATATTCCGGTCAATACCTTTAACAAGGTCTGGATCGTTCCTGATGAGGCCGTTGTGTATGAAAGCGGCAACATCGCCTATGTCGTTAAGAGCCATTTGAAGGTAATGCTGGAAGAGGATTATCTATCCCTGACTAAACACAACAATAGCCAATCCCAAACGCATTCCTTATCTTCCAAGATCATCAAAGAAATCATTCTTCCGGCCATAGAAAAAGAAGTCAACGAAGGCCAAAATTTTGCCATGCTGCGCCAGGTCTTTGCCAGCATGCTTTTAGCGACCTGGTATAAGAAGGCCCTTCGGCAATCCCTTTTAGGAAGGATCTACGCGGACAAATCCAAGGTCCTCGGCGTCAATCAAGACCCCAAAAACAATGAAGCCATTTACCAGGAATACCTGCAGGCATTTAAAAAAGGCGTGTTTAACTTTATTAGAGAAGATGCGGACAGGTACTCCCATCAAGTGATCCCCAGGAAATATTTTGCCGGCGGATCGAGGAACACCTTTGATGAAGCCATGACTGTCAGGAATGTTGATATGGCTTCTCTAAGCAGAGCGGCTGATCCTGACATGGATGCTGTGACAGTGTCCTTGGATGAATATCATGCGGCGGCCAACCCTGCCATGGCTGCAAGAAGCCATGCGCAGGAATTGGGTGCGCTTTTATCGATATTGGGACAATTCGCCTGGAAGTATTCGACGAGCCAATGGTTTCGTTTGCAGCGTTCATTAAAATTGACGAGCGACCCCCAAAAGCAGATGGAACTCGTTACAAAACTTGCAAGGATCAATGATCCTGAAGCCAGAGATTTTGCATGGAGGCTGTTAACGGATCCGCAAACATTGGCTTATGTCAATGCAAGCTACCGCCGTATCAATAATGCCATCAGTCCAGCGGCCCGCAGGATTTTGGCGGATGCCTTCATTAGAAACGGCGGTGAACGCGGCCAAATCGTAGCGCATGCGGTCGAAGTGCTGAGGGCCAAAATCCCGGCCATCAATGATTTTGAGCTTGGGACTGCTGTCTATAGCAATCTTCCAGACGCCATCGCGATTTATGAAGAAGGCTATGAAATTGATTATAGAAATAGAAGGGTCGCCGCAGGTAGATCCTTGCAGCACGATACAAGCGCTGATGCCGGAAGGGTCAAACAAATCGAGCAGATATTTAGCCAAAACTTCCCTGCTCATGCCGATGATAGGGATGAGGGAGTAGAAGAACGCCGAAGGTCTTTGGGTGATTTAATTATAGCTTTGGATAGTCCGGGTTTGAAAATGAAATATGCCGAGCAATTCATTGACCAGGGGCTGTTTTGGCGTAAAGCAGGAGAGGTTTTATCCAACATAGTGTTTTCTTTGCATGAGAGGCAATTAGTCCAATTAGCAGAACACACAGCCGGACTTTTACAAGGTTATAGCCGCAGGGAAGCCTTTGCCTTTCTTACAATCATCGTGCCTCACCTGGAAGATCAGGAGTTGATGAAAAGATACCTGGCTGTGGCAGGGGACAGTTTTTTGGATGATCGTGTGTCTGATTGGCGGATCGTGGCTCCCGCCGAAGAGGCCTTTCAATTGGCTGCGGCCATCTTGATTAAGCTCAAAGATGAAAATTTGACCAGGCAATACTTTGAGAAAATGTTGAGGGAAGTTTATTTTCTTATTTATCATTCTTACAGTGAACATGAAACACGTTTTGGGTACTTTTTTTCAGGAATGGACGCCATTTATTCTGTTTTAGCTGCCGTCGGCCCGCAGGATTTAAGGAAAGAATTTGCGTCTGATGTGGATCTTTTTTTCGGCAGGGTGGAAGGTTTATATGCCAAAAATGGCACCTTAAAAATTTTGGGAAGGGCGGTTGTTTTATTGGACAATGCCTCACCTGAAAAATTGAGAATATTTGTAGAAATATTCGGGTATACACATAAGCGATATTACGATCCTTTGCTTGGTACGGCCTATCAAGCCGTTGCTGATATTGCAGCCACATTTGATAATCCGACCCGTGTGGAGGCCATGGATAGGATTGCCGAACATAATTCCAATGACTATAGGTATGTCAGCCCGGAAGTGGCCGCGGCTGCGGATGCCACGTTTGAAAGTTATACGTACTGGCTCCATCGAGGCGGCGGTCTTTATGAATTGTCTAATAAGCAAAGGGTCATGCTCATGCTGATGGGCTTTACCCCTTTTGAAATCAGCTTTTTTAGCGAATTAAACAAAGAAATCCATAGAAAAAGAAATTGGCATCGACAAGAAGCATTTACGATGGAAGAACTGCGTTATTCTCCTGAGACTGAAGACCGAACAAGAAATTTGGTGGGGGTCTTTTTGGAGCCAGTACCCGATGAAGACGGTCTCTACGCAATGAATACCAAACAATTGCTTTTGGTCTTTTTTATTCGCCGTTATCTCGATCATGATTTAAAGGAAATTGGAGGTGGGCATCAAACAGCATTGCAGAATTTGGAAATTTTTATGAGGGCCCATAGGGCGCTGACAATGCCCGGCGTGGAAGCAGGCATTCATGAACATGAGATGGGGGGAGTGGCTGGTTCTGTCTCAGCTGTTTTAAGAGCATGGGGATTTGACCCAGATAACAATCAGCAGGTCGGGTTTATTCATGTCGTTGTCCAGGCCGCTGAAATTGAACGGGAATTTGCCAAGCCGAAACCAAAAGCTCCAACGGAAGTCGCAGTGGTTAACGCGGCGATGAATGCTGAAGGTGCCAAGACGCATCCTACCCGCAGAGCAGTTTTGACCGGGACAGCGGCGGCCTTAGCACCAGGAGTATCCTTAGGGCAGAACCAAGGCAGATCAGCCTTAAACCCGCACAAGGCCCTATCATGGCTGAACCAGCAGATCAACCCTTCCAACGGACTTATCAATTCATTCACCGGATTGCCTGATTCAGATGTTTCGAAATCAGTGACATGGATGTATAACCAAGGACAGGCCATCCAGGAATATTTGGCCTTGTCCGATCTTAATACCGCCGAGATTCTGGCCAGAGGCGCCCTTAAAGTGCGCAAGGACGGCCAGCCCTGGTTAAATGCTTATTTTTTGGCTACAGGAGAGAATGCCACCAATCTTGCGGAACAAAGGCAGAGCTGGGTAGGGCCCAATGCGGTCCTGGGTCATGCGATCCTGAATTTATTGGATGCCACAAAGGACAAAAAACTCGCCGAAGAATTGCTGAAAGCCGCCATGGATGTGGCGCGATGGATGAATGCATCGGTTTATAGGGATTTTGGCAGCTATGGGTTTGTCGTTGCCGCCGACGGCTCCAAAATAGCCACCACAGAACACAATATGCGCGCCGCCGCTTTTTATTATCAGTTTGATAGGCAGTTCTCCAATCCAAGCCATCCTTACCATAATTTATACCGGCAATACGGCCGGCAAATCAGGGACTTAAACTTAAAGAAACATGCCCAAGGGATCATTGATTGGGTCCAGGGTCAAATGTGGGATGCCGCTCACAAAAGATATAACGTGGGATACGATGATTTTACCCAGCGCAAGCTTAAAACCAACGATGATGATGCGTGGAGCTATACCCAGTATATTACGCCTCTTATGGCCAAGATCGCGGGATTAGACCCCAGACAATTTTCAGGCGGCATGGACTGGCTGATGTCTCATCTGAGTGCCGTCGAGATTGATGGGGTCAGTTATAAGGGGGTTTCCCGCTGGCATCAAAGGCATTCCTTGTGGGGCAAGGGTACGGCTGAAACTATTCTGGCCTTGCGGATATTAGGGCGTGAAAATGAGGCCAAGGAACTGTATAAGACACTGGCTGTTCTTCAAGCTGAAGATGGCGGGATCAAGGAAGCGGTCGGTGAAGGCAATGTCTGGCCGCACAATTTTCCGTATTCGAGCGTTGAAGCTTCCATGCCTTATATCATGGTCGCTTTAGGGCAAAACATCAAATTTATGGCCCAAGGGGCGGCCGGCTCGAAAACAGATAAAAATACGGCAATGACCGCACAACAGTTTTTAGACAGTCTTTTGAATTGGGCCAGGGCCGTGGGGGTTGTCTCCTATGCCCTGATGCCGGCCATGGGCTTGGCCCAGCCCGTCCTGCCCGGGCCTGACGCTGTTTTGGACATGAAGCTTGAAAAAGCCCCTGATCCCGGGAGAGCTAATGCAGGGGCTTATATGATTTGGAAATCCATTTATTTCATATCTACGGTCAGATTGGGCGATCATGAAATCAGTGTGGGGGATGTATTTAAGGATAAGGTCGGCGCTGCGCTGACGGTTAAATCCATCAAGGACAATCCAAAGAAAAAAGGCTCGTATCTCATCACCTTTGAGTCGGCGCAAGGCTGGAGAACCACGATCAAAATCGGCAGTTGGGACGATATGAATCGCCGGGGATTGAGTTTATTCCAACCGGCCACCAAATCTGATTTCCATGAATTTGACGGCGATAATCAGATATTACGGAGATTTTTTGAAAGAGATCAAAACCCCGACGGCCCTCATTTCCTAAGACCGGGAGACCATTTGGATCAATTGCCTCCTGGCTCAATCATGAAACCCGATGAAGCCATGATCAATGAAGTCATGAACAGAAGGGGAGTTTTAGGATTAATGGGCCAAGGGGCTGCCGCTGCAGCCCTTGGGGCATCTTTTTTGAGACCTTCTTCGGCAAAGGCCAGGGTGGTTTTGAATCCTGCGATCACCAATCCCCGAGTTCGCGGTGCTCTTGAAGTGGCCTTGCAGGCCGGGACCAGTTTTTTAACAACACCCATAGATACTCAGGGAGATGAAGAGCTTAAGCAACTTGCGGCCGCGGCCCAAAAATATTTGAACGAAGATGATGTGACCTTTACATTCACTCCTGTTGATTTACAAGCTCAATTAAGGGAGGAGTTAAAAAGAGAGGGCTTTAACGATTCTTATATCACGGAAATGTTAAGCAAGGGCAGCGCCAGATCCATGATACAAAAGATTGATGATCACAATTATAGAATATATTTTGATGTGCGGACCCTGCAATATGGGGTGGCAGGGATCATTGTGGGGCTCGCCCATGAGGTCATCGCCCATCGCGTAGTCAATGAGCGGGGTTTAAGTAATTTACAGATCGAACGCGAGGCCTTTAGACTGGAATTGAAATTTTTGGATGCTTTGATGAAGGTGCCGGGCATGCAGGGGATGTTTCCCGCACCGGCCGATAATATTTGGCAGGAAATCCATCAAATGATTGATATGGAAAGAGGCACCTTAAGATGGATAGAACAGAACATCAAAAATGACAAGGCCCAGCCTTCAGATTTGGGCGGTATTGATTTTAATGCCGCCAATTTCGCCATGGTCATCAAACGCGACGGCCGGGGCGTGCCTCTTCCCATCTCTCAACAAGACCTGGCCAGGCTTGCTCATCTCGGCGGTTTTGTGCCGCGGATCCTGGACATCAGGCCCGCCGCCGTTGATCTGGCCGAGGCCCGGCACCGTCTTGTCTCCCCTTAAAAAATATCTTTTAATTGCCCTGGAATTTTGTATAATACAGCGTTTATAATGACTGTAAACAGGGATGCTGTTTGAATCGAAAAGTTAACAAAGGACGGCCTACACATGAGCAAATCCGCGGTATTCGGATACGAACTTCTGCTTGACCTGTATGACTGCAAAACCGGCGTCTGCGACGATCTGACGCTCTGCTATAATTTTCTCGACGAGATTGTGGGCTTTTTAGGGATGGAAAAGCAGGCCCCGCCCTCCATTTTCAGGTCCGATGCCGCCCGGTTTCCCGATAAGGCCGGCCTTTCCGGCTGGGTCCCCCTGATCGAGAGTTCCATCGTCATCCACACGCTTTCCCCGAAGGACTTCATCACCGTGGACATCTATTGCTGCCGCACCTTTGACCGCAAGAAGGCGGAGGATTTCTGCCGCCGCTATTTTGCCCCCAAGAAGGTGCAGGCGCAGTTTGTCGAGCGCGGCCTTGCGTACCACCAGGAAACTCACGGCTCCCCCAAGGAGCTGGCCCACAAGTGACCTGATGCCGTATACTTCCAACGACATTAAAGACATCGAAAAACGCTGGCAGAAGTATTGGGACGATGAGCAGATTTTTCGCGTCAAGGCGGACCCATCCCGGCCCAAATACTATGTGCTGGAGATGTTCCCGTATCCTTCGGGCAAGATCCACATGGGCCATGTGCGCAACTACACCATCGCCGATGTGATCGCCCGTTACAAGATGATGCGGGGATTCAATGTCCTTCACCCCATCGGCTACGACGCCTTCGGCCAGCCGGCGGAAAACGCCGCCATCAAAAACAAGACCAATCCCTCTGAATGGACCTACCAGTGCATCGCCCAGATGCATGATGAATTAAGAAAAATGGGTTTTTCCTACGACTGGGGCCGCGAGATCTCCACGTGCGATGCCGCGTATTACAAATGGAACCAATGGATCTTCATCAAGATGTTCGAGCGGGGCCTGGCGTACAAGAAAGCCTCGTCGGTGAATTGGTGCCCCAGCTGTGAGACCACCCTGGCCAACGAGGAGGTGATCGACGGCGCCTGCTGGCGGTGCAAAACCGCGGTTGTCCAGAAGGACCTTGAACAGTGGTATTTGAAAATCACCCAATACGCCTCGAGCCTCCTGGAAGACCTTAAGAAACTGGAACATTGGCCGGCGCGCGTGCGGGCCATGCAGGAAAACTGGATCGGCAAAAGCTATGGGGTGGAGATCCTTTTCAAAATTAAGGACGCGCCCGAGGTCATCAGCGTGTTCACCACCCGCGCGGACACGATTTTCGGCGCCACCTACGTGGTCTTGGCCCCGGAACATCCTCTCGTCAAAAAATTGGCGGCAGGGACCCCTCAAGACAGCCAAGTCCTTGAATTTATCGCCCGCACAGCCAATCAATCCAAATCCCTGCGCATGTCCGGCGACCAGCGCAAGGAAGGGGTTTTTACCGGCCGTTATGCCATCAATCCCGTCAATGACGAAACCATCCCGATTTTTATCGGCGATTATGTGCTGATGGAATACGGCACCGGCGCCATCATGGCCGTGCCTGCGCACGATCAGCGCGATTTTGAATTTGCCCAACAGCACAAACTGCCTTTGCGCATCGTGATTGAGGACCCCAAGAATCCTTCGATGGGTGCCGCTCAAATGAAGGCGGCGTACGAAGGGGAAGGGAGCCTGGTCCATTCCCAGGAATTCGACGGCACGCCCAACGCAGAGGCCAAGAAGACAATCGCCGAATGGATGCAGTCTAAACGCTTCGGCAAAATCAGCATTCACTGGCGCCTGCGCGATTGGCTGATTTCCCGCCAGCGCTACTGGGGAACGCCGATCCCCATGATCTACTGCCCCTCCTGCGGGGTGGTGCCGGTGCCTTTGCATCAATTGCCGGTGGAACTGCCTAAGGACGTTGAAATCACCGGCGAGGGCGGATCGCCCTTGGCTAAGGTGCGCAGTTTTGTGGAGTGCACCTGCCCCAAATGCGGCCAGCCGGCCCGGCGAGAAACCGATACCATGGCCACCTTTTTCGATTCGTCGTGGTATTTCCTGCGCTTCTGCTCGCCTCACAACCATCAGGAGATTTTTGCTGTCCAGGAGGCCAAATACTGGATGGCCGTGGACCAGTATATCGGCGGCATCGAGCATGCCATCCTGCATTTATTGTACGCGCGCTTCTTTACGAAATTTTTTAAGGATTTGGGTTTGATCGAGGTTGATGAACCGTTTATCCGGCTGCTGACCCAGGGCATGGTGCTTAAAGACGGCGAGGTGATGTCCAAGTCCCGCGGCAACACGGTGGATCCCGACGATGTTTTGTCCCGCTATGGGGCGGACACCCTGCGCCTGTTCATTCTGTTCGCGGCCCCGCCGGAGGACCAGCTGGAATGGAACGACAGCGGCCTGGAAGGGGCCTGGCGCTTCCTGAACCGGGTCTATCAGATCGTCGAAAAGCGTTTTGCGCCGGATATCATGGCCAAGAGCCCCGCAGGCACGTCCCAGGACGATGCGGACACGGCCCTGGAACGCGAACGCAACAGCGCCGTCAAAAAGGTGACCCAATGTTTTGAGGAAGGGTATAAATTCAACACCGCCATCAGCCATTTGATGGTCTTGGCCAATGCCGTCGATAAATATAAGGAAGACCCCGCGCATCCAGACCAACAGGCCCATTTAAACCAGGCCATCGAGACCCTGGTCTTGCTGCTGGCGCCCTTTGCCCCGCATGTGGCTGAAGAGATGTGGCGGCACATGATGGGCAAAAGCGATGCCTCGGTCGCGCGTCTTCCCTGGCCTTCCTTTGATGAGGGGGCGCTTAAAACCAGCACCATCACCATGGCCGTGCAGGTCAACGGCAAGGTGCGCGGCGAAATCCATGTGGCGCCTAATCTTTCCCAGGAAGAACTGCGTAAAATCTGCCTGGCTGACCCGGGGGTGGCCAAGTATGCTTTGGAGTCAGCCGTCAGGAAATTCATCGTGGTGCCCAATAAACTTGTAAGCATTGTTGTCTGATTCTGTTATACTTAAAAAACAACATGCGCACCTTCCTAAGAAATTCCATCGTGGTCTGTTCCTGCCTTATTCTGCCTGCCAGCGTATGGGCCTGGCCGAAAAAATTGCCCCAGAAAAACATTGTGTTGACGTATAATTCCGGCGCGGCGCCCTTGTCGGTCCGCATCATCGGGCCGATGGAACTGACTTTATTGGGAAGGGGAAACGCCCTGGTCCATGATTGGTGTGATTACAAAGTTATTTGGGGCGACGGGGCCAGGACGGATTATTACAAGGAGTATAAGCGAGGCCTGCCTCCGGCCAATTGCTCGGCGGGCCTGGAGCATGTGTATCAAAAACCCGGGACCTTTGTCCTGAAGGTGATCCGGTTTCATGACGGGCCTGCCCACCATAGCATCAAGGACTGGGTAGGCCGGGCCCAGGTCTTGGTCCGGGCGCCACAGACGCTTTCCCTATGAAATTCATCGCTGATCTGCATATCCATTCCAAATACTCCCGCGCCACGGCCAAAAATCTGGACCTGGAAAACCTTTATCTGTGGGCCCAATATAAGGGCATCCAGATCGTCGGTACAGGGGATTATGTGCATCCAAAATGGTCCAAGGAATTGGAAGACAAGCTGGAACCGGCAGAAGCAGGGCTGTTTAAACTCAAAGACAAATACGCCAAGGCCATGGACGCCCAAATCCCGCAGGCTTGCCGCGGGCAGGTGCGTTTTTTGCTGACGGTTGAGATTTCCAATATCTACAAGCGCCACGGCAAGGTGCGCAAGGTGCATAATTTGATCTTTTCGCCGACGCTGAAGGCAGCCAAGGCCATCCAGGCGCGGCTGGGGGCCATCGGCAACATCGCCTCCGACGGCCGGCCCATCCTGGGCCTGGATTCCTATGACCTGCTTAAAATCACCCTGGAGGCGGGCCCGGACAATTTGTTTGTGCCGGCCCATATCTGGACCCCGTGGTTTTCAGTGCTGGGTTCCATGGGCGGATTTGACAGCATGGAAGAGGCCTTCGGCGATTTGACCCCGCACATCCATGCGGTGGAAACCGGCTTGTCCTCGGACCCGCCCATGAATTGGCGGCTGAAACAGCTGGATGATTATATTTTGATTTCCAATTCCGACGCGCATTCGCCGGCCAAGCTGGGCCGCGAAGCCAATGTTTTTGACACGGATTTTTCCTATGAGGGCATCTATAAGGCCTTAGTCCAGCGCGGCGACAAAGGCCTGGTCTCGACCCTGGAATTTTTTCCGGAAGAAGGCAAATATCATTATGACGGCCACCGCAGCTGCCAACTGCGCTGGCATCCCAAGGAAACGACAAAACACAAGGGCCTCTGTTCGGTCTGCGGCAAGCCGGTGACCGTCGGCGTGATGGCCCGCGTCGAGGCCCTGGCTGACCGCGGCGAGGGCGTCAAATCCCGGCGCTGGCGGCCTTATCATAATATTGTGCCCTTGCCGGAAATGATCGGCGAAGCAAAAAATGTGGGGGAGAGCTCCAAGGCCGTGCAGGAAGCCTACATGAATATTTTGGGCAAATTGGGCCCTGAATTTTATATTTTGCGGGATTGCCCGATTGCGGATATCAAGCGGGCCGCGGGGGATGTGCTGGCCGAAGGGATCAGCCGCATGCGCCAGGGCAAGGTCGAGATCGCGGCCGGCTATGATGGAGAATTCGGCACCATCAAGATTTTCGAGTCCGGCGAGCGCGAGGCCATCGAACAGCAGATGGTCTTGTTTTAAATGGAAATAGGGCGCTGTCTCCTATTTCCCCCTATTTCAAGGATTGATATGCCGGTTTTAATCGCTCAGCCAACGCAAATCAAGGCCGCGGGCAACAAGCCTAAAATCATCCTGGAGCATATCGGCCGGGTGAATTCCAAGACCGAGGCCATCAGCATCGCGCACATGAAAAGCCCGCCGGGCTGGCAGGAGCCTGGCCAGAGGCCGGAATTCGACGAATACACCCTTGTGTTAAAAGGGACCTTGCGTGTTGAGCATGAGCACGGATCAATGGATGTCAAGGCAGGCCAGGCGGTGATCGCTTCAAAAGGCGAATGGGTCAAATACAGCTCTCCGGGGCCGGAAGGCGCGGAATATATGGCCGTCTGCTCTCCGGCCTTTTCTCCTCTCACCGTGCATCGTGATCCGGCGTAGGCTGATCTTACAAAAAACTTGTCTTTGACCCATACTTTGTTAAAATAAATCCATGCCCGCCGTCCTCCTGCGAGAATACAAATTTTTCATTGCCCGCCTCGATGAATTTATGAAAACGCATAAGCATGAATTTGTGGTCATCAAAGGCCACGACATTTTTGGTTTTTTTGATTCCTATGACAAAGCCCTCCGTGCGGGTATAGCCCATTTTGGCGCGACAACCCCCTTCTATATTGAAGAAGTGAAGGAAGAAGAAGCCGTCCACTTTTATCATGGAACTGTGTAGTTCATGCGCGGTATAATTTCCGTACAAGCACCTCATCTTCGGGAAAACGGCCCGATTTATCAGGTCGTCATCACGCCGTCCTTCCCGACCATTGATGCCATGCATCTGGAAAAAAAAGATGTGCCGCATATCAAGGTCAAAGCATTGATCGATACCGGGGCCCAGTCCACGGCCATCAGTAAAAAGGTCTCGGATTTTTTAAAATTGACCACGAGAGGCACGGTCCGGGTGTACACCTCGCATTCCAGCAAGGTCGTGAACAAATATGAGATAGCCCTGGAACTGGATTCCAATGTGTACATGAACGATTTACGGGTCTTTGGGGCAGACCTTAATGAACACCGCATTGACTGTTTGATCGGCAGGGACATTCTGCAGTTCGGCTTATTTACCTACGACGGCCCTGGGAAGAAATTCAAATTAGAATTCGGCTTATAAAGGAGGTGCCACCATGAATTCAATCCAATACACCATGCCATCACCCGTCGGTGAAATTTACATCGTCGCCTCATCCAAAGGCCTCAACGGTGTGTTTTGGCACAAGCAGGACGTCAAGTGCACGGCAAAACTCAATGCCCAACAGCCGGCGGACCGGTTTATTTTAAAGGCCGTCAAACAGCTGAAGGAATATTTTGCGGGCCAAAGAAGGGCCTTTGACCTGGACTTAAACTTTACAGGTACGCCGTTTCAAAACCGTGTCTGGAAGGCCCTGGCCCAGATTCCTTTTGGTGAAACCGTGGCGTACAAGGACATCGCCCGAAAAATCGATCATCCCAAGGCCGTGCGCGCCGTCGGCACAGCCAACGGCAAAAACCCGTTTTCCATCATTGTGCCCTGCCATCGCGTCATTGCCGCGGACGGCTCCATCGGCGGCTACGGCGGCGGGCTGGCGGTCAAGCGCCGTTTGCTTGAGATCGAACAGGTCTGATGGAAAGGCCCGCTGACCTGAATGAGGCCCAATGGCAGGCGGTGCGCTTTGAAGGCGCGCATCTGCTGATCACCGCGGGGCCGGGCACGGGCAAGACCCATACGCTCACACGCCGCGTTGCGCATCTGGCCCCTTCCTTAAAATCCGGCGAGAAAATTTTAAGCATCACCTTCACCAACAAGGCCGCCTCCCAGATGCGGGACAGGTTGACCGCCTTGGGCGTCCGTCAGGCCCAGCTGTATATCGGGACCTTTCATGCCTTCTGCCTGAAACTTTTGCGCGATTACTTTGAACACACCGCCCTGCCTAAGGATTTCAAAGTGGCCGACCCGTCGGAGATAGCGGGCTTTGGCAAGGAAAGCCTGGAGCGCATCAGTCTCATCAAGTCCTCCCAGCTGGCCATTGCGCCCGATGAGGAATATAAGGCCTATCAGCTGTACCTGCGGGCCAACGGCTGGATCGATTTCGATGATATTCTGCGCGAGGCCCTATTGCTTTTGGAAGATGAGGACATTGCCGAGGATCTGCGCCGGCAATACCGGCATATCTGTGTGGATGAATACCAGGACAGCAACAGCGTACAGCATGCCCTGCTTAAGGTCCTGGTCCAAAACGGCGTTTGGCTGACCGCCATCGGGGATGCCCATCAGTCCATCTATGGATTCCGGGGCGGGAGGGTGGATTTGTTCCATCGCTTTGCAGAGGATTTTCCCGGCGCGCAGATTTTAAGCCTGACGGAAAATTACCGTTCTGCGCCCAGCTTATTGCAGGCCTCCGGCCAGGTGATGGGAGGCACGGACGTATTGGCCAGGCTGGATACCCAGGGCAAACTGGTGATCCATCAGGCCGCAAGCGACCGCGCCGAGGCGGATTATGTGGCCCAGCAGATTGAAAAGCTCATCGGCGGCCTAGACATGCATAACAGCCGCAGGGCCGTGTTAAGCCTTGGCGATATCGCCGTATTATACCGGCTCAACGCCGAGCGTTTTGTGCTGGCCCAGGCCCTGGAGCATTTGGGTATTCCCTATCAGATCGCCCAAAAGCCATCCAAAGCGGATGAATATACCGACGAGTCGGCCCTGGGCCAGAACGAAGAAGAGCTGGAATTCAATGTCGAGAAGGTGGCCTTGATGAGCCTGCACGCGGCCAAGGGCCTGGAGTTTCCGGTCGTGTTTATCATCGGCTGTGAGGAGGCCCTGCTGCCGTTGGGCCTGCTTAAGATGAAAGGCGATCCCCAGGAAGAGCGCAGGCTTTTTTACGTCGGCATGACCCGCGCCAAGGAATATCTCTATTTGACCCACGCGCGCCGCCGGCAATTATTCGGCCAGACGCTCCTTCAAGGGCCGTCTGTGTACCTGGCCGATATCGCCGAAGAATTGAAGGCCTATGAGGCCGCCAAACGTTCCGTGTTTAAAAAAGACCCCGATGCCCTGCAGTTGAAATTGTTTTAATTCCCCCTTTAGGACAGGAAGACCATGTTTTACCTTACCCCGCAAGAACGCAAGTTCATTGTTATGGTCATGATTGTTTTTGCCCTGGGCGCCTTGGTGCAGGGACTGCTGCGCCGCGACATCCCGCCGGTGCGCTGGTTCAAGGCTGTCCGCCAATTCAAGATCCATGTCAATGGTGCCGGGCCCGAGCAATTGCAGATGCTCCCCGGCATCGGCGCCAAGCTGGCCGCGAGGATTGTCGATTACCGACGGCAATACGGCCCTTTCAAGGACCTGGAAGACCTTCAAGACGTGGAGGGGATGACAGCCAAACGTTTTGACCATATCAAGGAGCTGATCGCCTTATGAAATCGGTCCACCGGCCTTGCTGTGTGCTGTTGTTGGCCTTCTTCGATTTTTAAGCATTAAATATGAAGGTATGCTAAAATTACAGTAGAAATTTATGAAAATACCTAGAATTTACATTGATACCTCGGTCGTGGGCGGATGTTTTGACAGGGAATTTGCGCCATGGTCTAATGGTCTTATTAAAGATATTCGATTGGGTCATTTTCAATGTGTCGTATCTGAAATTGTTTCAGCCGAAATTGATGATGCCCCTCCATTAGTTAGGCAGAAGTATAGTGAGATTCGAGGTTTTGCAGCAGAAGAGTTATTTTTGAGTGAAGATGTTGAAGGGTTATTTAATGCCTACAGAAAACGTCGGATATTGTCAGACAAACTTCGAAATGATATGCTTCATATAGCTTTTGCAACTTTTGCCAAGGTAGATATTTTGGTGAGTTGGAATTTTAAACATATAGTGCATTTTGATAAGATAAGACAATTTAATGCTGTTAATATTGAACAAGGGTATCAACCAATGGCTATCCACTCTCCTCGGGAGGTGACTAATTATGTCGAATAGTATTGATACAATGAAGATGGTTCGGGAAATACGGGATAGGCAGTATAAGGCCACCAAAAACAAATCTTTTAAGGACTTAATTCAGTATTTTCGTACAAAAGCTAAGAAATTACATACTGAATTAGACAGGAAGAAATCTTTGACCAAAGCTCATTGATCGACAAGGGGTCAAAGTGAAGAAAACGTTTGATGCGGTTAAAATGGTCCGGGAAATCCGTGACAAGATGTACAGGCAAACAAAGCGGATGACTTTGAAAGAGAGAATAGAGTTCTATCGGCAGAAATCAGAAGAGTTTCATGCTGGATCAGGCCGTAAGAAACCTTTGGCAAAATCCGCCTGATTTTGTTTGATGTTCCTTCCCCGGGAGCAGGTTTTTCTCAATTAATTCCCCCTAGAGATTATCCCCTTATGAAATCGGTCCACCGGCCTTGCTGTGCCTTGTTGCTGGTCCTCTCCCTGGGTATTCTCATCGGCCATGTCTTGCCGCTGAAGCTGGGTTTCTGGCTGACCGTGACCGCGGCGCTGATTGTATTTTTTTATATCAGGCCGATGGTATGGATTGTTTATCTGGCCTTGTTTTGTTTGGGCGCGGCCCTGATCCACGTCGCGCACCCGCCGGCCATGGATGCCCTGCATGATTGGAGGGAGTTTTTAAGGCAGTCTTTTGCCCAGTATCTGGATACCCAGGAAGCCGGGACCATGTCTGCCATTGTGCTGGGAGACCGGGGAGAGATCCCAAAGGAGATCAATATGATTTTCAGGCATACCGGCACCGGGCATATTCTGGTCATCGCCGGACTGCATATGGCCATGATGACAGCCATGGTGATCTTTGTTTTGAAATTGGTCAGAATCCCCAGGGCCTGGCAGATTCTCTTGAGCATTGCCCTTATTTTTACCTACGCGCTTTTGACCGGCGGCTCCATTCCCGTACTGCGCGCCGCTTTCATGGCCTCGGTACTGCTTGCCGCCGGCGCGGCAGAGCTGGAAAGCGATGCTTTAAATTCTTTGTGCTTTGCGGCCCTTATGATTTTGCTGATGGACGCCGGCAATTTATTTGAACCAAGCTTCCAGCTTTCCTTTGCGGCGGTGGGGGCCATTATTCTTTTATATGGCCCTATTGAAAAAAGATTATCATTTTGCCCAAGATGGCTGGCCGGCGCCATTGCCGTATCGACCTCGGCCTGGATCGGCATCACGCCTTTTCAGATTTGGCATTTCGGCACCTTTACGCCGGTGGCCTTGATCGCCAATTTATTGATCGTTCCCTTATTAGACATCACGGTAGGATTGGGCCTTTGTCTGGCCCTGGCAGGGAGACTCCTGCCGCCTTTGGCCTGGAGTTTGGCAGGCTGTTTGAAGCTGGTGTTTAACAGCATGGTCGTCCTGGCCTTCTGGTTTTCCCAAATACCTTTTGGTTATTTCCAGTTTTGGCAGCCGCGGTACATGCTTCATCCGTAAATGGATGTTTAGGCGCGTACCGTCAAACCCGCCAGCCAGACGGCGATTATTGCACAGATAGTATTTCAGCCTTAATGAGAATGTTTATGGTCGCGTTCACCGCGGCGGCCGAGCCAGACATAGCCAAGACCAAATAATAGTATTAAAATACTCGAAATGATCATTTCCATAGCTACCTTCCTTTCAGTTCCATAAGTATAACACTAGCTAAAAAGAAGACAAGAGCCAGCAAACTGAAGACTACACGAAGAAAAAACGGTAAATCTTTAAAGAAATAACTGGCAAAACCAACGGCAAAAATAGCTTTACTCAAATCGCTAAAATATTTTGCTATAAATTCCTGTGTTTCCATTTTGATTTTTTTAAACATGAATCTCCTTTCGCGTTAATCCGTCGGCGAAAGGCAGAGGGGGGATCTGCGGCAAAAGACGGGAAGTTGTGATGGTATTTATTTTACTGAATGGGTGTATTATTGTCAAATTATGGAAATGGGGGATGCCCGAGGCCAGGGCCCGACGGTCTGCTAAATATTCACAGCTTTTTAGGGCCTTGACAAATTCGTGATCTGTGCTATATTAGCACTTGGAGGTTGAGAGTGCCAAAACTTCGGCCTCCATTTTTTAGGCCTAAAGATTAGCAGACTAATTATTAGAGTGCTAAGATAACACAAAACAAAGGAATGCCATGAACCAAAACCCTGAAGACAATGTCCCGGCCCTGCAAAAATTCGGCCGGGACCTGACAGACCTGGCGGCCAAGGACAAGCTGGACCCTGTGATCGGCCGCGACGAGGAGATCCGCCGTGTGATCCAGGTGCTCTCACGACGCACCAAGAACAATCCGGTCTTGATCGGCGAGCCCGGGGTGGGCAAGACCGCCATCGTGGAAGGTCTGGCGCAGCGCATTTTCAGGGGCGACGTCCCCGAAGGCCTTAAAAACAAGCATGTCATCACCCTGGACATGGGGGCCTTGATCGCAGGGGCCAAATTTAGAGGTGAATTTGAAGACCGCCTGAAAGCGGTGTTGAAAGAAGTGGAGAAAGAAAGTGGATCCGTTATTTTATTCATTGATGAGTTACATACAATTGTTGGTGCGGGCAGAGCGGAAGGCTCGATAGATGCCTCCAATATGCTCAAACCCGCCCTGGCGCGCGGCGCCCTGCACTGCATCGGCGCCACCACCCTGGATGAATACCGCCAATACATTGAAAAAGACGCGGCCCTGGAGCGGCGCTTTGCGCAGGTGGTGGTGAATGAACCCAGCGTCGAGGACACCATCGCCATTTTGCGCGGCCTGAAGGAAAAATATGAAGTGCATCACGGTGTCCGCATCCAGGACGCGGCCATTGTGGCTGCGGCCATGCTGAGCCAGCGCTATGTCACCGACCGATTTTTGCCGGACAAGGCCATTGATTTGATTGATGAGGCGGCCTCGCGGCTGCGCATCGAGATCGACAGCATGCCGCAGGAATTGGACATCAACGAGCGCGATATCCGGCGCCTGGAAATCGAGCGCCAGGCCTTGAAGAAGGAATCGGACGCCCCGTCCAAAGAAAGGCTTAAAAAGATCGACGAGGAATTAAACCGTCTCAAGGAAGCCAATAAGTCCATGCGCCTGCGCTGGCAAGGCGAGAAGAAGGTGATCGACCGCATCCGGGCCGTCAAGGCCCAGATCGAGGAGAAAAAATCCGAGGAAGCCAAGGCGGAAAAGGTGGGGGACTTAAACAAGGTCGCGGAAATCCGCTACGGCACCCTCGTCGGTTTAAATAAGGAACTGGAAGCAGGCAACAAGGAATTGGCTAAACTGCAGAAAGACGGCGGTTTGCTTAAAGAAGAGGTGGATGACCACGACATCATGGAAATCATCGCCAAATGGACCAAGATCCCGCTCTCCAAACTGATGCAGGCCGAGACGGACAAATTGGTCCATATGGAAGACGCGCTGAAAAAACGCGTGGTGGGACAGGACGCGGCCATCGAATCGATTGCCTCGTGCATCCGCCGCTCGCGCACCGGCCTCTCCGATCCGCTTCGCCCGTCCGGCTCCTTTATTTTTGTGGGGCCGACCGGCGTCGGCAAAACAGAACTGGCCAAGTCCCTGGCCTGGTTTTTGTTTGATGATGAAAACGCCATGGTCCGCATCGACATGAGCGAGTACATGGAAAAACATGCCGTGGCCAGGCTCATCGGCGCGCCGCCGGGCTATGTGGGCTATGAAGAAGGCGGACAGTTGACCGAGGCCATCCGCCGCAAGCCCTACGCCGTCGTGCTTTTTGATGAGATCGAAAAGGCCCATGGCGATGTCTTTAATGTGCTTCTGCAGATTTTGGATGACGGCCGCTTGACCGACAGCCAGGGCCGGGTGGTTAATTTCAAAAATACGATCATCATCATGACCTCCAACATCGGCACCGCCGAGACCGCGGCCCTGGATGACCAGAAAGAAATCGACAACCGCATCCAGGACGCCTTGCGCCGTCATTTCCGTCCGGAGTTTTTAAACCGCGTCGATGAAATCATCGTTTTTCATAAACTGGGTCCCAAGGAATTAAAGAAGGTGGTGGATATCCAGGCAGGCATCCTGGCCGAGCGCTTAAAAGCCAGGGGCATCGCGCTTAAGATCAGTGAGAAGGCCAAGGAGCTGTTGGGCCGCCAGGGCTATGACCCTGTTTACGGCGCCAGGCCTTTAAAGCGCGTGATCCAGAAATTGGTGCAGGACCCCATGGCCTTGCGCATGCTGCAAGGGGAGCTTAAGGAAGGGCAATCCGTCCGCGTCGAAGCGCAGGGCAACGATATCGTCATAGAAACAGAGTAAATTTACGTAAGAAAGCCGGCCTTTCCCTTTTTCTATGCCAGGCCGCGCGGCCTGGCATTCTCATCGGTCCATAGTATATACTTTAGGGAGTATGCACTTGGGACTAAAAAAAGGGGTAAGGTATGCACAAGCGATGTATAAAATCAGGCCTGCTGGCTGTGATGGTATTGGCCCTCACGGTCCTTAGCGCTTCGGCCTATGCGGATGATAACAGCCAGTTCAATCAATTCGTTCAATCCCTGCACGCCCACCGGCTCAAGGTGGAGCAAGAACTGCAGTTGACGGACAGGGTCCGCCACGCCACGGGTTATTACGGTTCTTACGAATATCATTATGAACTCGAGCAGATCGGGCTTGATGATATCGCCAACTCGGTGTTAAAATAACGCATCATGGTCCACCGGTACGTTGTTTTTTCCTTCCTGTATCTATTGGGCGGCCTGGCCTGGGCCGCTGAACCCATCGTCAACGGATTCTTCAATGACTACGATGCCCACGGCCTTTTGGTCAGGACAGTGGAATACCATAACGGAGAGCCCAACGGCCGTTTCCGCACCTATTATCCCGACGGGAGTTTAAAAGGCCTGGGATTTTACGCCAACGGCCAGCTCAACGGCCTGGCCCAGGGTTATTATCCCAGCGGCACCCTGCATTTTAAGTCCTTCTACAGCAGGGGCCGCCTGCACGGGGTCTCGACCCTGTATTATCCCAACGGCCGCATTCAAGTGGAATTGCCCTTTGTGCGCGGGGTGCAGGACGGGACCGTCCGTGAGTTCGACGAGCAGGGCCGTCCCACCTTCGAGCGCCCCTTTGTCTGGGGCAGGGAGCATGGCTTTGAAAAGGAATACTATCCCGACGGCCAGCTTAAAGGAGAGATGGAATACAAGGAAGGCCGGCAAGAGGGGATGATCCATGAATTTTATGAGGACGGGAAACTTCGCGGCGTTTTTGAATCCATCGACGGAAAAAAGCAGGGCAACAGCCGGGAGTTTTATGAAAACGGCCAACTGATGCAGAGGGGCAAGTACGACCAGGGCCAGTTGAACGGCGATATTGCGACCTTTTATAAGAGCGGCCGGCTTTTGAGCGAGGTGCATTACAGCCACGGGGTCATGGATGATGACGAATGGCATGAATATTACGGCAACGGCCCCTTGCACAAGGTGGCCAGGGTCGAGGAAGGCAAGCAGGTCGGCGCCTTTCAGGAACTTTATCCCAACGGTAAAATCAAGACCGAGGGCTTTTATAAGGACGGCCTGCGCGCAGGGGTGTTTAAGATCTACAGGGTGGAAGGCTGGCTTTGGTATGAGGAGACCTATGCGCAGGGCCTTTTGCTCAGGCGCCGTGAATTCGATGCCCGAGGGCATCTGGTGATGCAGCAGGTCTTTTATAAGTACCATCAGCAGCCTTGAATAAATCAGCGGCTGTGTTATATTAATGAACCATGAGCGCAAGTTTTGATCCCCCCATCGTCAACCCCATCATCACCGGATTTGTCGAAGAGCTTTTGACCGGCAAAGGCAACCTGGTTTCCAACCGGCCGCCGGAGATTGTCACCAAACCCATCGTGGAATACGAGGACCGCATGCGCATCATCGCCACCGACAAATTCGACGTGGCGGTGTATATTGCGGCCGTCAGCTTTTATGCCAGCCAGGCTGACCAGGAAACAGGCCGGGCCCGGGGGGCCATGGTCTGCTATCTGGACACCGAGGTGGCGGACAAGGTCTTCAAGGCCGCGGGCCTGCAGGTGCCTTATGATGAGGACGATGAATCCATGTTGGCCTTAAGCGGCACCTTTTGCCAGATGATCGCGGATGCCCTCAAAGACCGCCTCTTGGCGGCGGGCTATGCGAAGCTTGAATCCGGCACGCCCGAAGTGTATAAAAACACGATCGTGGAAGGCGTTCAATTCAATAAAGAACAGAATGAAAAGCAGGAAATATCCTTTTTTTTCCTGAAGCATAAGGCCCTGGTCATCGACTGGACCCTCTCCCCCCTGCCTAAAAAATAGTAACCAAGACCATCACAACCCCGGGGGTTGTGATGGTCTTTCCCTTGACAAATGGGGGGATTCTGTTATACTTTTAGCAGACGGACATTGAGAGTGCTAATTTTATGGTCAAATCCTCTGACATACAACTGCGCAAAGACCGCATCCTGGCCATCGTGATCGGCCAATATATCAAAACGGTGTCTCCGGTGGGATCGCAATTCATCACCGAGGAACATAAGCTTGAGGTGTCGCCGGCCACGGTGCGCAATATCCTGGCGGAATTGGAAGAGGATGGGTATCTAAGCCACCCCCACACCTCGGCCGGGCGCATGCCCACCCAGCGGGGCTACCGCTATTATGTGGACCATCTGATGCGCGAGATCCAGCTTTTGGAAGATGAGAAGCGCAGGATCACCCAGGAATACAGGCGCCACACGCGCCAGCTGGAAGACCTGATGGAGAAGACCTCCCAGGTGATCTCTGATTTGACCCATTACACCAGCATCGTGACCCTGGATGACGAGCGCGGACGCAAGATCATCTGCAAGGGCACGAGCTACGTGGTGGGTTATCCGGACAACACGGACATTTTGAAAATCCAGGCGATCTTGCGGATCCTCGAGGAGAAAGAGCGGCTGATGGAGATCATCAACCGCGACCTGCAGAACAAGATCAAGATTTACATAGGCCATGAAATGGCCTTGAAGGACATGGAAGGCTGTTCACTGGCCATTTCCCGCTTTGAGAAGGACGGAAAGAAGGGGCGGATCGCGGTGTTAGGCCCCACGCGCATGCAGTACGACCGCGTGGTCTCGACCCTCGAGTATATCTCCCAGATCTTAAGCCGATAATACGTATGATGACGGACGAACAAGGCGCTCAATCACAGGAAGAAACTTTGTCCCGGCAGGCCGCTGAACCGAAGCCGGCCCAGGCCGCGCCGGAGGCGAATGATTATAAGGACAAATATCTGCGGCTCATGGCGGAATTCGACAATATGCGCAAGCGCCACGAGCGTGAACGCGTTGAGCTGATCAAATACGCGCATGAAGAGGTGATCATCGAATGCCTGAAGCTCTATGATGATCTGGAAAGGTCCCTCGGGGCTTTCAAATCCAAGGAAGGGACGGACGCGAATTTGATCAAGGGCCTGGAAATGGTCTATAAGAACATGAAGGAATTGATGGGCCAATACGAGGTCAAGCCCATCGAAGCCGTCGGCAAACCTTTTGACCACAACACGCAGGAAGTTTTGATGCAGCAGGAGACCCAAGACTATCCCGACGGTGTGGTGATGGAAGAACTGGAAAAAGGGTATACCTTGGGCGGCCGCGTGGTCAGGACCGCCAAGGTCAAAGTGGCGAAAAATATCAACTCATAATAAGGAGAATTATATATGGCACGCGTTATCGGAATCGATTTAGGTACATCCAACTCAGCCGCCGCCGCGATGGAAGGCGGACGGCCGGTGATCATCCCCTCGGCCGAAGGGGCCGGGGTGTCTTCCGGCAAGGCCTTCCCTTCGTTTGTGGCCTTCACCAAGGACGGGCAGTTGCTCGTCGGCGAGCCGGCCCGGCGCCAGGCGCCGATCAACTCGGAAGGGACGATCTACGCCTCCAAGCGCAAGATGGGGACGGATTTCAAGTTCAAGGTCTTTGGCAAGGACTACACGCCCCAGCAGGTCGGTGCCTTTATCCTGCAGAAGATCAAATCCGATGCCGAAAAATATTTGGGC
Organism: uncultured Planctomycetales bacterium; assembly: GCA_964483785.1. GTDB lineage: Bacteria > Omnitrophota > Gorgyraeia > Zapsychrales > Fredricksoniimonadaceae > JABDGZ01. Next base: position 25,627 of record CAZACW010000029.1, read on the forward strand.
GAGACCGTGGACAGCGCCGTGATCACGGTCCCGGCGTATTTTAACGACAATCAGCGCCAGGCCACCAAGGACGCCGGCGAGATCGCGGGATTGAAAGTGCTTCGCATCATCAATGAGCCTACCGCGGCCTGCCTGGCCTATGGTTTGGACAAGGCCGGCAAGGAGCAGAAGATCATGGTCTTTGACCTTGGCGGCGGCACGCTGGACGTGACCATTTTGGAAATGGGCTGGGACGCGGCTTCCAAGGCCGCGACCTTTGAAGTGCTTTCCACCTCCGGCGACACCCAGTTAGGCGGCACGGACATGGACAATGCCCTCATTGATTACATCATCACGGAATTCAAGAAGGAATCCGGTATTGATCTTCGCAATGACAAGATGTCCTTCCAGCGCCTGCGCGAGGCCGCGGAAAAGGCCAAGGTGGAACTTTCCAGCACCGTGTCCACCGAGGTGAATCTGCCGTACATTACGGCTGATGCCACAGGCCCGAAACATTTGACGATGAAAATCGACCGCGCCAAATTGGAGAGCCTGATCGCTCCGTTGGTTGAGCGCTGCCGCGGCCCGGTGCGCCAGGCCCTCAAGGACGCTTCCGCCAAATTGGGGGAAGAGGTCAAGATCGACCGCGTGGTCTTGGTCGGCGGGCCGACCCGCATGCCCATCGTCCAGAAATTTCTGGAGAAGGAAGTGGGCCAGAAAATCGAGGGCGGCATTGACCCCATGGAATGCGTGGCGCTGGGCGCCGCGGTGCAGGGCGCCATCATCACCGGCGATGCCAAGGAAGTCCTGCTGTTGGACGTGACCCCGCTCTCTTTGGGGATCGAGACCATGGGCGGCGTGTTTACGAAATTGATCGAGCGCAATACCACCATCCCGACTAAGAAGGCCCAGATATTCTCCACCGCCGAGGAGAACCAGACCGCGGTGACGATCCGGGTCCTGCAAGGCGAGCGCCAGATGGCCAATGATAATACGGAACTGGGGCGCTTTGATTTGATCGGCATTCCGCCGGCGCCGCGCGGCATTCCGCAGGTCGAGGTGACCTTTGACATCGATGCCAACGGCATCATCCATGTCACGGCCAAGGACAAGGCCACCAACA
>CAZACW010000030.1:0-25962 GCA_964483785.1 uncultured Planctomycetales bacterium
GGCGTCGCTGGTCACCCCAATCAGAACCATGGCCCCGTTTATTTTCAGAAAACCCCGATACTGGCCCCAATCCAATTTGACGGCGACCGTGTTGAGTATCAAATCAAAATAACGCGCTAATTGCTCAAAGGTCTTAGGATCATTGGTGGCCAAGACCTGACGGCCGCCGAGACGCAGGGCATCCTCTTTTTTGTCTAAGGCCCTGGTCAAGACCGTGACTTCCGCTTTAAGCGCATGGCCGATTTTGACAGCCATATGGCCCAATCCGCCCAAGCCAATGACAGCCACTTTTTTACCTGGGCCGGCCTTCCAATGGCGCAAAGGCGAATACGTCGTGATCCCGGCGCACAAAAGCGGCGCGGTTTTCTCCAAAGGAAGATTGGCCGGCAAGCGCAGGACAAAATCCTCATCCACGACAATGGCAGAAGAATAGCCGCCATGGCAGATGGTCTGATTGTCCTTCTCCATGCAATTATAGGTAAAGATGGGATGCTGGCAGAACTGCTCCTGATGGTCCTTGCAATCAGGGCATTGCCGGCAGGAATCGACCAAACAGCCGACCCCTGCCTTGTCCCCTGGCTTAAAGCGCTTCACTCCTGCGCCTACAGCCCGGACAGTCCCGACAATTTCATGCCCAGGGACCATGGGATAGATGGAATTGCTCCATTCATTGCGGGCTTGATGAATATCAGAATGGCAGACACCGCAATAGGCAATATCGATCACAACATCTTTCACTCCAGGGTCCCTGCGCGCAATCTGCATAGGTCCCAAGGGAACATTGGCGCTTGAAACGCCGTAAGCTTTGACCTGGTTCATAGTCTTTCTCCAATAGAAGCATTAGTTTACAAGAATTAGGCCCCTTGTCAAGGTTTTGGCAGGTATTTGTTTGATTTTTTAAGTATAGGAGCTGATTTAACCCTCTATCAGTCAAAGCATTAGAAATTCTTAAGAAAACGCTTCCCCGTCTCAAGCCTCAAGCAGGCATTTAGAGCAAAATCACCGGATATACTTGCCCGAGGTGGTGATTATGGCTCAAAAGGACCTAAAAAAACTATTTTTTTTCATGGCGATGAGCGCCTTCAGCGGGCTTTTTGCCCTGCCAGCTCATGCCCAATTGGTCTATATCAAGGCCGTGGACGGCCTGGCCTATCATCAAAGGGACGGAAGGTCTGGATTAGGCAATGAAATCCGTTACGGCCAGGGCATTATCATCGATCCGGCCGGCATTATCGCCACCAATAAACATATTATCGGCAATGCCCAGCATATTTATGTCGCCTTGTCTGATACTCAAATTTATGAAGCCAAACTGCTGCGCCACAGCGCCTCTGATCTTAGCCTGATCAAAATCAACGCGCCGCATCCGCTGAAAGCCATGGCCATGGCAGACCCCACCTCCGTGCAGATCGGCAATTATGTGGTTGCCATTGCCAACGCGGATAAAACCCCTCTGGTCCATCGCTTAAAAAGCGGCCAAATCATCAATGTGTTTGAAGAAAATTCCACCCATAACGCGGAGTTTCTAGAGTTGAACATTCCCTTAAAGCCCGGAGACAGCGGAGGCCCGGTCTTAAGCGATACCGGCTCCCTCGTGGGCCTGATCATGGGCAAGCAGAAAAGCGACCCGTCGAAAAGCTATGCGGTCGCTTCCAACCGGATCCAAAAAGAATATTACATCTACAAAAATTCAGCGTTAAATTAATGTGGCTCGACACATGTAGTAGGAATGCAAGAATATGTTTTTTCATGGCGACGCGCCCCCCAACCCCCCAAACGCGGCGCGTCGGAGCTACAAAAGAGAACATTTGTAAGCAGCTCCTGTGCGCCTGGGGGGAGAGCGCATCGCCTTATCAAAAACATATTCTTGCATTCCTGCTAAATGTATAAAACCATCACAACCCCCGGGGTTGTGATGGTTTTATATTAAATAAACGGCGGCGGATGCGGCCAGGATAAAGAGGATTTCCGCGCCGGCAAAGATAAACAAAGCATTGGCAATGCCTGAGGTGAATCCGTAGGAATGCAGTCCGATGCTAAGCAAATTGACGCCAAACCAGGCCCACATCACCACCATCATCCCAATGACACAGCCGACGGCAAGGCCAAAGGCAGAGATCATTTTTGCGTACTTGGCATGAAACAAAATGGCCAGCCAAAGCACAATCATCAAGGCGCCGTTTTCCTTGGGGTCCCATCCCCAAAACCGGCCCCAGCTTTGGTCTGCCCAGATGCCGCCTAAATTCGTGCCTAAAAATGTCAGGGTGAGCGCAACCCCCATCATGCCTAAAATGGTTTTATGGGTCGCTTCCAAGACTTCGGCTTTTTTCTTCAACGCGGCCTGGATCAGCCAAATATGCCCCAGGATCCCGACGACACAGGTGGCGCCGTAGCCCATGGTGATGGTGGTCACGTGGGTGCCCAGCCAAAAATTGGAATTCAAGACCGCCACCAGCATTTTCAAGGTATCGCCCTCGGCGCTGTAGCGGCCGGCGATGAAAAGCAAAGCGGTGCCGCTTAAGGCCGCGGTCACCAGCCCCAGCCATCGCCGGTTGAAATATTCGATGCAAAAGCAAAGCGATACGCAGATAAAACTGACAAAGATAAAGGTCTCATAAAGACTGCTCACCGGCGGACGGCCCATGATCAATATGCGGGCCAAAAGGCCCAAGGCATGCGGGATCCATCCAGCCAGCAAAGAAATACAGCCAAGCGCATACCAGATTTTGGAAGATGAGGCAAAGGAGACGATAAAAAAGATAAAGGTCAGGATATAAAATGCCCTGGCCCAGCTAAAAGGCCCGGCCGCGTGATACGCCAGCTCAATCGGAAATTTACGGATGGTTTTAAGCACATCGGGCGGCAAGCTGTTGTTAAGGGCCGCGCAATAATGGCGGGCTGCCTGGTCCATGACGCTCAAACGGCCCGCGCTAAAAGCTAAGGCCATCTGCTGCCAGTAGGCGATCAGGGCGCGTGTTTGATCATTGGAAAAATCCTGGGCCATGGCATCCCAGGGGCTTACCCACGCACTGGCCTGACGGACCGGGATGACTAAAAAAGGCAGGTCCTGGTTGTTCTTGGACCATTGATACATATGACTGACCGCTGTCCATAATTCCATCTGCGACGGAGTCAATGGATTTTTGGCCGCGGTCTTAAGGCCAAAGGCCAGGGCCTTGAGCTTTTCTGCCCTTGAGGCCAAATCAATATAGCTGAATTGATTTTGCTCCTGCGGCAGGTTTAATTCAGCCTTGATATCCGAAGCGTCGAGCGTAAAATCAGGATTAGGATAAGCCCACTGGAATTCCATGGTGAACAATAAATATAAATCGACGTTTTGCGCCACACGGATGATTTCATTTTCCGTGAGGCTGCGCTTGGCCTCGTCGATACGGTCCGCCCCTTTTTTTAACCGCTCGAGCTCGAAATAATGGCCCCTGATTTGGGCAAAGCTGTAGCGCCGTGCTTCCTCGGGTTTGATATTCAAAGCCACGGCGAGATTGGGATCATTGATAAGAAAGATCTTGTCCTCCATGGTTTTGACAGGCGCGAACAAGAGCTTGGCCAGCCATGCAGACGCCTCGGTGCGGCCGCAGTTTTCCCTGCCGGAGAATTGCAAAAGGAGATTGCGCGCAAAAGTATCCAAAGGCTTGATCCGGCCTTCGTGCAGAACAGGGATGCTTTTAAAATGGCCGAAATACTCCTCGGCCTGGCTTAATGGCATCCAAGAAAAAAACGCCATGGCCAGCCAACACAGCGGGCGCAGTAATCTCATCTTCAAGAGATGGCCACGCCGCTGAAATGCTTCTCTTGTCATGATGTCCCTATTCATAATTTATTCTTGGCCGCAAAAGCCTGGATCAAAAAATGCAGAGCCAGGCCGAAAAATACCATCAAACAAGCCGCATAAGGCAGCCCCCGCGCCGCGTTCTTCACCACGGCCAGCGTCGAGTACTGCCTTCCCCTCGCGTCCTTGTCGTAAGAGGCTTGAAAAATCGTGTAGTCCTGATAGGTCAAAGGATGGTTCATGTGGATGCGCACCTGGCGCTCAAGGCCGGAGGCGGATATGGTCACCCAGCTTTCATAGCTTTGCGCGACGCTTGTCCCAGGATAAAAACCTGCTTTAAAGCGGTCCAATCTTAACGTAAAGGGCAAGGGATAGGTCTTTTGTGCGTCTGTATAGGACCTTGAGACCGTGGCCGTTGTCCCTTCCATCAAGCGGACATAGGATTCCCGGGAAAGATGGAAAATGCAGAAGGCGGCGATGAAATACAAGAGTAAACCGAGATGAATGATGAGATTGCCGAGGCTTGACCATCGGCGGAAGCGGTCGAAATCGCTGATCAGCATGCTGACAAGATTGATGAACAAGACCCACAGGACCAATTGCGCGCCTGGAAAAGGCAGCCAGCCTCCGGCTAAAAAGAAAAAGGAGGCGAAAAACCTTTCCTGGGCCGCGTAAAGCCCCTGCTCAACCTGGGCCACGGTCCCCCAAAAGGTGAGGACAAAAAGCAAAAACAAGGCAACGACCGTCAGGCGGACTGAACTTAAAATTTTGATCACAAATTATCCCTTAAACAGCAAGGTTTCGAAATTCACTTCTGTCAGCGGACGGGACACGGAAACCACCGGCGCTTGGAGAATACGTTTGCGATACCAGGCCGCAAATACCAGAAGCCCCCAGATTTCATAGCCATACGAGCGCCGGCCTGCCATGTGCTTGCGGATGATATCCCCGACGGCAGAAACATCAAAAACCCCCATCTCTTTCAAGGAGCGTTCGGACAGCAGGTCCGCGATTTTGTCCTTCAAATAAGTGCGTACCCAATGATGAATGGGGACGCTGAAGCCCTGTTTGGGGCGAAGGGCTGTGCCTGGCCCAAAGATCTTCGAGGCCGCGGCGCGCAGTAAGACCTTGGATTGCCCCGTTGGACTTATTTTAAATCGATCGGGCCTCTCCATCAGCCATTCAGCCAAATGATGTTCCAGAAAAGGCGCGCGGATTTCCAGGCCATGGGCCATGCCCATGCGGTCTGTCTTGGTCAAAATATCATTCGGCAGATAATCCTGGATGTCCCAGGACTGAAATTGCGCTAATTTTAAAGATTGAGGAAAAGCCGTGTTCCAAGATCTCATTAAAGCTCCGTCGGCCTTGTCAGCGTCCTTCATGAGGGCGCGCAGATCCTTAGGAAGCCAGGTCCCGTTCCAGGACACATGGGCCGCGCGCGGCGGCAAATCAGCGGCGCGCAAAAAGCGTCTGAGCTTATAACTGAAGGTGACCTTGCCTTCGCTGGTAGGGATATGCTCTGCCCAGTTAGACAGCGTGCGGCGCAGGTATCCCGGCCATTGCGCGATCAGTGCGCTGTGCAGATGGCTGGCCCAATAAGTCAGATAGCCGGCGCCCAGCTCATCCCCTCCATCGCCTCCCAAGACCACCTTATGGTCTGCAGCGGCCCTGCGGGACACAGCCCATAAAGGCAGGCAGGATGAATCCGCCAGCGGGTCATCCGCGTGGCTGATGATATCCTCGAATTCATCCAAAATGCGGGGCGTTAACTCGACCCTGGTCAGGGCCAGGCCCAATTTGTCCGCGGCTCGACGGGCGAAGGAAAATTCGCTGTAACTATTTTCCTTAAAATCGACACAGTAAGCATGGACAATCCGGCCCTGCCGCACGGCAGACTCGGCGATCAAGGAAGAGTCGATACCGCCTGATAAAAAAAGACCCACCGGCACATCGCTTTGAAGGCAATATTTTACGGCGCGGTCAAAAACCGGCTGGAATTCATTTAGAGTCCCTTCAAGGCCCGGCTCAGTGTCCGCACGCGCAGCGGATTTTTCCGACGGTAAAGACCAATAGATGCCGCCTTCTTCATGGTCCTGGCCTAAAATCATCCAGCTAGCCGGCGCCAGGCGCTGGATGCCTTGAAGTAACGTTGCATGGCCCGGCGTATAATTCAGGCAGAGATAATCAAAAAGCGCGTCGATGTTCAATTGCCTGGATAAATCAGGCAGGGCAGCCAAGGGTGCCGGCTCTGAGGCAAAGGCAAAATAGCCAGAGGACCTGATCCAGTACAATGGTTTTTCGCCGAAACGGTCCCTGGCTAAAAATATTTCTTTGCGCTGGCGGTCTGCCAGGGCCAGGGCGAACATGCCGATGAGTTTTTCCGGCAATTTTCTGCCCCAGGCCTGATAGCCGGCCAAAAGCACTTCCGTGTCCGACCGGGTCGAAAAAACATGTCCCAGATGGACCAACTCCTCCCTTAATTCTTTGTAATTGTAAATTTCGCCGTTAAAGACAATGACATAGCGCCCGTCGGCCGTAGCCATGGGCTGATGTCCGCCTTCAAGGTCAATGATGGAAAGCCTGCGGTGGCCCAAAAAGAAAGGGCCGTTGGCCCACCAGGCCCCTTCATCCGGGCCGCGGTGGTTTAACAGATTGATGAACTTGGGCCAATATTCCCTATGCGGGGCAGGCCCGTTTTTGGAGAGGATCCCGACGATCCCGCACATGCTTTTTAAGCCCCTTGGTGCTTGTAGTTGAATTCGGACCTGATCTTATAAAACCTTTCCCCTTTGCGGGAAAAATGGAAACGCGTCATCACTTCCGAAATGATCCCGATCAAGACGATTTGAAGGGAACAGGCCAAAAACAGCATCGAAAGGATAAACCAGCCGATATATTCCTGGGCCGCATGGATGTGATGATAATACGCCCAAAACACGAGAAAGCCCAAAATGGCTGAGCCTGCGGCAAAGAACAAAAGCGCGATCTTGCCGTAAATCCTGAAAGGCCGATCGAGATAATGGGTCAAAAAAAACAGCAAAATCAAATCCAGGGCCACACCTGTGGTGCGGCCCAGGCCGTAATTGCTTTTGCCGCTGCGGCGGGGAATGTTCTGGATGGGGATTTCCGTGATCTGGCCGCCGATATTGCCGACTAAAACCGGCACAAAACGGTGGAATTCGCCCAGCAGGCTGATTTCATTGATAAGCTCCGCGCGGTAGGCACGGTAGGTGGTGCCGAAATCATGGATGGGAATGCGAGAAATGCCGCGGATTACGGCATTGGCCGCGGCCGAAGGCCAGCAGCGGATAAAATTTTCCCGGCGCTCATGGCGCCATCCGCAGACCAAATCATAGCCTTCCTCGATCTTGTTCAAAAATTGCGGGATCTCCTCGGGAAAATGCTGAAGGTCCGAATCTAAGGAAATGATCACATCTCCCCTGGCGCAGTCGATGCCGCATTGCAGGGCATGGGTCTGTCCGTAATTGCGGCGAAACTCGATGATCCTGATCCTGGAATCCTGCATCGCCTTCTGCTTCATCAAATCCAGGCTTTTGTCCAGGCTTTTATCATCGACCAAGATGATCTCGAAACTATAGCGGTCGTTAAGGGGCTTAATGGTTTGCAGGATGCGGTCGATGAATTCATGGATCACCGCCTCTTCATTGAATACGGAAGAGATGATGCTCACTTTTTTTTGACCAGGGGCCTGCGCCTGGGTCTTGGAATCTAAGTTGGAAGGCAAAACGTCATTGTGGGGCATTGGCCGATAACCGGTTGATTTCCAATTATTCTACTGAAAATTAGGCTTACATCAACCAAAAATAATTGGGACAAAATAATTGGGACACATTGAATTTTTGAATACAAAATTCAATGTGTCCCAATAAACTGGCGGAGAGGCAGGGATTCGAACCCTGGAGACACTTTCATGTCTACACGCTCTCCAAGCGTGCGCCTTCAACCACTCGGCCACCTCTCCGTACCAAAGCTTTACTTTCTCAAATTTATCCAGAAAACGGAGAGGTGTTGTGCATGCTTCCATAATATAAAAATTCAGAGAAGCATGCCCACCTCTCCCATATAACCATCACAACCCCGGAGGTTGTGATGGGCTTGCCACCTTTCCACAAAACCATCACAACCCCCGGGGTTGTGATGGTTGTTTGGCAAAACTGTTATACAGCTGATGCCTCTGCTCCTTGATCCTCGCGTCCTCCAAATACTCATCATAGCTGATGCCGATCTTATCAATACAGCCGCCCGGCGTCAATTCAATGATGCGGTTGGCCACAGTAGAGACCAGCTGATGATCGTGCGAGGAAAACAAAATGGTCCCGGAAAAAGCTTCCATCCCCCGGTTTAACGCGGTGATGGACTCCAAATCCAGATGGTTCGTGGGCTCATCCAAAATTAGCACATTGGCGCCGGTCAGCATCATCCGCGATAACATACAGCGCACCTTTTCCCCGCCGGAAAGCACCTTGACCTTCTTCAGGCTTTCTTCCCCGGTAAAAAGCATGCGTCCCAAAAACCCGCGCACAAAATTTTCGTCCTTCTCAACCGAATATTGCCTCAGCCAATCCACGATATTCAAATCCGCCTCGAAATATTTCTGATTGTCCTTAGGAAAATACGTCTGGGACGTTGAGACGCCCCATTTAAAGGAGCCGCTGTCCGCCTTTAATTCCCCTGTCAGGACCTGAAACAAGGTCGTTTTGACCAGATCATTCGGCCCCACAAAGGCGATCTTGTCCCCCTTATGCGCGTGCAAAGAAAAATGCTTAAACATCAGCTGGCCGTCCAAGGACTTGGCCAGATTTTCAATGTGCAAAACATCATTCCCCGCCTCGCGCTCCGGCTTCCAGTGGATAAAGGGATATTTGCGCGAAGAAGGTTTGATCTCATCCAGGGTCAATTTTTCCAGGATCTTTTTGCGGGAGGTGGCCTGGCGCGCCTTGGACGCATTGGCGGAAAAGCGGGCGATAAAATCCTGCAATTCCTTGCGCTTCTCCTCGGTCTTTTTATTGGAATCCGAACGCTGTCTCATCGCCAACTGGCTGGCCTCGATCCAAAAGCTGTAATTGCCCGAATACATCTGGATCTTGCCGAAATCAATATCGCAAATATAGGTGCAGACCTTGTCCAAGAAATGCCGGTCGTGCGAAACCACGATGGCCGTATTTTGAAAATTGATTAAAAATTCTTCCAGCCACAGGCAGGTGTCCACGTCCAGGGAATTGGTGGGCTCATCCAGGATCAGGATGTCCGGATTGCCAAAAAGGGCCTGGGCCAGCAGCACCCGCACTTTTTGGGAACCCTCCAGCTGTTTCATCTGCTGTTGATGCAGTTCCTCGCCGATGCCAAGATCGCTTAACAGTTTGGCCGCGTCCGACTCCGCGTTCCAGCCGTTGAGCTCCGTAAACTCCGCCTCCAATTCCGAGGCCCGCAGGCCGTCCGCGTCGCTAAAATCCGGCTTGGCGTAAATATCGTCCTTTTCCTTCATCACCTGGTAAAGCTTTTTATGCCCCATGATCACGGTCATAAGCACCGTGATCTCATCAAAGGCAAACTGGTCCTGCTTTAAGACGGAGATGCGCTTGCCGCCGGCCACACTGACGCTGCCGGCCGTGGTGTCCATGTCGCCGGAGAGGATCTTCAAAAAGGTGGATTTGCCGGACCCGTTGGCCCCGATGATGCCGTAACAATGGCCGGGATTGAAGGTGATGTTGACGTTATCGAACAGGACGCGTTTGCCGAACTGCAGCGAAACATTACTTGCAGAAATCATGGGATTATTTTGACTTGGTGAATTTTATTTCCTTGTTCAAAAGGCCGTACACCGACTGGGACTTGATCCACAGCAAGGCGGTCTTGCCAGGCCTCTCGGCAAGGTATTTTTGCGAATAAGCATTGATCCATTCCCTGGCGGCGCGCTCAAAGCCTATGTCCCCGCCCGCCTTTTCGCTTTCGATCCATTTGTACCTGTTGATCTCGTTTAAAATGTCCGAATCTTTCAATAATTCCGTGAAGGTGATGGAAGGCATATGTTCTTCCTCCTTAGGCTGACTCCAGGGCATTGATGTCCTGGGGTTTTTCGATATTGAAGACTGAAACCGACGGATCGATCCGGCGCATCAGGCCTTTGAGCACCTTGCCCGGGCCGATCTCGATAAAATGCTTGACGCCGTTTGAGATCATATATTCTACACATTTGACCCACAAAACAGAACCATTGATTTGGCCGGCCAAATGATTGGCCAAACCCGCCTCGTCATGCGGTTTGCCGGTGAAATTGCTCAATACCGGAATTTGCAAAGGCCCCCAATGCATGCCCTTGACAAGCGCCGCGAACCCCTCGGCAGCCGGCGTCATCAAAGAAGAATGAAAAGCCCCGCTGACGTTTAAAGGAATTATTTTTTGGCCTCCGGCGGCCTTGATGGCCTCCATGGCCGCGTTCACCTTGGGCGCGGGGCCGGATATCACAATCTGCTCAGGCGAATTAAAATTAGCGATTTCAGCACCGGTACGACGGCAGATCTCCATCAATTGCTGTACGTCAAATCCTATAACAGCTGCCATGCTCCCCTGGCTTTTACGGGCGGCGTCTTCCATCAAGGAGGCGCGCTTTTGCACCAGGCGCAAGGCATCTTCCAGCTTCAGCGCTCCCGCGGCATAAAGGGCGGCATATTCGCCCAAACTATGGCCCGCGGTGAATTTGACGGCTGAAGGCCTGTATTGCGGCGAAGCTTTAAAAGCCTCCAAAGCAGCCGCGCTCATGGTCAAGATGGCCGGCTGGCAAAAGGCCGTTGAGGTCAATTTCTCCTCGGGGCCTTCAAAAATGACCTGGCTTAAGGGCATGCCGCAAATTTTGTCCGCCTGCTCAAAAACCGCCCTGGCCTGGGGCGATTGCTGAAAAAATTCCAGGCCCATGCCCTTTTTTTGAGACCCTTGACCTGGAAAGATTAATGCAATGTTCAACGGCATTGGTCTGTTCCTCTGGGCCGCTTTCACCTTCAACGGTTTACTTGGGCTGCCACCTGCTTGGGGACACGTCCCTTCGGGACATGTCCCCGGCCGGCATTACCATTTAACCAAATTGGCTGCGCTGACTAAACCTGCGCCGAAAGCCACCAGGATGACCCGGTCGCCTTTTTTGATTTTATTGCTTTTTTTGGCCTCGTACAAGGCCACGGCAATGGACGCCGCAGACATATTGCCGTATTTGTCAATGTTGATAAAAAATTTTTCCTTGGGGATATTCAATTTATTGGCCACTGCGGTGATGATGCGGTCATTGGCCTGATGCGGCACCACCCAATCCACCTTGCCCTTTTTGATCTTGGCCTTGTGCAGGACCTTGTCCACAGCCTCGGACATGGAATTGACCGCGATCTTAAACAGTTCCGGGCCCTGCATCCTGACATACGGCAAATGCACCGACTTTGTCCTTTGCGGCTGATAAGGGCTTCGGGGCTCTTCCGTGATCACCTGCATCAGGTCCCCCTGGGCGCCGACAGAATGCATATAATCCGCCGTGATGCCGCCGGACTTGACCGGCCCTAAAACGCAGGCCCCTGCCCCGTCGCCAAAAAGAACGCAGGTGTCGCGGTCCTTCCAGTCGATGAGGCCGGTCATGTGTTCCGCCGCGATGACCAGGGCATACTTAGCCAGCCCGCTGAGAATATACTGCTTGGCCGTGGTCAAGGCGTACAAATACCCGCAGCAGGCCGCGGACACATCAAAGGCCGCGGCCTTTTGGGCGCCGATGGCCTTTTGGACCCTGCATGCCACCGACGGAAAATTACTGTCGGGGCTGACCGTTGCCGTGATGATCAAATCAATCTTTTCAGCGGGGACCTTGGCCTCCCGCAGGGCCCGCTGGCCGGCCTTGGCCGCCAGGTCGCTGGTTTTCTCCTTCATGGCCACGCGCCGCTCCTTGATGCCGGTGCGGGTGCGGATCCATTCGTCGGAGGTTTTCACCATCTTTTCCAGGTCAAAATTGGTGAGCTTGCGGGGAGGTAAATACGCGCCCAAACCCAGGATGCCGACCTTAACCATGCTTGACCATCTCTTCCTTGATCTTGGCCAGGACATTATGTTCCACCTGTTCCTTGGCCGCGCGGATGGCGTTCTTGATGGCCTTAGGCGAAGAACGGCCGTGGCTGATCAAAACCAGGCCGTCGACCCCCAACAGCGGCGCGCCGCCGTATTCGGAATAATCAACGCTTTTCTTGGCCTCGCTTAAGCTGGACTTCAATAACAGCGCGCCTAAAATGGCGACGGGGTTCTTGGTGATTTCGCGCTTGAGCAGTTTGCCGATCGACTCGACCAAGCCTTCGGAGACCTTTAAGGTGATATTGCCCACGTACCCGTCGCAGATGATGCAGTCGGCCTTACCCGTGTACACCTCGTTGGCCTCGATATTGCCGGAAAATAAAGGCTCGTGCTCTTCCAAAAGTTTATGCACCTCCTTCATCATGTCCGTGCCCTTGCACTCTTCCTCGCCGATATTCAAGAGGCCGATGGAAGGTTTCGGCCGATCGAGCACATTTTGGGCATAGACCTTGGCCATCTTGGCGTATTGCAGAAGATGCTCGGGCTTGGCCGCGGTATTGGCGCCCACATCGATGATAAAGGTGAATTTTTGAAGCGAAGGGAAAATGCATCCGATGCCGGGACGGTCCACGCCGGGGATCATGCCTAAGACAAAGGTGGCCGCGGCCACACAGGCGCCGGTATTGCCGGCGCTGACAAAGGCGCCGTGGCCTTCCTTTTTCAACAGGCCGATGCCGACGCTGATCGAGGAATTGCGCTTCTGGCGGATCACCACGGTGGCGGAATCATCCATGGCCACGATCTCCGGAGCATGGACGATCTCGATCGACCCTTGCGGATAGGGGTGTTTTTTGAGCTCCTGCTGGATGCGTTCCTGGGGACCGACCAATACCACCTGGGCCCGGTATTCCTTGACCGCTTCCACGACCCCGGCCACCACGTTCTGCGGGGCAAAATCCCCGCCCATGGCATCAACCACGATCTTCATAAAAAATCCTTAAAATGAGGCCCTTCGCCAGCCGGCTTAAAGGCGGCCTTAAGTTTCACCTTTAAGGTCATTTTTCAACACTGACGATTTGCGCGCCCTTGTAATAGCCGCAGAAGGGGCAGACGCGATGGGACAAAACCGGTTTGGCGCACTGAGGGCAGGCGCGCAGTGAAGCGACGGTCACCTTCCAATGCGTGCGGCGCTTGCGGCCGCGGGTCTTAGAATGTTGTCGTTTGGGTAGAGGCATGATGATTGCTCCTTATTAGTTTTGTTAAGCCTTTGAACAGCGGCCGGTCTTCTTACTTTTGATTGCACTTGCACGGCTCTACATTTAAATTCGCCCCGCACCGAGGGCAGATCCCCTTGCAATCCTTCTTGCACAAGATCTTGGCGGGATTGGCCATGATGATCTCCTGCCGGATCTCCTCGCCCAAATCGATAAACTCGTTCTGGGGGTCGATTTCAAAATCAAATTTGTAGGCAAGCTCCTGGGTCGTGTACAGTTCCTGCAGACAGCGCGCGCACATATAGCCGAATTCCGCCTTGACGCGCGTGTCCGCCACGATGAAATTATTCACCTTTTGAAGATGGGCATGGACGTTAAGCTTGGAGCGGATATCCACTTCCTCGGAGCTTAACCCAATGCCTTCTTTAGGGATGTTCTGGTCAATGTCCAGCCCCTCGGAGGTGATGTCCCTGACAGAGATCTTAATCATGACAAAGCCGCTGTTTCAACTTTTTCTCAACCGCCTTAGGCACAAAGGAAGATATGTCTCCGTTCAAACCGGCCACTTCCTTCAAGAGGCTGGAAGATAGGAAAGAAACATGTTCCGACGGCATTAAAAACACGGTTTCAATATCTTCCGCCAGGCGGCGGTTGGTAAGCGCAATCTGGAATTCATAGTCAAAATCCGAGGTCATGCGCAAACCGCGGATCAGCACATGGACCTTTTTTTGGCGCGCGTAGGCGATGACCAGGCAGGAAAAGGTCTCCACAGAGACATTTTTCAAGCCCTTGGTGACTTCCCTCAACAAATCCACGCGTTCCTGGATGCTTAAAAGCACCTTTTTGCTGGTATTATTGGCCACAGCCACGATCACATGGTCAAAGATGCGGGAAGCCCGTTTGATCACATCCAAATGGCCGTTGGTCACCGGGTCAAAAGAGCCTGGATAAATTGCGTTTTTTTCTTGTCTCATTATTCTACAACCATTTGCAATAACGTCAGATAGGAAGAGCCGTAACGGCGCTGGATCAGCGTTTTAAACCCGTCGGTAATTTCAGCTTTGGCAGTCTTTTCCGTCTGAATCAAGACCAAGGTTTGAGCGTGTAATATATCACGCTGATGTAGGAGATTCAAGATTTTTTTGGCCAGCTTAAGGCCGTACGGAGGGTCTATAAATATGATATCAAAGGATTTATGGTCCTCGGCCAATCGCTTGATGCTTTCAAAGGCATCGCCATGGATCAAGGCATGTTCCTCCCCCAAATGGATGCCTAAAAGCGCGCAATTTTCCTGTATGGTCCTGGCATTGAGCTCATTATGCTCAACCATGATGACCTTTTGCGCCCCCCTGGAGACCGCTTCCAGGCCAACCGCCCCGCTGCCGCTGAAAAGTTCCAGGAAACTGAGGCCTGAAAGATCATGGCCAAGCAGGTCGAATATGGCTGCGCGAAGCACATTCTGGGTCGGCCTGATGCCGGCCGGCATATAAAAATTGCGGCCTTTATATCGTCCACCTAAAATTTTCATATATTAACCATCACAACCCCCGGGGTTGTGGAGGTAAATTATTTGATAAGAGACCAGAGGTCTGTAATAGGAGTAATACTGTAGATTTCAGGAGAGAGGCTGTCAATACCTTCTTCCTTGATGCGGTTTAACATGGCTTGGTCCATATGCATCTGTACCCCGGCACCTTCCTTGCGGTCTTTCCAGGACGTGTTTTGGGTATTGAGGTCAATACCGCCCTTTGAGCCCATGGCTTTGTCTAAATAGCCCCTTTGTTGGGCAGCTCGAATTTTATCAGCTAAAGGATTTTTGCCTCTTAATGCCAAATCATCATTGCCTAAAGCATCTTTAAGCCCTTGCAAAACAACTTTTAAGACTTTTTTCCCTTGTCCCGCAAACACCTTGTACAATCCAATATTTTTTTCTCCTGTAATAACATATCGTCCATTGGCCATGCTCCTTAAATGTTGAATTATAGTTACTGCTGGTTGATAAAACGCTTGTTCTGCGACAAATGTTCCTATCTCTATAACGGCATCACTTTGTTCATCCGCTTTATCCAAATTGGAAGACAAGGTCATTAGAACTCCTCTGAAATGATGCCTCCCCCCCAGCCTGTTCATGACATCGTTTTTTAAAGGTATTACCCGCATGGCCTGATCCCCGCCGACCATGCCTTCGGCCTTGGCCGCGTTCCAGGCCAGGATGTATAACTCTCCATCCAATTCAGATCTTTCTCTTAGTGGTGAAAGACGAATCACCAAAGCCAAAATGCTTAAAATCCTTGCCACTTGATGGTAAAATATTTCATTGGCCCTATCATTTTGAACGCTCGTTGAAATAAGCCTGGCAAAAACATCATCCATGGGATAAACCGCTTCCAAATCGCTTTTTTTATGCTTTATTGCAAGGAATGGAGCCTCGATATCCAAATCTAATTCGAATTCAATTTCCGATGGTGGAATTCGATATGCCGGCTGGCGATGAGGATTCACAATATCGCTTGCCTCGGCCAAATTCATCATGACATTGATAATAATGTATCCCAATCGGATGGCAGTATTTGACTCCCTTAATTGGGCAAATATATCCCGATATTCATTGAATAGGGCCTGGGTCAATGTCCTGTTAGCGGTCGAACCATTTTGCATGTAATAATGCTCAAGACGTTCAATGTCCACATAAATGGGGCTCTCCAGCGGTACCTGCAAATCGTTTTCCAGGAGTGATCGTAATCTTTTGATCAATTCCGTCAAAACCGGCGGATTCCTTGGACCAGAATCACGTTCGCCCATAATGCGTCTGATCACATCCCGCCCCGACACTGTGCCGCTCATCGCCTCATCATAGGTGGGTGATTTTTGGCGGGCGGCCAGGGCATCTGCAAGAATTGCGTCCCTTTGATCCGCGGGAAACATCTCGGTGATATGAGAGGTGAAATCCCATTCATCCATTTCGCCTAAAATAAACCATCTCAAAAAATACCTGAACCTGTTCTGCTGTGACTCCAGCGGTAATATGCCTTGAGAGTCTGGCTGAACAAAAGACGCAAATTTTGGATATATTTCATCTACCAGGGAATTTATTTTTTTCAGCAAGGCGGCCTGGGCCATGCGCTCAATGGCCACGGGTAAGGGGGTTATATTCACGGCGTGGCCCAGCACCTTTTCCAGAGGCCCCAAATCCGCAACTGCTTTGACAAATTCATAATGAGGGGGCGGTTCAGTGGGCTGGATGTTCTTGCCCGCATCCCTGGCTGAAACCCCCAATCTTAAAAATGCCCGTTTGACCAGGGTGGTCACGCCGGTATGACTCTGCTGATTTTCATCTGTGAAATCCGTCAAGTACATGCGGGGCCCGCCCAATTGCAAAAACAATGGCCTTTGGGCCTGTGTCTGGGTCAGCTTGATCTTGCTTAACTCAATCAGGACCTTGATCACATCATCGGCATAAATTAAGGAAGTGCTGACGCCCTTGGTATAAGGCCTGGCTTTTTGATTTGGAGGAAGATCTTCCTTGGTCAAAATGGCGTCCGCCAGCCGCATCACTACCCCATAGGCCTGGGACAATCCCATGTCAACGCCGATGGGCCCCATGAAGCGCAAAACAATGACATTTCTGATGCCGAATCTTTCTGATAAATTTTCTATGACCTTGTCCATTAAATATTTGGATAAGGGATAGGGCTTGACACCCAATCCTTCGGCATCCCTGGCCAATTGTGCAAAATAATTTTGGGGTATTTTTACTGCTGTTTTGTTGTAATAACTGACCGCATAATCACTGATCGCCTTGGCCTGATCATCAGCCCAGACCCTGGCTTGCACAGGCAGCAGCGTATAATCAAAGGAAGAAATAAATATCTTTTTCATGCCTTCATTGTCTTCATCCCTGGATGCCAACAGGCTTACGGCTGCGCCTAAAACATTGGTGCTTAAAATACTGCCCGCCTCTTCGTAATTAACCATCGGGACACCGGTGCGCGTATCGGCCGCGAGATTGATGAACACTTTTTTTCCTTTGACCAGGGCCTTAATGCGGGGGACATCCAATAAAGTCCCTACGACATTTTCAAAATGAGGGAATGTGCCGTTTAATTTGGCCCCTTCACTATCATTCAATACAAGGGCCCTTGTTTTGGCACCCCTTCGGCTCAACGCCCGGGAAAGGACCGTGCCTAAAAATCCTGTTGAGCCCGTCAAAGCCACTTCATTGACGCCAAGATCAGCCGGCACGATCAAATCCCCTAAGGCCTTGGTGATATCTGTTTCCTGTTCGTACACTTTATAAAGATTGCTAAAAATAAGCTGGGCATAGGCCTTTTGTTCAGGATTTAAAGGAAGATCTGTTTGCCGATGGAGGACTTCAAGGGCGGCGGAGGCGATCCAGACAGGATGCTCATCCCGATGTTCATGGATATATTGGGCGGCCCAAATCGCGCCTGCATCACCGGCTTGCAATTTTTGAAAGAATTCTTTTAACACCGGATAGTTTTCTTCTTCATCCGCGATTTCCTTGGCCTCAGGCGATAAGGAATCATAACGCCTGCTGGAATTGACCGGTACCAATCTTGCAATTGAGGTAATGGACCCGCCCCGGCCGGCATAAACCGCTGTAAATCGGTATATGCCCTTGTAACCGAAGGCCTCCAGCTGGTCCACATTAAAAAGGATCTCGCTTTCAATGCCTGCTTTTTCCCTTTCACGGATGCCTTCAGGACCGTACTCATCATGCCAGCGGATGGCTTCCTGGACCTTCCTGATTTTCTCCGGCGTGAATCCAAATTGAAGAAGGAAGGTTTCGGCATAGGTCATGGCTTCAGGACCATGATTGATCTTGCCATAGGAATACACATCGTGCAGGACGATCGCGGCCAATAAAACGTCCCATTCAATGCTGTTATAAATCCTTTCCCCGTCTTCTCTCTTTGTTCTGATGATTTGGGCCAGGCGATAGGCCTTCTCCAGCAGATCAGCCGCATGGCGCGGACCGTGGTGATAATCATTCAAATACGCATTTTCCATCTTACGGACCGCGGGATCATTGAACTCGGCGTTTGCATCGTCAGCTACGGCCTGGACATAGGGGCGCAGCATTGCGGCCAAATCCTGCACTGTCATGGCCCTGCTTGCGTGTGCGGTCAATGGAATTAAAAAATTAGACATGGCTATTTTGTCTCGAGAGGATATATAAACGATTTTTCCCGCAGGGACCGTTTTATTTTCATAAATCTGGATCCATCGGCCATCGTCCATGCGGTCTGCTTCATTTTTCTTATATATTTTTTCCGCATGTAGGTCGAAGACTCCTGAGTATTCTCTCAACGCTTGAAGGGACATGGGTTCTCTTAATAACACGAAAGCAAAATTATTGAAACCGCTAAGGCGCCTGATTTTTGCATCAGATGCACCAAGATTTTCCTTGGCGCTGACAGCATCAAGATAGGCGACCTGCCTTAAATCCTTATGTCTGTTATATCCCAATACAACCGAGGGTAGCGACGGAATACCCCTCCAAAGGGCCCCGCCTATGGCCGGCAGACCTTTGATAAGTTCTTTTGTTGTCTTGCTTGGCATGGCTGGATCAGAAAGCTGTTCTCTTATGTTATCCAGCAAGGTTTCCCTGTCAAAATTAGGGTCTTGTTCTATCCAAGGATCGCGCTCGAGCACATTCTCCGCAATTTTTTCGGATGCGGCATTTAATTTTCTATACGGAACTTGACCTTTTTTAGGTTTGGATACTAGTATCACTTTTCCTTTCACTATTTCTTGCCGTATGGGTTCAGATAAAACTTGCACCCTGATTTTATGTTCACTTGAACGATAGACAAAAAGATCGTAAATATAATTGAGGTGTAGATGTGTGTTAAAAA
Source organism: uncultured Planctomycetales bacterium (assembly GCA_964483785.1). Classification (GTDB taxonomy): domain Bacteria; phylum Omnitrophota; class Gorgyraeia; order Zapsychrales; family Fredricksoniimonadaceae; genus JABDGZ01. The sequence continues at coordinate 18,939 of CAZACW010000030.1, forward strand.
ATCGCATCATTTGCTCTTTGTCATATGCCCCAAAATTGGTCCAATATAAACTATTTTGCATAATCTCCAAAAAGACCGTAGGTTCAAATGAAACTTGATCAGCGATGTGTTCGAGCTCATCTTGCAAACGGCCGAAGTCCAGCCCATATTCGACCCGTACAACCCTGGCCTTTCTATTATCAGCCGCTGAGGCAGTCTCATTCATCGCCGAATCAGCAGGTGTCCTGGTTCCTGCCAAGGTCTTGATGGCATTCCGGCCAGACGCTGTACCGTTCATCGCATCATCTGATCCAACCGGTGCAGGTATCATTTGAATGATTTTGTATAAAGCGATCTCTCTTAATCTTACGTTGTTGAGATGGCTTGATAAATCTCTCAATGCCCTTCGAAATGCGCTATTTAAGGGATCTATCCCTAAATGTTCGGCAAGTCTTTCTATTTTCTGTTCAAATTTGATCTTAAGTTTCATTAAATCTAATATCCACTGTCTAATATCATTTCGACGTTCTTGAGTCATAGATCCTAAACCATCCTGAATACCATGTTTCGTTTTCATCCCTGCCGTAATTTTTTCAAGAGGACCTGAGCCTTTCATGGCAAGATCTACCTGCTGAACATCCGTTGTCCTGGAAGGGGCATCTAATGCCCCTTCTATAAATCCTCCGGAAAAATATTTTCGGGGCAGGGTTTCTTCTTTAATATAGTTAAATACGCCCTTCTTGTAAGCCTCGAGATAGCGCTGGTAAATTTGTTCTTTAATGGTTTTATCCTGGAGGTCTATGCCCCTGACTTTTTCTTTATTGGAATAAACCTGGTTGAGCAGGGCCTGTTTGAGATTCCTCTTATACCAGCTGGATAATATGATGGAATTACAGATTTGGCGAAGATTGGCAAAATTTTGGCCGTAATTGACTTCGTGTTCAAGTTGGGGAAGGATGATTTGACGAAGAATGTTTTGCATCAATAAAGGGGACGTCTCCCTTTTTTTTGAATCATTAGAAGTCAAAATAAAGGGAGACGTCCCCTTTATTGTCGCCAGATAATCTTCTTCCAGCATGACTTTCAAATGGCAGTTGGTGACAAAGACAGTCTGATTGCGCTCGAAGATTTCGGCTTTATCCGCCACGATCCAGACCTTGTTAAAGGTATTGACCGGGATTTGGGTGGTTGCGAATTGACTGCGGGCGGCTGAGTAGACCTTGTCCCAAAAAATCTTGCCTAAGTTCTTTTCCGGATAAATAAGGGAGGCTGTTATTTGTTTAAGAATGTAATCCTGGGCCAATAGGTCTCGGCCCATTTCAGTTTGGCCTAAGGCATTAGGAATGACGCGGGTCTTTTCATAAGGAGGTAAATTGACCCATAAATCTTTTTCCGGAATGGCCAGGGAAGCCAGGAAATATTTGATCAGCTTCTCCCCTTCTGTTTTCAAGGCCCGGCCCTGCAAATGGTCCTGGCCGACATCCACGATAAAATCAAAAAGAAAGGGATCGTTTTTATGGACCGTCAGGCCCTTGATGATGGCCGGCTGATAGGCAGGACTTAAATCTATCATGGCCCCTGGCTCAGGAAGGCCGAGCAAGGGCTGGGCCTCTGCCTTAGGGGTGGGTCCCAGCAAGGAACAGGAAAAAGCCACAATGAGAAAATAATGAATGAGTTTACATTTCATGACTTTAAAAGAAAACCATCACAACCCCCGGGGTTGTGGCGGTCACTCTGCATTAAATTTTGGGAAAGCGCTACCTTGAAAGGATATCATATAAATAAGGAAAATGCCATTAACCTGCCAGAACCAGTTCCAAATATTGAGGATAGCGTTTTTTGATGGTTTCCTTGATCAGGCGGTGATCAGGCAGGTTTAAAGGAGGGTCCTTTCGCGTCAAAACAATGGCATCTTCCCTGGCCTTTTCCAGGATATCAATCTGGGTGATGGGATTGGACATTTTAAGCTCATTGAGGCCGTGCTGGTGGCGGCCGAAATAATGCCCTGGGCCGCGGATCTTTAAATCCTCTTCCGCGATCTTAAACCCGTCGGTGGTGGCCACAATCGCCTCGAGCCTGAGCCTGGCCTCCTGGGTTACAGGATCGCCCAAAAGCACGCACATGGCATTTTGCGCCCCGCGGCCGATGCGGCCGCGCAATTGATGCAGTTGACTGAGGCCAAAACGCTCGGCATGCTCGATCACCATCACATTGGCATTCGGTATATCGATGCCCACCTCTAAAATGGTGGTGGCCACCAAAATATCCAGCTCATGCTTTTTAAACTGCCGCATCACCTCATCCGATTCCTGGCGGCTCATCTGGCCGTGCACCAGGCCCAAACGCAGGCCCTGAAACTCGAATTTGCGCAAATGCTCAAACTGCTCCTTGGCTGCTTTTAAATCCAGCTTTTCAGACTCATCCACCAGGGGATAAATGATATAGGCCTGGGTGCCTTTCTGCACCAGCTCCCTGACCTTTTGATAAACGCCCTGCGCCTTGGCCAGCGCAAACAAATAGGTCTTGATTTGCCCGCGTCCAGGAGGCATTTCATTGATCACGGAAACGTCGAGGTCGCCGTAAAGCGTCAGGCACAGGGTCCTGGGAATAGGTGTAGCCGTCATAATCAATATATCAGGATTACGCGCTTCAGCGAGTGTCAGGGATGAGGACGAGCCCTTGGCGGAAAGCAGGGCGCGCTGATTGACCCCGAATTTATGCTGTTCATCAATGACCACAAAACTCAAATCTTTAAAGCCGATGGTCTCTTCCAGAAGCGCGTGGGTGCCGATGACCAAATCGATTTCCCCTTCTTTAAGCTGATGAATAATGGACTTCTTTTCCTTGGCCGGGATACTGCTGATCAACAGGGCGGTCCGGATATCTTGGAAAGGGCCCTGGCCCAGTAGTTTTTGAAAATTATGAAAGTGCTGCTGGGCCAAAATCTCCGTCGGGGCCATGAGGGCGGACTGCTTCTGGTTCATCCAGGCCGCGACACAGCCGAAAAACGCCACCACGGTCTTGCCTGAGCCCACGTCCCCCTGCACCATGCGCAGCATGGGCTGGTTTTGGGCCATGTCCTGGGCCATGTCCCCGATGGCCTTGATTTGGGCCTTGGTCAAGGGAAACGGAAAAGCAGATTGATATTGCCCTAAAAGCCCTTGATCTATCCGGTGCGCGGTCCCCTTCTTGTGCACCATGCTCAGGCGCCTTAGGATCACGCAGATTTGAAAAAGAAAAAATTCTTCAAAGGCAATGCGGTCCGAGGCTTTTTGCTGTTGATGGACATCATCGGGAAAATGGATGTGGCGGATGCTCGCGGCAATGGGATTTAAATGATGCTTGGCGCGGACCTGCTGGGGAATGATGTCCTGCAATTGATCCGCGTAGAGATCCAGGCACAGGTCCATGATTTTTCTTAAATAGCGCTGGCTGACCCCCTTGGTCAAGGGATACACCGGCACGATGCGGCCCATGTTCAAACTGCGGTCTTCTTTTGAGATCAGCTCAAAATCAGGCACCACCATCTGCAGGCGCTTCTGAAAAATATCCACCCTGCCGTAAAGGACGATTTCCTGGCCCTCCTTGAATAGATTGACCAGATACGGCTGGTTAAACCAAACAGCCTGGATGCGTCCGCTCTGATCAGCGACGGAGATTTCCACGGCCTTGTTTTTGGAATAGAAATTGCGGCGGGCGCTGGTGACCTTGCCGCAGATGGTCTGCGCCTCCCCGGCCTGGACCATGGCTATGGATGTAAACCGCGTGCGGTCTTCATACCGGTGGGGAAACAGATACAGCAGGTCTTCGACGGTCTTGACGCCTAAATTTTCCAGAAGCTTGGCCTTGGCCGGGCCGACGCCTTTGACGTATTGGATGGGAAGGCTGCTTAAACTCTGGGGCATGCGGTCATTATACTACAGAGGCCTGTCAGCTTCTACAGCAGCCGCGGCTGTCCCCTTTTTTAAAAGCGCATGGTTTTCAGGCGTTTGGCGAGCTGTTTGCGGTAGCCTTGATTGAAAACTTCGTCAAAATCGTAGGCGTTTTTGAAGCTGTCGTAATGGTCGTGGGAGTCCTTGGCCAGCACCCGGTTTTCCACCAGGTTATAGACGATATTGCCGAAATCATCGGTCACCCGGATGCCCCAATATTTCAGGACAGTGAGGGTCATCGGCCCGAATTTCTTCAACAGCAGGGCCTTGATTCCGGTCAAAAGCTCTTCGCCGCTGATATGCTTGTACTTCTTGAACTTCTTCTGGCTGAAGGCCAAGGCTTCCATGACAAACTCATAGGCCTCGGGGGAATAGCGGGAATCTTGAGCATGGATCGTGGATATAATGCTGTAAAACTCTTCATCCATTGATTTTATTTTAGCATCCTCGTGGAGCAATTCAAAAGAAATCGGAAATATTTATTATTTAGGAAAGTAAAAGAGCCCCGTCACCTTTTTAGTCACGGGGCTCTTTTTTAATAAACCGGTAACGTTCTACTCTCCCATGGCCGTGAGACCATAGTACCATCGACCTCGATGGGCTTAACTTCCGTATTCGGAATGGGAACGGGTGTAGCCCCACCAGTAAAGTTACCGGAAAATCTTTAGACAATTATGAAATATAGGGAAATACAATAGCCGGATAAATCAAAAAGATCAAGCGTTTGGCAGATTAGTACCGCTTAGCTTAAATCCTTACGGATCTTACACATGCGGCCTATCAACGTCGTAGTCTACAACGTGCCTTCATGGCCGAAGCCAATCGATCACTCATCTTGCAACGGGTTTCGTACTTATATGCATTCAGCACTTATCCCTTCCGAACATGGCTACCCAGCCATTGCCCTTGGCAGGACAACTGGAACACCAGAGGTTCGTATCTCCCGGTCCTCTCGTACTAAGGAGATCTTTGCTTCAATGATCGTGCGCCCACACCAGATAGAGACCGACAATTTTGTTACTCTTCACCATAGGATGAAGGGCCCAGGCATTTCTGCTGAGCTCTGCATGTCGCCATGCAGTTCGGACTATACCTTATCCGATAACCACCGGATTCTGGCGTATAGTCTCTGAGGAGTCTAAAGCTTTTAGGATTTCACTTAACTGCCATTTACGATAACGGCCGTTATTATTCATCGAGAAAGCGATTATAAAGATCTTTTTTAATCCTTCTCGATTAAGGTGATCATTTTGACTCATCATTTCAACAATGATGGCAAACTTTTTAAAATCTTCATTCTTACAGGAAATCAATGGATATTTTCTGAAGAATGGGATCACCTCATTTAGCAAGTCATGGTGATTGCGAACAACCAACACATAAGTTTGATCATTTGTCCGCAAACGATGATTTGGCTTGATGTATCCACAGCCCAAATAATCACGGATCATTTTCAAGATGACTGCCCTATTTTGGTTCTGCGAAACATGAAATTCAGGGATCACTTGCCACCCTAACTTCACATTTTGCGTCCTTTGAACAGCCACATGAAAACTTCCTTCACCATCGACGAAACCTGCTATATAAGACCCTAAATGCTCTAGCCTTTCCTGCTGATTATCTGCACTCATATATTGTCACCTTTCACATTTTTGCGTATCTCGGCAAAATGTTAAGGTAATATGAGATACTCAGACGTTCCAGCATACAGCCAGATTTTAAGACAGCAACGGTCAATATTATTCACTGTCTCACGACGTTCTAAACCCAGCTCACGTACCCTTTTAACCGGCGAACAGCCGGACCCTTGGGACCTTATACAGCCCCAGGATAGGATGAGCCGACATCGAGGTGCCAATCCGCGCTGTCGATATGAACTCTCGAGCGCGATCAGCCTGTTATCCCCAGAGTACCTATTGTTCGTTGAGCGATGGCAATCCCACATTCAACCACCGGATCACTAAACCCCACTTTCGTGCCTGCTCGTCCTGTCGGACTCGCAGTCAGGCCCACTTATGCTTTTGCACTCTACAGACGATTGCCGACCGTCTTGAGTGGACCTTTGGACCCCTTCGTTATTCTTTAGAAGGGAACCGCCCCAGTCAAACTGCCCATCTGGCACTGTCTCCTGCCTGGTTTCACAGGACAAGGTTAGAATCTAGTCATCAACAGGCTGGTATTTCACCGTTGCCTCCACCGCGGCTAACGCCGCGGCTTCACAGGCTCCCAGCTATCCTACACAATCAATAACCAAATTCAATACCAGAATGCAGTAAAGGTTCTGGGGTCTTTTCGTCTTGGTGCGGGTAGACGGCATCTTCACCGCCGCTACAATTTCGCCGAGTTCCTCCTCGAGACAGCGCCCAAGTTGTTACACCTTTCGTGCGCGTGGGAACTTACCCCACAAGGAATTTCGCTCAAATAATCCTAGCTATTTCTAACAAGGTTGGACTTTATCTTCATTGCCTCTATTCATGATTGACGCAATTTCTTTGATTTTTTCAATGCCTTGCGCTGTCAAATGCTCTTTTCGACCAATCAACATTATGACTTTTCTAAACTTGATGAAATCTAAGTTTTTCTTAGTCTTTAGCGAGTGTTTTTCAAAAAACGGTATAATGATTTGACTGAGATGGTTTATATCTCTAACTCGATAAGCCATTCTGTCACCGTGATTTGATCGAACCACGCCGCACCCAAAAAACTTCTTTAATGCATGAAGTATTTGAATGTCTTTTTCATGTTGAACAACCGTGAATTCCGGAAGCACTTGATAACCGCAAGCCATGTCAGGATGTCTATTGATGCCAATGAAGAAACAACCTTCACCATCAACAAACCCAACAATCCATTGCGCTTCAAGATTTGATGCAGATGCTGAACGTAAAGTCTCTGAGGGTTCTTCCATAAGATACTCCTTTCTGGAAGTCTTCCCTGCGGATTATTCCCGTGTCCGGCTGATTTTTACTGCCTGATATATTCTCAGACGAGTACAGCACAGTTTTTGAGAACCTTCCCGCATATAGTTCAGTTTTACTAAGGCTAGCGTTTTCCTTTAACCTTAGGACCGTTATAGTTACGGCCGCCGTTTACTGGGGCTTCAGTTCGCAGCT
>CAZACW010000031.1:0-25951 GCA_964483785.1 uncultured Planctomycetales bacterium
CACCCCTGCGCCAGGTTTACAGCGGTATGCTTTTGGCCACCTGGTTTAAACGCACGCTAAAACAGTCTGTGTTGGGTCAAATTTATGCCAATAAAGCCAAGATTAAAGGATTAGGTTACGTGTCATCCCCGAATGCGAATAAATCCATGTCATCCCCGAATGCCTTAATCGGGGATCCAGAATACATCTATCAACAATACCTCAAAGCCTACAAGAAGGGCGTGTTTAATTTCATTAAAGAGGAAGAAGTGGCGCCAGGTTTGCCGCGCAAGGAACAGGGAATCTTGCCGAGGAAGTATTTTTCGGGGGGAACGGGAAGCTACAATCAAGCCATGTTGACTTTTGGCAACATTGTGCATACTACGGTGAATCTGAACCTTGCCCAAGATGCCGCTATGCAGGCAGATTTAAAGAAATATGATGACGATGCCCAAATCGCTTTGTACAGAACGAAGATGGACGCGGCGATGAAAGGGGAGCAGGATTCTCTTTTGCAGGATTTTATAGAGGATTTTAAATTGACACATGAAGATCAGGAGCTGGCAGAATTGATCGGAATAGATTATCTCGCAGTCCTTATCAGTGGATTAAAATTCTTATCACATCAGGCGCCGGGAATTGGTTTTGAAGAGTGGGATTTGGCTGTTAAAAGGATAAAAGACCAGCTAAATTGGGATGAGCCGGAAACCGGAGAGAAGATGGAGCAGCTTGTAGATACTTTGGCAGGTGATTTTATCAATCCGGAATTAGCAGCTAAGTATAGACCGAAGTTGGCCAAGGCTTTTGCAAGGCATTATTTCACGCATGGATTGGGTTCTTTGAATTCCAGAAGAAGCTATATCACCAATCTTGTCCAGAGTACGCTTAGAAAGAATGATAAGATTATAGTCATTGGACCGGGAGTTCAAGGGATATTTTGGATAGGCCAATCCCCGCGTCAGCAGTTGTATTTAATCGATAATAACTTGTTTATTATTGATGTGCTCAAAGAATTAGAGTCATTAAATGGTAGTGGGGAAGTCATTATGCTTGAGGATGCCTCCAGGCCAAACTGGAAAAAACAATTTGAGGGTGAAGCAAACTTAATTGTCGCAGAAGAAGTAGTCCATGAATTGGGGCGCACAATGACCGCTGACCGTGACATTGATGGAAATCTGGAGAGGCGGATACCGTGGGATAGCGATGTTGCCAAAATGGCGCGATCAGATTTTTTCGCATCGGCTGCTTCGGTTCTTGCCCCAGATGGAACAATCGTCGTTAAAGAGACTTCGAGTAATGAGACTTACATTAATCAGCTAAAAGCCGAAATCAACTTAAGAACGGATTTAAGCATCCAAGACCAGGTTGAAGATATAAACAAAGGCAAGGTGGAACTTATTTTAAAATTAAAGAAAACAGTTAATGCGGCGATGGTGGGGGAAGAAGCAAGTAAAAATGATGCAGCGATGAATGAAATGTCTGAAGCCGGCCTTAGAAATACGGATGACTCAACGATTGATGAACCAACCATAGAGCGATTGTACGCTCAGCTTGGTCTCAACGCTCAAGAATTGGAGAGAAAAAGAGAACTATGGCTTGCGCAAATCCGTCATGATTTGGAATTGATTAAAAATGATCCTTACAAGAAAACTGCGTATGCCTTTCTGGAAAGCGGCCCAAATCATATTTTTGAAATGAGAAAAGGTTTATTGTTTGTCCATCTTCATTATCAAAGTCAAACAGTTGTGATAGGTGCGAAGAATTTTGGTTTAATGTTTCGCATGGCGGTTAAAGCTGACGGAACAGTTGAACTTTTTGACCCAATGGTAGAAGACCAAATGGGATCATATCAGGAATTAATTGCGGTGGATGATGTGGATAAATCCGGGGACACAGGAAGAATTTTGATAGAAAAGGGATTGCACGCGATTAGGAACCATGTTGGGTATTTTGCCAGGACCAATTTTAATGATGCGAATCTGCCTGGCTTGATTTTGGCTGTTCATCCTGTGCTGCCTTTTCGCGCTGCGATCACCCGGGAGCTGTACCCTCCCAGTATGTTTAGATTTATAGTAGACGGACAACGGCATTTTTGGGTCAGTCCTGGTACGGGAATTGTTTATGAAGACAATGCATCAAATGCAGCGATGAATGTGCCAGGGGCGGGGAGACGAGATAGGGCGATAAACAGTGCCATTAAGCATGCCATAGAAGATGACATTTTTAGAGGAAAAGATGGCAGCCCATATAGGTTCTCTCTGGTCGAAATATCGCCTGGAGACAACATATACGGTGTCGATGTGTTTAAGGATGCCATTGAAGGTAAATATATCGGCGGCCGCCAATTCAAATTTAAAACGGAAGATGGCGTAAAGGCCATCGTCTTTATCTCAGGAAGTGTAATAGATGAGAATAATGGGATCATGACTGAGATTGATTCAAGAATAGTGAAGGTTTTTAATCCAGATAAAATATTAAGCGGAAATATCAGCAATATAGAAACGATCAATTATTTAACAAAAGCTGTAGAGAGTCGAATCAATGATGGTTTTAAGGGGGATGGCTTATCGCCATTTATTATGAACATGTATCATTTAGATTCTGATATTGGGATCTTACGAAGGTATGCCTCAACGGCTAATGGGGCAGTAGAGTTGAGTCGTTTATATGCCAGAACTTTGTTAGGACGCAAAGCTGTAAAACTCGGGTTTGGCCGCTTTAAGTTTGATTTTTCTAATGATCAACTGAGTGTGGAATGCAGTAAAGGGGATGATGCCCAATTGGCAAGGAAAACATCGGCTGACGCGGCGATGGGAGGGGAAGGAAAAAAAGATGCGGCGATGATAAAGGATGCGGCTTCAATCGCGATCGATCTTTTTGTCGTAACTGTTTTATTAACTCTGTGGGTAATGTTTAGGATGAGAATCCATTCGGTATCATCATCTTATCGAAATAATTTTAAGGATATGGACGATTTGCAAAGGCAACTTCGATCTATGTTAGAGGTTAGAAAACAGTGGATGGAGCGTGAGGATGAAATAGCCGATGCAACATTTAGATACCAAAAAACAGAATTTATAGTGCGTAACGAACATATTATTATTTTAAACAAAGGTAAGGGACATGCAGTTTACTGTGCCGTTCAAGAGAATATGACCGCAGGTCATTTGAAGGCTTTGTATGGTGAGCAGACCATAAAGATTGAAATGGTTAGTCCTTCAAGTCAGGAAAAGCCTTTTTCCCCTGTGGAAGACAATCGTAATATAGCGCATCAGGTTCTGCGTTTTTCTTTTGATAACGAAGACCAGTTACAGCGTTTTTTAAATCAGGTTGTGGCGCCAATCATTGATGATGGGCACGGGGATGCAGCCATGAAAGGCGGTATTGACATGAACTCCGCTAATCTTGCCATGACCATCAAGCGGGACGGCCATGGCATGCCATTGCAGCTTTCCCAGCAAGACCTGGCCCAACTCAGCAGTGATCTTCAAGGCCTTGAACCTGAAATCCTCTCCATCAAACCTGCGGGCGAGACAGCCCTTCTATCATTAATTAGCAATCCTTGACAATCGCCACTACGTAGAGTATCTTTAAAATGACTTGTCGTGGAAAGGAAACTAAAATGACCTATACAAATCGCATTGAAATAAATCCAAAAATCATGCTAGGCAAGCCGGTTATTCGCGGTACGCGAGTCACTGTAGAGCTTATATTGAAAAAGCTAAGCGAAGGGGCAAGCGAAGAGCACATTCTCGATGCTTATCCACGACTTACCCGTGAAGACATTCATACTGCCATTCGATATGCTGCGGATACATTGTCCCATGAAGAAACTATCATTCTAACCAAATCCAAATAAGCTTGCAGATATACTTAGCCTAATTAAATCCCACCAAAAGAAAATAGCTGGATCTTTTGTAGTTATGCAGCCCGCAAGAGTACGGTTTTCAAAACGGCTTTAATAAGTTTGCCATTTCCGCAAGTCGCGAACTTATTACATCGGCCCCTGTCACTTTCTAAATTTGATGTATTTTATGCTCCAGGGAGATGCTCCAGGGAGAAGGCAAATTGAGCGCAAATGTGTTATACTTAAATTGTTCCATCCAAAGATTAACGCTGAACCTTAGAATCTATGGCTGCCAAGAGAATCCACCTCATCATTCTTTCTTGTTTCGCCTTCCTTTTCTTTTTTGTTTCTCCTGTATGTGTATGGGCGGCCGCGCTTAATCAAAATATCTGCACCCAGACCCAGTGCGTCAAAATCCAAAACGGGTATTTGTGGGTCTTGTCTGCCGATAATGCGACCTATGCGCCGTATTTTATCAAGGCCGTGGGCTATCAGCCGACACCCATCGGCCGTTATCCCAGCGATTGGGGCTATGCCGCCGCTGATCCGCGCTCGATCAATAACAATATTTACGACGATCCGAACATTTTAAACCGCGATTTTACCCTGCTGACCCAGATGAACGCCAACACCATCCGCATCTGGAGCGGGAATAAAAGGACGGTTTCCTGCAGCTGTACCAATAACGGCCGCTACACCAGCTTTCTCACCAATGCCGCCAATACCGCCAACAAGGACAGCACTCAAAATACCCTGGACATCGCCAACAGTTATGGATTAAAGGTGATCGCCGGATTTTGGCTGAATTACCTCACCTTTGATGCCAGCAATACGATCGGAAGCTTTGATGATAACGGCCTGCCGCTGACCAGGGCACAGATCATCAATAATTTTGTGGCTTATGTGAACGCTTTTAAAGGCAACCGGGCCGTTCTTTTTTGGGCCATCGGCAATGAGAATAATTATGAAGTGGTCAACGGCCATCCCGTGCAAAAATCAGCCTTTGAAAGCGCCTTTGGCATCAGCCAGGGTGATTCCATATTTAACTGGCTGCAGCAAAACGGCAATATCATTGATTTTGACGGCGATATCATTGTCAATATCAACGCGCCTGCGGTGGTGAATCAAATTCAACTGCAATATCCCGGTAATTTCACCGCGATTTTGAATGTCTTGAAGCAATTCAGCGGGCAAAGCCTCACGCCCGCGCAATTAACATCTTGGTACAGTCTGGTCGATGCCATGGCCCAGGCCGCGCACGCGGCCGAGGGCGCGGCCTTTCATCCTGTGGCCCTGGTCAACGGCGGCACCGCGGAAATCGGCAGCAGCGCCAACGGCACCACCGATGCCCAAATGCCCAATTTGGACATCTGGGGGGCCAATGAATACCTCGGACAAAGTTTCGGTTCCCTCTTTAGCACGTACGCGGCCCAATCCAAAAAACCGCTCTGGATTTCGGAATACGGGATCGATGCCATGTCTGTCACCAACAGCGCCGGGATCAATGATTGGGGCCTGACCTTGGCCAGCGATCAGCTGGGCAGCGGGACCTATGATCCAGCAAACCAGTCTTCCTGGGACGGAGGGCTTTGGAATGAGATTGCCGGCAATTTCCCCGTGACCTTCGGCGGGTCCTTGATGGAATACGCGGATGAGTGGTGGAAACCCAATGAATTTTATTGCACCAACGCCGGTGCCGGCCAGACCAATAACGCCGTCAGTTCAGGGATCTGCAACGCCAACCAAAAACTGTTCGGGTTTCCCGAAACTTCATCCCCGGATAATTTTTCGAATGAAGAATGGTACGGCGTTATGTCCATCAGCGCGAATCCCGTGGCCGGAGGGGCAGATCTGGTGGCCCCCAGGACCGTGTACAATCATTTTCAGACTTTATGGCAGAGCAATCCCTGGCCGACCTTAAACTTGAACATCACAGGTGCAGGGGCCGGGACCATCAATTCTTCGGCGGGTTTGGGCTCGAGCTTAAACTGCAGCCTGGCCTCCGGCGCTGACAGCGGCACCTGCGCCTGGGCCTTTGCTAAAAGCCAGCCTGTCACTTTAAGTTTTTCCTCAACCAATAATTCCAAGATCACAAATTGGGGGGTCAATGGATGCGCGGCTTCCAGCACGTCCTGTACGTTCACGCCCTCAAGCGATGTGACTGTGAATGTAACGGTCGCGGCGCCGCCGGCCCAGCCCAAGGTCAGCTTGGCTTCTTATATTTATTCCTTTGCCGCGCCGGCTGTTGATTATTTGGTGGCCACAGCCACGGAACAGGGAGGAAGCATCAGCAAGGTGGAACTTTATAATGGATCGACCTTGATTGCCACGGTCTTGGTCCCTGAATTCAACGCGCCTAATTACGATTACCTTTGGTTTAATTTGGCTCCCGGCAGCTACAGCCTTACAGCCAAGGCCTATGATGCCAATGGCAATACAACCACATCCAGCCCGCCGGTGGCTTTTACGGTCACAGGCGCGCCGTCCGTGGTCCCGCCCACCGTCAATATGACAAGCCCGGCCAATAATGCCACCGTGGTCTTGCCGGCCAATGTGATCTTGAGCGCTTCGGCATCATCTGCCAACGGGATCAGCAGGGTGGATTTTTACAACGGCACGGCCTTGCTGGGAACAGCCTTCAGCAGTCCTTATACTTATACCTGGGTCAATCCGCCGGCCGGCACCTACTCTTTGACAGCCAAGGCCACCGACGGCACCGGCACATCCAATACCTCATCGGCCGTGACCATCACCGTGGCCAGTCCCGCGGCCAATGCGCCGAAGGTCGTATTTAACGCCTATATTTACGCGTTTAACGCGCCTGCCGTCGCCTATTTGGTGGCCACAGCCACCGAGGTCGGAGGAATGATCAGCAAGGTGGAATTTTATAACGGGACCACCCTCGTGGCCACGACCAATGTGCCTGAATTCAACGCGCCCAACTATGATTATCTTTGGTTTAATATGCCGGCGGGAAATTATAATCTGACAGCCAAGGCCTATGATACCAACAATCACACAACCGTGTCTGCGGCCGTGAACTTTACGGTCGTGGGCGCGGTTTCATCCGCTTCAGCCAGCCTCGTGACCCGCAAGGCCCGCCTTAAACCCCTACGTTCGTAATTTGTATCCGATTTTAAACAGGTAAACCGTGGCCAGAAAAATGCCCGCGGCCATGCCGAGGGCCACCAGGGCGCAGGTGATCATGGGCGTGTCCGTGACATTGGTCATGCTGTAGCGGATGCCGGAGACCAGATAGTAGATGGGATTAAAATGCGAGATGATCTGCAGGGCCGGCGGCAGCATGAACAAGGGATGGAACACGCCGCCCAGCAGGGTCAAGGGCACGATCACGTAGGTATTCCACATCGAGAGCATCCCGAAATCTTCCGCCCACAAGGCCCCCATCATGCCGGCGCAGGAAAAAATCACGGCGATCATCAGCATGAAAAACAAAAGGCTCAACGGATGGGCGATGAGGCTGGGCGTAAACAGCAAAGACACCAGCCAGACACAGATGCAGACCAGCACCCCGCGGGCCACCCCGCCGGCCAGCAGGCCTAAGACCATTTCGATATAGGACAGAGGGGCCAGCAGAATTTCCTGGATATGATTGTGCCAGCGGCCGATAAACAGCGACGAGGATGTGTTTTCGTAGGAGCTGGAGATCAAGTGCATGCACATCAGCCCCGGTGTGATGAACTGCAGATAGGAGAGCCCCGTGGCGGAAAAATTGACCCGGCTGGCAATGGCGATACCAAAAATATACATGAACAGGGCCGAGGAGACCAGCGGGGGAAAGATGGTCTGATTGGCCACGGAGAAGAAGCGGTGGATCTCCCGCTTGGCCAGGGCGAGCACTCCAATTGGATTTGTCACTAAATGGATCATGATTTAGATGAAGTACGGCTTAAGGTCGTCTTAGGAATGCAAGGATATGTTTTTGATAAGGCGATGCGGAGGAGCCCATCACAACCCCGGGGGTTGTGATGGTTTTCCTCATCAATAATGTCGGACTTTCAAAAATTGTTGACCAAGTCTACTCTATACCGGTGATCTCTAAAAAAACATCCTGCAGGGATTTGTCCTGCAGGATGGTCTTTTTCTCGCCGATGCGCACGATCTTGCCGTTATTGATAATGCCGATTGTTTTGCAGAGTTTTTCCGCCTCTTCCATATAATGTGTGGTCAGGAAGATGGTCTTGCCTTCGTTATTGAGCTGGACCAAATAATCCCAGATCAAAAATTTCAATTCCAGGTCACAGCCGGAGGAGGGCTCATCCAGGATCAGGATTTCCGGGTCATGGATCAGGGCGCGGCAGAGCAGGAGGCGTTTCTTCATGCCGCCGGAGAGCGCGCGGTGCTTGCAGTTGCGCTTGTCAGCCAAACCAAAGCGTTCCAGCAATTCCTTGGCCCTGCGCCTGGCTTCCCAAGGGGTCACGCCGAAATATTCCGCCTGATAAACCAAGAGCTGATGGATGGTCAAAAAAGGGTCGAAATTGGATTCCTGCGCGCAGAGCCCGATGAGCCGCCGGCTGTTGAGATACTGCGCGCTGACATCATAGCCAAAGACCCTGACCTCGCCGCGCTGGTAATTAGACAGCCCGGTCAGGACATTGATGGTGGTGGTTTTGCCGGCGCCGTTGGGGCCCAAAAAGGCGAAAAAATCGCCGCGTTTGATCTCGAAGGAAATATTGTCCAGGGCCTGAAAATCCTCGTAATATTTGCTCAGGCCCTTGATGGAGATGGCGACATCGGAATGGCGCATATCTTCATTATATCCTGACTAAGTTTTTATCCAAGGCGGTTTTTGCTTTTCTGGCGGCGTTTCTGACGATTTCCGGCAGGGCCGGGTGGATGTAGACGGTACGAAGCATATCCTCCAGGGTCGCGTTCATGTTCATGTAGGCGATGATCATGTGCAGCATGTCCGAGGCCTCGGGGCCGATGATATGCCCGCCTAAAATTTTGCGGGACCTGCGGTCAATCAGGATTTTGCAAAAGCCGTGGTCAGAGAGCAGAGCCATGCCCATGGCCGAGTTTTTATAAGGGTTAAGCCCGGCCACGTAATCTACACCCTTGGCTTTTAATTCTTCTTCGGTCGCTCCGACGGCAGCCACCTGAGGGTGGGTGAATACCGCGTGGGGCATGGGCGGATAATGGATGGGGTGTTTTGCCTTGCCGCCGAACACATGGTCAAAGAGGTATTCGCCTTCAAAATTGACGCTGTGCCGGAAAAAATACCTGCCGATGCAATCGCCCAGGGCGTAATGCCCGGGCACGCTGGTCTCCAGGAATTCATTGACCTTGATGAAATTGCCGGGATGCAGGGCGATGCCGGTGTTGACCAAATCCAGGGTATCTGCGTTGGAGGTGATCCCGGCGGCGATCAATAAAGCCTGGGCGCTGACGGTCAGGCTCTGACCCTCCTGGGTGTACTGCACGTGAAAGGTATTTTGTTTATAGTCCACCTTAGTCGGTACAGCCCCTACATGGATAGCATGATGGCGGCTGAAGACGCGGTGAAATTCCGCGCTGATCTCTGCGTCCTCATGGCGCAAAAGCTTTGAGCGCACCAAAAAGGTGGTCTTGGTCCCCAGGCTGGCATAGGCATGGCCCAATTCACAGGCAATATAACCGCCGCCGATAATGATCATGGATTCCGGCAGGGTGGTGAGCCGCAAAGCTTCGGTGGAGGTCATGAAGGGCGTGCCGGCCAGGCCCGGGATGTTGGGTATGGTCGGCCTGGTGCCGACGGCGATGAAAATTTTGTCCGCGGTGATTTCTTCGCCGTTGACAGCGATGACTTTATCATCGAGAAATTTGGCCGTGCCTGAATACAGCGTGATATGGGAATGGCGGGAATAACTTGCCTGGATCTTGTCTGAATCCGCGTCCACCGTGGCTGAAATACGCGTGATGAGTTTGGCGAAATCGACCGCAAATGAGGGGTCATTCCGGATATCGAAGCGATGGGCTTCCTTGATTGCCATGGCCACGTCCGCAGGATGAATCAGCATCTTGGAGGGGATGCAGCCGCGGTTGAGGCAGGTGCCGCCTAAACGGTCTTTTTCGATCACCGCGGCCTTAAGGCCCATGGAAGCGGCCGGCGAGGATATCTTTGCCCCGCCGCCGGAGCCGATGGTGATGAGGTCAAATTTTTTCATGAAGTGCGGATTCTTCCAAATACATTTTCAAACGCTCGGTCACTTGAGCGATGCCTGTCATCTGCATCAGTTCACTGCGGACAGGGGCGATATGGGGCAGGCCTTTTAAATAACCCGCATAGTGCTTGCGGAAAGTCTGGACCCCGTATTTTTCCCCTTTAAACTGCACGTTCAATTTCAAATGTTCCAGGCAGACCTCGATTTTTTCCTCGATGCCCGGCTCAGGTCCGGCTTCTCCGGTTTGAAGAAAATGCCGGCTCTGCTTAAAGATCCAGGGATTGGCCATGGCCCCGCGGCCGATCATCACGCCGTCGCATCCGGTTTCCAGCATGGCCTTGACATCCTCGGGGCAGGTGATGTCGCCGTTGCCGATCAAGGGGATGTGGATGGCTTTTTTGATTTTTTCGAGCCAGGACCAGTCCGCAAAGCCGCTGTGCGCCTGCGCGCGGGTGCGGCAGTGCAGGGTCAGGGCCTTGGCGCCGGCCGCTTCCACCATCTTGGCCACATCCAGGATCACGATGCTTTGATCGTCCCAGCCCAGACGGGTCTTGACCGTGACCGGAAGTTTGGTGGCCCCGACCGTGGCCTTGACGATTTTTTCAAACAGCGGTAAATCGCGCAATAAGCCGGCGCCTTCCTGGCGGGCCACATGATTTTTCACCCAGCAGCCGCAATTGATGTCGATGAAATCAGGCTTTAATTGTTCTATCGCCTGGGCCGCGCCGGCCATGGCCTCGGGCCTGCCGCCGAAGATTTGGATGGCCACCGGCCGCTCTTCATCCACGATCCGGATTTTTTCCATGATGCGGGGGATATCGCGGATAATGCCTTCCGACGAGGTGAATTCCGTATACACGATGTCCGCGCCCAGGCGCTTGCAGATCAAGCGGAAGGGCAGTTCCGTGACATCCTCCATGGGCGCCAGGCAAAGGGGCTGGTGGAAAGACAAATGACCGATTTTCATGACCGCCCATTATAGCTGATTTGCCCCTAAAAATGTATTAATTCTATCTTCACCGTTTCTTCATCGAGGGGATGGTAATAGAACGGTATAAGAGAGGAGGCCTACACTGAAGAACTGAGTATGGGGCATGGCTTTTGTCATCCTTTCATTTAAATGTTATACTTAATTTGAAGTCCGAGATGAACGGTTTTTAAAAATTGTGAGATCCCGTGTATACCAATGAATACATATTATGTGCGGAAGTCCTTACCATTCCGCTTGACCATATTGATCGTTTTAACCGCCTTTTTGTCTTCACTTCCGGTTCGGATTAGCTGGGCGCAAGTGCCCTTGGCATTACCTCCTTCCGGCCAGATGCTGAAGCTCACCCCTCTTTTTGATCCTCCTCAGATGGTAGGCATGAAGATCGATTTGAAAGACCCTTTTCATTTCGATTTCATCATGGACCAGGGGCAGGCCCCGTTGTCGGACGAGGCCAGAAAAGCGGAATTCCAAAAAATCATCCAATATTTTTTGCTTTCTTTGACCATGCCCAACAAGGACATGTGGGTGAACCTTTCCCCTTATGAGCATCAGCGCATGGTCCCTGAAATTTTCGGCCAAACCCGGATGGGCCGCGATCTCTTGGCCCAGGATTATGTGCTCAAGCAATTGACATCGTCGCTGATTTACCCAGAGGACCGGCTGGGCAGGGCATTTTGGCAGGCGGTCTATCAGCAGGCCCAAAAGCAATACGGCACAACGGACATCCGGATCAGCACTTTTAACAAGGTCTGGATCGTGGCGGACCATGCCGATATCTATCAAAAAGATGAGACCGCGTTTTTGGTGAACAGCCATTTGAAGGTGGTGCTCGCCGAGGACTATGAAGCAATGCGGCGAAGTCTCGCCATTCCGCCGAAGGCGGATGGCGGACTCGAAGAAGATTATAGGGCCTTGCATCAACATCAAGATTTTAATTCCCGCCGCCAGCTGTCGCACAGCCTGATGAAAAAAATCATCCTTCCCGTGATAGAAAAGGAAGTGAATGAAGGCCGGAGTTTCGCCATACTGCGCCAGATTTATAACGCGGAAATCATGGCCACCTGGTTTAAAAAAGCCTTAAGGCAAGGCCTTTTGGGGCAGGTTTTTGCGGACAAATCCAAGATCGCCGGGCAAAAGCTCGATGACCAAAAGATCATGGAAAAAATTTATCAATTGTATTTGAAAGCCTACAAAAAGGGCGTATTCAACTATATCCGGGATGAAAAGGCAGAGGACGGCGGCATGGTGCCGAGAAAATATTTTTCCGGCGGGGTTGAGGGTATAGATCCTGACAAGGTGCGTACGATCACGCCGGCCATGATCGCGGCCTCTTCCTCGCAGGAGAAGGAAGTCAGGGATTTTGCCCAAAGCGTCACCGGCAGGCTGGGCCGGTATGTTTGGACAGCGGTCGGTTTGGCTGTCTTGTCCGCAGGCATGGTTTTGGTGCCGGGCCACCAGGCCCAGGCCGAGGGCCTGCACCCTTTGATGCACGCGCCGGTTGTTCACCACCACGCCGCAGTCCCAAAGGCAGCCTTGCATCCCGCGGCCCATCCCAAAGTCCACCAAGCGCTGACGCCGGAAGCCAAAATGCTCCAAGATTTACGGATTTTAGATTGGGAGGCTGTGCAGGTAGAGAAAATTATGCGCATAGAGGTAGATCTTGGTACAAGTCAAGACAGCTTGGCTAAACTCAACGATCAAGACCATGAACAGGTGGATGAAATCAACAGGCTTTTGCTCCAAAGGGCGGCCTTGCAGGAAAACAACATAAGCGTTGGCCAGGGGTTTTTGCCTAATGACTCTTCGGGCGCATTGGCCAAAATGCTTCAGGCCCAGCAGGAGCGGTTAAAGGATGTTCAAGACCAGACGAAGTACGTTCCGGCTTTCGCGCAGGCTTACATCAATCAAATCACCTTCCATTTGACTTATGTTCCTCGTAAGGAAGGCCTGGGGCAAAAGGATTTTGAAAGGTCCTACGGCCAAAGAAAGGCGCGTTTGGACGAGGTGAACCAAAAAATTGTGGTTTTAAAAACGCTCAATAATGTGCGCCAACAGCGCATCGCCGTTTTGAAAAAGGACATGGATGATTTGATAGTCCAAAGATTGGAGATGATCCGCAGATTCTCCACACCGCCAAGACCAAATCCGCCGCCGCATATGCAAGGCACTCCTTTGGAGGATGTCTATCAGATGGAAGCATCAGCCAGGGCCAAATTATACGCTGAGGAAGAAAGAGCAAGGACAAAAGCATGGGAGGCCGCTCACGAAGCAGAAGTAAAAATCGAAACTGAGAAATATTTGGTCAGAATGGAAATTGAGCATCTTAATGATTATTTAAGATCAGTGTTCTTTCAACTGAAAAGTAAGGATGAAACCTACTGGCCCAGGCTGCATGCCTTGGGTGAGAAGCTCAAGCAAATCGGACTGACGGGTTTTATGCCTGGCCATGCGGACGTCATCCACTATCAATTGAACGATCTTAGGAGTGATATCAAGCACATCGAAGGGCAGATCCAAGCCGAACAATTGGCTCAGCTGCGTTCGGATAATTTAGGCCGATTTGGCGCCTGGGTCATAGCCGTGATTGCGGTCCTTGTTTTAAACCATTTGTGGTCCATCGGAGGTTTGATAGTAAATAAAATGCTGCCAGCTGGTCCAGGGGGCCGCAAATCAGGCGGCAAGGGGGGCGGCCGAGGCCCGGATGAAGACAAGGACCAGGCCATGTTTTCATTGGCCCGCCATTCCGGCAAGGACCTCGGCGGTATTGACCTGAACAATGAACATTTGATGCTCCGTATCAAGGTCGATGGAGCAGGCCTGCCGCTTCCAGCGAGGTATCAGGACCGCGCCATGTTGAATTTAAACGGCATGACTGCCGCGATTTTGAATATCAAACCCCTCACCGCCCAAAATATCCCGGAATTATTTGCCATGGCCCGATGATCCAGGCCTTTTTATTGCCTTTTAAGGCCGTTGGTTTATAATAATTGCCTATGGCCCTTGTCTTAGACCCTCAAGAACCGGCGATCTGCCGCGGCATCAAGACCGTCGGTATCGGCAAAAAAGGAAGCCGTTCCCTGACGCTTGAATTGGCCCGGGAAATAGTCCAGGATTTGAATCACGGCAAGGTTTCCCCGGCAGCCCAGGGCGCGTTTTTTGCCGGGTTGATAGCCAAAGGCATTGAACCGCAGGAAGAAATTTTGGGGCAGGCATTTTCACCCGGCGTATGGAAGGACCCTTACCGCTTGATCAAGGCCCTTGCGCCGGAGGCGCCGGAATTTGCCCTGTGGATCTGCGGGCAATTGGCTGAAGGCCGCACCCTGGATAAACATACAGCTTATGATTTAGGCCGGTTCTTATATTCCGACCAGCCGGGGGATGCGGCCAGGGGCTGGATCGCTTCTTTTTTAAGGGTGCGCTATGAAACCGACGATGAATACGAGGGCCTTTGGCAGGCCATGCAGGAGACAGTAGATCCGGCTTTCAAATTCTCGGCGCCGCCGGGAGGGCCCATCCTTCAAATAGCTGAGCCTTTCGACGGGGTGGACCATTCCATGATGATCACCCCATTGATCGGGCATTTTTTCCAGCAATCCGGTTATCGCGTGGTGCATCAGACGGGAAAAAACAGCGGGCCTAAATCGGAGATGAATTTATGGGATGTGGCCCGGCATTTAGGGGTCCAGCCTGTCAGGAGCAATCAGGAATTGGCAGAGCCGAAACCAAGATTCGGCTGGTTTTTTCATCAATCCCTGATGTCGTCCTCTTTAGATGAGTGGGTCGGCTTGCGCCGCCAAATCATCAAGCGGCCTTTTTTAGCGACCATTGAAAGATTCATCAATCCCCTTCAAGCGGATTTTTTTATTGCGTCGGCTTTTCATCCGCCGTATGGCGAGAAAATGCTGACCTTGGCAGAGCGTTCAGGGTTTAAAAATACGATCATCGTGCGAAACGGCATCGAGGGCACTCTGGCCTTTCCTTTGATGCGGGAGGTGAGGCTGCTGCTTTCTTGCCGGCAGCAAGACGGAAGTTTCAAAAGGCATGAGATGGTCATAGACCATCCGCCGGCTGTTGAAGCGGAAGAGATGGTCGCAAAACCAAGCCCTCAGGTCAATGCCGGCCTGATCGAAGCCCATTATGCAACCGGCTTTTCAGGCAATACGCATTTTGATGCGCGTGTGGCCAGGACCTGCGCGGGTTTGAAGGAGGCTTTAGCGTGGTTTCACTATCAATGACCCGCCGCAGGCCTCAAATGAAATCTATGCATTAAGCGAATTGGAATATTTATGACAAGGATCTCCTTTCATACCTTTGGCTGCCGCTTGAACCAGTCGGAAACAGCCGCCCTTGAGCATTCCTTTGAACGGGACGGTTACCAGGTGGTCGGCATGGATGAACCCTCGGATATTGTGGTCATCAATACCTGCACCGTGACCGAGGGAGGGGATGCGGATACCCGACGTCTGGTGCATAAAATCAACCGCTTGAATCCCGGGGCCCGCATTGCCTTGGTGGGCTGCCAGGCCCAGGTCCAAAAAGAGCGGCTGGCCCACTTGCCCGGCGTGCGCTGGATCGTGGGCAACGGCCGCAAAATGGATTTGCTTTCCGTGTTCAAGGAATTTCCTGAAACCAGGGTGCCCCATCTGATCACACCGGCGATTGAGCGCAGTCCTTTTGTTCTGCCGCTTGGCGCGCATGAGCAGGAACATACCCGGGCCAATATCAAGGTGCAGGACGGCTGTGATTTTTTCTGTTCCTTTTGCGAGATCCCGTATGCCCGGGGCCGCGCCCGCAGCCGGGTCTTTGAGGATATTATGGCCGAAGCCGCGCGATGCATCGAGGCCGGGCATCAGGAGCTGGTCTTGACCGGGATCAATATCGGCACCTATGCCTTTCAAGGCAGGACGCTCTTAGATATTATCCAGGCCATGGCCGGGATCCCCGGCTTGCAAAGGCTGCGCCTTTCATCGATCGAGCCTACCACCGTCGATGAAAGGATTTTTGAGCATATGGGTGAGGGTCGCAAGCTTTGCCGGTATTTGCATCTGCCTTTGCAAAGCGGGGACGATGAGATACTGCGCTGGATGAAGCGCCGCTATACCGTCGAGGAATTCAGCCGCTTTGTGCGCCGGGTGCAGTCTAAGATACCGCAGATGTGTATTGGGACGGATGTGATCGTGGGATTTCCGGGTGAGACAGAGGCCCATTTTGAAAGAACGCTCGAGCTGCTGCGTACCTTGCCCATCCATTATTTTCATGTGTTTAGTTATTCCCCGCGCCATATGGCCCAAAGCCGCTTAAAGCAAAGCATGCCGGCCAGGCTCATTGCCCGGCGCAGTCAAATCCTGCGTGATTTAAGTTCGGCCAAACGCCGCAGTTATCATCACAGCCTGCTCGGCAGTACGCAACATGTATTGTTCGAGCGGCCCAAGGGTGATGGCTGGCAAAACGGGCTTACGGACCATTATGTGCGCGTCAAGGTCAGGGAACCGCGTCCTTTGTTTAATCAGATCCTTCCTGTCCGTCTCGAGCGTTTGGATGGCCAGGCTGTGACAGGAACAATTTTATGATGGCTTTCATGGTCTTGGGCCTCTTGCTTGGCGTTCCTTGCTTGGCCATGGCCCAGGAGCCGGCCAACGGGCCATTTGTGGTCGTCGAGCTTTTTAGTTCGGAGGGATGTTCCAGTTGTCCCGCGGCAGATCTTTTGGTAAGCAAATTGACAGCTTGGGCCAGGGAAACCAAGAGGCCCATTTATCCTTTGATCTTCCATGTGGATTATTGGAACAATCTCGGCTGGCGCGATGTGTTTTCGAGCCCCCAATCCACCCAGCGCCAATATGCCTATGCCCGCGTATTCAAGGACCAGGGCGTATACACGCCGGAAATGGTCGTTAACGGCGCGGATGCCTTTGTCGGTTCTGACCAGGAGCATTTGCAAATGGACCTTAACCGAGCACTGACAAACCCCGCGGGTGTCGGCCTTCAAATCAGTCTTGACCAGCAGGACCATCAGGTCCTGGTCCATTACAGCGTCAAGGATTACGGCAGGGGAGATACCCTTAACATCGCCTTAGTCCAGCGCGGCTTAAGCACCGACGTGACAGCCGGAGAAAATGCAGGACGCACGCTCCATCACGACAATGTGGTCAGGGAATTTCAGACATTCAGTCTTGCCCAGGATCAAGGCCAAGCCCAGGTCCCGCTTGATAAAATCAATGATCCTTCCCAAGCTTCGGTGATTGTTTTTGTCCAAAATCCCCAATCCATGGTCATTGAAGCGGCCCAACAAATGGATTTGGCCCATGCCTAATGCGCCTTCCCAAGGGCCCTATTGGACCTATGTGGTACGCTGTAAGTACGGGACCTATTATGCGGGCTATACGGACAATCTTAAACGCAGAATGGCTTTGCACAACAGCGGCCAGGGCGCCAAATATCTCAGGGGCAGGGGGCCGGTGCAAGTGGTGTATATGAAAAAATTTTTGAGCAAATCCCGGGCCATGGCCCATGAGCGCTGGATCAAAAACCTAAACCGCAAACAAAAGGATATGTTGACCATCACAACCCCCGGGGTTGTGATGGTCAATGAATATGAATAAGCGTTTGGAATGGTTGATTTTATTGGTTTTGGCTGCGGCCGGCATCTTTGCCTGGTGCCGGTTCGCCCTGCCGCGCTTCCAGTCCATTGACCTTTCCGTGCATCAGACCAGGGCGGTCGAGATCGCCCGCGCCTATTTGCGCGACAAGCGGGGGATTGACCCTGGTGCTTTTCGCACGGCCGTGGCCTTCAGCGTCGATGAAGACACGGACCGTTATCTGCAGAGGACCTTGGGCCCCGGGAAGGCCCAGGCCCTGATCAAAAAGCTGAAGTTCGATCTATTTTTCTGGACTGTCCGGTTTTTCCAGGAAAAGCAAAAAGAGGAATATAAGGTCGCCATCAGCTGTGCCAGCGGCGAGGTGATAGGGTTTAACCATATCATTGAAGACACGGCTTCAAGGCCCCTGCTGGAGAAGGACGGCTCGCGCGCCTTGGCCCTGGATTTTATGAAAATAACCTACGGCTTTGACCCTTCGCTTTATACGGTTAATGCCGAGAATGTCAAGAAATACGACAACCGCCAGGAATACGGCTTTATTTGGCAGAAAAAAGACATTGAGATCCCCTGGAGTCAAAGCAAGGATGATGGTTATGCCAAACTCATTACGACCATCACGGTTTCCGGCCATGAGGTGCTGGCCTTTGCCAAGTCCCAGTTTGATATCCCCGAAGGGTTCGGCCGTTATGTGGACAATCTCAAGCAGACCGGGCAAAATCTGACCCAGGTTTTCCGCCTGTTTTATCTGGCCTTGATCACCATCGCCATCGTGGTCGTGGTCAACCGCAAGCACCAGGTAGTGGCCCGTCAGGTCAGGCCGTTTTACATCAGGGTAGGCATTTGCGTTTTTGCCTTGATGGTCCTGGATGTGCTCAACAGTTATCAGACCATATTTTTTAATTATCCGACCACCCAGACCCTGGCCAATTTTGTCGTCAGGCAGGTCATTGATAATATCATTGGACCGTTTTTTATATCAGTGGCGTTTGTCCTGCCTGCTCTGGCCGGTGAGTCCTTAAGATATGAGGTTGATCCCGCTGCCAAGAACGTGTCCTTGTTGAGCGCTCTGACGTCGTCTTTTGGCACGGTCAATATTGCCCGCCAAATTCTTATCGGATATTTTGCGGCGGCCATGCTATTTGGCTTGCAGGCCTTTATTTTTCATTTGGGTTTCAAATATTGCGGAGTATGGGATGAGCTGGCCTGGCTGACCCAGGCCTCGACCACTGTTATTCCGTCCTTCACCGCGCTGGTGATCGGCTTTCAAGCTGCTTTTTCCGAAGAAGTGATGTTCCGCCTTTTTGCCATCAATCTGTTTCGGAAATACGGCGTGCCGCTGGCCCTGGCTGTGGTCTTGAGCGCGGCCTTATGGGGTTTTGGGCATACGGGATATTTGATTTATCCCATGTGGTTTCGGGGCATTGAGGTCACCTGCATAGGGATCGTGATGGGGGTTTTTTATATGCGTTACGGCCTGATGACCGTGATCACCGCCCATTTTATGATTGATTGTATGCTAAGCAATCTCCCTTATTTGATCAAACCCCGTGCCGATTTTGATTTTTTCAGCGCCTTGGGTCTTGCCTTATTGCCTCTGTTGCTCTGCGGTGTCGCTCGGATTATGAACAAAAGCGAAGAGGAGATTCCTTTAAAGACAAGGTTCAATGCCCAACAAAATTTTAATTATCATCTGCTCAAAGAATACTGCGCCAACAAATCTCCGGAAGCATTGAAAGCCCTCAGGCCAGAGCTCGAGCGCCACGGCTGGGACGCCGCCATCATCCAGCGCGTTTTTGATCGAGAGTAATCGCAAATCATTGCTATCCTCGCAGCTCCTTGCGTGATTGTAAATTTAGAGAAGGCATCTTTCGTGAGAGTATTGAATGTATACTCTCCGGGGATATTAAAACTGGCAAGGCCCTCTGTGCTTATACATCATATTTAATGTTTTTTTATATTGACTTCACATCAAATATAA
The DNA here is from genome assembly GCA_964483785.1 of uncultured Planctomycetales bacterium. Taxonomy (GTDB): domain Bacteria; phylum Omnitrophota; class Gorgyraeia; order Zapsychrales; family Fredricksoniimonadaceae; genus JABDGZ01. The sequence continues at coordinate 19,556 of CAZACW010000031.1, forward strand.
TGTATATTTTAAGTGGGTTTAAAAATGATGAAAAAGAAAGCCATTTACTACGAAGATGAAAAAGGTGCCCGGCCAGTAGAGAAATTCGTTAACGGCCTTGACTCGAAATTCAAAGTGAAGGTGCTGGCAAGATTTACATTATTGCAGGAACACTGGCAGGAGTTAAGAAGACCCTACGTCGATTTTTTACAAGGCGGTCTATATGAGCTTAGGATTGTGTTTTTTGGTAATCAGGTCAGGGTCATTTATGCATATATGTTTAAAGATTACATTGTGTTATTGCACGGAATTAATAAAACCACAGATGCTGTACCTCAAGAGGACATGTCAATCGCCAAAGATAGGATGCACGATTTTCAAAAACGGGTGACTCAAGGGAAAATAAATCTGCCTAAAAAATAAGCGAGGTCTATTTATGAAGAACAAGATGATAGTCGCCAAAACAATCCAACAACACATTGAAGAAGAAATCAAAAAGAGTCCTGAGTTCAAAAAGGCCTATGATGAAGAAGTCACTCGCCTCCAAATTGGCTGGAAGATTGCACAGTTAAGGCAAATGAGGCATTTAAGCCAAGCGGAGTTGGCTAAAAAGGTAAAAACCAGCCAACAGACCATATCCCGTCTTGAAGATTTAAAAGATGCGCGTATTAATCTTAATACACTTGCCAAGCTTGCCGTGGCCTTAAAGGCGAGATTGAGCATAGATCTAATCCCTGCTTGACCTGCCTTCCCTAAAATATGCACAATTGCACAAATCATTCTGGACAGCGTAGGCAAAGTCTGCTATAAATGACGTTCGTTTTTGAATTTCAGGGCCATTAGCTCATCCGGTAGAGCAACTGACTCTTAATCAGTGGGTGGCAGGTTCGAGTCCTGCATGGCCCATATTATAGAATCACTATAACATGGCTGACAGGACTCGAAGCAGCCCTGCATGGCCCGCCAGCAGCACTCTCTAAATTTAATGCCCGCTAAAACCTTAGATCTTCAGACCCTCAAGGACAAGGCCAAGATTTTCCGCCGGGACATTTTGGAGACCCTCGAAGCCGCGGGCTCCGGGCATCCGGGCGGGTCCTTGTCCGCCGTCGAGATATTTCTGACCCTTTACGGTTGTCAAATCAGCCACAAACCCAATGACCCAAAATGGGAAGACCGCGACCGCGTCATTGTTTCCAAAGGCCATGTCTCGCCGGTGGTGTATGTGACCCTGGCTCATTTCGGCTATTTCCCCAAAGAAGAATTAAAAACATTCCGCAAATTCGGCTCAAAACTGCAAGGCCATGTGCACACCAAGGTCCCGGGCGTGGAATTCAACACCGGCTCTTTGGGCCACGGCCTTTCCTTCGCCAACGGCATCGCCTTGGGCGCCCGGATGCGCGGCCGCCATTTTAAAATCTATTGCGTCATGGGCGACGGAGAAATCCAGGAAGGCTCGGTCTGGGAAGCGGCCATGACCGCGGCCCACCATAAACTGGACCATGTCTGCGCCATTGTGGATTACAACAAGGTGCAGGAAAACGGGCCCACCAATGAAATTAAAAATCTCGAGCCCCTGGGCCAGAAATGGGCGGCCTTCGGCTGGCAGGTGCTGGACGTGGACGGCCACAGCATCGAGGCCTTGAAAGGCGCTTTCGATACCTTCAACAACACCAAGGGAAAGCCCACGGTGATCATCGCCCATACGGACAAGGGCAAGGGTGTTTCCTTCATGGAAAAGAAATGCGCCTGGCACGGCAAGGCGCCCAACAAAGAACAATTGGCCCAGGCCTTGACGGAGCTGCAATAAATGGAACTTAAACCCACACCGACCAGGGACGGTTTTGGCGAAGAGCTGGTGAGCTTGGGCAGGACCAATCCCAACATTGTGGTGACTTCCGGTGATTTGGAGGACGCCACCCGCGCGGAGTATTTTAAAAAAGAATTCCCCGAGAGATTTTTTAATTTAGGCATCACTGAGCAGGATGTGGTGGGCACCGCCGCTGGTTTAAGCACCCAGGGCTATGTGGCCTTTGCCACCTCCTTTGCGGTGTTTTTGACCAACCGCGCCTATGATATGATCCGCCTGGATGTCTGTTACAATAATTTGAATGTGAAGGTGGTCTGCTCCCACGGCGGCCTGACCGTCGGGGAGGACGGCGCCAGCGCCCAGTGTCTGGAAGATTTCGCCATCATGCGCGTTTTGCCCAACATGAGGGTGATCTGCCCGGCGGACTATCTTGAGGCCAAAAAAGCCACGGCCGCCATCGTCAAGACCCATGGCCCTTTTTACATGCGCACCTCGCGGTCGCCGCTTCCCATCCTGACCAAGGCCGAAGATGTCTTTACCATCGGCAAGGCCAATGTCCTGCGCAAGGGCAAGGATGCGGCTGTGATCGCCTGCGGGGTGATGGTCTCCGAGGCCATGTCCGCGGCGGAAAAATTGAAATCCGAGGGGATTGATGTCAGGGTCGTGAACATGCATACCCTCAAGCCCATTGATGCAGACATGATCGTCCAATGCGCCAAGGAATGCGGGGCCGTGGTCACGGCCGAGGAGCATCAGCTGGCCGGGGGTCTGGGTTCTGCGGTGGCTGAAGTCCTGGCCCAACAGCATCCATGTCCGGTCGAAATGGTGGGGGTCAGGGATTCCTTCGGGGAAAGCGGCAGTCCGGCCCAATTGATGGCGCATTACGGTCTGAAAGATGTCCATATTATGGAAGCTGTCCGAAAAGTCATCCATCGTAAAAAGGGATAATATGACGCAAACCAAATTGCATGAAATCGCCCGGCTGGGCCAAAGCTTGTGGATCGATAATATCAGCTGTTCCATGATCGAAAGCGGCAAGCTCAAGTCCCTGATTGACAAGGGCCTGCGCGGCCAGACCTCCAATCCCACGATTTTCAAACAAGCCATCAGCACCAGCACGGATTATGATGCCAAGATCCAGCGCATGGCCGAGGCCGGCCGTTCCACCTTTGATATTTATGATGAGCTGACCATCAAGGACGTGCAGGATGCCGCAGACCAGTTCAAGGGCGTTTATGAGAGCACCCAGGGCCTGGATGGTTATGTGAGCCTGGAAATCAACCCGCATTTGGGCCATCATTTTGAAGAGCAATTGAAGGAAGGTCAGCGCTTGTGGCAAAAATTAAATCGTCCTAATGTAATGATCAAGGTGCCGGCCACCAAGAATGGACTTAAGGTGGTGCAAGGGCTTCTGGGGCAGGGTATCAATGTCAATGTCACGCTGATCTTTTCCGCGGAGCAGTACCAGGAAGTGGCCTGGGCCTATATCCGGGGCCTGAAGGATTTGGCCCAGCATGGCGGGGACTTAAAGAAGGTAAGGTCCGTGGCCTCGGTGTTTGTCAGCCGCATCGATGCCAGCATTGACAAGCAGCTGGGGCCGCAGTCGCCCTTAAGGGGCAAGGCCGCGGTGCACAACAGCGCCATCATCTACCATAAATTCCTCCAAAGTTTCGACGCTGTTGAATTTAAGGCCTTAAAATCCAAAGGCGCCCATCTGCAGAGGGTCTTATGGGCCTCGACCGGCACCAAGGACCCTGCCTATAGCGACATTAAATATGTCACGGAATTAATGGCCGCGGACACGGTCAATACCCTGCCGGACAAGACCCTGGAGGCGGTCTTAGACCATGCCGTGGCCAAGGCCGCCTTGCCCGGCCAGGTTGCGCAAGCCCAGCACACCATCGAGCAGCTGCGCGCCCAGGGCATTGATGTGGGCATGGTCTGCCGCCAATTGCTCGACGATGGATTAGCGGCCTTTGAAGGGTCCTTTACGGAATTGTCGACGAGCATTGAAGAGAAGGCCAGGCGCTTGTGCCCCAAATGAAAAATTAGAAAATTTTAATGGAAATATTCCAAAAATTTGCTACAGTATAACTATACCACGCCAAAAATTTCGAGGCAGACATTATCAACAACGGTAAGGTTCAAATCTTATCACAATCCAAGGAGGAGAAGTCATGAACAAGAAATTAGTTTTAGCAGCTGTCATGGTGTTTGGTGTTGCCGGTTTTATGGCGGCCCACAATGTGAAGGCCCAGGATGCCAATGCCGCTGACAACAGCGCCATGATGAATGCTGCCGATGCCATGAACGCCGCTGACAATGCCATGAACGCTGCTGACAATGCCATGATGAACGCCGCTGACAATGCCGCAGCGATGGCTGACAACGCAGCCAAGTAATTCTCTTTAGTACAGGCATTCAAAAGAAGCGCCTGCTTTTTCAAAAAGCGGGCGCTTCTTTTTGTTTTTAATGCGGATTTCGCTGGCTTGACTATAAGTCTTATAATAAACTACTTCCTATGGATTCTTGGCAAGGCCTCACATCCCTCACTGCAGGGCAGATCAAGGATTTGCAAAACAGCCGCCTGCGGGCTTTTATCAACACCCAGGTCTATCCTTTCAGCCCGTTTTACCGCAAACTCTTCGATGATCATCACATCGACCCCAGGCAGATCCGCTCCAAGGCCGACTTGCGGCGCATTCCACTCATCAGCAAGGCAGATCTGATGGACAAGAATAATCCGGAAAAATTTAAAGAATTTGTCCTTCATCCGGACAAGGATTTAATCAGCCGCTATTGGCCCAAATCCAGGTTGATGGGGCTTGCGCTCAAGGCCATGCTCACAAGGCAAAGCGCGCAGGCGATTTTGACCAGGGAATATCTTCCGATTTTCATGACCTTTACCACCGGCACCACCAACGCGCCGGTGCCTTTTTTATACAGCCGTTATGATCTGGATAATTTGAGTGTATCCGGTGCCCGCATGGTGGGGCTTTTTGATATCCGGGGCGAGGAGAGGATCATGAATCTTTTTCCCTTTGCCCCGCACCTGGCTTTTTGGCAGACTTTTTTCGGCGCCATCGAAGCGGGTATCTTTGGCCTTTCCACCGGCGGGGGCAAGGTCATGGGCACGGAAGGCAATTTGACCGCTTTAATGAGGATCAAGCCCGCCGGCATCTTGGGCGTGCCAAGCTACATTTATCATCTGGTGCGCCACGCGCAGGAAAGGGGCCATGACCTTTCCTTTTTGAAAAAAATCGTGCTGGGCGCGGCCAAGGTCAACTGCGCCTATAAGCAAAAATTATCAGGGATGTTAAGCGCCCAGGGCGCTAAAAATGTCTATATTTTCGGCACCTATGGGTTTACCGAAGCACGCAGTGCCTGGGCTGAATGCCCTGCGGACAATCAGGTCTCCAGCGGCTATCATCTTTATCCTGATAAGGAGATATTTGAAATCATTGATCCTGATACCGGAGAGGTCAGGGAGGATGGCGCGGACGGGGAGCTGGTCTATACCAGCCTCGATGCCAGGGCCAGCGTGATGCTGCGCTACCGCACCGGTGATTTTGTCAAAGGCGGCCTGACCCTGGGGATCTGCCCCTATTGCCGGCGCATGGGCCTGCGGTTGTCCTCGGATATCACGCGTTTGTCCGACACCAAGGACATGCATTTTTCCAAGGTCAAGGGAACCCTGGTGAATTTCAGCCATTTTGCCGATGTGTTAGACAGCATTTCCGAGGTGGATGAGTGGCAGCTGGAGATTTGCAAACACAACAATGACCCCTATGACGTGGATGAGTTGATGGTGTATATTACCCCGCACAACGGTGCTGATCCAAGCCGATTATCAGCCCTGATCAAGGACAAATTGACCGGCGCCACGGAAGTGTCCCCTAATGAAATCAAATTCATGACCCTGGATGAGATGGTCAAGCGTTTGCAGTTGGATACGGCCAATAAGGAAAAGCGGATTTTGGACATAAGGCCGAAGGTCTAAGGGAGGCAGCATGGAAAGAATTGCGATCGTCGATGGTATCCGCACCCCGTTTGCCAAGATGGGCACGGATTTCAATGATTTAAGCGCCCAGGAATTGGGCCGCATCGCCGCGCGGGAATTGATCGAGCGCTGTGGGATCGATGCCGCATTAATCGATGAGGTGATCTTCGGCTGTGTCGGCCAGCCTGCTGACGCGGCCAATATCGCCCGGGTCATTGCCTTGCTTTGCGGTGTCCCTAAAACCACGCCGGCCATGACCGTGCACCGCAATTGCGCCTCCGGCATTGAGGCCGTGGTGCAGGCCGCCCTTAAGATCAAGGCCGGGGAAGGCAGCTGTTATTTGACCGGCGGCACAGAGTCGATGAGCAATATCCCGTTTCTTTTTCCCAAAGAATACCAGGAAATCCTCACTGAAATTTCAAGGGCCAAGACCTTGCCCGCCAGAATCCAGGGCTTTGCCAAGATCAGGCCGCGGCATTTTTTAAAGCCGCGCATCGGCCTGCAATTGGGCCTCACTGATCCGGTCTGCGGCTTGACGATGGGCCAGACTGCCGAGGTCTTAGTCAAGGAATTCGGGATCACCCGCCGCCCGCCGGATTAATTTGCCTTT
>CAZACW010000032.1:0-3321 GCA_964483785.1 uncultured Planctomycetales bacterium
CGGGACCGCCAGGAAAGGGGTCGGTTCTGAGCATCGTTAACTCGCGCTTCGGCGTTTTTTTTTGGGCTTGCCCTACCAATTGAGCACGTGCGATACATGCGTTTTGGCGCCCAATGTGCAACGCCCGGATCCACTCCAGCGTCATGGTGTTTCGCTGCGCGGCAGCTTGGCAATGGCACCTTTTCCGGATCACTTCGCTTCTCCAGGCCGGATTCCCGCCAGTCCAGGCGCTTCGGTTCGCCAGCGTCCAAGGGCCGCGCTTTCTCCTCGCTCGATTCGCGGATCTCCTCGCCGAAATGCTCAGGCCCAGCCTTCGGCGGTTGCTGGAATCCCCGGATGGCCTTTCTATCATAGTTAGTTGGTTAGTCATGTTCGCGCCGGTGCTGACAATGGAAAATGGCCAAGCCGAATTACCCGATGTACTCCTTTGGTGAGCACATCCCTAACTGAGTGAATCGCGCCTCGCTACAACAGCGCCTCCAACAGGAATCTCATCTCCTCCGCAACCTGGGCGGGGTCCTTAACGGTTTGGGCAATTTCCTTTTTGATCGCTTGGCGAAATTGGCGGCGCAGCCTGTGGATCGCCACTTTCACCGCGCCCTCGCTTTGCCCGAGCTCTCGCGCGGTCTCGGCTTGAGCAACTTTGTCAACCTCGGCCGTCCGCCAGGACTTCACCGGTCATGGCCAAAATGGTGCCGTCTTTCCTGACGCCGGTCTTGACCTTGTAAATCATGCCGTGCTTGCGGCGGGTGGTGGTAAATTCTTCCTCGCGAGTGAGACAAATTTTCACCGGCAGGCCGCCGGCCTTTTTAGAAAGCAGACAGGCGGCAAAATCCATGGGCAGCATTTCCAATTTGCCGCCGAAACCGCCGCCCACGGCCATCTTGATCACGCGCACATCATTCAAATCCATCTTCAAGGTCTTGGCCAGGGCCTCGCGGCACTTAAACGGCGCCTGGGACGAGGACCATAAGGTGATTTTATTGGTGAAGGTTTCCCACTGCCCGACACAGACATGCGGTTCCATCGGCGCCGGATGCGCCACCGGGCACCAGAACCTGCTCTCGCGCACGGAATCCGCTTCCTTCATCAGGCGTTCGGGATTGCCGAAATTGACCGGCAGAATCAAGGCGATATTGTTGAGCGATTCATGGATTTGCGGGGCGCCGGGCTTGATGGCTTCCTCCACATCAAAAACGCCGGGCAGGACCTCATATTTGACATCGATCAAACGCAGGGCTTCATCCGCGGTCTCTTCATCCACGGCCGCCACTGCAGCCACCTCATCGCCGATATAGCGCACCTTCTCGGCTTCGATGGCCATCTGGTCCACGGTATGAGGGAAAAAATATTCATTGGAACCGAATTTGATCTGATAGGTGTCCTTGGCCGTGATCACGGACCGCACGCCGGGCAGGGCCTCGGCCTTGGAAGTGTCGATGCTGAGGATGCGCGCGTGGGCGTGCGGCGAGCGCAGCATCTTGCCCACCAGCATATTGCCCAATTGCAGGTCAAAGACGTATTTTAACTGGCCGGTGACAACGCCCTTGCCCTCGATGCGGGGCACGCTCTTGCCCACTGGGTCTACATATTGATCTTCGAATTTGGATTTACGGGTCAAGGCCATGTTCGAAAGACGTAAGGTTATTTGCTCTGGGTTGCTTACACATGCAACGGTTGATTTGATTGGCCGCCGGCTTGGGGACACGTCCCTTCGGGACATGTCCCCAGGTTGACTACTGTTTGTTCATTTGCTTACCGGCTTCACGCACAGCTTCAAAAATTTTCGGATACCCGGCACAGCGGCAGATATTGCCGTCCAGGGCGTATTCGATTTCCTCCTGGGTCGGCTGGGGATTTTTTTCAAGCAAGGCCACGGAAGACATGATCATGCCTGGAATGCAAAAACCGCATTGCACAGACCCGCAATCCACATAGGCCTGCTGGACCGGATGCAGTTTTTCTCCATCCGCCAGGCCTTCGATGGTGGTGATCGCATCGCCCTGGACATTGGCTGCCAGGGTGATGCAGGACAGGACAGCCTTGCCGTTGATAATCACGGTGCAGGTGCCGCATTCGGTTTCCTGGCAGGCGGTCTTGGTGCCGGTCAAAGACAATCGGTCCCTGAGCACCTCAAGCAGGGTCTCATGGTCTTTGAGATCTAAAATATATTGTTTTTTATTTATGGTCAACGTGATATTCATACTTTTTTTTCTGTAGCCAGGGCCTTAGGATGACGCGCAAATTTCATCTATCGCGGATTTTAAACTGACCCTGAACATATGTTGTTTATATTCGCTGGAACGCGTGTCATAAATGGCTGTGGTCAGATGGTTCAGGGCTTCCTTGCCTAAATCCGCTGACGCGGCTTTTTCATTTAAAAACCCTTCCAAAACCGGGTCCCTTTGGGCAAAGGCCACACCATTATTGATCCCGACCCGGGTATTATACCACTTTTTGCCCTTGATTTCAGTTTTGATGCAAATTGCAAGCAAGGGCACATCCACATGCAGGGTCTTCTTGACGCGGCGATAAGCTATCCGCGCAGACGGCAGATGGTGCAGTGTCACATGGGTGAATAATTTTTCACAGCGCGCGGCGTTCTTGAAAAAATCTTCCGCCGGGATGCTCTCTTCCTTGCCGTCCGGCCCCAGGAAATGCATTTGGCCGCCAAGCGCGATCATCACAGCGCCCATCTCGGTCCAGGTGTAGCGGCAGGTCAGATTGCCGCCGATGGTGGCCATGTTGCGGATGGGATTGGTGGAAATATTGCGGCAAACCGTATGCAGGACTTTTAAACCGTCCGGCACCGGGCTTTCCAAAAGCTCATTGACCCGGGTCATGGCCTTGATGGTCAACGTATCTCCTTTGACAGCGGTCCCTTTAAGGTCCTCGACCTTGGCCAAACTTAAGATATTACGGGCAGTCTTGGTCCCCTTGGTCTTGAGCAGTTTCATGCTGTTGAGCAAGAAGGTGCCGCCGGCCAAGACCTTGGCATCTTCCAGTTCCTTAAACAGCCTGGCCGCCTCGAGGGAGGTTTTGGGTAAATGAAGGGTTAAAGGATTAAGTAACATAAATGTTAACCATCACAACCCCGGGGGTTGTGATGGTTTTTAGTATACCAAAAACAAGAATTTAGGCCAAGGATTTCAGTTTAAACAGCCTTTGCCGAGCATGGATTTGAGCATCTGCGGCGTGACGTCCACTATGGCGGACACTTTGGGGACGACCACCTTTATCCCCGGCACAGGCCAAGCCCTTTCACTATTCTTATTCACTTTAGATTTTTCCTTCCTCCCTTACTCGTGCAATAACCGGCTG
>CAZACW010000032.1:3331-25782 GCA_964483785.1 uncultured Planctomycetales bacterium
TTTTTATCTCATTGGAGTTTATCCCTCGTCTTTTCAAAGCGCATCAATCGGCTGTTCATGTCTATACCTCCTCGTTTGGGTGGATTGGATACCTGGGCGTCGTCCGAATCAGTTATTTCGAGTTGACGGACCCCGCTTCTGTTTGTGCCGTCTAATATCGAAAATGGAAGGTGGGCGTCATGATAGGGTTTTTGGGCCTCAGTGGGGGCATCGGCTGGAGAAGGAGTGGAAAATATAGCGGTCCTGGAATGGGTCTTGTCCTGCTGGTGGAATTTATCCGGCGCGTATTTCCAAATCCTGGTCGCTCTTAAAATCTTGGCCATGCCCCTGAATACAGGGCCGAAAAACCAAATCTTGAAACCTGTGGAGTATTCATAGGCTGAGGTCAAAAACACATTGTAGGCAATGATGCGGTCAATCAACTCGAAACTGTCGCTGTATATTTGGCTGAGCGTCTGCGTGATATCCGGCTTCAATACCCTGCTGCCGTCCGGTAAAATATCCACTGTTTCCAATTCACCGATATTCATATGGTGCTGGGACAGATTGGGGTCTGCTTCGCCGTGACCGATGGTAAAGGTCTCTGGGCCGGCCAAAATATGCCTGCCGATCCAGTCCCAGGCCCTTTGGCCGATGGTCATATCGGTCCGGATCAAGGACTGATTCAAGGTCACTTGAATATTCTCAAGGTCTTGAGGATTTTCCGGAAGGCCGAACAACAGGACTGTTCCCCTGCGCAAGCGATGGATGAACCTGGCCCCTAAATGGTCAATGGGATTGCCCCCATGATAATCCACATCCTGGGATTTGATGGCCAGGGAGCCGCGCTTGCTGGCATTGATTTCAATGCTTTGATGGACCGCAGGCGTATCCCCTATGACCATGGTGGGCTTGCCCAACCTGGCTTTTTTCTGCACCCGATGGGTAAATTGACGGTAAATCAGCGCGGCGGCCCAGCCAAAGGCCAGGGTCAGGGTCGTACAGAACAAGGCAAACACAGCGCCCCCGGACCATGTGAAGGCCAAAGGCATGCCGGCCAATTGGTCAATAAGGGCCCCCAGTTTGGAGAAATAACCCAAATAAAAAATGCTGAAGACAAAAAGTCCGTTGATGACGTTCATCAAGGTCGTTTCTGTCATCATGTTCCCGAAAATTTCGCTGTTTTCAACCAGGGACTCATGTTCCTTATAACCCAGCACCCTCATGCCGTCTTCATTGACTCCGGTCAAACGGACGGCTTTTTTAAGCATGGCATCACGCCAGGACACAATTTTGCCGATATGCTTTTGCATCAAGTTCATTTTCCAAGGCCTTTGGTTGGGAAATAATCTTTTCATGCCCCTGGTCATATAGACGATCATCTCAACCTGGTTGGCCATCATTTCAACTAAGGACACGGAATTGACCTCAGAAGGATAAAAATTGCCCGTGGGGAAAATGCGGTTGTTGAATTCCGCCCCTTTATAAAATCTCTGCCCCAAGGAAAGGGCCATCAAGGTATCCACGCGTCCGGTCATGATAAACACATTGCCCGGTGATATCGCTTCCAGAATCGGCACCAGGTTCTTGGAGGGCGAGGTGGCCCCGGATTTGCTGACCACCAGGCAGATCGTGCGCTTGCCGACCTTGCGGCGGTCATTGGGCTTTAGATTCAAGGCCTTGTTCGTGGAATCGGTCTCGATGACAGCCCCGGGAAAAATGATCTCCAGGATCCTTTTAAAATTTTCCGATCCCAGCCACAAGGAATCTTCCAGGCCGGAGATGAAAAAATCCGCCTCCCCTGAGCCGATGCTTTCATGTTCAGGGATGCTGGTGAGGCCTTCGGTGCTGGGCTCCCAGATGCGGGCGATCCTCTCCTGCTGCTGGGTCAATTCCCTCTGAGCAGTCTCAAATTGAGTTAAAAATTCGAGATTATTGGCCGCTATATCTGCCGCGATCTTGGCGATTTCCGCGTCCCTCATCACTTTAATGGACGCATCCAGGGTCCTAAGCTGCAAAAACAGGTCATCTTCTTGGGCATCCCCGTTCATCAGGTCCTTAGTCAGACTGTCCGCATTCAAGGCGATTTGCTGGTCTAAATGACTTTTCAAATAGCTTAAAATCCGCTCATCATGGCCCACCGACCTTATCAAGGCGGCTATGAGCCGTTTGGAATTTTCCGGCGAGACCCGTTTAGGGCTTTTTCTGATCACTTCAGCAGCCCTGCTTTCAACAGCCGCCATCAAATAGCCTTGGGAAACATTGTAATATTTACTGTTTTCCTTGATATAACCTTCAATCATGCGGGACACTGATTTTTGAAAAAACGGGTCCATGGTCCTGCGGACAAAGGAATTGGGATCTCTCCATCTGGCCTGGACATCGCGGATGGCCCGGGCGATATCATTGACATCTTCCTGGGCCACATTTTTAAGATCACGCTGGACCAAGGCCGCATAGTAGGGATTATCCGGGGTCAACTCCATACGCCATTCCTTTAAATCATCATCCGACAAATCACGGCCGTCTCGAGGGGAATAAGCCCTTATTTTCAGTTCCTGGGCCGTATGATCATAATACGTTTCTGTAATTTGGCCGCGGCCATAGGAATTCAAAATCAAGATCTCATTCACCGGCGGGGCGTCGCCCACGCTGGTCATCAAGGCCGTGTGTTCGGAATTATAACTGATATAGCCTGCTTCCTTATTGATCCCTAAGGCTATGCTCTGGCCCTTGGTCCAAAATATCCCCCGCCCAGGATATTTGGAACTCAGGGCCCGAACACCGAAGGTGCCGATGCCCCTCTGCTCGATTTCCTGCATGGCTGCCATGATGTCTGCCGTGAAAAATCTTTGGATGGACATGTCCGCATAGCGTTCGACCTTCTGCTCGAAATTTTCATCCGCGTGCAGGGCCTGCAGCTGATTGAGGATACGCCCCACGGGTGATGCGCCGGGATTTTGGGCTGCCAGGCGCGCCTGCTCTAAAAGTCCTCTTTTTAATCTTTGGCGCAGGCTTTCCAAGGCCAGGTGTTGGATTTCCAAACGAGGATCTTGAGCGACCATCTCTGCCGTGACCCAGCAATCTCCCAAGGTCTTGTCTATCTTTTTTAAGCCGGGACGCAGTAAAACCTGTTCATAGGTTTCCCGCACATCAGCACGCCTCGGATAGCGTTGATTGAACATGCTGTCCTCTTCGATCTGGGATGTATATGCGTTGAGCAAAAATGCGCCCATCTGTTGGTCCTCTTCCTCAGATAAATTATGCTCCAGGGATTCCTGCCAGTCATGGTAAAAAATCTCATTCAGAGAAAAACTGCTGGCGCCCTCAAAATCACCTTGATTGTCATGGAAATGCAGGGCCCCGGCCAGGCCCGGTGTGTCGCCGCTGGGCCAATAAGCGTAATAGCCTTTGGGCTGTTTAAGCGTGGGGGGAATATACACATCTTTCTTCATATGCAGTTTTTGCCCGAAATATTCCTTGACTTGGCCCGTAGCCATGATCTTCCCTCTATACTGATATCCCTTCAAATCTCCGTTTAAGGTCACGGCTGCGGCTATGGTCCTGAGCCTGCGCATAGGCCTGCCCTCTTCATCAAAAAAGGAAAGGATGCGCTGGATGCTCCTACTTAACTGCGGCTGTAAGCCTTCCAAGGAAGGAACGCCCTGGGTCAAAAACCGGTCATGGCTGACGATCTCGCGGACAGCGCCGGGCAAGGGCCGCACGTCCCTGGCTGATACCCTTCTTAAACGGCCGTCAAAACCATAGATGGCCACCACGATCACCGGAGGCCCGCGTTTGGATTTCATCACCTTGTAAATGATGGGCACCACATCCCCGTCCTTGGTCACACCCCAGGTAAAAATCCCCTTGCCCTGGTCTCCCCTTAACTCCGACCAGACCTTCATGTTGGCCAGTCCGATTTGAAAATCTTCTGGAAAAAACACGTCCTTGAACCTGCCCTGCATGAATTTTTCCGGAAGAAAAATAAAACCTCCATTGCCGCAGTTGATCCTGCCGCTGGAAGAAGGCTCCTTGATGTCGGAATAAAAAGAATGGATCAACAAAAACAGGGACGCAGCGCTAAGAGACCCAAATAGATGCGGGAACATAGGCCATAAATCGAAATGGATCCCTGCCATAAAAGCCGCGCAAACCGCGCCCAAGGACAGGAAAAATCCTGCGGCCTGGTTTATGCGCCTGCTCTTGCCCTCCAGCCATGGAAGATCAACGCCGGCTAATCGGGAAGATTTTATAAAGGGCAAGGCCGTCAGCAACAAACCCTTGAATCCCAAATTGCCGGTCAGGTTGCCCCAGGTGAGGATCTTGACATTCTTAAATTTCGAGGCTGAAAATAAGGAGAACAGATATTGCAGGAATGCCGCTGTCAAATGTCCTGCTTCATGTAATAAAAGAAGGCCGGTATAGAGAATGGGTGTAGCCATAAGTGATTCCAAAAACGCCCTGCCTAAGTCCGAATAATCCCCTCCAAAATAAGAAGCAACAGCGCCTCCTGCCATCATGCCGATCATATCCATGAACCTTAAACTGCTTTTGTCTGATGTTTGCCCATTGGCCGTTGGGGCCGAGATCGTGGCCGCGGCATTGGGAAAGGTCGGCAGTTCTACGGGTTCGCCTGCCTCAAAGGCCTGAATCCAAGCCCGTTCGGCATCATCTGTTAATGTAGGGCCGCGCGGTCCTGCCACGGAAAAGGCCCAGCCAGAGCTTGGTGCTGATTGCTGGGCCATGGGCGCTAAAGAAGCCTCCTTTGGTTTTCTTTGTCTGGCTTTTCGTTCTTTCAATCGCGGGATCGCCTTTATGACTATGGCAACACCTGAATGAATCATCGAGATGCCTAATATGCCAAGCAACATCACCCACGGCAACATTTTGGAATATTGCAGGATCCCGGAATGCGCAGTGTTGGATGTAAGGACAGGAGTTGACTGCGTTGTGACCACAGGAGCCGCGCGATAAGAAACCGGTGAAGGAGGAGGCGGCTCAGCTCCCGGCAATCTAGTGTAATTTGCCGGTTTCCATCCGGGATTATCCGCAAATAACGGCCTCGGCGGTTCTTGAAAAACTGCTCCCTTTCTGGGCGCAGTCAACACCGGCAAAGCTGTTCCTGGGCCATGTGTTGTTTGCATCGAAGAAGGTTCAACAACCAGGTCCTTGGCCAGTGGTGGAGCCCTCTTAACAGTGGTTTTATCTGGTGGTAATTGCGGCTGTGTAAGAGATGGTGGCAGTAAGGCTAGCTCATCTGGCAGTGGAGCACTCCTGACAGTGGTTTGATCTGGTGGTTTTAATTTTGCGGCCTGATCTGTTGGTGAAGCTCGCCCTACAAGGGGTTCTTCTGACGGTGGTAGCGGCGCTGCCGCTGACGTTTGACCATTACCTGTGGTTGATAAATTTATCGGTGGCGCAGGTGGAGGCTCAGCTGCTGCCGGAGAAACGATTGATCGCGACAAGACTCGTGTCAACGAATCTGCTGGCGGCGGGGCTGTTTGCACCGTGTCCGCTATACCCGCCTGGGTGCTCCTGGCCACCACGCCGGAAATTTTCATCAATTCGCTTTCAGGAATCCGGCCCTGCAGGACAGCTTTTAAAGCTTGGGGGGTTGGAATATTAAAGGTGTCCCTTGCATTCACATTATCTACATCTGTTATCCGTGCGATCCTTGCCACCTGCGCCACAGCGCCATGCTCGCCCCATAAAGGCATGCGCGTATACCCTGCCTTTTGCAAGGCGCCTCCCAGGCCTAAATCAATGTCTTTTTCCGTAATGACCACCTGGACAATTCTTGGATCATTAAGATGCTTGACCTGCGCCGCTTGAAGTGAAGGGCTCATCACCAGCAAGCCTATGAGGGCCGTCATGGACATCAGCATGGTCCGGCTGAAGGTCCCAAGCGTTACCATGGCTGAATCTGCCTGTCTCTGGGTAAAATGAAAAGGATGGGAATGCGTGATTTCCGCCATGGGCGGAAAGGCAATCATGGCCCCGTCCTTGTCCTTGGCTGTCACATCCACCGTGGCCCGGACTGGCTCAGACCCTATATTGATGCCCAAGGCACTGGGCACTTCCGTATACATCGCTGAATCCGGCTTGCCGAAACCCGCGAACCACAAACCTCCGGAGGCGTATTTGCGCGGCACGGTCTGCCGGGTGATGGGATCATAATCTTCCTTAATATAGTTATAGACGCATTTCTTGTACGCTTTCAGGTATTGCCGGTAGATTTTTTCCTTGGCATGTTTATCCAGGATGTCCACCCCGCTCACCTGGTTCTTGCCCACGTACATTCTGCCTAACACACTGTCCTTTAAATGGCGTTTATACCAGGTGGCTAAGATCATGGCGTTAAAGACCTGGCGGACCACGGCAAAATTTCGGCCCTGATTGACCTCATCCCTCAACTGAGGCAAAATCACATCGCGAAAAACCTGGGAATAGGCGCCGGCCTTATTAGAGAAGCCTTGTTTCAAGACAGCATCCGGCGCAAGGCCTTGATGATGGAGATAGGATTTATAATCCGCTTCGAGCATCACGTCCAACTGGCTTTTGATGACAAAAGCCGCGTTGCCTTGGGCGTAAACTCGCGCGTATTGCGGGACAATCCAAACCTTGTTGAATGTATTGATGGGAATTTCTGTGGTGCCGAAAAGTTCATAAGACTTGCGGTACACTTTTTGCCAAAATATTTTTCCCAATTCATTTTCAGGATAGCTTAAGGAAGCCATGATTTGTTTGAGCAAGTAATCTTGTTCCAGCAGGTCCTTGCCCATCAAGGTGATGCCAAACTGCCCAGGCACAATGCGGTCTTTTTCGTAAGGCGAAAGGTTGACCCACAGATCATCTTCAGGAATGGTCAGGCAGGTCAAAAAATATTTGGACAAGCGCGTGATATTGTCTTTTAAATTTTGGCCGTAAAGATGCGCGTCCCCTTTATCCACCAAAAAATCAAAACGCAGAGGATTGCGCGGATCAACTAAAATGCCTTTGAATTGCAGGGGTTCAAACGGCCTGCTGGGATTGACCATGGCGCCAGGCGCAGGCAGATTAATGATGGTTTGGGCAAAGGTGTCTGGAAGCGGACCAACCGTGGTTGTCCAAAATGCAACGATGACCAGCCTTACAATCAACTTCATCAGCATGACCCACCTCAACAAAAAAGCCCAATCATTTTCCAGAACTTGGAAAACCATTGGGCTGCAGCGTCCAATATCTTGGCGCACCATCAACGTGCGCAACTTCTTAAACTAAAAAGCCCAATGTCCGCTTGCGCGTCATTGGGCTGCATTGTCCAATATTTTTATCTTAACCCCTGACTTCCGTGCCAGGCATTAAGATTGAATTAAGATTGCATTTGAATTATGTTACATTAGAAAGTATAAAATACTTTTGGGGACTTGTCAAGCTCCAGGATTAAAAAAATTCATTTCCCGACGAGAAATACCACCCCAACCTCCGGGGTTGCGGTGGTTGACCATCACAACCCCGGGGGTTGTGATGGTCAAAGTAGATTGATTACTTCCGAAGGCAGGCGCTTGAGTTCCTGGGTGCCCAAGATGCGGATGGACCAGCGCAAAAGCTCCAATTTATGGCTCAAATTTTCACCGGGGGCGGTGATCTTTTGCAGGCGGTTGCGCGCCAAAAAAAGAAGCTTGCGCAAGGTCTCAAAAACGATCCTGGCCTCCCTGGAATACAAAGAGTCCTTGGTAATGGCCACCAAATCATCGTAGGCCATAGTGCTGACCACGGGATTGTAATGGTCCATTTTTTGGATCAAACCCGGGACCATGCTTTGAAAATATTGGTAGCGGTCCAAGATGACCAGGGTGTGCATGATCTCCACCTTGACAAAAGGCGAATCACTGCGGTTAAGGCGATGGATCATCATCTTTAAAATCCTGGACTTTTCCGTACTGAGGACCTGATTGGCGAATTTGTCCTTGAACACCCTTACCGCGGCCGTGCATTTATACGCGCCCAGGGAATCATCTGCGATCATGGCCAGTAAAATTTCCTTGGGCTCGTCCTTGTACCTAAGGGCATAGCCTTCCAGCAATAATTTATCGTCGAAAATCGCGCCTGAGGCGATGTCCGCCTGCGTGATATCATCCTTGTCCTGGGCCCAGAGCGGCGGCGCCAGGCTGATGGACAAAAACAAAATGATCCAGACGAAGATTTTCATGGAGATGGCAAAAATTCCAGGGAAATGTCCAGGGCATGACGGGAATGGGTCAGTGCCCCGACGGAGATGCGCTCTACACCGGAGGCCGCGAAGCGTCTTACGTTTTTAAGCGTAATACCGCCGGAGGCTTCCAGCAGGACGCGGGACCTGGCTTGATCGCGCAGGCGCACAGCCGCGGCGGTCTGGCGCGGAGTCATGTTGTCCAGCAAGATAATGTCTGCCTTGGAGGGGAGGATCTCCTTGAATTGCGCGAGGCTATCCACCTCCACCTCGACCTTGGTTTTGGTCTGCTTTTTGAGCTCCTCGACGGCCACGGACATGTCCCTCCTTTTTAGGACAGCGCGATGATTGTCCTTGATCAGGACCATGGCGTTAAGATTAAAACGGTGATTGACCCCGCCGCCGCAGCGCACCGCATAACGTTCGATGCTGCGCAGCAAGGGCGTGGTCTTGCGCGTGTCCATAATCTTGGCCTTATAGGGTTTTATCCTGGCTACATAGCGCCGGGTTTGGGTGGCAATGCCGGACATCAGGGACAACAGATTGATAGCCACCCGCTCGCCGGAGAGCAAGGCCCTTGTTTTCCCGGAGAGTTCTGCGATGATTAGATTTTTGCGGCCTATGTCGCCGTCGCGCAGTAGGGCCCGAAACCGAATATTAGGGTCCAAATGTTTAAAAACCCGTCTGGCCAAATCAAGGCCGCAGACCACGCCCTTTTCTTTCAAGATCAGCCGCGCGCGTGATGTGGCCGTGCGGGAAACCAAAAGAGCGGTGGTGATATCCCCTTGGCCGATGTCTTCAGCCAAGGCTGATATTATGATCCGTTTGAATTGGTCCATGATGGATTCGGCTTTTGATAAAGATCTGTGACCATGATTCCTTTTTATGGATACCATCACAACCCCGGGGGTTGTGATGGGTCTCTGCGCGCCTGGGGGGAAAAGCGCATCGCCTGATCAAAAACATATCCTTGCATGCCTTTCTCAATATGTCGAACTCACGTTAAATTAGTAATAACGTTTTGCAGACTGGAAATTTCCTTGGAAAGAAGCAGCAGCCTTTCCTTTTCCTTGGCCAGAATATCTTCCGGCGCCTTGGAGGCGAATTCAGGATCATTCAGGCGGCTGTTGAGGCTGTCCGCGGATTTTTGCTTTTGGGCGATCGCACCCTTGATCCTCTTTGTTTCAGCGGCCAGGTCAATCACCCCGGATAAAGGAACAAAAATCTTCACAGTACCCGCCAGCGCCGTGGCCGCGTTTTTGAGTGAAGGCAGGGCCGGCTCGATTTTCAAATCTTTCAAACGCGCCATACGCCGGATATCCGCCGCATGTGCGGATAATAATTTTTGCGCCGCATCCTCCCCCGGCACAACAAAGGCATCCACGGTTTCGTTAGGCTTGATGTTCCATTGCGCGCGGATATTGCGGACGGCGCCGATCACATCAATGATGGCCTGCATGTGTACACTTGCCTTTTGATCGATCAGCGCAGCATCAGCCTGGGGCCATGAAGCCAGGGAAAGACATTGGTCCTTGGTGTTCAATTTACTGTATATTTCTTCCGTCACAAAAGGGATGAACGGATGCATCATCTTCAGGGAATTTTTCAATACAAACAAGGCCGTCGCCTGGATTTTTGTCTCCTGGAACTTGTCCTTGATCAATTCCAGATACCAGTCGCAAAAACTTCCCCAAAAGAAATCCTGAAGGGCTATTTCCGCCTCAGAATACTTGAATTCCTCAATCGCCTTGCTGACTTTTTCTAAAGTGTCAAAATAACAGGCCAGGATCCAGCGCGAGGGCAAATCCAGCTGCTGCATGTCGATGGCATCGTCCATGGTTTTCACATGGGACAAAATCAGCCGTGAGGCGTTCCAGATCTTATTGGCAAAATTACGGCCGATCTCGAACTTTTCCTTGGAGATAAAAATATCTTGGGCCGAATTGATGATGAGGCTAAAGCGCAGGGCATCGGCCCCGTATTCCTTGATAATGTCCAACGGGTCAATGGCATTGCCCAAGGACTTGGACATTTTGCGGCCCTTGGCATCACGCACCGTGCCATGGATCAAGACCTCGGAAAACGGCTTCTCCCCCATGAATTCATAACCTGCCATGATCATGCGCGCCACCCAAAAGAACAAAATTTCCGAAGCCGTCATCAAGACATGGGTCGGATAAAAATACTTTAAATCCGGATTTTGCTTTGGCCATCCGAGCGTCGCGAAAGGCCAAAGCCAAGACGAGAACCAGGTGTCCAGCACATCTTCATCCTGGTTGAGCTCAACGGCCTTGCCGTGCTTTTGCTTAGCCTGGGCCTCAGCCTCAGCTTGAGATTTGGCCGCGAAACTGTTTCCTTCCTTGTCATACCAAACGGGGATGCGATGGCCCCACCAGATCTGGCGGGAAATGCACCAATCATGGATCTCTTCCATCCAATTGCTATAGACCTTGGACCAATAATTCGGAAAAATCTTGATATCACCCTTTTGCACCGCCTCAAGCGCGGGCCTGGCCAAGGGCTTCATTTTCACGAACCACTGTTTCGACAGCCGAGGCTCTACGATGGTATCACAACGGTAACAATGACCGACGGCATTCTTATGGTCTTCGATTTTTTCCAGCAGGCCCATTTGATCCAGGTCTGCCAGCACCTTCTTGCGGGCCTCAAAACGGTCCAGGCCTTGGTACGGGCCGCCCTGCTCATTGATCCTGGCATCCGGATGCATCACATTAATCGCCGGCAAATGATGGCGCTGGCCCATGAGAAAATCATTGGGGTCATGTGCCGGGGTCACCTTGACTGCGCCGGTGCCGAATTTAGGATTTACGAATTCATCCGCGATGATCTTGATCTCACGATGCACAAGGGGCAAAACAAGCGATTGGCCGATCATGGATTGGTAACGGGCATCCTGAGGGTTAACGGCAACGGCCGTATCTCCCAGCATGGTTTCCGGCCTGGTTGTGGCCACAACCACAAAAGCTTGAGGATTATTTTTGAAAGGATATTTTAAAAAATAAAGCTTCCCGTTTTTCTCCTTGTGCTCGGCTTCTTCGTCAGAAAGGGCTGTTTGACAGCGCGGGCACCAGTTGATGATACGCTCCCCGCGGTAGATCAGCCCTTTTTTATGCAAATGGACAAAGGCTTCCATGACCGCGTCGGAATAAGCTTCATCCATGGTAAAGCGGGTGCGCGGCCAATCGCAGGACGAACCTAATTTTTCCAGTTGTTGGATGATGGTATCACCGTATTGCTGTTTCCACGCCCAAAGGCGTTTGAGGAATTGCTCTCTTCCCAAATCCTGCCGGGTCTTGCCTTCCTGCGCCAATTGCTTTTCCACCACGTTCTGGGTGGCGATGCCGGCGTGGTCGGTGCCTGGCATCCATAAGGCCTCAAAGCCGTTCATGTCCTTGTAGCGGACCATGATGTCCGGAAGGGTATTATTGAGCGCATGGCCCATATGCAGGATGCCGGTCACGTTGGACGGCGGGATCACGATCGTGAACGGCTTGTTGGCGGCCTTGGCTTGTGCGTGGAAGACATTATGGTCCTTCCAAAACTTCAGCCATTTCGTTTCGGTTTCTTGAGGATTATATTTTGAGGACAATTCCATAAAACCATCACAACCCCCGGGGTTGTGATGGTGACCATCACAACCCCGGGGGTTGTGATGGTCAATAAGATGAATAGCTAATATGTCTTCGGCACAATCAGGGATTTTTCGCCAGAAGACATATTAGCTATTCACCAAAAGCCTATTTTTTTTCCTTCAATAACTTATATTCAATGCTGTCGACCAACGCTTCCCAACTGGCTTCGATCACGTTCTCATGCACCCCCACCGTTGTCCAGCTGTCATGCTGGTCCTTGGACTCGATCAGAACGCGCACCTTGGCGCCCGTTCCTTCCTGGGTGTCCAGCACGCGGACCTTGTAGTCGGAAAGGTGCATGTCCGCCACCGCCGGATAAAATTTGTTCAGCGCCGCGCGCAAGGCACGGTCCAAGACCTCCACCGGGCCGTGGCCTTCGATGGTGGCCATCTCATCATGGCCGTTGACCTTTAATCTGACCGTAGCACCGGCCACGACCGTCCCGTCGGGTTTGCGCTCGGTAAAGACCTTGAACCCTTCCAATTGATAAAAAGGCTGATAAGCATTCAAACGGCGCTTCATGAACAATTCAAAAGAAGCGGCCGCCCCTTCAAACTGATAGCCCTGGTGTTCCTTCTCCTGCAAGGCCTTCATGATCTCCTTGGCCTGGGGCGAATTTTTATCCAGGTCCACGTTCATCTTCTGGGCTTTAAGCACAATGGGCATTTTGCCGGCCAATTCCGACGTCAAAAGCCGGCGGTGATTGCCGACCATCGCCGGATCGATATGCTCATAGGCCAGGGGGTTTTTGAGCATAGCGTCGATATGGACGCCCCCTTTATGGGCAAAGGCGGAATGGCCGATAAAAGGATGATTGTGGGGCAAGGCATAATTGCTGATCTCGCTGATATAGTAGGAAGCATCCATCAAAAGTTTGATCTGCGCGTCAGGGATGGTCTTGACCTTGAGCTTGGCATGCAGGATCCCCATGATCGTGCACAGGTCCGCATTGCCGCAGCGCTCCCCCATGCCGTTAAAGGTGCCCTGCACCTGGACACAGCCGGCATGGACCGCGGCCAGGGAATTGGCCACGGCCAGGCCCTGGTCATTGTGCGTATGGATGCCTAAAGGCTTGCGGATTTTCTTTTTGACCTGCTTGATGATCTTCGTGATCTCTTCGGGCAGGGTGCCGCCGTTGGTGTCGCACAGGACAATGCAGTCCGCGCCGCCGGCCTGGGCCGCCAAAATAGTTTTTAAGGCGTAAGCAGGATTATTTTTATAGCCGTCAAAAAAATGCTCGGCGTCATAAAAGACCTCCCGCTTGCTTTTCTTTAAAAAATTTACGGATTCCCGGATCATTTTCAAATTTTCATCGAGGCTGGTCTTGATCACGTCAATAACATGCAGGTCCCAGCTTTTACCAAAGATGGTCACGGTCGGCGTTTCGCTCGCCACCAATTCCTTCAAATTGGCGTCCTCCTGCGCCTTGACATGGGCCCGCCGCGTGGAGCCAAAGGCCGCCAGTTTGGAATGCTCAAGCTTGTGGGACTTCATCAGCTCGAAGAATTCCTTGTCCTTGGGATTGGAGCCCGGCCATCCGCCTTCGATGTAAGGAATGCCCAGCTCATCGAGCTTTTGGGTGATCTTGACCTTGTCATTGACGGTGTACGAGACCCCCTCGGTCTGGGACCCGTCCCTGAGAGTTGTATCGTATATGATTATTTTTGGCATAGCCTAAATTTGTTCCAGTTTAAAAGCCTTGTGCAGGGCCTTGACAGCCTTGTCCGCCAAATCCTGAGAAATGATGCAGGAGACGGAAATTTCCGACGTGGTGATCATTTCAATGTTGATCTGGTTGTCCGCCAGGGTGGAAAACATCCTGGCCGCGATGCCGTGGTGCGAACGCATGCCGGAGCCGATCAGGGAAACCCGGGCGATATTGCGGTCTTCCAGCACCTCTCCTGCGCCGATTTTTTGGCCGATCAAGGAGGTGGCCCTCATGGCCTTGCTGGAATCGCCTTTGGGCACGGTAAAAGAAATATCGGACAATTTATCATGCGGCACATTCTGCACGATGGTGTCCACGTTGACCCCTTGTTTGGAAATTTGCTCGAAAATTTTGGCGGCTATGCCCGGCTTGTCCGGCACCGAACAAATGGTGATCTTGGCCTCGTTTTTGTTGCAGGTGATGCCGCGCACGGCGATTTCTTCCAGCTTTTCATTGGCATTGGTGATCATGGTCCCTTCCTCCTTGGTAAAGCTTGATCGGACATGCAAAGGAATATTGAAGCGTTTGGCGACCTCAATGGAACGCGCCTGCATCACCTGGGCGCCGAGCGAGGCCATTTCCAGCATTTCTTCATAGGTGATGGATTTGATCTTGCGGGCCTCCTTGACGATGCGGGGGTCCGTGGTGTAGATGCCGTCGACATCCGTATAGATCTCGCAGACATCGGCTTTCAGGGCCTGGGCCAGGGCCACCGCGGTCAAATCCGAGCCGCCGCGCCCCAGGGTCGTGATCTCGTCATTGGCCGTGACCCCCTGGTAACCGGCCACGATCACGATCTTGTTATCCTTAAAGGCCTTGGCAATACGCTTGCTGTCGATGGTGATGATGCGCGCCTTGGTGTGGCTCTTGTCGGTCTTAATGCCCACCTGGCTGCCGGTAAAAGAGATGGCCTCATGACCCAGCTCCTTGATGGCGATGGCAAGCAAAGCACAGGAAATCTGCTCGCCGGTAGAGAGCAGCATGTCCATTTCGCGCTCAGGCGGGGTTTTGCTCAGGCCAAAGGCCAGGGCTTCCAGCTCGTCGGTGGTATCGCCCAGGGCAGAGACCACCACCGCCATGTCCGTATTTTTGTTCTTATATGCAATGACCCGCTGGGCCACGTTCTTGATGCGGTCGATATTGGCCACGGAAGAGCCGCCGAATTTTTGAACGATGATTTGTTTTTCCATCATTGACCGTCCCCCATAAAAAATTGGATCATCTCCTGCCCGCTTTGAAAGCGCAGGCCTTCGGCCCTGGCTGCTTTTTCAGAATAAAATTTCAGACCGTTGGATTTGATCCCCTTGCCCCACATCACAAAGGGCACAGGCGCGCGGTCATGCACCCGTTTGGCCACCGGTGTCGGATGGTCCGCAGACACCAGGATGCGCACATCTTGGGACTTGCCGAAAGATTTGACCATGGTCCCGACAATGTCCTTGTCAAAGCGCTCGCAGCACTCGAGCTTGGCTTTCCAGTCGCCGTTATGCCCGGCCTCATCCATGGCCTCCACATGCACAAAGACCATATCATGCTTCTTTAAGGCCTCCAGGGCATATTGGGCCTTGCCCTTGTAATTGGTATCATAATAACCGTTGGCGCCAGGCACATCGATGACGTCCAGGCCAATCAGGCGCCCGATGCCGTTGACTAAATCCACGGCGGAAATCACCGCGCCTTTAAGGCCGTAGAGGTCTTTGAACAAAGGCAGATGAGGGCGCGCCCCCTGGCCCCATAACCAGATCATATTGGCCGGATGCTCGCCGGACTCTTCCCGGATCTTGTTGATCGGATGGGCCGCCAAAATCCCCTTGGACTTCTCCATCAGTTTCAACAGCACATCGCTTTGGGGCCCCGACGGCAGATGCGTTTGGACCGCCTTGCCGATGATATCATGGGGCGGGGCCGTCTTGACCGCGAGCATGCCAAAGACATTGATGGATTTAAAAACCATCAAATGCCGGTAGCTTTTGCCCGCGTAAAAACGCACATCCGGCCAATCAATGGCGCGCTCCAAATGTTCGATGAGGTTCTTGGCCTCGTCGGTGGAAATATGCCCGGCGCTGTAATCCAGCATCTTCCCTGACTTGACCGTGACCAGATTGCAGCGAAACACGATCTCGTCCCCTTTGAGCCTTATGCCTAAATTGGCCGCTTCCAGGGAGGCCCGTCCGGAAAAATTCTTCTTAGGATCATAGCCCATCAGGGCCAGATTGCCGATGTCCGAGCCCGGCGGCATGCCGTCGGGAATGGTCTTGACCAGGGCAGACAAACCGTGCTGGACCAAAAAATCCATGTTGGGCGTGCTTGCGGCTTCCAGGGGCGTTTTGCCGCCCAGTGCCTTGAGCGGCTCATCGGCCAGACCATCTGGGACAAGAATGATGTATTTCATAAACCAATGATGTGCAGAATGTCTTGAGCTTGGCCCTTCACCACCACCGGCTGAGGAACATTCTTCATCGCTGTTTGAGGGTCCTTGAGACCATGGCCGGTCAAGGTGCAGACCAGACGGCCGCCCTGATGGCCTTTAAAATGACCGGCCCTGCCTAATTTGATCACGCCGGCCACCGACGCTGCCGAAGCAGGTTCCACAAATACGCCGCAGGACGCGGCCAACAGATGATAGGCCTGCAGGATTTCCTCGTCCGTGACCATGTCGATCAGGCCCTTGGACTGATCGCGGGCCTCCAGCGCGGATTTCCAGCTGGCTGGATTGCCGATGCGGATGGCCGTGGCCACGGTCTCGGGGTTTTCGATGATCTTCTGAAGCACGATGGGTGCCGCACCCGCGGCCTGAAAACCCAGCATCTGAGGCAATGTCCTGGACCTGCCTGCTAAGCGGTATTCCTGGTATCCTTTCCAATAGGCCGTGATATTGCCCGCATTGCCGACTGGAATCGCATGGAATTCCGGGGCATCGCCCAAAAAATCGCAGATCTCAAAGGCCGCGGTTTTCTGCCCCTCGATGCGGAAGGGATTCAGGGAATTGACCAGCTCCACGGGATGCTTGGAGGCGATGTCCTTGACCAAATTCAGGGCCTCATCGAAATTACCGTCGATGGCGATCACCTGCGCCTGATGCACCAGGGCCTGGGCCAATTTGCCCATCGCGATATTGCCGTTGGGGATCAAGACCACGCATTTGATGCCGGCCCGGGCCGCGTAAGCCGCGGCTGAAGCCGAGGTATTGCCCGTGGAGGCGCAGATCACGATTTGGGCGCCTTTTTCCATGGCCTTGGAAATCGCCATGGTCATGCCGCGGTCCTTGAACGAACCCGTGGGATTCAAACCCTCATATTTCAAAAAAACCTGGAGCCCTGTAATCTTTTTTAAAAACTCCGCCGGAATAAGGGGCGTATGGCCCTCGTATAAGGTAATCACCGGCGTCTTGTCAGACACCGGCAGATATTCCCGATAATGATTAATTAATCCAGTCCAGCGCATACCTTTTGGAAGTCACATCCTTAAATTACAATTTCTCCATTCTAATGGCCACCGGCTTACCCTTGACCACGGCCAGATGGGTGATCTCCTCCAGCGCCATTTTGACCTCATGCTCATTGGCTTGATGGGTCAAAATCACCACCGGCACCGTCGATCCCTTGTTTTCCTGCTTTTGGTTGACCGAGGCGATGGAAATATTGTGCTGGCCCAAGACCGTCGTGATGGAGGCCAGGACCCCGGGCTTATCAATGACCATAAAACGGATGTAAAAGCGGGTCTCCACTTCCTCGATCCTGCGCAGGGTCAAATTGGCCACCTCATCCGCGGGATTAAAGGCCCAGATCACGGCCGGCGCATCGACGCGGATCCCCAAATTGATCAAATCCGCCACCACACCCATGGCCGCGGTATTCTGCCCTGCCCCGTGGCCTTCGATATAGACATCGCCCAAAGGGTCGGAATCCAGAAAGATGGCGTTATCAACGCCGTTGACCGTGGCCAGTCCGTGTTCCTTAGGGATCATGGTCGGGTGCACGCGCACATCCAGCTTATTGCCGGTTTTCTTGGCAATGGCCAACAGGCAGATGCCCAAATCCAAACTTTCCGCAAATTCGATATCATCCTGGGATATGTGATTGATCCCCTCGACGTAAATGTCCTTGACGCTGACAAATTTGCCCATGGTGATAAAAACCAGGATGGCCAGCTTATAGGCCGCGTCCATGCCGCTGATGTCCAGGGTCGGATTGCTTTCCGCGTAGCCTTTTTCCTGCGCTTCTTTCAGGGCCTGGGCAAAGGTCAATTTTTGTTTGGACATGGCGGTCAAAATAAAATTGCAGGTCCCGTTGATGATGCCGTAGACGCCGTTGAACTTATTGCCGGCCATGCCTTCGGTGATGGTGCGGATGATGGGAATGCCCGCCCCGACGGAAGATTCAAACAAAATGCTGCGGCCCTGGGCATCCGCTTCCTTAAACAGTTCCAGGCCGCATTCGGCGATCAAGGCCTTGTTGGCGGTCACGACGTGCTTTTTGGCCTTCAGGGCGGCCATGACAATGTCCTTGGCCGGAGAAAGCCCGCCGATCAATTCCACCACCACATGGATGTCCGGGTCCTTGAGGATCGCGTTGTAATCCGTAGTCAAGAGCGTATGGTCCAGGCCGGGATTGGGCTTTTTGAAAATGCTGCGGTCGCAGATCGACTTGATGATGAAATCCGTGTCGTATTTCTCACGCAGAAATTTTCTGCGGCCCTTGAGGACCTTGACCACGCCCTGGCCCACCACCCCGTAACCGATCAATCCGATATTCAGGCAATCCATAATCTATCCTCGCTTAAGATGATTCCTTGCGTATCCCGTAATTTTCCACCTTCTCCAGCACCGCGAGGCTGTGCTGGGAAAGGCCGTGAAACTGCAGGCGGATTTCATAAATCATCCCTGACACCTTTTCCTTGCAGCCCAGCACCACCCCTTCCAGATGTATGGCATCCGCGATAAAAGGGGTCTTTAAACTGATCACCAGCGTAGCGCCTTCAGGCAAAGGATGATGCGCCGAAAAATTGATGCCTCCCTTGCTGATATTATTGACCTGGGAATGCTGCTGCCTCTGTGCGGTCTTTCCCTTTTCATGGTAGGTCAAGATGAAATTCCGCTGGATCCGGACATGTTTGCGCCGCTCTTGGGAAGGCTTGCTCATATAAAAAATGGTCGGGACGGTGAGATTTGAACTCACGACCTCTTGAACCCCATTCAAGTGCGCTAATCCAACTGCGCTACGTCCCGCCTCAAAAATGACTAAAAGATTAAAGATTATACACGAAGTAGGCCAACGGGGAAAGGGGAAAATTCCTTATCCCTTGCAATAATAGGGAATTAATGTTAGTCTTGATAACTATGTCACAGCAGGAACACAATTTTTACGGGCTGGGTATTGCGCCGGCCATTCTGAATGTCATCGAACGCCTGAAGTTCACGGTCCCTACCAAGATCCAGTATCAGGCCATTCCCATTGCCTTGCAAGGCCAGGACGTGATGGGGATCGCCCAAACCGGTACCGGTAAAACCATGGCTTTCGGCATTCCCCTGATCCAGCGCCTGGCCCCAGCTACCCCACCAGAGCTCCAGGTCATCAGCCGAAGAAAACTCCGGCGGTGTGCTGTGGCTGAAAATGGAGGCAAACGAGGATCCCTTGTATCGATCGAGCCTGTCCCACATCTCCTCGATCCGATCAGCGTTTCGCAGCTTAAGGATCTCTTGTTTGCCCGGATCTTCAAGGCTCTTCGCGACCACAGGATGAACAGCGGGCTGCTCGCGCGTCCACTCGGAGAACACCTTGAACCTCTCAAGGTTGGCAGACTCTGATTTGTCGAGTAACTCGAGGACTGCGGGCCCAAGCTCATATAGGCCTGACGCCAAGCCCACATCGCGGCAGAGGTTGAGGATGCTGGAATTGAGCTCCGCCAATCCAGCCTGCTCATCAAGGACGCCCTTCTGCTCGCCTCTGCCCTCCAGGAAGAAGTCCCGGCAGGAATTGGCACCAGTTGAGTTTCGCGCGCGGCAACTTAGTGGCCTCGCCTCATAAATGGTGCACTGACCCTCGTTGAGGAACGCGCAGGCGCCGGTTGCGAACTGGCTGTCGAGCCTCCAAAATGAGGCATTGGTCTGCGCCGAGGCTTCTGCCCGAAGAGATAACTCTTCCCTTTCGGCCACGCTAAAATTCGCACTCACGTAATCCGCGATCCCAATAACCTCGGGGAGCGTGGCAGCCACCAATCGGTGACAGCAGAAGCTGCAGCCCGGCTGACAGGCGGGCGCAACGCCGTCCTTGGCTGCCTGCTCGTGGATCGCCACGATTTCCCGATCGACGAGCGAATGAACGTTCTTTGTCGCCTGCACGAGCTGATTCGGGTCTTGGCTCCGCACAGCATTCTTAACAGACTGCCGCGTGAATAGGTTGAGCTTGTCGAAGCGGCTTGACATGCGGCTCTAATTTACTTGGGATATCCAGCTATATCAGTAGCTCGCGATTGGGAATCTGGTCTTGGCACTGCTCAACCGACACCGAGAGTAGCGCGTGAAACCACGGCTCCCAATCAAAAGAGCGGCCGCGTTGGATCGAGGTCCCGAGGTCTGGGATATCGCCCACTTTCCGCTTCAGTCCATCCTCGCCCATGAGGTCAAGTGGATCTGGCGCCACGCCTCCGGACTCACGCATTCCGAGGGCTCCGCCGAGAAACAATCCTGCCAATGAGTCTTCGCTCAGGCTCGAAGCCAAGTGTCCGAAAGCGTTTAGCACGATCGACCTGGAACTAATGTAGACGCCCTTCCCGGTTGAGCGCTGATTATGGTCGAGGCTAATTTCGATCGACCTACGCAGGTCGCCCAGCTCGAGGTAGATCGTAATATTGTTGGCCAGGCAGGCCACATAACCCCTTTCATCGCCCTCTCGAGTCAGCAATTCTAACGAGCGAGCGTTCCATCTAAGTGCTTCTTCAAAGCGTCTCTGACCCGCTGCGCACAAGCCCTGCTGCATGTAATAGTAAGGCTCCCAAGCGCGGGCACGGGCAGACACGCCAAATTCCGCCTCAACGTCGCGAACCTCTTGCAGCAGTGCGAGTTGGTCTTCAAAGTGCCCGTTGTGAAACAGCGAATATGCGATGGCGATTCTCCACTGGGCTCGAAATGCGGGATCGAACTTATTGAGCTGATCGCGCATCTTCAAAGCTTCCGTGAGCGCGCTGGTATCGCCGCCAACGACGCGCATCGCCAGAGTCACGGTCCGCGCCTCCATTACTGTTTCGCTCTGGTCAGCAAGTTTGGCGCGCTCCAGCAGAGGCTCCATGAGCCTCACAAACTCGCCTGGGCGTGCCAAAGCGTGAAAGCCTGACTGAGCGCGAGCCAACGCGCCGATAGCCCTCTCCAGACCTTCATCGACGCCCGACATCCACTCCACAGCCATGCGGAAGTTCTCATAATCCTCCCTGAAGCGTGCCAACGCAGCAACGTAAGCCGGGGCGTCGTGGCTGCCCGCAATACCATCGGCGATGGCCAGATAGTGTTCAGCGTGCCGGTCACGAAGTCCGAGGGCATCCGATTGTTGCTCTAGGCGCTCCAACGCATATTGACGAATGCTTTCCAGCAGGCGGTAGCGGTCACTTGTTCTCTCGTAAACAACAAGGGATTTATCGACGAGGGCGGTCAGCAGGTCGAGAACGTCCAGCGCATCGATACCTGTCTCAGGCGCCGCGCATATCGTTTCGGCAGCCTCTAGTTTCCACCCGCCGCCGAACACGGAGAGCCTTATGAGGAACTCGCGCTCGCTTTCCGTAAGAAGGTGAACAGACCAATCAATGAGCGCTCGCAGGGTTTGCTGGCGAGACAGCGCATTGCGGCTACCACCTGTAAGAAGTCTGAAGCGATCATCCAACCGCATTTCGATTTGTTCCAGGCTCATCGCTCGCCCGCGCGCAGCTGCAAGCTCAATCGCGAGCGGAATACCATCCAGGCGGTTGCAGATGTGTGCGATCGTTGTCGACTGGCTTTCTTCGAACTCGTAAGATGGCGCCGCCGTCTTCAGGCGATCGATGAACAGTGCTGTCGAACCAAAGGATTCAAGTTCGACCAGGGTTACTGACTTACCGGTTTCAGGCGCCGGCAACGAGGGGACGCGAAACGTGACCTCACCACGGACCCCCAAGGGCTCGCGGCTGGTGGCGATCATGGTGATTGACGAGCATGAGCGGATCACATCTTCGGCAACCTCTGACGCCGCGTCCAGCACATGCTCGCAGTTGTCGAGAATCACGAGGGCTTTTTTGCCGGAAAGATGCATCACAAGCCTGTCGCGGAGCGTACCGATCACTTCAGGCGCGTCTATCGAGGTGACCAGCGCCCGAAGCACCTCTTCGCGCTGAGGCAGCGCGGCAAGCTCGCAGAGCCACACGCCGTCCGGAAATGTTTCGATGTGGTTGGCTGCGAATTGCAGGCCAAGTCGCGTTTTGCCGGTTCCCCCAGTCCCTGTGAGAGTGATGATCCTCGACTTTCCGAGCAGGTCGCCTAGTTGGCGCATTTCCTCGTCACGCCCCACAAATGAAGTGGTCTGAATCGGTAGGTTGTTTGGAATGACCGCAAGCCCTTTGATTGGCGGAAACTCAGTCGCACCGAGCTGCCAAACCCGCATGGGTTCAAGCAAGTCTCGAAGAGCGTGGCCTCCAAGGCCTTCAACGGGGCGGGAGGAGGGCAGGCCGTACTGGAGGGAGCATCATGGAAAGGCGAAGTGCAGATGCGCACTCGCTACGAGGACGGCCAAGCCACCCTCGAAGTCAGCGACAACGGCATCGGTATGAGCCAGGAGGTCCGCCGGCAGTGCTTGCAGACGCACTTCAGCACGAAGCGCGACAACGCTCGCTATGAGGGATTGAGCGCGGGCATGGGGCTTGGGCTGTCGTTCGTCGCGGTGGTGCTGGAGCATCA
>CAZACW010000033.1:0-25345 GCA_964483785.1 uncultured Planctomycetales bacterium
GGGTGTGGGTGCAGGATAAAAAACTTTGCAGTTCAAGGGGTCCTGGCACATCGGATTGGCGGTAAAGTACGCTTTTTTCAGGATCAATGCCGCAGGCGATCCAGTCCATGGCCATTTCAGCGCCGTATTCCCGGATGCCCTTGCTGTTTTCGTATTCGCTCATCAAGGCATGCCAGTCCGCGATGCTGAAAATGCATTGATATTCCTCCTGCAGGGCAATCCAGTTCTTCAGGGCGCCCAGCAAATGGCCCAGGTGGAGCTTGCCTGTCGGGCGCATGGCGGAAAAAACGCGTTTCTTCATGGTCAGCCTTACAGCTTGCGGGCGATGGATTCGATCTCGTAGGTCTCGATGATATCACCGACGGCAATGGTGTCAAAATGCGCAATGGTGATCCCGCACTCAAACCCTTCAGCGACTTCCTTGACATCATCCTTGAAGCGTTTCAGGGTGCTGATATGCCCTGTATGCACCACGTCCCCGTTGCGCAGGACCTCGGCCTGGATTTTGTTGCGCACCTTGCCTTTTTGGATGTAACAGCCGGCCACGATCCCGGAGCGGCTCAGCTTAAAGACATTGCGCACCTCGGCCCGGCCCACGAAATGCCTTTTGAGTTTCGGGGCCAACAGCCCTTCCAGGGCCTTTCTTAAATCTTCCACCGCGTCATAGATGATGCGGTATTCACGCACGTCCACGGGATTGTTGTCCAGTTCCTGCCTGGCCTTAACGTCAATGGCCACATGAAAGGCAATGATGATGGCATTGGAGGCATTGGCCAGCACCACGTCCGAAGCATTGACATCTCCGACGGCCGTATGGATAAACCTTAATTTCACCTCATCGGAAGGGATTTTGCCCAGGGACTCTTTGAGGGCTTCCAGGGAACCCTGCACATCCGCCTTGATGACAACGCGCAGTTCCTTGATCTCCCCCTGCTGGATCTGCGAATATAATTCTTCCAGGGAAACCTTGGCAGTGCCGGAAAGTTTTTCATTCTTGATCTTTTCCTGGCGCAGTTCCGCGATGTCCTTGGCTTCTTTGTCATTTTCAACCGCATAAAATATTTCGCCGGCGCTGGCCACTTCGGAAAGGCCCAGGATCTCGACGGGTGTGGACGGCCCTGCTTCCTTGATTGCGCGGCCCAGGTCATCGAACAGCGCCTTGACCTTGCCGTGCAAGGGGCCGATGACAATGGCATCGCCTTCGCGCAGGGTCCCGCTTTGCACGATCAAGGTCGCGATAGCACCCTTGCCCTTGCTCATGTGGGCCTCGATAACAATGCCTAAGGCCTTTTTGTCCGGATTGGCGCGCAGTTCCAAAATTTCGGCTTCCAGCAAAATGCGTTCCAACAGCTTTTCGATCCCCTCGCCGGTGACCGCCGATACGCCGACCATGCCCACCTTGCCGCCCCAATCCTCGGGCAAGAGGTCCAGTTCCGCCAATTGCTTTTTGACCTTGTCAGGATCAGCGGTTTTCTTGTCGATTTTGTTCAAAGCCACGATCAAGGGCACATTCGCGGCCCGGGCATGGGCAATGGCTTCCTGGGTCTGGGGCATCACCCCGTCATCCGCGGCCACGACTAAGACCACCAAATCCGTGATATGGGCCCCGCGGGCGCGCATGGCGGTGAAGGCCTCGTGGCCCGGCGTGTCCAAAAAGGTGATATTGCCGCTCGAGGATTTGACAGAATAGGCGCCGATATGCTGGGTAATGCCGCCGTGCTCGCTGTCTGCCACCTTGGCGGAACGGATGCGGTCAAGCAGGGAGGTTTTGCCATGGTCCACATGGCCCATGAAGGTGACCACCGGCGCGCGCGGCTTTAAGGTCGCAGGATCGTCCTTCTGCTGTTGATGCACATCAATAAGCTCTTCTTCCTGGGTCTTGCTTTTAATGACATTGAATCCAAAGGCGTCAGCCAGTTTCCCCACCAGCTCTTCGCCCAAATTCTGGTTGATATTGGCAAAAATACCCATTTCCAAAAGTTTTTTCAAGACCACGTTCATCTTTTGGTTGACACGCACGGCAAAATCCTTGACGCTGATGGGAATGGGCAATTCGATGTCCATCTTCGGGCCCGCAGGCTTGGTCTCAGGGACCACAGCGCCGGCAATGGACGCGGAAGGCTTATGGTCACGGCCGCGCCAGCCGCCCCCGGTATCATCCGGCGTTCTTTTGCGCTTTTTGGCCAGGGGCTTGACTGAAATGAAAGGCTCATCGTATTTGACCTTTTTCTTGACGGTTTCCGCCGGCAGGATTTCTTTGGGGATATTGATCTTGGTGACATCCAGCACCGGGACCGCGGGTTTGGCCGGCTGGAGCTTGGGCTCTTGCGGCTTGGGCGCCTCGGTTTTTGGGCTTTCAGGCTTTGGTATTTCAATCTTGGGCGCTTCAGCCTTGGGTGTTTCAACCTTGGGCGCTTCGGCCTTGGCCGCAGCGGGTTTCTCCGCCTTGACAGTCCTGGGCGGCGGCACGGGCTTGGCCGGTGCTTCGTCCTCATCATCGGATTCAAGCGCGGTTTTCTTGCGGACTGGTGTGCTGGATTTTTTAGGTTTCTTGACGTCAAGCTTGGCCTTCGGTTTCTGCGGCGGCGCCTCTGGTTTGGCCGCTTTTTTAGCCGGCTTCTTCTTGGCCGGCGCAGGTTCATCCGCGACCTTCTGGCCGATGCCTTCATCCGCGAAGGAATCGCGCAAAATCATCTCGACCACGGCGGTGATCTCGCCGCCCTCCTTGGAGCGCAATTTCATGGACTTGATCTTGTCCGCGATCTTCTTTTCGGTGATTTTAAGTTCTTTGGCTAAATCCGCAATTTTCATATCAATCTGCTTACCTATTCTTGTTCCTCTTCTTCTTTGGAATCCTCATCCGCCGGGGTCACATCCGCCTGAGGGGCCGGCGCCGGCTGGGGGATTTCTTCCTGGGTCTCCGCGGACTTTTGCTTTTCTTCCCATTGCTTGGCGGAATAAATGTCCAGTTCCCAGCCCACCAGCTTGCTGGCCAAACGCACGTTCTGGCCGTATTTGCCGATGGCCAGGGACAATTGGTCCTCGTCTACAATTATGTTAACTCGCTTTTCCTCGGCAATCAACTGCATCTGCGAAATTTCAGCCGGCGAAAGGGCCGCCTGGATGTATTCCTTGATGTCCTCGGAATGGCGCACAATGTCGATCTTCTCACCGTGCAGTTCCGTCACGATGTTCTTGACCCTGCTGCCGCGCATCCCGACGCAGGCGCCCACACAATCGATCTTCTCGTCCTTGGAATAGACCGCGATCTTGGTGCGCTCGCCCGGGTCGCGGGAAATGGCCTTGATCTCGATGATGTTTTCATAAATTTCCGGGACTTCCAGCTCAAAAAGGCGCTTGACGAAATTAGGATGGGCGCGCGACAGAATGATCTGGGGGCCGCGGTTGTCCCTGCGGACTTCCAGCACAAAGGCCCGGATGCGCTCACCCTGGCGGAACTCTTCCTTGTTGCTTTGCTCGCTTTTAGGCAGCAGGGCCTCGGATTTTCCCAAATCCACGATGATATTGCCCCGCTCAAACCTGTACACGCTGCCGCTGATGATCTGGCCGATGCGGGCATTATATTCGCCGAACACCACGTCTTTTTCCGCTTCCCGGATCTTCTGGATCACCACTTGTTTGGCGGTCTGGGCGGCAATGCGGCCGAATTCGCTGGAATGAATTTCCTCTTCCCCGGCCCAGGCCTTGATCTTGCCTGTTTTGCGGTCTAAGACCACCCTGACATCCTCTTCCTTGTCCACGGTCCATATTTTTTTCGCCGCGGAAGCCACTGCGGCCTCGACGGCCGCTATCAGGACCTCCTTGTCGATGCCCTTGTCTCTTTCCAACTGCTCTAAAATCACCATCAATTCACTGTCCATACCAACCCTCTCTATGATTGCTGTTAACGATGTCTGTCTATGCCTGGTGAAGATACTTCCAGGGAAAAAATTGCACGGGGCAAAAACTTTTCCTGTTCGATAGCGGCGAGCAAAGATTTGTTCAGTATAACACACTCCCCTATATTGATGCCACCGGAAGGTTTGTCCGCCAGGACCTGGATATAAACATCCTGCGGCCTGCCCTTCACGTTGAATGCGATCATTTCCAGGCCTTGGGCTGTGATGACCTGCCTGGCCAAGGGCTCCAATTTCAACTTAATTTCATCCAAGGTCATATATGATCCTGAAATTTATGCCCCAATCCTCGACTCGTGAAGATGCTGGAAAAAATTTAAAAATAAAAACGGCAGGCTCATTAGAAACAATCCAAAAATCAGATAAAAAACAAAAATCACATAATTGACAGGCGTCTCATGCTTTTGATAATAGTCATTTAAGCCCCTGACAACATCATCCAGGAGCTGATTGTCCTTCTTGTCCTTGATTCTGATCATGCCCGTGCCGATCCAGCCCTGTATAGAAATTTGAAGCTCGGCGGATTTCTCCGGTAATTTAAGGGATGACAGGGTCTCTTCAAAGGCCAGGCCTTTGTTTTTTAAAACGGAGTGCAGGGCCTCTCTGAAGGCATCACTGGTGATACCGTAAGCCGCATAGGCCTTCCGATTGACCATGCTCCAATACATGACGACACAAAGAATGACAAAGAAAGCTATCCCGTTAAGGCCCAAACCGGCGCTGACACGGTTTGTTAGAAATAAGGAGTTCAAGGCCTGGGGCAAAAAACAGCTGACGACGACGGCAAAACTCCATTTCGTTGAGATCAAGTAAGGCTTTTTATAAATCAACCCCCTGAATGATAAAACCAAAAAGAATATGGCGACAACACCAATGAGAATCGCGTAACCTATCAATTTCAAATATATGGCCTGGTTCATGACAGACTCCGCTGCTTAAGGACCTGTTCCACGGCCTTGTTTTTATCAACAGCCGTGATCTTACCGCTGCGCCTGTCCTTGATTTCAACCTGCTGATTGGCCAGCATGCGCTTGCCGATGATGATCCTCAAAGGGACCCCGATCAAGTCCGCGTCGTTGAATTTGCGGCCGGCACTTTCATCACGGTCATCCATAAGCACGTCCAGGCCGGCAGCGGTCAATTCATCGTGGTATTGCTTAGCCAGCTGCACGGCTTCGGTGTCCGTGGCCTGGAGAGGCAGGATTTCGACATCAAAGGGGGACACTGCCTTGGGCCAGATAATGCCGTTATCATCATGGTTGACCTCGATGATGGCCGCGATAAGGCGCGAGACGCCGATGCCGTAACAGCCCATGATCATGGGCTTGGACCGGCCGTCCTCATCCAAAAAATGGGCGCCCAAGCTTTCCGTATATTTGGTGCCCAGCTGAAAGATATGGCCCAATTCAATGGCCACTTTTTTCTGCCAATCCTCCCCTTGCGGCGCCTTGCCTTCCTCGTCCTTGATGATCTGGCCGGTCTTGGCGTTGATCCAGACCGCGTCTTCGCCGATGGGCGCGGCCGCCAAAAATTCATGGGACACACTGCCGCCCATGGCCCCGCTGTCCGCAGCAACGACGAGCGCGTCCAGGCCGCAGCGCTTAAAAATCTTGGTGTAGGCCTGCAATTGCAGGTCGTAATTTTTTTGAAGCCCTTGCGCGTCGCGGTCAAAACTATAGGCGTCCTTCATGATGAATTCGCAGGCGCGCACGATGCCAAAGCGCGTACGGATTTCATCCCGGAATTTGGTCTGGATTTGGTATAAAGTCACGGGCAATTGGCGGTAACTCTTGATGAATTGTCCGGCCAAATCCGTGATGATCTCCTCATGGGTCGGCCCCAGGCACATGCGCTGGCCTTTTTTATTGTCAAAGGTGATCATCACTTCCTTCAAGCTCTGGTCGCGTCCGGTTTTTTTCCAAATCTCGATAGGATGAAGCGCCGGCATCAGCAATTCATGGCAGCCGATGGCATCCATTTCTTCCCTGATGATCCGCTTTACCTTGGCCAGGACCCTGTGACCCAGGGGCAGATAGGAATAAACGCCCGAAGTCAGCATGTGGACCAAACCCGCGCGCAGGGACAATTGATGGCTGACAGCCTCGGTCCCGGCCGGTATTTCCTTTAAAGTCGGTATGAAGTATTTAGACCAGTACATAAATCATGAACCATCACAACCCCGGGGGTTGTGATGGTTTCTTTAAATTAGACGAAAAAGCCTTCCGGAAATTGGATATTGCGTTTGACGAATTTTGCAAACGAGGACGGCTTCTGCTTGTTCATCCCCCAGTCCCCGACCACCTGCCCCTGATCATCGATTTTTTCCTGCTTAAAGGTAAAAATGTCTTTTAACGACGAGGCACCGGTGGCCTTGTCGTATTTTAAATCGGTGATATTGGCGATCCGGCGCACCCCGTCCATGAACAATTCCACATACACGATCAAATCAATGGAGGTGGCCAGCTGTTTCTGGATTTGTTCGCCGGAGAGGCGGATGCCGGACATCAGCATCATGGTGATCATGCGGTTAAAACATTCCTCGGGCGAATCCGCGTGCACGATGGCCAGGGAACCGGAATGGCCGGAGGCAATGGACTGCACTAAATCCAGGATTTCATGGCCGCGCACCTCGCCGATGATGATCCTGTCCGGCCGCATGCGCAGGGAATTGACGAACAAATCGCGGATGCTGACCTCGCCCTTGCCTTCCACGTTGGCAGATTTGGCCTGCAAGGACACCACATGCTCCTGCATCAGACGCAATTCCGACGTGTCTTCAATGGTGATGATGCGCTCATGTTCGGGAATATGGCTGGAGAGCACGTTTAACAAGGTCGTCTTGCCGCTGCCGGTGGAGCCGCAAAACACAATGTTGAGCTTGGCCTTGATGGCCGCGATCAAAAACGCGGACATCAGCTTGTTCATGGATTTGCGCTCAATGAGATCATCCATGGTGGTCAAATCCCTGGAAAATTTCCTGATGGTCAAAATCGGCCCGGACAAAGAACACGGGGGCAGGATCACATTGACGCGGGACCCGTCCGGCATGGAAAAATCCACATAAGGCGATGATTCATCGACCCGGCGGCTGGTGGATGAGGCGGAAAGGATTTTCTGGATGGTATGCATCAAGTTGGCATTGTCCGAAAAATTCACCTGGCTCTTTTCGATCCTGCCGGAGCGCTGGATATACACGGTCTTGGCCCCGTTGACCATGATTTCCGTAATGCTTTTGTCCTCCATAAAAGGACGCAAGGGCCCGAGACTGACGATGGAAGCGGCCAATTCCCTCAAGATGGAGAGCCGCTCGTCCATGGCCACGGTGATCTTGCTCTCCTGGCAGAGCCGGTCGATGGCATTGTTGACAAAGGCGCGCAGCTGGTCCTCATTCATGTTGTCCTTGACCTGTAAAAAATTGGTCTTGGATATCAAATAATGATGGATATTGGCCTTGATCTCATTATGTTCCATATTTGCCATGGATCACCTCGCGTATTTTATCGATTAATCCGATGCGCTCAAAATCTGAATAGAACACAAACAAAGCCAGCATAATGATCAAGGTGAACCCTGCCCTGGCAATGAACTGGTCGGTCTTAAGGGAAAGAGCCCTGCCGCGCAATTTTTCCAGGCCGATCAGGAATAAATGCCCGCCGTCCAAGGGAATCACCGGCAAAAGGTTGAAAATCGCCAGGGAAGCGCTGATGATCCCCACCATATGCAGTAAAAACGAGAAACCGATGCTCAAAGCGAATTTAATGACGTAATACATGCCCACAATGCCCATGGCCTCCTTAGGCGACCGGGCGCCGATGGCCATTTCATACAAAGCCGTGTAGGTCTTGACGGTAATGTCGAGCAGTTCTTCCCCGGCCTTGGCAAAGGATTGGAAAAATCCGTAACGGACAATCACAATGTCCTTGGCATCGCTGATGGGCATTTGCTTGATGCCGATGAGGCGGATTTTATGCGTCCGCCCAAAAATATCCTGGGTATCGGATTCTTGCGGCGTGATGCCGACCGAGAGGATTTCCTGGCCGCGCGTGATGCCGAATGTCAAACGCGCGCCGTTGGCATGCGCTGTGATGTCCTGAAGTTCGGACCAGTGCGCAATCAGGCGGCCATTGATGCTGATGATTTTGTCCCCCGATTTCAGCCCTGCTTTCTGGGCCGGCGCATTGGCCAGGACCTCGCCGATGACCGGGGCCGCGTTTTGGGACGAAAGGTCCATGTCCACAAAACCGATCTTAAATACGCACCAAAAACACGCATAGGCCAAAAGCAAATTCACCGCCGGGCCGGCCAGGATGATGAGGGCGCGCTGGCCCGCAGGTTTGGAAAAATATTCCCCGCTTTGGCCGGTGCATTTGTCGCGCTCATCTCCGGCCATCTTGACAAATCCCCCCAAGGGGATGGCGCACAGGCAGAATTCCGTGCCGTCCCGCGTCCAGCCGAAAAGCTTGGGGCCGAAGCCCAGGGCAAACTGCTCCACCTTCACCCCGCATTTTTTGGCGACGGTGTAATGGCCCCATTCATGGACCAGGATCAAGATGCTTAAAATCACGATAAAAATCAACAGTGCCATAATTTTCCTATTTCTATTTTGGCCCGCTCTCTGGCCTCCGTGTCCGCCTGCATGATTTCCCGTAGCGTCGGATTTTTTACTATTGTATGCCGCAGCGTGACTTTTTCAACGATTTTATACAGGCTCAAAAACCCTATTTCCCCCCTCAAAAAGGCGGCCACGGCTTCCTCATCCGCCGCGTTTAAGGCCGCAGGCATGGTGCCGGCCCGCCGGGCCGCTTCAAAAGCCAGGCCTAACGCCGGGAATCTTTGCAGATCAGGTTCTTCGAAATGCAAGGCCCCCAAGGCCGCCAAATCCAGGCGCTTAAAGCCTGTCGCACGACGCTGAGGATAGGTCAAGGCATACTGAATGGGCAGCCGCATGTCGGTGATGCCTAATTGGGCGAGCCAAGACCCGTCCTCAAATTCCACCATGGAATGGATGATGGCCTCAGGATGCACCAGGACCTTGATCTGTCCGTCCTTCAATTGAAACAAATGCTTCGCTTCAATGACCTCAAAGCCCTTGTTCATCAAGGTGGCGGAGTCCACGGTGATCTTGAGGCCCATGCTCCAGCGGGGATGCCGCAAAATGTCCTTGGGCGTCATGCGCCGGAATTTTGAATAAGGCACCTTCCTTAGAGGGCCGCCGGAGGCTGTCAAATGGACAAATTTCGGCTTTGCGTCCTGACCCTGCAAACACTGGAAAATCGCGCTTTGTTCGCTGTCAATCGGGATGATCCGCGCCTGACAGCGCCTGGCTTCCCTCATGATCAAGTCACCGGCCATGACCAGGGCCTCCTTGTTGGCCGGGGCCACGGTCTTGCCCGCGCGCACAGCCTCCCAAAAAGGCATCAAGGCGCTGGTGCCCGTCATGGCCAAGACCACCACATCCACGTCTTTCAAAGATCCGAGCCTGGCGCAATCCTGGATCGGGTAAAACCGCACACCCTTGGTCCCCAGGCGTTTGAAATAGCGCAAGCCCTCTTCACCGACGGCCACATGGGCCGGCTGATAAACCTTGATCTGCTTTTCCAGCAGTTTGTAATTATTGTAGGCGCTTAACGCGACGACCTTAAACCGCGCCGGGTCCTGGTCCACCACCTTCAAGGTATTAAGCCCGATGGAGCCGGTAGAACCCAATACGGCCATGCGGCAGAATGGTTTCATCGCAAATTATTGAGCATCGAACTCATGTACAAATAAA
The DNA here is from genome assembly GCA_964483785.1 of uncultured Planctomycetales bacterium. Taxonomy (GTDB): domain Bacteria; phylum Omnitrophota; class Gorgyraeia; order Zapsychrales; family Fredricksoniimonadaceae; genus JABDGZ01. The sequence goes on from CAZACW010000033.1 coordinate 9,688, forward strand.
AGGCCGGTGCCGAGAACAACAAGCTGTCGATCACGTCCAGCACCCCGCCCATCCCGGGCAAAAATTTTCCGGAATCCTTGACCCCGCAGTCCCTTTTGATCAGGGATTCAGAAAGATCGCCCAGCTGGCCCAGGACCCCGAAAAAGACCCCCATGAAAAATATCTGCCACAGCGGAAGGTTAAGGCTCGACGGCAAGAACGAGCGGAAAACCAGGGCGATGCTGGCGGACATAAAAATCGCGCCCATCATCCCTTCGATGGACTTATTGGGGCTGACCCTGGGCAAAAGCGGATGCTTGCCCCAATTGCTGCCGATCAAAAGCGCTCCGATGTCCGCGCTTTTGGTCACCAGCAGGATGAACCCGAGGAGTTTGACCCCCTGTTCCCCCGGCAGCATCAGCCGGATCTTGACTAAAAAGCTGAAAAACCAGGCCACGTACAGGACGCCAAAAAGCGTTGTCGAGAGGCCCAGGATGGCATGGCGGTTGTCCTTGCGCGCAAACTGCATGAACAAAATCAGCAAAAAGCCGATGACGATAAACAACAGGTCCCAATTTTTGGTCGGCTCAAAATGGGTGAAAATGGAAATCGGGATCGAAAGCCCGATCACAATGCCGGTATAACTGTAGATCGGGACATCTTTCTTGCGCACCATATAAAAGAACTCGTACAAGCCGCCGGCCGTCAGCAAGACCACGACGATAATGAACAAATAATCGTTGATGACCGCCAGGGCAGTCAAGCCGATCATAAAAGACGATGAGAAGAACCTGGGTACGGACATGGTTTTAGACATTGACCCTGCCCCAGCGCCTTTCCCGCTGGGCAAATTCCGCCAAGGCCTTGGCAAATTCCGCAGCATCAAATTCCGGCCAGCATTTGTCGGTAAAATACAGTTCCGCGTAGGACAATTGCCATAAAAGAAAATTGCTGATCCGCACTTCGCCGGAGGTGCGGATCAAAAGATCGGGGTCCGGCTGTCCATGGGTGTACAGGTGGGCGCTGATGACCGATTCATCGATCTCATCGGCGCCAAGCCTGCCTTCCTTGACAGAGGCTGCCAGGCTTTTGAACGCATCCACCATCTCGCCCCTGGCCCCGTAATTGAAGGCGATGTTCAAGACCATCTCCCCGCGCCCCTGGGTGATTTCTGAGGCATCGTCCATGGCCTTGAGCACCGGCGCGGGGATCCCCTGGCGGCGGCCGATAAAACGAATGCCGACGCCGTTGGCCGCCAGCGCCTTGGCCTTTTGCCCCAAGACCAGGATGAAGGTGCGCATGATCATGGACACTTCATCCTGGGGCCGGCTCCAATTTTCCGTCGAGAAGGCGTATACGGTCAAATACTTGATGCCGGCATCCCGCGCGGCCTTGATGATCTCTTCGACCCGCTTGACGCCTTCCATATGCCCCTGGGTGCGGTTCATGCCCCGGGCCTTGGCCCAGCGGCCGTTGCCGTCCATGATAATGGCCACATGCACAGGTAATCTGTCTTTGTCCATAAATAAAAAAGGGGATTTAAAATCCCCCTCACATGCCTTGCCTGCATTCGTCCAACGCTTTAAACCGTTTACAAAATCAATGCCCCGCCGCGGCCGGCGTCACCGCGTCCGCCGGCACCTGGAGCGCGGAATTGGTGGCTGCGGCAGAATCCGGATGGGCCTGCAATGCATCCAGGGCCGCGGCCTTTTCCTGCAGGAGCCTGCGCAATTTGTTTTCCAAATCGATCTTGGCGTCCGCCAATTGCTGATATTGCTTTTTCAAATCCAGGTTCACGGTCTTTTCCTGGTCTAAAATGTCCTCGATCTTGGCCATTTTTTCCTGGTCTTCCTGCAAAGACTCCTGGATCGTGGTCAATTTGGCGTTGTTCTTCTGCAAGGTCTCTTCAGCCACCATGCGGCTGTAGCGTTCCTCTTCCAGGCTCCGGTTGGCCTTGTCCAATTTTTGTATCAGGCGCAGGCCCACGGCGGACAAGACAACTGCCAGCAAAATGGTTATGATCAAAAAAATGTCCTTCATAGAACGCAACCCCTTATAAACCGAAAATGGATCAGTTGGGACTGCCGCTGTCCTGCTCGGCAGGGGCCCCGGAATTGACTGTTTCCGTCTTGGGCAGAATGACGATCTCCACCCTGCGGTTTTTCTGACGCCCTTCCTTGGAATCATTGGAGGCCACCGGCTTGTATTCCCCGTAGCCGATGGCTTCCAGGCGCGGTTCGGCAACGCCCTTGTCGCTTAAATAATGCAGGACCGATAAGGCCCGGGCCGTCGAGAGTTCCCAGTTGGATTTCCATCCGGATTTCTTGATGGGCTGATTGTCCGTATGGCCTTCGATGCCGACGTTTAAGTCTGAGACCGTGGTATTCAAGACACTGGTCACCTTGTCTAATTTATCGAGGGAATCTTTGCGTAATTTGGCCTTGCCGGAATCAAACAGGACCTCGGAGACAAAGGTGATGACTAAGCCCTTGGGCTGCATTTCCACCTTCACCTGTTTATTATTAATTTCATCCTGCAGGCGTTTTTCCAGTTCATCCTTGGCGCGCTGCAGCTCATCCATGTCGCTCTTTAATTTGGAAATCTTTTCAATGTCTGTGCGCCGGCCTTTTTGGAGGATCACCGTGCATCCAGAAAAACCCACGGCTAAAATAAGGGCCAAAGACACCTTCATCATCACTGCGGGATAGAAACGCATTCGACCTCCTTAGACTTTATTGGTAATAGAACTCAAATTATCACAGGCATTTATGAAAGTCAAGCAATGAATCGAAATCAGCGCAGGATGATTTCGTCACGCTTGGAACCCACGGAAATGTATTTGATGGGGACTTTGAGCAACTCTTCCAGACGCCCTATGTAACGACGGGCCTCGGCAGGCAGGTCCGCGAAGCGCCTGGCGCGGCGGGTGGAGGCTTCCCAGCCCGGCCATGATTCATAAACCGGCCTGGCATGGCTCAAAACGTCGAAATCATGGGGATAGTCTTTATAGAGCTTTCCTTTATATTTATAACTGGTGGCGATTTGGATTTCCTTGAGCCCGTCCAGCACATCTAATTTCATGACAGCCAATTGGGTGGCCCCGTTGATGGTGACGGCATAGCGCGCCAGCACCGCGTCAAACCAGCCGCAGCGCCTGGGCCGGCCGGTGGTGGCACCGAACTCATGGCCCTTGCTGCGGATGCGCTCGTTCATTTCCTGGCCAAACTCCGTCGGAAATGGCCCTTCCCCCACCCGGGTCGTATACGCTTTCAGGGCCGCCACCACCCGGCCAATTTTGGTGGGCGGCACACCGGTGCCTGAGCAAACCCCGCCGGTGGTGGCATTGGAGGAAGTGACAAAGGGATAGGTGCCGAAATCAATGTCTAAAAATGTGCCCTGGGCCCCTTCAAAAAGGATTTTCTTTTTAGCGTCAATGGCCTTGTTTAAAAACAGGGCGGTGTCGCAGATATAGGGCTTGAGGCGCCGGCCAAAGCCAAGATACTCCTTGTAAATCTCGCCGAAATCATAATTCTTAAAGCCGTAGACCCTGACAAAAATGTCGTTCTTCTCATTGAGATTGTCCGCCAGTTTGGCCTTCAGCACGCGGGGATTCAACAGGTCGATGACGCGGATACCCATGCGGCCGACCTTGTCGCAATAGCAGGGCCCGATGCCGCGGCCCGTGGTGCCGATTTTGTTGGCGCGCTTGCTTTCTCTCAGCTGGTCCATCACCCGGTGATAGGGCATCACCACATGGGCATTGGCGGAAATTTTAAGCTGGGCCCCCTGCATGGGCAGGCCGCGCTTTTTTAATCCGTCGATTTCTTCCAGCAAGGCCTTGGGGTCAATCACCACCCCGTTGCCGATCACGCAGACCTTCCGGGGCCTTAAAATGGCCGACGGAATCAAATGAAAGATGTATTCTTTTTCCCCGACAATCACCGTATGGCCGGCATTATTGCCGCCCTGGTAGCGGACCGTAATGTCCACGGATTCGGAAAGAATATCGATGAGCTTGCCCTTGCCTTCATCGCCCCACTGGGCGCCGACCACCGCTAAATTCATGATTTGTCCTTTTCAAAAAATAAAAATGACGCAGGTTGAAGCCGTAAAATAAATGGACGCTGAAACGATCTTGCGCATGGTCGCCTGAAGGCCTTTGATGCTCAAAAACGAGCACAGGATCCAGAGCGGCCAGAGCATAAACAGGGTATAACCGCCGAGCACAGGCAGGACTTCCTTCCACTGCCCTTTGAGCATGGCCTCGTTGCCTAAAACCAGAATGTATTTATTCACCGGCGCAAAGGTGGCCAGGGCGCTTAAAAGAACGGCTGAAGCCGCTGTTGCCGCATAAACAAACCATGGCCAAACGGCCGAGGCATTAGGTTTAAGAATCTTCTGTTGGCTTGGAGTTTTAGCCTGGTGCATCTGAAACCAGGCCATCAAACTTTGCACGCCCAAAACCAAGGCCGCCAAACCCAACACCATAAACATGTACTTGCCTGCGACGAGAAAATAGGGTTTCAGGACCAAAGCCTGGCCTGACCCAAAATCAAAAAACAAAAATCCAAGACCATAAATCAGAACATACGCAAGGCGAAGCCAATTGGCCTGCGCCCCATCAAGGCATTGGCCCAGTGTGACCAAGGCGGCGCAAGAGAGAAAGGTGCAGGGATTAAGCCCTTCCCGCAATCCGACCGCGCCCGCGATCATCCAAAGACTGTACATATTATCCCTGCCCTGGTGCGGTTAAAATTTTGACCTCACTGACCCAGGCAAAACCCAAAAATCCCGGCTTCTCCCATACGCGGGCCATGGTCTGATGCGTCTTGACCCGGGCATATTCATCCTGGGAAAGCAAAAATGTATTGGAACCCTTGTGTCCCGGCCAAGGTTTAACCAAAATGATGTACTGAACATCAGCGGCGTGTCTATGGCTGTAGACGATCTTTTCCATGACTAAGCAATCATGGGCCACGGCTTCGGATCTGTCCAAGGCCCTGTTTAAAACACAACTTAAACCGTAAACCCACATGATCAGCCCGAAGACGAACAAAACCCAGGCCAATACGGTCCTGGGGCCCTTGGAAAGCAAGGTCTTCTTGTGGTCAAACCAGGGAGGCCATTCCCAAAACAATAAAAGAGCGCCGACGACCAAAAGAAAGGCCAAATTGAGGGCCTTGCTCCAGTCCCGGACCGAAAAAAAGATCTCGTATTTTTCAGAGAACGCTAAAAAGCCAAGGCCAAGGACCAAAAAATACGGCACCCACCATAGCCCGTCCGTGACCAGCTCCTGGCCGGGCCTGACCTTAAGGACATAAAAAACCAGCGCCCAAACCGCAAAGAACGCTGCGAAGACCAGCCGCAAGACCCCGAAGGGCAGCTGGGGTAAGACGAAAATCGCCAAAGCTGTGCCGCTTAAAAGTCCCCACGTTTTGGCCCGGAGAAAAGGAAAATTCAACGGCATCAGACCTTGATGGCTTTGGCAAAAAGGATATTTTTGGTTTCGCGCAATTTCCCGATCACAGATTCAGGGATCTCGCTGTCTACATTCACGACGCTGACCGCCACCCCCTGCTGGTTTTCGCGGCCCAGGGTGATGCCCGCAATATTGATATTGTCCGCGGCCAGCAGGGTGCCGATGGCACCGACGATCCCGGGCTTGTCGTTGTTGTTGATATACAGCATATGGCCCTGGGGCACGGTCTCCACATAGACATTGTTGATCTTGACGATGCGCGGCTGTTTATTGATGGACAAGGTGCCAAGCAGGGTAAAAGGCTCCTTGTCCGTCGTGATGTCCAGGCCGATGGCATTGACGTATTCGCCTTCCTGGTTGGAAATGGTCTCCTTGATGGTGATGCCGCGCTCCTTCATCATGTTTAAGGCATTGATGGAGTTGACGCCTTCGCCCAAGATCGGCGCTAAAAGGCCGTGGGACAAGGCCATGGTCACGGCCGTCACCTTTTCCTGGGCCACGGCGCCGCTGTAGGTGATGGTCACGGTGCTGATGCGTCCCTGCACCAATTGCCCTGCAAATTTGCCCATGCGCTCAGCCAGGCTCAAATAAGGTTCGATGGCTTTGTACGCTTCCAGGGACAAGGATGGAAAATTGGCCGCGTTGCGGATCCCCGCCCCTGAAAGCGCGTCCTTGACCGCGTGGGCAATCTCGATGGCCACGTTTAACTGGGCCTCGGAGGTTGATGCGCCCAAATGGGGTGTAGTCACACAGTTGTCTAATTGAAACAGCGGGGATTGAAAATCCGGCGGCTCAGCTTCATACACATCCAGGGCCGCTCCGGCAATGCGCTTCTCCTGCAAGGCCTTGATCAGGGCCGGCTCATCGATGATCCCGCCCCTGGCGCAATTGATCAGGCGCACGCTTTTTTTCATCATGGCGATTTGGGCTTCGCCGATCATATGGGTGGTTTCATCGGTTTTGGGAATATGCACGGTGATGAAATCCGCGGTTGTGTAAATTGTGTTTAAATCCACGAGCTTGATCCCGTTTTTCTGGGCGATTTCAGCGGAAAGATAAGGATCATAGCCTAAAATCACCATGCCAAAGGCCTGGGCCATCTTGGCCACAGTTGACCCGATGCGTCCAAGGCCGATGATGCCTAAGACCTTGCCATAAAGCTCAACGCCGGTAAATTTGGAGCGCTCCCATTTGCCGGATTTGAGCGAGGCCACGGCCTGCGGGATATTGCGGGCCAGGGCCATGATCAAGCTCATGGTCTGCTCGGCCGTCGAAGTGGTGTTGCCGGCCGGCGTGTTCATGGCCACGATCCCTTTTTTTGTGGCCGCAGGCAGGTCCACATTGTCCAGCCCCACGCCTGCCCGGCCGATCACCTTCAAACGGTGGGCAGCCTCGATGATTTGGGAGGTGACCTGGGTGCCGGAGCGCACGATCAGGGCATCATAATCCTTGATGATTTTCTGCAGTTCATCCGCCGGGATCCCGAATTTGCAATCCACGCTGAAGCGCTTGTCCGCGGTCAAAATATCCAGGCCTTCTTTTTCTAATTTATCACTGACTAAAATCTTAAACATATTTTTCCTCTAACTTTTAGCGTTGAGCGATTTCTGCGCCGCTGTCAAGGCCGCGCCCAGCTCGAATCGGTGCCCCATCTGATGCAAGACCTTTTCCAGACAAGCCAGGCCGGTCAAAATATCATACTCATCCAAGGCGCCCATATGCGCCATGCGGATCACCTTGCCCTTCAAATGGTCCTGGCCGCCGGCAAAGGTGATGCCGTAGGTGTCCCTCATGGTCTTGGTCAATTTCTCGCCGTCAATATTAGCCGGGACCTTGACCGCGGTCAAGACATTGGTCGCGCACGAAGGGTCTGGAAACAATTCCAGGCCAATGGCCGCGCACCCGGCGCGCACCGCTTTTGCCAGATGGGCATAGCGGGCGAACATCGTGTTTAGACCTTCCTTTTTAATCATATTCAAACTCTCGACCAAGGCGATCAAGATGCCGATGGCCGGAGTAAAGGGCGTGTCGATTTTGTCCATCGCTTTTTTGCATTCACGCAGGTCAAAATAATAGCGCGGGCTGCTGCTCTTGTTGATCATCTCCAAAGCTTTGGGTGAGGCGCTGACAAAGGCCAGGCCAGGCGGCAGCATCAGGCCCTTGTGCGAACCTGAGACCACCACATCGCAATGCCATTCATCCGTCTTGATGTCCTGGACAGCCAGGCCTGAGACCGCATCCACGACCAGAACGGCCTTGCTCTGGCGCACCACCTCGCCGATGGCCTTGACATCCGGGGTGACGCCGGTCGAGGTCTCTGCCAGGGTGATGAACACGGCCTTGGCATCAGGATTGGCCTCGAGCAATGTTTTGATTTCAGCCGCAGTGGGCGCCTTGCCCCACTGCACCTTGTGCACCACGGTATTGGCTTGATAGGTCTGGCAAAGTTCCACCCAGCGCTCGCCGAATTTGCCGCCGTCAACCGCTATGGCCTTGTCTTTCGGGGACAATAGATTGACTACCGCCGCTTCCATGCCGCCGGAACCGGACGAGGTCAGGATGTAAATGTCATTTTGAGTTTGAAAAACTTCCTTCAGGCCTTCCAGTGCCTGCTTGATATTGTCCTGAAATTGCGGGGTGCGGTGATGGATGATGGGCCTGCCTAAGGCCTCGCATAATTGAGGAGGCACCTGGGTCGGTCCGGGGGTCAACAACAGATTGCGTTTCATGCACATGCCTTTCTATAAAGATCCCTTGCCAGCCGGCTTTAGGATGAGGCCTAACATCGCCTCAAACGTCATTTGACGGCTTCACCGAAATGGGCAATGACGCCGTCGACCAAACCATAGTCCTTGGATTCCTGGGCAGACATGAAAAAATCCCTGTCCGTGTCCTTGACGATCTTGTCCAGCGGCTGTTGGGTGTGATGGGCCAAAATCCGGTTTAATTCGTCCTTCATGCGCAAAATTTCCTGGGCCTGGATATGGATATCGCTGGCCGTGCCCTGCGTGCCGCCCCAGGGCTGATGGATCATGATGCGGGCATTGGGCAGGGCATAGCGCTTGCCCTTGGCCCCGGCGGTAAGCAGAACAGCGCCCATGCTCGCGGCCTGGCCGACGCAGCAGGTCACCACATCAGGCTGCACATACTGCATCGTGTCATAAATGGCCAGACCCGCGGTCACGGAGCCGCCCGGCGAATTGATGTATAAAAAAATGTCCTTTTCCTTGTCTTCGGACTGCAAAAATAAAAGCTGGGCGATGATCAGATTGGCCACATGATCATCCACCGCGGTGCCCAAAAAGACAATCCTTTCTTTCAAGAGCCTGGAATAAATGTCATACGCGCGCTCGCCGTGGCTGGTTTTTTCAACGACCATTGGGACTAAAATTTGGGCCTTTTCCATGGGATCTCCTTATTTAACATCCGTCCATTTTGCTTCTTTCAACAAAAATGCCATCACCTTGGCCGGGACGCTTTCCTGCCCGCCTTCTTCATGATGATGCTCGTGCCCGTCATCGTGGTGGTGGTGCTCGGCGGTGATGTTTTCGAGCTTGGCAATCTCTTCCAAAATCAAATAAATCTTCACCTCTTTTTCAACCACCGGACCCAGCTGCGCGCGCAGTTCCTCTTCCTTTTGCTTCAAGGCCTCTTCAGTCGATCCCTGGGATTTCAAACGGCGCAGGGCCTCATGGATCCTGTATTCCAGCTGGCGCTTGACCAGGGATTGCGGAACAGTCAGTTTAGCATATTTGAGCAATTCTTCCACAATTTGATTTTCCACATCAACGCGATTATGGCGATCCTTGTCGAATTCCAACTGGTGCTTGAGCGCCTTCTTGAATTCTTCCAGGCTGGGAAAACCCATGCCTTTGGCAAAATCATCATCGATTTTGATGTCCTGCTCTCCGCGGCCTTTCTTGAAAAATTCCAGGGTCTTCTGGACCTCCTCCTCGGTGACATCGCTCGTCTTGCGCTTGATGGCGATCCCTTTATATTGGCTGATGTTGACTTGCGGCCGGATATCGAGCGTCGCGGTAAAGGTCAGCACCCCGTCCTTGAGGCTGACGTCGGTGATTTCCGGCAGGTCAATGGGATTCAGCTGATGCTGATGCAGGCCGTCATGATAGGCCTGCGGGATGATTTTCTTGATGGTCTCGTCCTTGGCCAATTGGCCGTGGGTGGTCATCAGGATGTGGCGCGGCACCTTGCCCGGCCGAAAACCCTTGACCTTGGCATGTTTGCCGATTTCCGTATAAATGACATCCATGGCCTCGGTGACCTTTTCCCGAGGGACCGTAAACTTCATTTCACGCCGTAAGGCATCCACCTTCTTCAAATCGACCTTCATGTTGTTCCCTCTCATTCGACTTCGATTAACGTCAGTTCGACATAACGCTATCTATGGGCATGCAAGGATATGTTTTTTCACGGCGACGCGCCCCCCAACCCCCCAAACGCGGCGCTTTGGGGCTACAAAAGAGAACATTTGTAAGCAGCCCCTGCGCGCCTGGGGGGAAAAGCGCATCGCCTTATCAAAAACATATCCTTGCATGCCTTTCTCAATATGTCGAACTCACATTCGATTAGTTTGTTGCTCTGGGCCGCTTTTCTTTACATGGTAAAACGTTCGCCCAAATAAATTTTCCTGGCCTTGGGATCATTGATCAAGTCCTGCGCGGTCCCGGAAATCAAGACCCGTCCGTCCGCCACCAAATAAGCCCGGTCGGTAATGGACAAGGTCTCGCGGACATTATGGTCGGTCAATAAAATCCCCAGCCCTTTTTTCTTCAAGTCCTTGATGATTTCCTGGGCCTCGGCCACGACAATGGGATCGATCCCGGAAAAAGGCTCATCCAACAGCAAGAACGATGGATTGGTCACCAGGGCCCGGGTGATCTCCAGCCGGCGGCGTTCTCCGCCGGACAGCGTATAGGCCTTGGCCCGGGCCAAATGCGCGATGTTCAGCTCTTCCAGCAGGGATTCCAATCTCCGCTTTCTCTCCGAAGGGCTGATCGGCAGCGTCTCCAGCACGGCCATGATGTTCTGCTCAACAGTCAGTTTCCTGAATATCGAACTTTCCTGGGCCAAATAACCCATGCCCAGGCGGCAGCGTTCATGAATAGGTTTGCGGGTGATATCATCCTGGTCAAAGATCACCTGGCCTTCTTCGGGGCTGATAATGCCCACCACCATGTAAAAGCTGGTGGTCTTGCCCGCGCCGTTAGGGCCCAAAAGCCCCACGATTTCCGAACGGCCGACGGTAATGCTCAATCCGTCCACCACGCGGCGGCCCGCGTACACCTTCACGAGATTTTTAGCTTCAAGTAAACGCATAGGATTTTTTATCAGCCGGCTTTAGGATGACGCCTGACGTTTCTGAGGGCCTCATTTGCCCAAAGGTTGGAACAAGCCGTCGCCCTTGGTGCTGCCGGTATCAAAGACGATCTTGGGCCGGCCGATCATGGTCAAAACCTGGGTATCGCCCTGGTAAATCATCTTGTCCGCGTAAGAGACATCCGGGCCCTGGATGGCCTTGACATGCCCCAGACAAACCGCTTTTTTGATTTTGTGCGTCGCGGAATTAAACCAAATCTGCATTTTATCGCAATGCAGTTCGCGCCCGGTGGATGCTTCCACGGCAATGACATGATCGTTGAATTCCGCGTACGAGGAGGCCTGGTTCATTTCCATCGGCCCGTCCGAGGTCACGGTCACGATCTGGTCATCCTGCTCATCTTCCGTCTGGGTATGCACCTTGGCCTTGACATGCTTGTTGATCTTGGCCTTCTTTAAATTCGGATGCGCGGTCAGGCCCTCGCCGGTGATCACCCCCTGGTCATCGACGATCTTGACCGGGTCCCGGGTGCTCACCAAGTCTTTGTTGCGGTTCCAGTCCAAGGTGTCCGTGGTCATCTGGGTGCCGCGGTCCTTGGAGGTGATCACCACATCATCCTGCAGGTGCACGTTGCCGTTGGCCTTGTCAATGGTGCCGTGTTTGGCGGTCAGATTGGTGGTCTGACTGCCGTAGAAATTGGCATCCACATTGGTGATCTGGATATTGGAATCCGTGATATTGGCCTTGGTGCCGTTGACATCCCAGGTCTTCTCGCCGGTATTATTGTTATAGCCGTTGAGATTAAAGCCCTGCAATTGCTGAGAAGAAGGCGATGATTCCACACTTTCATCGCCCCAAGCCGTCAGGGGCCCAAGCAGGGCCAAAAGCAAAAATATTCCGTTCATTTTATTGTGCATAGAGTTTTGGCTCCCAATGTCCCTGGGCCTTTAATATCATTTCCACCACTTCCCGCACCGCTCCCCTTCCGCCTGGTTTCGCGGTGATATAATGGGCGATTTGCTTCACTTCAAAAACCGCGTTGGCCACCGCAACGCTCAAGCCGCAGCGGCGCATGACGCCGATATCCGCCACATCATCGCCCATAAAGCAGACTTCCTCGTCCTTGACCTTCAATTCTTTAAGCATACTTTCATAAGCGCCGGCCTTCGGATAAACGCCGACGTAAACCTTGTCGATCTTCAAATCCTTGACGCGATGAAGGGCGGCCTCCGACGGCCTGGCGGAAATGACCGCGGTTTTCAGCCCGCATTTCTGCCAAAACACGATGCCAAAACCGTCCTGCACATCAAAATTTTTGGTCTCCACCCCGTTGCTGTCGATGATGATGCGCCCATCGGTCAGCACCCCGTCCATGTCCATGCCTAAGACCTTGATCTTGGTCAATGCCTCATGGATCATAGCAGACCGGCCCTGAGCAAATCCTGCACGTCCAAAAGCCCGACCACCCGCCCGGCCTTGTCCACCACCGGCAACTCGTCGATTTTCTTGCTTTTAAGCAGGTCCAGGGCCTGGGCCGCAAGCTTTTCCCTGCCGATCGATGCCGGTTTTTTGGTCATCACCTCAGACACCCTGCGGCTTAAGACCGCATGGTCTTCCTCCAAATGGCGGCGCAAATCGCCGTCCGTAAAAATGCCTAGCAGTTTAAGTCTTTTGTCCACAACACAGGCACAGCCGCAGCGGGACTTGGTGATGGTCCAAAGCACGTCCTTGACCTTGGCCTGGGCCTGGACCTTGGCGAAAAATTTCTCGGAACGCATGATATCTTCCACCTTGAGCAAAAGCCTGCGCCCCAAACTGCCGCCGGGATGATACTTGGCAAAATCCTCTTTGTTAAAATTTTTGCGATCGATCAGGCACGCGGCCATGGCATCGCCCAAGGCCAGCGTCGCAGTGGTTGAAGCCATGGGCGCCAGGCCCAGGGGACAGCCTTCTGCATCGACGTTAACGTTTAAAATCCTGTCCCCGTGACGCGCCAGGGTGGATTTGGGATTGCCGGTCATCACAATGATCTTGGCCCCGATTTTCCTGACTAAGGGCAATAAGCGGACCGTTTCCTCGGTCTCCCCGCTTTGGGATATGATGATGACCACGTCCTTCAAGGTCACCTGGCCCAAATCGCCGTGCACCGCCTCGGCGCTGTGCAAAAAAATGCTGGGCGTGCCGGTCGAAGAAAAGGTGGCCGCGATCTTGCGGGCCACCAGGCCTGTTTTGCCCATGCCGCAGACAATGACCCGGCCTTCGCATTTGGCGATCATGTCCACGGCAGCCTCAAAATCGCTGTTGAGCCGGCGCATCATCTTCAAGATCGCCTGCGCTTCGATGGTCAGTACTTTTTTGGCGCGTTTAAGCATTTTTACTGGTTTGCGCGATCCTATCGATCGCCGTCAATTCTTTCAATAAATTTTCCAAATTTTTCAAAGGCAGGCTGTTGGGTCCGTCGGACAAGGCCTTGGCCGGGTTGGGATGCGTTTCCAAAAACACGGCATCCACCCCCGCGGCCGCGGCACAGCGGGCCAACAGCGGAATATACTGGCTCTCTCCGCCCGATGCATGGCCCAAGGCCCCCGGTTTCTGCACGCTGTGCGTGGCATCAAAAATCACCGGAAACCCGAAGGAACGCATAATGGCCAGGGACCTGAAATCCGAAACCAGATTGTTATAACCGAAGGAAACGCCCCGCTCGGTCAAAAGCAATTTGTGATTGCCTTCCTGCTTCATTTTTTGGATGATCCCTTTTACGTCCCACGGTGCCAGAAACTGGCCTTTCTTAACATTCACAGCCTTGCCGGTCTTGGCCGCGGCCAGGATCAAGTCCGTCTGGCGGCACAGAAAGGCGGGGATCTGGATGATGTCTAAGATTTCCGCGGCGGTCTGGGCCTGGTTTATATCATGCACATCGGAAAGTACCGGAATCCCCAGCTTGGCCTTGACCTGGGCAAGGACCTTCAAGCCTTCATACAAGCCAGGACCGCGGAAAGAATTAACTGAAGAACGGTTGGCTTTATCAAAACTTGCCTTAAATACAAAAGGCACGCGCAGTTTCCTGGCAATATGCTGGATGGCCTCGGCGATTTTTAAGGTGCTCGACGGGGTTTCGATGACACAAGGCCCGGCAATGAGCACCAGCGGATGCTTTCCGCCGATCATTACCTTGTCATTGATTTTGATTGGGCGAACCATGTGATCGCTTTCTGCAAATCTTGCGGCGTATCGACCGCAATGGATTCAAAAAATGTGACGGTGGTCTTGATCTTGATGCCGCGTTCCAGGGCGCGCAGTTGTTCCAGCTTTTCGACAGATTCCAAGGCGCCTTTGGGCCAGCTGTTAAACTCCATCAAAAAATCCCGGTCATACGCGTAAAGCCCCAGATGTTTGAAGCCCAAGGTCTCCGCAGGTTCTCCTTCACGCTGAAAAGGAATAGGCGCCCTGGAAAAATACAAGGCAAATCCCTGGGCATCCACCACGCATTTGACCACGTTGGGATTGGCCATGTCCGAGGCTTCGGTAATGGGCTTGATCACCGTGCCCATCAGGATATTGGCGTCCTGCTTTAAAAGCCTGGCCAAATCATCAATGGTCCTGGCGTCGATAAAAGGTTCATCGCCCTGGATGTTCACGATCATGTCTGCCTTGATGTCTTTGACAGCCTCGGCAATGCGGTCAGAGCCCGACGGATGCGCGGGGTCGGTCATCGCGGCCTGGGCCCCAAAACCCTTGGCCGCTTTTAAAACATCGTCATGATCGCAGGCGATCAGCACTTCATCCAGTTCCTGGCATTGGACGGCCTTTTCCCAAACATGCTGAATCAGCGGTTTGCCGCCGATATTGGCCAGGACCTTGCCGGGAAAACGCGTCGAGGCAAAACGGGCGGGAATGACCCCGATGGTCCTCATCGCCGGTCCCCGATGGCTTGCTTAAGCTCATCCAAGCCGATGGCCACAGCCCCCATTTTCCCGACCTTGATGCCGGCCGCGTAATTGGCGATCTGTGCCGCCTCTGCTTTAGACGCGCCGGCGGCCAGGCACAGGGCAAAAACAGAAATCACCGTGTCCCCTGCGCCGGAGACATCAAAGACCTGGCGCGCCATGGTGGGGATGGGAAACGGCTTTTTATCCTGCTCAAACAAATACATGCCCCGCTCGCCCATGGTGATAAGAAGGGACTCCAGGCCTAAATAATTCAACAGCCCGCGGCCGTTGGTTTCTATTTCTTCCTTGGTCTCAAGTTTGGCTGAGCGGATCCCAAAGGCCTGGCGGGTCTGTTCCGCAATGCTTTTCAAGGCCGCCTCTGCCTCCTTCTTGTTGGGAGTAATACAAGTGACCTGGCCGTATTCACGCAGGTCCTCCATTTTGGGATCAGCGACGACCGGGACCTTGGCGCGCTGGGCGGATTCATGCAATTGGGCCAATATCTTTTGATCGATCAGGCCCTTGCCGTAATCGGAAATGATCACGGCCTGAAAATTCTTCATATGGCGGCGCAGATAAGGCAAAATCTTGGATGCTTTGACAGGATCCAGGGCCTTGGCCGGCACTTTTTCCCTGTCTAAGCGCACAATCTGCTGATGATGCGCGATGATACGGGTCTTAAACACCGTGTCCATGTTGATGTCCGCAAACAGCCCGTTTACGGAGATGCGCCGCCGGGACAACTCTCTTTTGAGAATGCTCCCTTCGATATCATCCCCTATGATACTGACTAAGGACACATGGGCCCCCAGGCTCGCCAGATTATTGGCCACATTCGCGGCCCCGCCGGGCGTATAAAATGACCTTTCCTGCAGTACAATGGGCACCGGCGCTTCCGGTGAAATCCTGGTCACACTGCCCTGGATATAATGG
>CAZACW010000034.1:0-25048 GCA_964483785.1 uncultured Planctomycetales bacterium
CGACTTTGCCTTGCAGGCGGCGCGCATCGAAGGCAAGGCGCCGCAGGAGGCGATTTACCAGGCCTGTCTTCTGCGCTTTCGCCCCATCCTGATGACCACCATGTCCGCCATTTTAGGCGCCGTGCCCCTGGCCTTAGGGGGAGGCATGGGCGCGGAATTAAGACGGCCGCTTGGCATCACCATTATCGGCGGCTTGATTTTCAGCCAGGTGCTGACGCTGTATACGACGCCGGTGATTTATCTGTGGTTTGACCGCATGGGAAAAAAATTGGGTCTGGGGACAACGCCATGAACCTTTCAACGCCCTTTATTCAACGCCCCATTGCCACGACCCTCCTGACCGTCGGGATTGTGCTCTCCGGTTTGGTGGCTGCCGGATTTTTGCCGGTTGCGACCCTGCCCCAGATCGATTTGGCCACGATCAATGTGTCCGCCTCCTTGCCCGGGGCCAGCCCGGAAACCATGGCCTCGACGGTGGCGACCCCTCTGGAGCGCCAGCTGGCGCATATTGCCGGCGTTACGGAAATGACCTCCAGCAGCAGCCTGGGCTCCACCAATATCACGGTGCAGTTTGACTTGAGCCGCGACATCAACGGCGCCGCGCGCGACGTGCAGGCCGCCATCAACGCGGCCCAGGATTATCTGCCGGCGGATTTGCCCATCCATCCGACCTACCGCAAGGTCAATCCGTCGGAGGCGCCGATCATGATCTTGTCCCTGCGCTCAGACACCCTGCCTAAGGCGGACATTTATGATGTGGCAGACAGCATCCTGGCCCAAAAACTTTCCCAGATCAACGGCATCGGCCAGGTGGTGGTCGGGGGCGGGGCTGCCAGGGCCGTGCGGGTGGAACTTAATCCCACACAGCTGAATAAATACGGCATCAGTTTGGATACGGTGCGCTTTGCCATCTCTTCGACCAATGCGGACAAGCCCAAGGGGCAGTTTGTCAACGGGCAAAGGACCTGGGAAATTCAGACCAATGACCAGCTGTATACAGCCCGCGATTACAGTTCTGTGATCGTGGCGTATAGGCCATCCGGCGCCGCGGTGCATTTGTCCGACGTGGCGCAGGTGACCGATTCCGTAGCGGATCTGCGCAACGCGGGCTTGGTCAACGGCAAACCTTCCATTCCGGTGATTCTCTTTCGCCAGCCCGGGGCCAATGTGATCAAGACCGTGGATGCGGTACGCGCCGCCCTGCCCCAGCTGCAGGCGTCCATCCCGTCGGCCATTACGCTTGCCGTGGTGCTGGATCGGTCCTTCAGCATCCGCGCCTCGATCCTGGAGGCGCAGAAGACCATCGTGATCGCGGGCTTCTTGGTCATCCTGGTGGTCTTTGCCTTTTTGCGCAATTTCCGTTCGACCTTGATCCCCAGCATCGTGGTGCCGGTCTCCATCATCGGCACCTTCGGCGTCATGTATGTCCTGCATTTTAGCCTGGACAATCTTTCGCTGATGGCGCTGACCGTGGCCACGGGCTTTGTGGTGGATGATGCGATCGTGGTCGTGGAAAACATCACGCGTTACAACGAAGGGGGGATGAACCCTAAGGAGGCGGCCATCAAAGGCGCCAGGGAAATAGGGTTCACCATCCTCTCGATCAGCGCGTCGCTGGTGGCGGTTTTTTTGCCCATACTGCTCATGGGCGGCGTCCTGGGCCGGTATTTCCGCGAATTTGCCGTAACGCTTTCCGTGGCCATCGTCATTTCCATGGTGATTTCCCTGACCACAACGCCGATGATGTGCGCCCTGCTGTTGAAGCCGCGCAAAAAAGAGCAGCGCGCTCCCGGCGGCCTTTACCGGTTTTATCAAAGAACGCTTAAGTGGGCCCTGCAGCACCAGGGCCTCATGCTTTCTTTGACCCTGGCCGCCCTGGCCGTCAGCATCTATTTGTTTGTGACCATACCCACGGGTTTGTTCCCTCAGCAGGACACGGGACGCCTCAGCGGCAATATCCAGGCTTCGCAGGACATTTCTTTTCAAGCCATGCAGAAAAAATTGACCTTGGTCGTCAATATTCTGATGAAGGACCCGGCCGTGGACACGGTCACCGCGTTTACCGGCGGCTCCAACTCGGCGCGGATGTTTATCATGCTTAAAAGTCCGCAGGTGCGCAAAATCTCGACGGACAAGGTGATCGCCCGGCTGCGCAAGAAATTGGGCAGTGTGCCCGGAGCACCGGCCTATCTGCAGAATGTCCAGGACATCAGCATTCCCGGCGCGCGGGCCGCCAACGCGCAATACCAATATACCCTGCAGGGGGACAGCCTGGATGAGCTGACGCAGTGGGCGCCGAAGATAGAAGCGGCCTTAAGCAAACTGCCTCAGCTGGCGGATGTCAACAGCGACAAGCAAAACAAGGGCCTGCAGACCATGGTGGTGATCGACCGCAACATGGCCTCCAGGCTCGGCGTGTCCCTGCAGCAGATCGACAGCACCCTCTACGATGCCTTTGGCCAGCGCCAGGTCTCCACCACCTACAAACAATTAAACCAGTATCATGTGGTGATGGAGGTGGCCCCGCAATTCTGGCAGCGTCCGGACACCTTGAAAAATATTTATGTGCCTACGAAGCAAGGCCATCTGGTGCCATTGAGCGCCCTGGCCCATTATGAATTGACAACCGCGTCCTTGGCCGTGGCCCATCAGGGCCAGTTTCCTTCCATTACTTTTTCTTTTAACCTGCCCGAGGGCGAATCTTTAGGGGACGCGGTCAAGGCGGTGAACGCGGCCATGAATAAGATTTTTTTGCCGGTGACCATGCACGGCAATTTCCAGGGCTCGGCCCAGGTCTTTCAGTCTTCCCTGAAGAATGAACCCATCCTGGTTTTGACTGCGCTGGGCGCGGTCTATATCGTGCTGGGAATGCTGTATGAGAGTTATATCCATCCCATCACCATTCTCTCGACACTGCCCTCCGCCGGTGTGGGGGCGCTTTTGGCCCTGCTGTTGACCCGGACCGACCTTTCCATCATCGCCATGATCGGCTTGATCCTGTTGATCGGCATCGTGAAAAAAAACGGGATCCTGATGGTGGATTTTGCCCTGGACGCCCAGCGCCTCGAGGGGAAAAATACCTTTGAGGCCATTTATGAGGCCTGCCTGTTGAGATTCCGTCCCATCATGATGACCACCGTGGCCGCGACCCTGGGGGCCCTGCCCCTGGCCTTGGGCACGGGGATGGGCTCGGAATTGCGCCGGCCGTTGGGGATTGCTATAATCGGGGGACTGATCTTCAGCCAAATGCTGACCCTTTACACGACACCGGTGATCTATCTTTATATGGAACGCTTTAAGCTTTGGTGCGCGGGGATGCGCCGCAAGTTCCAACGAAAGGCTGTTGTATGTTCAACGTGAAAGCCTGGGCCCTATTTTTTTTAGCTTTGGCTGTTTCAGGCTGTTCCATCGGCCCCAAATATGTCAGGCCCTCGGCGCCGCTGCCCAAGGCGTATAGAGAATCGGCGGACTGGAAAATAGCCGATCCGCAGGATGATACGCTCAAAGGGCAGTGGTGGAAAATTTTCAAAGACCCAGGCTTGAATGCGCTGGAAGATCAGGTCCTGATCTCCAACCAAAACATCGCGCAAGCCCAGGCCCAGTATGCCCAGGCCTATGCCCTGGTGCAAGCGGCCAAATCCAGCTTTTTTCCGGTCCTGTCGACGTCAGCCACCTACACGCGCTCACATACCGGCTCAAGCCCCGCAAATTCAAAATTCAGCACCCAGACCATCTTAAACGCGAATGTGACCTGGGCCTTGGACCTTTGGGGCAGGATCCGCAAGACCATTGAGGCCAACAAGGCCACGGCCCAGGCCTCTGAGGCGGATTTGGAAAATGCGAAGCTCAGCGCCCAGGCCCAGCTGGCCCAGGATTATTTTCAAATCGCTGCGCTGGATGCACAGAAGCAACTCCTTAAGGACACGGCCAAGATCTACAAGAAATTTTTGACGCTGACGCAAAACCGCTATGCCGGCGGCGTGGCCTCGCAATCCGACGTGCTCCAGGCCAAGACCCAGCTCGAGGGGGTGAGGGCGCAGGAAATTGATCTCGGCGTTTTGCGCGCCCAGCTGGAACATGCCGTGGCCCTGTTGATCGGCAAGCCGGCCCCGGATTTTTCCATTCCGTCTCTGATGCAGGCCTCCATTGTGCCGCAGGTGCCGGTGGGCCTCCCGTCGCAGATCCTGGAGCGCCGGCCGGATATCGCGGCCTCCGAACGCAGTGTCGCTGCGGCCAATGCCCTGGTGGGGGTGGCGGAGTCCGCCTATTTCCCGACGCTGACCTTGAGCGCTTCGGGCAGCAATGACAGCGGGCAGGCGGACCTTTCCCGTTTGTTTTCCTCGCCCAATCCTTTATGGTCCGTGGGGCCGGCCCTGGCCGAGACCTTTTTTGACGCGGGTTTAAGGCAGGCCCAGAAAGCCCAGGCCAAGGCCGCGTATGACGCGGACGTGGCCGCCTACCGCCAAATGGTGCTCAACGCGATCGCCCAGGTGGAAGATAATATGGCGGCCCTGAAAATCCTCGAGGAGGAGGCCCAGGTGCAGCAGACCGCCGTGCAGGACGCCGAAAAGGCCGTGACCCTGCAAATCAATCAATACAAGGCCGGCACGGTCAGCGCCCTGGATGTGATCAGCACCCAGGCCATCGCGCTGACCGATGAAAAGGAAGCTGTGATCATTTTAGGCCAGCGCATGAATGCCTGCGTCCTGTTGATCCAGAATTTAGGTGGTGGATGGAGCGCGCCCCGACCATAGGTTTCAGCCTGGCCCTGGTCCTGACCTTTGCATGCGGCATCGCCTGCGCGGACAATCGTACCCTCACCATCGAAGATTTAAACCGGGCCATTGCCGTTGACCCTAAATCCGCGGAGGCGTATTTTGACCGCGGCCTGCTGTGGAAAAAGCAGGGCGATTTACAGCGCGCCCTTGACGATTTTTCCCAGGCCATCAAGATCGACCCTCGCTTTGCGCCGGCCTATCAAAGCCGCGGCAATGCGTGGCGCGATCTGCATGATCTAAACCGCGCCATCGACGATTACACCATGTCCTTAGACATAAGCCCGGAGGATGCCGCGGTGTATTACAATCGCGGCCTGGCCTATGATGCCCAAGGCAATGTTCATCTGGCCATTGCGGATTTTACCAGGGCCATTGCCTTAAACCCCCAATCTGCCATGGCCTTTCATAATCGGGGGCTTTCCTGGCTTAAGGCAGGGGATTTGGCCAAGGCGCTGGCGGATTTAAGCCAATGCATTGCCCTGGCGCCGGATTTGGCCACGGCGTATTATAATCGCGGCGTCATCTATGACAGGCAGGCGAGATTCATGGATGCGGTCCATGATTTCAGCCAGGCCATCCAATTGAAACCCGATTATATCGAGGCCTACGCCAACCGCGGCAGCGTCTACGTGGAAATGGATGATCCGGGCCAGGCCAGGTTTGATTTCAGCAAGGCCATTGAATTGGACCCCAAGATCGCCCAGGCCTATAATAACCGCGCCATTGTCTACACCCAGCTTGAGCAGTATGACAGGGCCTGGCTGGACGTGCAAAAGGCCCAGGCCTTAGGGTATCCCATTGACCCGGCCTTCGCGGCCAGGATCAAAAAAGAATTAGACAGAAAATGAATTTAAAAGGATAATTGAGGCACCACACTTAAACCAGGAGGTCTTTATGTTGACGATTTTTGGGTTTGATTTTTCCTCGCCAGCCAACAAGGTCAGGTTCGCGGCCAACGCCATGGGCCTTAAGTATGAATATAAACGCGTCAATCTTTTTGCCCAGGAGCAAAAGTCTCCGCAATTTCTCCAGATGAACCCCGCCGGCAGGGTGCCGGCCATTGATGACAACGGCTTTAAGATGTTTGAAAGCGCCGCCATCATCAGGTATTTGGCCGAGAAGAACAATTCTCCGCTTTACCCTAAAGACATCCAGAAGCGCGGCGTCATCGATCAATGGATTGATTTTGCCAATATCCATGTGGCCGCGGCCTTGCAGCGCATCACCTTTAACCGCGTGATGTATAAATTCCTCAACGTCGAAAAGGACGAGCGTTCCCTGAATGACGGGATCAAGTTCCTGGGCCAATTCCTGCCGATCCTGGAGAAACAATTGAAGGAGAACAAGTATCTGGCCGGAGAGCAAATGAGCCTGGCAGACATCAATTTATTGGCTGTGCTGGACCCTGCGGAATTATCCTCCGTGGACCTTGCGGCGTACCCAAGCCTGACCAATTGGAGAAAGAACATGAAGTCCCAGTCTTTCTACACCCAGTGCCATAAGAGCCTGGAAGAGGTCTTCAATACCATGATGGCCGCGGCAGGGGCCAAGTAATCTTTAAACGTCATCCTAAGGCGAAGCGAAGCTTCTCAAAGAATTTTGGGGTACTTCGGTTCGCTTTCAGGATGGCGTTTTTTATATGAAACTATTTTTTTTGCTTTTATGTTTGTGTGCGGGCGCATCATCCTCTGCCTTGGCCCAATATCTGGACAAGGCCAATGCCATGGCCTTGAAAATGCAGCACGACCTGAATTTGTCGGATGATCAGGTGTCCAATATTGCGCAGGTGCTGCAGCGCTATTTTGCGGCGTCCCAGGACCTGCAGACCAGCATCGACGACGGGGTGATGAATCCCAGCGCCGAGGACAGCCAATGGCAGCAGATCAAGGCCGTGAAGGACCAGGGCATTGCCCAGAACCTGAGGCCGGACCAGCTTAATCTTTGGTACCAGATCCAGGCCAGGGAAGCAGGCACCAAAAATGCCGCCGGACAGGAAGACGGGGACGTGGACATGGCCGGTGAGGATGAATACAGCAATCTGCCCCATAACCCGTCTTCCAAATAGGGGATGAGCGCCCTATTTTGATTACAAGTTTTCATATTTTATAAGGACGGCTTAACGGTGTTGCTTCAGAAACGGGGTATTTTCGCCGTCGGCAAGGTTTTACGACAAATTTGTTTTATAGCAGCACTGGTATTTGAACAAATTTGTCGTAAAACCTTGCCGACATTTGGCGAAAAACCCCTGATTGTTTCTTTCGCAACACCGTTAAGCCATCCGTTTTAGAATATAAAGAATAGGGCGCTCATCCCCTATTTGTGTCCTACGCGATCAGAGGATCAATGCGTTATCTATTTTTGATGTTTGTCCTATTAGGTTCAGGCCTATGCGTCATCAAGGCCAAGGGGGAGCTTATGGATGATTTTAAGCCCGGCAAGGTGCGCCTGCTGGATACGGAATCAGGACAATATGTTTTGGTAGATAGGATCATCAAGTCCGATGAGGAATGGAAAAAGGTGCTGACGCCCCAGCAATATGAGGTGATGCGCCGTCAAGGCACGGAACGTCCTTTTTGCCAGCTGCCGATGAACAAGGACCACAGGAAAGGCATTTACAAATGCGCAGCCTGCGCCACGGACCTGTTCAAGTTCGACGATAAATTCGAATCCGGGACCGGCTGGCCTTCGTTCTGGGAGCCGGTGGATAAGGCCAATGTGGGCGAGCGCACAGATGACGGTTTTGGGATGCGCCGCGTGGAGGTCTATTGCGCCCGCTGCGGGGCGCATCTGGGCCATGTCTTTGAAGACGGGCCGCCGCCCACGGGCAAACGCTACTGCATCAACCAGGTGGCGCTTAAATTTGTGCCGGATAAATCATAGGTCAGGCCCATGCGGTGGTTGACATTATTTTTTATATTAGGAATGATCGGCGCAGGCCCGGTATCTGCCCAGGAGGGGAATATGAACAAAAATGCCTTGGAAAAAGCGACCTTTGCCGGAGGCTGTTTCTGGTGCATGCAGCCTTTTTTTGATCATCTTAAAGGCGTCAAAAAAACCGTGGTGGGCTACACCGGCGGCCATGTGGCCAATCCGACCTATGAGTATGTTTCTTCCGGTGGGACCGGGCATGCCGAGGCCATTGAGATCACCTTTGACCCCCAGGAAGTCGCGTATGAAAAGGTGCTCAATATTTACTGGCATAATATCGACCCTACCCAGGTCAACGGACAGTTTGTCGATGAAGGGACGCAATACCGCACCGTGATTTTCTACCATACGCCCGAACAGCAGCGCATCGCCGAAGCCAGCAAGATGAAACTGCAGGTCTCAGGCAAATTCGACAAGCCCATTGTCACGGCCATTGAGCCGGCCGGCCCCTTTTATCCGGCTGAGGATTACCACCAGGAGTATTACCAGAAAAGCCCCTTGCGCTACAATATGTACCATGCCGGCACCGGCCGGGAGGAATATAAAGAAAAGATATGGGGCAAGGTGGATGAATGATGGTTGATCCGTAATTGAACGCATGGAAGAATTTATTGATAGATTGGATTACGCCAGCATTGTTACAAGATACCCTGAAGAATTAGTGAAGGTTCGGGCCGCATATCCAGGGCCCGTTGTCGCAGAAATCTTATCTCAAGCGAAAGAGGTGTTGGTATGGGTAAAAAAGATGTTTTAACAATTTTGAGACGTTTTCGGGACGCTCTTGAAGCTAAAAAAATTCATGTTCAAAAAATGATTTTGTTTGGTTCCTGGGCCAGAGGTACGGCTGGAGAACATAGTGATATTGACGTGGTTATTGTCTCTGAAGCGTTTAATGGTCAAGACCTATGGTCGCGGGCCAAACTATTAGGCAGCGCGGCCGCGGCTTCTCATATTCGAGGCCCTATTCAGCCGTTGGCCCTGACTCCTGAAGAATGGGAAGGCAAAACCAGCACCGTTTGTGAACTAGCCCAAGATGGGGAAGTGGTTGCGGTCTAAGTTCCAGGAGGAATATGAAGAAAAGATATGGAGCAAAGGGGATCAATGATGGTTGATCTGCATTAAATGTCCCGCCTTAAGAAATTTTGTCTACCCGTCCTTTTTAAATTGTGTTAACATCTAAAATTCTTATGTCAGGCCTTTGACGGGCCCATAGCTCAGTCGGTTAGAGCAGGGGACTCATAATCCCTTGGTCCTAGGTTCGAGTCCTAGTGGGCCCATTCAATTTGCCCGTCGAACCAATCGACGGTCGTGGTCTTGGTTAAGTTGCCGAAAAGTGCGGAAGGCAATAAAAAACGGTTGGAGATCTTCCTCGAGGGAAGATAACCCTTAGCTAAGATCGTCAGTTACGAGCGATGGTCACTAAGGCGTCCAACCTGGTTTAAATATATCTGACGGTTGTCTGCGTGTCAAGGTTTACGTTTTCTTGGTAATGGGTCCATATCTGTGAGTTTCCCGTCCATGAAAGTGCTGATCACCTGCGGCCCGACCTGGGTCAAAATCGACGATGTCCGCATCCTCAGCAATCAGTCTACCGGTGAATCGGGCCGTTTGATGGCCCTGGCCTTTCTTCGCCACGGCTGCAAGGTCACGCTGATCCAAGGGCCTGTGATCCAGCCGCCCTTCTTTAAAGGCATCAAGATCATCAAGTACAGGTTTTTCGAAGAATTGGAGGCGCTTTTAAGCCAAGAATGCGCCCGCAAACATGATCTGATCATCCACGCCGCCGCTGTCTCAGATTTTAAACCCAAACATACCTATAAAAACAAAATCGACTCGGGCCAACCCCTGACCATTGAATTTGTCAAAACCAAAAAAATCATCAACAGCATAAAAAAAATCGCTCCGGCAAGCAGGCTGGTCGGCTTTAAATTCGAGCCGGATCTTAACGCCAAGAACATTTTTAAGCATGTCCGGCCGCTCTTGGATGGGGGGCATTGCGATTTGGTGTGGGCCAAAACGGCCAAGGCCGGGTATCGGGCGAATATCGTCGTTCAAAACCATCACGTCCTGGCCCATGTCAGGGACAAAAAGGCCTTGGCCCAGGCCCTGGTGAAACTGCTGGCTGAATAGAGAGGCGGACCCACTGCCTCCGTTGCCGTCGCGGCGCAGGGGGACCTGGGGCGTTAATCCAACTGTCAATCGAGGAGGCAAGGATGAAGAAATATCTGGTCGAATTTATCGGCACCTTTTTTCTGGTCTTGGTGATCGGCTTATCCGTCGCGGGCATCGGCGCCGGCGCCATGGCGCCTTTGGCCATCGGCATGATTTTGATGGTGATGGTCTACGCGGGCGGTCATGTTTCGGGCGCGCATTATAACCCGGCCGTGACCCTGGCTGTCTGGATGAGGGGCCGCTGTGATACCAAGGACGTGCCGGGCTATATGGCCGCGCAATTTTTGGCCTCCATCCTGGCAGCACTCTTGGTCGGTTTCCTGAAAAAAGGCGAGCTGGTCGTGGCTGCTGATCCCAATATGCTCAACGCGTTTATCGTGGAGGTGGTTTTTACCTTTGCCCTGGCCTATGTGGTGCTCAATGCCGCCACAGCCAAGGGGACGGCAGGCAATTCTTTTTATGGCCTGGCCATCGGCGCAACGGTCATGGCCTCTGCCTACGCGGCAGGCCGCATTTCCGGCGGGGTCTTTAATCCGGCCGTGGCCTTAGGGATCACCCTGATGGGCCTAAGCAAGGGCCAGATGCTGGGGGTCTTTCTCGTCGGAAATTTTGCCGGCGGGGCCTTGGCCGCTTCTGTTTTTAAATTTATCAACGGCAAGGACGGATGACTTTTATGAAAAAGGTCAAACGGATAGGCATTTTGACCAGCGGCGGGGACTGCCCAGGGCTTAACGCCGTGATCCGCGCTGTGGTGAAAAAAGCGACCCAGGAACACGGCCTGGAGGTCATTGGGATCGAAGACGGCTTCGAAGGCCTGATCCATCACAAGCATAGAAAGTTGACGTCGGAACATGTCTCCGGCATCCTCACCCTGGGCGGCACCATCTTAGGCACCTCCAACCGGGCCAATCCATATCGCTATTCCGTCAAAAAAGGCCGCGATTTTATTTTAAAGGACGTGTCCCGCGAAGCCATTGACGGCCTGCGCCGTTTGAAGATGGACGCCTTGGTCTGCGTCGGCGGGGACGGGACCCTGACCATTGCCCAGCATCTTTTTGCCCAGGGGGTGCCGGTGGTGGGGATCCCCAAAACCATTGACAATGATGTGCGGGGGACGGAGATCACCTTTGGTTTTGATACGGCCGTCCATATCGCCGCCGAAGGCGTTGACAGGCTGCACACCACAGCCGAATCGCATCATCGTGTGATGATCCTTGAGGTGATGGGCCGCAGGGCCGGCTGGATCGCCCTTTATGCCGGCCTGGCCGGCGGCGGAGATATTATCCTTATTCCTGAAATCCCTTATGAGATGGACAGCATCGCGGCCGGGATCAAAAAGCGCCGCCAAAAAGGCAAACGCTTCACCATCCTGGTCATCTCCGAGGGGGCGCATCCTAAGGGCGGCAAGGCCGTGATCAGGGAAACCGTCAAGGACGCCACCGAGCCCATGCGGCTGGGAGGCATCAGTTTTTCCCTCGGCAAGGAAATCGAGAAGCGCACGGGAGTGGAGACGCGCAACGTGGTGCTGGGGCATTTGCAGCGCGGCGGTTCTCCCTCGCCGTTTGACAGGATTTTGGGCACGCAGTTAGGCGCCAAGGCCGTTGACCTGATCATGGAAGGGCATTTCGGCTGCATGACCGCTGTGCAGGGCAATACAATCGGAAAATCCCTCTTGTCCGAAGCGGCCCGGGGCCAGAGACTGGTGCCCATCCATCATCCCTTGATAGAAACAGCCCGAAGCATGGGGACTTCATTTGGCCAGCCGCAGGCAGAAATCTGTTGAGAATACCGCCAAATATACTATAATAGGCGACTTAGCCGAAGGACTCATGGCTCAGTTGGTTAGAGCGTCGCCCTCACATGGCGAAGGTCGAAGGTTCAAATCCTTCTGAGTCCACCAGATCTTTTTTTCCTATTGAGACCAAGGGGACCGATGACGGTGGCAGGACAAAACCTGAAAGACCAGATCCGCAAGCTCGTCGAACTTCAGGTCATGGACGAGGAGATATTCCGTTTCAGACGCGAACTGCGCGAGAAGCCTGCCGAACTTGAAGCCTTAAAAAGCGAATTTGAGTCCAAGAAGGCCAAATTCAAGGCCCTGGAAGACAAATTAAAGGCCGTCCAGGTCGCCCAAAAGGAATTGGAGCTTGATTTAAAATCCAAGGAAGACGCCATTGCCAAGGCGGATATGTCCTTGAGCCAGCTTAAGACCAACAAGGAATACCAGGCCCGCCTGCTCGAAATCGAGAACATGAAGGCGGATGAGTCCATCGTCGAGGAGAAGATCCTCTTAGGGTATGACGCCGTGGACGCGGCCAAAAAAGCGCTGGACGCGGAAAAAGCCGTGGTCCTTCAGTACGAAAAGGACTTTAGCGCCAAGAAAAAGCAGGTCGACGACGATGTGGCGGTGATCCAGGACCAGCTGAAGGTGAAGGAGTCCCAGCGCGCCCGCGTCGCCCCCGAGGTGAGGCCGGATTTTTTAAGCCGCTATGAGCGCATTTTAAAGAACAAGGACGGCTTAGGCATCGTCAAGGTGGCGGACCACACCTGCGGCGGCTGTTACATGCATTTGACGGAGCAGGTGCTCAATGAGCTGCGCAAATACGAGGAGCTCATTGCCTGCGACATGTGCGCCAGGATCCTGTACCTGGCCGATGATCTATGAAACTGGAGATTTTTACCGACGGCGGATGCTCGGGCAATCCAGGGCCGGCCGCCATCGGCGTGGTCATTAAAAAAGGGGCCAAGACCTTAAAGACCATGTCCCGCTTCATCGGGGAAGGCACCAACAATATCGCGGAATACACGGCCCTGATCGCGGCCCTGCAGGAAGCGCTGATCTTGAAGGCCGATGAGGTCAGTGTGGCGACGGACAGCGAATGGATGTGCCGGCAGGTCAACGGCGACTACGCAGTCAAGCATGAAAACATCAAGCCGCTGTTTGAGCAGGTCAAGCATTTGGCTTCAGGTTTTAAATCGTTTCGGATCAGGCATGTGCCGCGCGCCCAGAACAGCGAGGCGGACGCCCTGGTCCGCGCAGTCTTGAAAAAGCAGTCCAAGGATGGCCGCTGCGATGCCCATGGCGTTGCAGAGGAAAGTCCGAGCTCCACAGGATGATGCATCCCGGTAATGCGGGACTGGGCCATTGGTGCCGCAAGGCACAGATGGCCCAAGGATCAGAGCTACAGTGACGATGCTTCCTTATATTAGGGAAGAGTGAAACGAGCAATCTCTGCATGGAGCAATGCCAAATAGGAGAAGAGGGCTGAATCCGGCCCGCCACGATTCTCGGGTAGGCTGCCAGATACCCCGCCAACAGGCAGGGTGTTAGTCGAATGGCCATCACCCCTTAAAAAGGGCAACAGAACTCGGCTTATTGACTGCTGTTTTAAATAGGGACAGCGCCCTATATTATTTTATGAATACGCTGTAAATAGGGCGCTGTCCCTATTTATTAGAGGAGGTTGTGGCCATGTCAGGTCATTCAAAGTGGGCCAAGATCAAGCATAAAAAAGGCGCGGAAGACGCCAAGCGCGGAGCTTTGTTCACCAAGCTCAGCAAGGAAATCACCGCGGCGGCCAAGGAAAAGGGCGGCAATATCGAGACGAATTTCCGCCTGCGCGCGGCCGTGGCCCGGGCCCGGGAATACAATATGCCCCAAAACAATGTCGAGAACGCCATCAAGAAGGGCACCGGCGAAATCCCCGGCATTGTTTTCGAGAATGTCACTTTTGACGCGCGTTTGGGCGCGGTGGCCATCCTGATCGAGGGCCTGACCGACAACAAAAACCGCACCACGGCGGAGATCCGCAATCTGCTGGGCAAGAAAGGCGCGGCCCTGGCCGGCGCCGGCTCATCCGCCCGCCTCTTTACCAAGAAAGGCTATTTGATCATCGACAAGTCCAAGGCCGGCGAGGACGCGGTGATCGAGGCCGCCCTGGAAGCCGGGGCCGAGGATGTCAAGACCGAGAGCGACGGGTACGAAGTGTATTGCGAGGCGACCCAATTGGAAGCGGTGAAAAACGCCCTCAATGCCAAAAAGATCGAGACCGCCTCGGCGGAAGTGACCATGGTCCCGGACCCCAATTCCGTCGTGGCCGTCGAAGGCCATGACGCCAGGAACATCCTGGGGCTCATCGAGGCCCTGGAAGAGCATGAGGACATCCAGAACGTGTACGCCAATTTTGACATCTCCGACGAGGAAATGGCCAAGATTTCCGCTGAATAAGCTATGCGTATCATCGGCATCGATCCCGGCCTGCGGATCACGGGTTACGGCGTGATCGAGGTCAACCCAGCCGGCGTCAAGGTCCTTGAGGCCGGCACCATCACACCTGCCTCTCAAATCCCTTTGGAACAGCGTTTGCAGAAAATCCACGGCCATCTTGCGGGCCTGTTAAGAAGCCATCATCCGGATATCATGGTCCTGGAAAAATTGTACGCGCACCATCGGCATCCGGCCACAGCGCCCTTGCTTGGGCATGTGCGCGGGGTGATCTGCCTTTGCGCGGCCCAGGAACATGTCCAGCTTTGCGAGCAAAGCGTCAAGCGCGTGCGCAAGGCCCTGCTGGGCAACGGCAATGCCTCGAAAGGGCAGATGCAGGAATTTGTCAAAAGACTATTGAAGATCAAGTCCCCAGGGTTTACATTAGATGCCAGTGACGCGCTGGGCCTGGCCCTGGGGCAGGCCCGCATGATGCGCCTTCAAGTGCTATGATTTCAGCCATCAAAGGTAAGGTGTCCCGTCAAAGCGAGGCGGCCGTGATCTTGGAGGCCAACGGCCTCGCGTACGAGGTTTTAACGCCCCTTTCCGTCCTGCAGAGGATCAAAGAAAATCAAGATAGCGATGGCAATATCCGCTTAATCACGTATCATTATTATCAGATGACCCCTTCCAGCGGCGTGCCGGTCCTGGTGGGGTTTTTGAACGAAGTCGAGCGTGATTTTTTCCTGGAATTCATCAAGGTCTCAGGCATCGGGCCGCGGGCGGCGGTGAAGGCCCTGAACAAGGCCATCGGCGAGATCGCCCAGGCCATTGACCGGGGAGACACCAAATTTTTAAAGACCCTGCCCGGCATCGGCGAGCAAAAGGCCAAGGAAATTGTGGCCAAACTGCAGGGCCGCATGGGCAAGTTCACCCTCATGCGCGACCGCGTG
This sequence comes from uncultured Planctomycetales bacterium, assembly GCA_964483785.1. Lineage (GTDB taxonomy): Bacteria > Omnitrophota > Gorgyraeia > Zapsychrales > Fredricksoniimonadaceae > JABDGZ01. Next base: position 15,036 of record CAZACW010000034.1, read on the forward strand.
ACCCCGCCGCAGGCCTCGCCCCGGCTGAGGGACATTGAGCAGGAAGCCCTGCATATTTTATTGCAGCTGCAGTATAAGAAGCCGGAAGCCGAGGAAATGATCCAAAAGGCCTTTGAGCGTTCGGCCCAATTGGCCACCTCGGAGGAATTGCTCAACGAGATCTACAAGCAAAGGAAGGGTTGATGGACGAACAGATAAAGACCTACACGAGCGCCCTGGAAGCGATCCTTTTCGTCAGCGAAAAGCCTGTCATCCTGGAACAGCTCAAGGAAGTTTTTCCTGAGCTGAAAATCCCTCAAATCCATGAGCTCATTCTGCGCATCCAGCAGGAATACCTCCAGCGCGAGGCCGGCATGGTGGTGGTGGAGATCGCCGGCGGCTTCCAGATGCTTTCCAACAGCCACGCCGCCTCCTATATCCGGGAATTTTACAAGACCAAGACCAAGGAAAAACTTTCAAAGCCGGCGCTGGAAAGTCTGGCCATCATCGCCTACAAACAGCCGGTGGGACGGGCGGAAGTGGAAATGATCCGCGGGGTCAATTCCGACGGGACCATTGCCCATTTGCTCAACAAGGGCCTGATCAAGATCACCGGACGCAAGGAAGTTCCTGGCCGGCCGTTTCTATATGGGACCACCAAGGAATTCCTGGAATATTTCGGCTTGAAGTCCTTGGAAGACCTGCCCAAGATCGAGGAATTCAATCAATTGGGGCTGGACGCGCCCAAGGCCGAAGACCTGCAGCCGCAGGAGCCGTCGCTTGAAACAGCCCATCAAGAAAGCAGCGGCCAATCGCGTTTGGACCTCTCCTTACAAGGGGCCGAAGGCGGCCCAGCCATCTCTTAAACATGGACCTGACCCGTTTACGCAAAACAATCGACGCCCTGGATGCCAAGATCATTGGGCTCTTAAATGTGCGCGCCGGCGTCACGCTGTCCATCGGCAGGGAAAAGATCAGGACCAAGAAGCCCATCTACGCGCCGGACCGCGAACAGGACGTGCTCAAACGGTTGAAGGCCTTGAATCGAGGCCCCATCCAGAATGATGCCATCGAGGCCATTTACCGCGAAATCATGTCCGCGTCCCTGGCCCTGGAAAAACCCTTGCGCATCGCCTACATGGGCCCGGAAGCCACCTTTTCGCACCTGGCCTCCTTAAAAAAATTCGGCTCGAGCGTCACCCATGCGGCCTGCGACAATGTCGCCGAGGTCTTTGCCAGGGTGGAAAGCGGGGACTGTGATTACGGCGTTGTGCCCATCGAAAATTCCATCGAAGGTGTGGTCACCCATACCATGGACCTGCTGGTCGACGCGGACTTAAAAGTCTGCTCCCAAATCCTGCTGGATGTGTCGCATTATCTGATGTCCGCATCCCCGATAACGCAGATCAAGGAAATCTATTCGCATCCCCAGGTCCTGGCCCAGTGCCGGCTGTGGCTGATGAAAAATTTCCCCAAGGCCCATCTGGTCCCTGTGGTCTCGACCACCAGGGCGGCCCAGATCGTGGCCAAGAAAAAAAACGCGGCCTGCATTGCCTCTCCCATCGCCTCGTCCATCTACGGCTTAAAGGTCTTGAAAAAGAACATCCAGGACAGCGCGCACAATATCACGCGTTTCCTGGTCATTGCCGCCATGGATGTTCCGCCGACGGGCCGCGACCGCACCTCTTTGGTCTTTTCCATCAAGGACAGGGTGGGTGCCCTGCACGCGATGCTCAGCCCCTTCATGAGAAACAAGATCAATCTCACCAAGATCGAATCCCGGCCTTCCAAGAAAAAGGCCTGGGACTACTATTTCTTCGTCGACTGCGAGGGCCATCAAAAAGACCCGCGCGTGTCCCGCGCCCTGGCCCAGCTTGAGGGCATGTGCAAATTCCTCAAGATCCTGGGCTCCTATCCCGCCTAATTTATTCTACCATCACAACCCCCGGGGTTGCGGAGGTTATATTGTCTTGACATATTTTTTTGTTTGCATACAATACTTAAAATACTAAATCAGTATTTAAAGGAGTTTTATGCGCCAACATCATGAAACCAGGGACAAGGTGCTGGATGCCGCAGAAAAGAGGATGATCAAATATGGCTTCCGCAAGGTGACCATGGATGAAATCGCCTCTGACCTGCGCATGAGCAAGAACACCATCTATAAGGAATTTGCCGGCAAGGAGGACATCGCCAAGGGCCTGGTCAAGCGTCTCCAACAGCATTTAAACGCCGGCCTGGATAATATAGAGAAGAAAGAAAAAGACCCTGTGAAGATATTTTCCGGATCGGTTTTCCTTTTGCGCAAGGAGCTGGGTCCCTGGTTCGATGTTTTTTTCAAGGAAATCCCTGTGGAAGTGCCCGGCCTTTGGGAAGAATTCCTGCGTTTTAGAAACGAGAAAATCCTGGCCATCCACCGCTTCATAGAAAAGGGAAGCCGGCAGGGCATTTTCCGCCAGGTCGACCCGTCCATCGCCACGGAGGCCTATCTCGGGGCCGTGAAAGCCGTGACCAATCCCAGATTCCTGCAGCAGGAGCAATTGGACTTTGACCGCGCCTTGGAAGCCATATTGGACATATGGTCCCATGGCATCATTAAACACAGGAGATAATGATGAAATCGATTGCGACGATCCAACGGATTAAGGAAAATATGAAAAAAACCCTCCTTGCCTTGCTGATCGCGTTCCTTGTCCCCTGGAACGCCATGGCCCAGACCATCACGGTCGCCGGCGCGGCCAATGTCCAGTTTATGCTCGATGAGCTCAAGGCCTCCTTCAGCCGTGAGACGGGCATAGAGGTCAAAACAATCATCGGCTCTTCAGGCAAGCTCAGCTCCCAAATTGAAAACGGGGCCCCTTTCGATATTTTTATGTCGGCGGACATGGATTATCCAAAGCGGCTGTTTACCGACGGGCTGTCGGAAGGGAAACCGGAAATTTATGTATACGGCCGCCTGGTGCTGTGGACCTTGAAAGACCTGGATCTCTCCCAGGGGGAGGCTGTTTTGACAGACGGCAAGATCAAAAAAATCGCCCTGGCTTCCCCGAAGGTGGCGCCTTACGGGCGTCAATCGGTCAACAGCATGAAGTACAATCATCTTTATCCCGGCATTGCCTCCAAGCTGGTCTATGGGGAGAGCATCGCCCAGGTGAATCAATTCATCACCACCCAGGCCGCGGACATCGGATTTACGGCCAAATCCGTGGTCCTGGCGCCCAACATGCAGGGCAGGGGAAAATGGGTCGACGTTGATGAACACGCCTATCAGCCCATTGCCCAGGGCGTGATTGTCTTAAAATACGGCCAAAAACACCACCCCTTGGAAGCGAAGAAGTTTTATGATTTTCTTTTTTCCGCCGCGGCCAAGGACATTTATCAGAAATACGGTTATCAACTTCCGTGAATTCCCTGGATAATTTTTCACTGCAGCCTTTTTTTCTGACTTTTGAACTGGCCCTGATCGTCACGGCCATTCTATTGGCCATCGGCATCCCTTTGGCCTATTGGATCGTTTTTACCCAAAGCAAATTGAAATACGTCGTCGAGACCTTAGTCAGCATGCCCTTGGTTTTGCCGCCCACCGTGATCGGTTTTTATTTATTGATCGCCTTCAGCCCCCAGCATGGCCTGGGGCATTTTATAGAAGACCATTTAGGGGTCAGGGTGGTCTTTAGTTTCACGGGGCTCATCATCGGGTCCGTGATCTTCAGCCTGCCTTTTATGGTCAATCCCATCAAGGCCGGACTGCATAATTTTCCCGTGTCCTTGCGAGAGGCGTCCTATTGTCTGGGAAAATCGCCGGGGGAGACCTTATGGAGGGTGATTCTTCCCAATATCAAGCCGGCCATCGTGACCGGCGCGGTCATGGCCTTTGCCCATACCATTGGAGAATTCGGGGTGGTGCTGATGATCGGCGGCAATATACCGGGGGAGACAAGGCTGGCCTCGATCGCCCTTTATGATGAAGTCGAGGCCTTGAATTATCAGGCGGCCGCGCATGACGCGCTGGCTTTGATGGGGATCTCGTTTTTCATGCTTTTGATATTCTATATGGTGAACAGGAAATCGCCGGACATCGTATGATCAAGATCCAGGTCAAAAAGCAGATGCACAGCCCGCACGGGCCGTTATGGCTGGAGGTGGATTTGTCCATCGGCCAGGGCGAGTTTGTTGGCCTCTTCGGTGAATCCGGGGCCGGCAAAAACACCTTTTTTGGGGTTTTGGCGGGGCTGACCCATCCGCAAGAGGGCCATATTGAGTTAGACGGCCGGGTATGGTTTGAACCGGCCCGGGAAAACAATATCTCCCCGCAGAACAGAAAAACAAACTTTGTGTTCCAGGAAACCAATTTATTTCCCCACATGACACTCCGGCAGAATTTGGAATTCGCCAGGCCTGGCAAAGCACCGGATGATTTGGGGCCTTGGGTCTCGGCCATGGGCCTTAAAGGCCTGGAAGACCAAAGGCCTGACAAGCTTTCCGGCGGACAAAAACAAAAGGTGGCCTTGGTCAGGGCCCTGGCCAATCAACCGCGCATTTTGCTTTTGGATGAGCCCCTTTCCAACCTGGACATGCACGCCCGCTGGAAGCTCCAGGAGGAGATCATCAAGATGTATCAAAAGGCCCGGATCACGACCATCTTGGTCAGCCACGACTGGGGGGAGATCTTTAAATTGTCCAACAAGGTCTTTGTCATGGAACGCGGCCGGGTCACGCACTCCGGCAGCCCCGGGGAGATCGCGCAAAAAGTTTTGGGTCCGCTGCTATTATCTTTAAAAAAATGAAGATTTTTTGCGATCCTTTGGTATAATCAGCTATACCCAAAAGTCAAAAAACAATAGGAGGGGGCATGAAAAAAACCATTGCTGTAGTGCTGATTGTCGCGTTTTTCACCACCGGTTGCACAGGGTCCTTTAACCTGACACGCAAAGTCTACAATTTCCACCGTTCCCAGTCTGACAAGTGGTCTGATGAATTGCTGTTCTTGGTGGTGGCCCTCTTGCCGGTCTACAGCTTGGCGACCCTGGCAGATGCCATTATCTTTAACTCCATCGAATTCTGGACGGGCAAGAACCCCGTGGACATGTCTGCCAATGACCCCTCCTCCCGCATCGTGCAAAACGGCAGTGACAAGTACAAGATGTCCTTCAACACCAAAAACGGCCAGGTGTCTTTGACCAACATGGCGCAGGCCGGCAATCATGGCATCATCTTCGAAAGGACGGACAATACGATCACGGCCAAGAACGAGAGCGGCAAGGTCCTGTATTCTTCCGTCCAAAACCAGGATGGCGGTGTTTCGATCTATGACGGCAAGGGCAAGCTGGTCAAGAATTATCCGGCCGGCCAAATCGCCATGCTCAAAGAACGCTACATGGCCAATAACTAAATTTTGACGTGTTATTGGGCATTTGACAAAAGGGCAGATAGTCAACAGGCTATCTGCCCTTTTTATACATTTAGCAGGAATGCAAGAATATGTTTTTGATAAGGCGATGCGCTTTTCCCCCCAGGCGCAAAGGAGCTGCTTACAAATGTTCTCTTTTGTAGCTCCGACGCGCCGCGTTTGGGGGGTTGGGGGGCGCGTCGCCGTGAAAAAACATATTCTTGCATTCCTGCTACAAGTGTCGGGCCGCATTAATTAAGGCGCTATGCATAAAATTCCAAAGTGGCTTTGGGTGCTCTTGATCACCGTCGTGGTGGTCTGGGCCGTCCTGCAGTTGGCGGTCAGGCCTGTGATCGAACACGCGGCAGGCCGGATCATCGGCGCCAGGGTCACCCTCGGCGGTTTTTCCGTGGATGTTTTTCACCATCAAGTCAGGCTTGATAATTTCGCGATTTATAACGAAGAAGGGTTCCCGCCCAAGGTATTTTTTAAAGCCCCTGAGATCCGCGTGGAGGCTGACCCTGCAGAGGTCCTGAAAGGGAAACTGCATTTTCCGCTGATCGTTTTCCGGTTGGACAAAATGATTATTTTCAAAAACATGCAGGGCAAATTAAACGTCGATGAGCTCAAAATCGTCCGGGAAAAACTTCATGATAAGAACAAGGGGCCGGCGCCCAATTTTAAGATTGATGTGCTGAAGCTCAACATCGCGCAGGTGGTGGTTGAGGATGACGGCAAGGACCCGCCCCTGGTTTTGGCCTATGACCTGGCCCTGAAGGACAAGACCCTGCGCAATTTAGACAGCGCGAATAAGCTGGTCGGCGTGATCCTGTTTGAGGCCTTGAAGCCCACGGCCCTGCAGAGCGCCGGCATGTACGCGGCCACGGCCCTTTTGGGGGTGGGCTTTTTGCCCGGCCTGGCGGTCGGTGTTATCGTGGCCAAGGACGATGAAACAGCGGAGCTTTCTCATGCCAAGTCCGATGTGTTTCACAAGACCCTGCAATTGTTCCAGCAGTTGAAAGGCCAGATCAAGAACAGCGATGAGGCCGGAGGGAAGATTGCGGCCAAGGTGTATGACAGTGATATCACGGTCAGTATCCAGGACGAGGGATGGAACCGTTGTAAAATCACCCTGAAAGCCAGGAAGTATTTTTTGGCCAAGCCCGAGATAGCCGCCGGCCTGGTTTATCAATTGAAGGAAGCCCTGCCGTAGGCAAGGGGATGGATCTTTACAAATACGTCGGGAATTTGGTGAATTCCTTGGCGTAATCCCTGGTCATGATCCCGTCCTTGATCAAGCCTGAAAGGCACTGCTCAAAGGTGTACATGCCTTCTTCCCCGGTCACCATCTGGCCGCGGATCTCCAGCAAGGCCCCGCGCCGGATGATGTTGCGGATCGCGATGGTGGGAATGAGAATTTCCGTGGCCAAAATCCGCCCTTCCCTGCCTTGAAGCGGGATCAAAATCTGTCCAATAATGGCGATGAGATTTTCCGCCAGCTGGGTGCGGATCTGGCTTTGCTTGCCCGGCGGATAAACGTCTAAGATGCGGTTGATGGATTCCACCGTGTCCGGGGCGTGCAGGGTGGTCAGGACCAAATGCCCGGTTTCAGCCAGAGTGCAGTTATTTTATAGGAAGCTTTTGAGAAATTTGGTTGATTCTTCTTTTAATTGAAAAACAGCGTGAATTACATCTCCATTATTATATTTTATATCAATTTCATATCTTAAAGCTGCCAGCTTACAAGGCCCTAAGTCTTTATAACGCTCAAGATATGAAATGGCTTCTTGGACACTTTTTATATTAACTGGTTCTCCATGAAGCACAATTACTGAGACGCGAGTAATATCTCGAGTTAGTGAAGAGGCCAACTGTTGAAAAAAAGTATCTAATGGAGGTTTAGTGGTCTCTATAAGGCACCACTTTAAAGCAAGAAATTCGTCTGGCGAGAGAGCTTCTAGTTTTGATATTTTATTTTTAAATTCTTTTTCGGGAGTCTTTTCATCGAATGATGCATCAATACCACAGCTTTTAAATGCATCTACGATTTGTTTGTAAGTGAGATGAGCTACGGTAAATCCACGTGAACGAAGTTGGGCGATCGATCCAATAGTAAATTCGCCTGCAAGAATAATTCCCAAAAAAGGATGCAGATGATTGTAGGTTTGAGAAAGGGGTACAATTGCTCCTTCGATCTCTTGAGCTTTGTTTCTAGAGTGTTTTGTGTATCTTCTCCATGCAATTTCAATAAATGCTGAAGGTAGACCAAGTTTCTTTTCCGTTCCTCCTCGTTCCAACACATAATCCAGATCATGATTATTGTTATATTTATCTTTCCAAGTTACCTTTGTGCCTGGCCTGGCTTGGCGTTTCTTTTTGTAATCCAAATAGAGATTATGATTTTCCGCGGTTGACGTTAGCCGTTCTCTGATTGTGAGTTCAAGTAAGTCGCCTATGATTTGACCCCATTTATGTGAATATGATTCAGCCATGATTACCCTTTCACCCAAAGCCGCCCTTCACAGAGAGGAACAGTGTGTTTTCGGTTTTTCCATTTGGTGTTTCTATCCCTTGTCTTTTCAAAAGAATAAGACTCAAAACCAACAGCTGTTGCTAAACTTCCCATCCATTCAATTACTGGTATATAAACACCATAGGGAGCGGAATCCCCTATAACAAAGCATACAGTACTATTTTTTTTACATACTCTTCGTAACGCTTTCCAAACTTTTGCCATATCTAAAAAGTAACTAGCTACCATTAAGTGGTAAGCTTTCTTACCACCCTTTGTAAGTCTTTCGTGAGCTAACTTATTGCAAACATTTGAAATTTCATTCTTTATTGGTTGGAGTATAGGATCATAAAAAATTTGATCTAGATTTAGTTTTTCTGAGGACACGTGTTGAGTGCAGGAGTGAACTAAGTGTTTTCTAACTAAATCTTGGAGGTCACACCAACCTTTAATGTCACGCATAAAACAAAGCTCTAGTCGGGTTGCATCAGCGTAGTCATAGTTATTAGCATAAGGGGGGGAGGTTACAACTAAATCTATAGAATTAGATGGAACATTTAAACAAGTTCTGGCATCTCCTTGTAATAGTGTTGTCTTTACTTTTGAGGTGGTATTAAATCCTCGCATATCATTTGAAATAGTTTTGCTCATTGACTCAAAAGCTAGGAAGGGAGACATTTTTACTTTCTTACTTCTTTTGGGAAGGACATATTGCCAGGGGGCTGTCCCCACATGGGAAACGTTTCTAAGTATTGCAATTAAGGTTAACCAGGCTAATTTTGACTCAGGTGAATTATTATCGAAATTTAACCAAGCTTTTCTAAGTTTATCGAGTTCATTTAATGTTTCTGGATTAAAGCATTTATAAATAAGATCAGGATAATCGTCCGGTTTATTTTTAATAGATTTTGCTTTTTTTACTATTTTTAGAACTAAAGACAAATAGTTTTCTGGATCAGAGCGATAAAGGAGTTTTGCCTGTGCAACTTTATGAATGAATGGATGAGCCTCAATGCCATAAGAATTGACTTCTAATTTATCTGCAGATAGTAAAGTCGTTCCTGATCCTGCAAATGGATCAAGGATAGTAAAAGAATCTTTTTGTTTAAATTTTAGAATAACATATTCTGCCCATTCAGCAGAAAATCCTGCACTAAATCTAAACCATCGGTGGACAGGAAGTTTCATATTATCAACAAAAGTTGAAGAACTTGAATTTCTAGCGTAGCATTCTATTTCAGGGAACAGAAGAGTTTGAGTAGACATTTATTAGCTTCCTAATGTGATGGGTTTGAATTTTATTTGGTTTTGATTTACCGTTAAGCCATCGGTTGACGGTTGAGAAAGCGACGCCCAGTGTTTCGGCGAGTTCTTCTTGGGAAATTTTATTCTCAAGTCGATAGTTTTCGAGTTCTTTGATGAGGGGAGACATCGCTTAATCCTTTCTTGCATAATATAGCGTTTGTTTTATTGGTCAATCTTTATTTTGTCTTTAAGCAATTCAGTAACTCTTTTAGCGGTTTGTCTTTTTTATTTTCGACATTTAAAATTTTTTTCGTTTGTCAATTTCCTGGTTATTCAATCGATAAGAAATTGGTCAAAAAAGATACTAATTTGTCGAGTGAGCACATGTGGGCTTTGGTCATGCTACTACATCAAAATGACCGTGCTTGTTTGAGGAAGGATTTATTCGATGAGTATGAAGAAAGGTTCAAAAAAACAATAGCAGATTTCAACATTTTGGAATCAGAATTAAGCAGGATGAAGCTAATCACTGCACATCAGGGTACTTATAGTGAGTATTGGGAGTTGACGATGGCGGGTATGGAAGTTGCCAGCAAACTTCATAAAGGAATTACTAATATCCAAACGCCCCAAAAACCATTTACAAAAATATAAAGGTATAGGTTTGTGGAAATTAAAAGTGAAGCATTTAAGCTGGAATTAGCAAAGTATCCTAAACAACTCAATGAAAATGCCGAAATTGTTATTGGGAAGAAAGAAGAAAATCATACAACAGAAATACTGGTAGAAGATAAGAGCACGCATCTAATTGTGAACCTCGTCTTAGGAGTGGGTCTTTACAAATACGTCGGGAATTTGGTGAATTCCTTGGCGTAATCCCTGGTCATG
>CAZACW010000035.1:0-24091 GCA_964483785.1 uncultured Planctomycetales bacterium
AGGACCTTGCTTTTTTCCGCCACCATGCCCGAGGAGATCGTGAAAATAAGCCAAAGCTATATGAACCTGCCGGTGCGGGTGGAAGTGGCGCCTGCCGGCACCATGGCGGACAAGGTCACCCAGGAATTGTATATTGTGCGCAAGGAATTAAAAAACCAGCTTTTGGAATCTGTGCTGGCCAATTATAAAGGTTCGGTGCTGATCTTTTGCAGGACCAAATTTTCCGTCATGCGCCTCACCAGGCAATTGCGCAACATGAGGCATAACGCCGCGGAAACCCATTCGGACCGCTCCCTGGGCCAGCGCAAGGAAGCCTTGGAAGGATTTAAAAGGGGCCGATACCGCATCCTGGTGGCCACGGACATTGCGGCGCGCGGCATTGATGTCAAGGGCATTGAACTTGTGATCAATTACGATCTTCCTGATGACCCGGAAAATTACGTGCACCGCATCGGCCGCACCGGCCGCGCCGGATTTGCCGGCCATGCCATTTCCATCGCCACACCAGACCAGCGCCTGGATGTCAAAAACATCGAGCGCATCATCAACCAGAACCTTCCTGTGGCGCAAAGCCACCCCACCATCCCTTTAGAGAAATTCCACATTCCCAAGACCCCGGTGATGGCCTTTCAAACGCCCCGGCGGATGAGACTGCGGCGAAGATAATCCAAAATAGGCAGGCTTTTGACGGTTTCGATGCGGGTGATCTGCGGGACCAATCCATCCATGCGGCTGTACCTGGCTAAATCCTGCGGCGAGTACTTCAGCACCATGGCCTGATCGCCATGCCGGATCTTCATGGCCATGCGGGACGAATTCAAATCAATACCGCCTTTTTCAGCTGTATCCGGTAACATCGCAGGGTCATGGATCGTAAATCCAAATGTTATTTGGTTATCCTGAGTCTCTACACTTATGGAATAGGTTGAATGTGGGTTAAAAGAATGTTCCTGAATATAGGCTTGGACCCGGGGCTTTAATTGCGTTTCAAAAAAAATCTGGGGATCATCGTAGATTTCCTGAATTCCTTGTTCCAATACAAAAGGCGCGACTGTTCCCGTCATTCTTCCAGGCGGATAAACTTTAAAATTGATCTTGCCAAATGGCATCTGTTCGACCATTTGATGGTAAAATATTTGCAAGGCGGACAAAAGTTTATTGTAATCATTAAAAACCAAATACCTTGATCCCCAATTCTTTAAAACAGGATAGAACATGCCTGCAAGATCAGCATCCATGATCATGGCCCGCAATATCTTTAAAAAACAAAATAAACGGACTCCTATGGGAAATTCTTCATTCTTGTCGTATATTTCAGCTGTATTATGATCAATGGCCCTGACATTAACCATTCGGCCCTGATCATCTAAAATGTAACCATTGGTGAGACCCCTTGTATTTTCACTAATAGGCACATATATCCCCTTTTCTAAGGCAACCGTCCGTATAACTCCATCTGAAAATCTGAGTAAAATTTTACCTTCAAAAGGCCTGGGTGGATCATCTAAAGAGAAAAATTGCAGGTTTAGAGCATGCTCGAATTTTTTCTTGGCAGAATTCCAAAATCTAATGACATCGCTTTGCTGGTCCCTGCTGACAATTCTTGAGAATACGGCATTGCCACGGTCCACAATCTGCATATCTTGGGTCGATCTCGTAGTCGGTGATAAAGGAACGGGGGCCTGATGATGACCGTAAAATATTTTACCCGACAAATAGATTTTGACTAAACCCAGATCATTAAAATCCAATTTAATAAACCGGCCTGTGGAATCTTGTGTTAAGGCCGGCTGATCTTGAAGATTAAACTCCTTCATCTCTTCAGGCGACAACATGGCCTCATCCTCACGATAGATCTGGGGCGCTGAATAAATAACATTCAAATTGGCCAAGGTCCGTTGGTCATGGCCCATGGCATTTCTGATCTCCGTCATATCTTCATAACGGGAATTCATCCCATGATCTGCTCTGGAAAACGAATCCGGAAAAGCCGCGAAAATTTCCAAATCCATCAATAATGCTGATCCAAGGGCGCGCCTGAAATCCTCCCGGCGGTATTTAGGCAGGCGGGGCGGCAATAAACTGGTCACAGCCTCGTGAAACGCATCGCCGCTTTCAAACGGCCCTGATTCTATCAATGGATTACGCAGTTGAAACATCCGATAATCAGGACCTGTTTCTGCCGTTCTTCTGGCTTGTAAACGTTCCACGACTTCAGCCCTGCTTTGGCGAAGCTCTTTAGGAAACCTCACGCCGGTTTCTCTTTGCAGTTTGTCCATGGTCCGGACAATCTCGGAATAACGGCCGGAGGCTGCTTTGACTTTCTCAAGAAAATAGGCAACGTCGTTGATCACCGCATCCCTGATCAAAAATTTTTCCGGATCCGACACGGGATTAGGAAATGGGAAACTACGAAACATGGTCTCTTGATTGGTGATGATATAGGCCTCGACCTTAAAATCCGCATTTTTATGATACTGATAAACAGCCAGGACCTTGGCCTTGATTTGATTCACAGCATCTATGACATCTGCGTTATATTCAAAATTCTGCTTTGCATAAACATCTTCGAGAAGGGAATATTCATCAAACTGGTCCTGCCTTAAAAAACCGACGAATTCTTCGATGTCCTGCTCCATGGCTTGTTGAATTTGCGGATAAACAAGAAATCTATATGTATGCAGCACGACACTCTCCATAGCCTGCCTTTTCTTAACATTGATCAGGTTAACCGCCTGAACGGCCAATTCCTTTTTTCGCTTTAACATGTCCGGCTCTATAAGCAATTGTACTCTGAGTCCTCCCTTGATCTTGACCAAAATCGATTCAAATTCAAATTCATACGGAATACCTAAATCACTCAAGGATTGGAGAAAATGCCGAAATAAGGTTGACGGATGGATCATGGCCGCATCGCTTTTTAAATTGACGCTGGCGCGGTCCATGCCCTGCTGTATGTCCTTGGCAATGGCTTGAGACATCATGGCCAGGTTGCGGGGATCTTGGGGCCCTTTGATATCTCTAACATCAAAATCATGAGCAAATCCACCGGCGAAATATTTGCGGGGGATTCTTTGATGGGAGTATTTATCCTCGTCTTCCTTGATGTAATTGTAGACGCCTTTTTTAAAGGCTTTAAGGTATTGTTGATAAATTTGCCGGGTGTTCAGCGTTAAGCTATCGGCGTTGAGGTTTGAAGTTTTGCTCTTGTCCGCATAAACCTTGCCGAGAATCGATTCTTTCAGGGCTTTCTTATACCAGCTTGCCAACACCATGCCGCTGACAATTTGGCGCAAAAGGGCGAAGTTTTTGCCTTGGTTGACTTCCTGCTCTAGAGCTGGAAGGATGATCTGACGAATCATGCCTTGCATCAATAAAGGGGACGTCTCCCTTTTTTGGACCATTGGGGAAGCCGTAATAAAGGGAGACGTCCCCTTTATTGCCGCCAAATAATCCTCTTCCAGCATCACCTTCAAATGGCTCTTCAAAATATAAGCCGTGTCTCCGTTTTCATAAATCACAGCTTCATCCGGCACGATCCAGACCTTGTTAAAGGTGTTGACCGGAATCGAATTCGTATGAAACCTTTCCCAGGCTTGCCTGTAGACCTTGTCCCAAAATTTCCCGCCTAATCCTGATTCCGGATACATCAAACTTGAGGTGATTTGTTTCAAAAGATAATCCTGGGACAGCAGGTCCCGGCCCATTTCCGTACTGCCGAAATTGGCATTGATGATGCGCTGATGTTCATAAGGGGACAGATTGACCCATTGGTCCTGGTCAGGGATAGTCAGGGAAGCCATAAAATATTTGATCAATCGGGCATAAATGTCCTGCTTCTGAGCCGGGGTAAACTTTTCATCGCCTTGCTGGATCAAAAAATCAAATTGGAGAGGCTGCTTGGCATGGATGGTCATGCCCTTCAACAGGGCCGGGGTAAAGGCAGGGCTGAGCTGGACCACTACCCCTGGTTTAGGAAATACAAGATCAGCCCTTGAAGGAGCGCTCATCTGCGCCATCAACGATGGCGATGGCCCCGTGGAGCTTAAAATAAAGGCGGCGATCAAAACCCGAGCCGCAATATAATGGGTTTGCTTACATACTTTCATATAAATAAGTATGCCCTATTTTAAGAAAATTTGCTACCTGGCGGGAAAAAATGCGGTATTGACCCAGAACACTTCGCAGGAGCCGTCGCTGATGAGAATATTTTTATGCATCTAAATGACTCTCTCATTGCCGCCGTCCACAGGCACCTGGGCGCCGGTGGTCTTGGCAAAGGCCGGGCCAGCCAGGGCAGAGACTAAATCCGCGACGTCCCTGGAAGTGATTTGCGTATGAAGGACATTTTGGCTTTTATATTCTTCGACGGAGAGCCCGTAATGCTTGGCGCGCTTTTGCAGGATTTCCTTGGTCCAAATGGCGGTATCAAAAACCTGGTTGGGATGGACCATGTTGACGCGAATACCCTTGGCGCCCAGCTCCAGGGCTGCCACGCGGCCCAGCTGTGTAAGTCCGGCCTTGGCCGCGGAATAAGCCCCTGCCCCGGGCCCAGGCGCCGGCACATTTTTGGAAGCCATGAGGATAATGCATGGGTCCAGGCCAAGGGAAAGATAAGGAATGGCGTGTTTCATCAAAAGCTGATGGCTGGTCAAATTCAATTGCATGCTTAAATTCCAGGCCTTGGCCTCCATGCGCTCGATGTCCATGCTGGCTGGAAAAATACCCGCATTGCTGATGAGAATGTCCAGTCCGCCGAAGCGGCGCACGGTTGCATCAACGGCGGACTTGATCTGCGGCTCCTTGGTCAAATCGCCGATGATGCCTTGATAAGCCAACTTGGCCCCTTCGCCCCCTGTTAGGACACCTTTTTGGATATCCAGTCCAGCCACATGGGCGCCTTGAGAGATCAGACGCTCCACACAAGCCTTGCCGATCCCTGAGGCAGCGCCGGTGACCAGGGCGATCTTGCCCTGCAAACTCAATGGTTTGGGGTTGTTAGCCAGCTTGGCCTGCTCCAATTCCCAATATTCAACATCAAAGAGGTCTTTTTCTTTTAAGACCCTCCAGCCTCCCATGGCCTCTGCCCTTTGGATGGCCAAAAAGGTATGGTCCAAAATATCACCGACGATCCTGGCTTCAGATAGGCTGCGGCCCAAGGCCACGGCGCCGACCCCGGGCCAAAGCGCCCAGCGCGGGGCCAGATCCAGGCATTTTAGTTTCCCGTCGGCATAGCGCTCAAAATAGGCCTTATACGCCTGGGCGTATTCCTGGATATCTGCCTCGACATTGTTCTGGATGACCGCGGGTTTGGGCTTGGTGCGGATCACATGGTCCGGTGTCAAGGTGCCGCGGGTCGCCAGGGACTTGATATTGGACAAACGGCTGAAGTTCAAACTTTGCGGATCATCCTTCAACAGAGCCACGAGTGCGCCGCCCTGGATTTGGCTGACGCAACGGCGCAGTTTGGCCAATGCCAATAAATTGTGCGGACGCTCAAATGCGCTTTTGGCCATGACACCCACGGATTGTTTAGTCAGCATACGGATGATTTTTTTCGGCCTGTAAGCCTGAATATAACGCTCAGCCTCCGTCACGAGCTGAATATGTTTTTCATAACTGGCCCGGGCTGTTTCCGCGAAGGTAAACAGCCCATGATTTAACAGGACCATGCCTTCATATTTGCCCCAATCCATGCCCAAGGTCATTTCAAAGACCTTGCGCGCCAGCATAAAACCCGGCATCACATAAGGAACGATCAGCACGCGGTCACCATAGATTTCTTCGATCCGTTTTTTGCCGTCCGGCGTGTTGGTGATGGTCACCACCGCATCCGCATGGGAGTGGTCCACAAAGGCCGTGGGGATGATGGCATGAAGAATGGCTTCCACCGACGGATTAGGGGCCTGGGGATCCAGCATGGCCGCCCTTTGCTGGCGCACCATGTCCCTATCGCTTAAGGTCTTAAACATGGCCATGCGCAATAAGGCTTCCATTTTGACGGCCGCAAAGCCCTGGGCTTCAATGGCAGCCAGGTCCCAGCCGCTGCCCTTGATATACAGCACATGCTGTTCTACATCAAAAAAATCACGGACCCTGGCCTTGACCGAGGTATTGCCTCCGCCGTGCATGACCAGTCCCTGGTCCCGACCCAATAAGCGCGACGTGTAGACACGCAGGGCCAAAGGGTCCTGGCCGCAGGATTTAGCTTCGTGCTCGCTCCAAAACGATTTCATCCTGGCCTCATTGATTTTGGATCCAATGCTCGGCATCAAAGCCGACATCGGATTTTTTGCGCAAAACCAGATACAGTTTGTTTCTCTGCTCCAGTTCATTCTGAAATTTTTGCACGCCTGGCCAGCCCTGCAGAGGGACGGTCGCGCGTTTCATATGATAGATGCTCTCGACCGTCACGGCCCCGTTGCCCTTGGTGTATCTGGCTGAAATCTGCATAAAGCCCGACGATAAATTATAATCTTTGGGCATAAAATTCAATTTCAAGGTGTCTGGAAAATGATAGGTGTTGCGGTTGATGATCAAAGAATGCGTAGGCACAAAGATGGGATAACGCCTCCTCTTTTGGGAAAAATCCGGCACATTGCCCTGCTGTTGTTCCTTGACTAAGACCATGTCATTGGCCACCTCGTAGATATGGTCAGCCGTGTATTTAAAATCGAATTCCACCGGGCCGTAGCGGTTTTCCAGTCCCTTGACTTCATGGTCCGTGATCTTGCCGCCCTGGGCAAAGGTGGCCTGCAGTTTCTCGAAAAACTTTTCCTTACTGCTGTCCTGGCTGGGGTCCCAGCTGCTTTTAAAATCTTGGGAGGCCTCCACGGGCATTTTGACATGCACTTGAAAATCAGCGGAACCGTCGTCCGTGACCTGGACATCGCTGACGGATTCTACGGCATGGAAGGATTCATCGGCAACGGGAAGATTCTCAAAATGAAAGGATGCCGGTTCAATGGCCAAAACCGTTGCATTGTCATAACTGGAAGGAAGCTCCCCCAGATCAAAGCCCTTGGCCTGGGTGTCCATAAAATATTTCTTGCCGTCGATTTCCGCCTCCAGGACCACATGGTCAAAGGCCGAGGGATTGGGCAGGCGGTGGCGCGGATCGCCGTTGAATTCACCGCTGAATAAACAGACATTGGCCTCGATGCCGACGGATTTTAACATCTGCTTAGCCAACAGGGCCAGGTCCCTGCCGTTACCGTAACGGCCTATAAAAATGTCCTTGGTCGAAGGCGCATCCACTGTATGGTCGCCCAGGCTCATGGTCACAAAACGGAAATTGTCCTGGATAAATTCCATGACGGCGCGCCATTTTTCCTTGGGGCTGGTTTTATCCTTGACCAGATCCTGCGCCTTGGCCGCAATATCAGGATCATCCGCAGAAACCTTGTTGATGACATCCCTCCACCAATCCGCCACCTGCTTCCAGTCCCCCAGCGATGACAGAGAGAGCACGCCGATGGTCTCATCCGGCGGCGGCATGAAATCTTCGCTTTCGCTGTAGGCGGTATTTTCGAAGGTATAGGTGTACTTGACGATCCCTCGGCCTTTTTCGATCAGCGGCTTTTTGTCATTGTTGTAGGCAAAATTCCGGATGGCCTTATTTTGGGGAAAAACATAGGTGTAACGGGCGAATTTGGTGGGAATGGACGGATAGGTGATCTCATCCCAAAACTGGCCGGGGATTTCTGCTTGGCGGACCCTGGTCTTGACCCTGACATCGAGGATGGTCCCGATATTAATCTGCGGAAAGGTGATCACCTTCAGGCGCATGTCCGCGTACAAAGGCGATTGGTCAAAGGCCGGCACATCCTTGATGTCCGTGGCCACCAGCTTTTTGCCGTCGGGGGTTTCGATAAACGCTTCGATGTCCTTGATCTCTTCCCTGGATTTATTGTAATAAATGGGCCATTGCCCCAGATGTTTGGCGGTTTCCTTCTGGATCTTCACCCGGGCGTGATAATCCTGGTCAAAGGACCAATTATCGTGGACCACCGCATCTGTTTCCGCTAAAAGGCCGATATAAGGCTGGGTGCTGTTTTGCTCCTCCCACGCATCGGGATTGGCCTGCTTGTCCTCAATATTGTTTAAGTCCTGGGCAACGGCCTGGGAACGGTCCTGGGCCGGGGTCTGGCCCAGGGCCACCCCGAGCGGGCCGAGGAAAAAAATCAGACCAATGACCGTCTTTTTCATAAAATGCATGATCCGCTCATCCATGAGGATATGCCGCTGGTGCAGGGGCTGTTTAAGGACAATGCCTTCCAGGCTGGTACAGCGGCTTAAAGCCACGTACATCTGGCCATGGGAAAAGGTGCCGAAACCCATATCAATGACAACGCGTTCAAAGGTCTGGCCCTGGGACTTATGGATCGTGACTGCCCAGGCCAATTTCAAAGGATACTGGGTAAAATAGCCGACCACCTTGGAGGCCAGGGCATTGGTCTCTTCATCAAAATAATACTGGTAGATTTCCCAGGTGTGCCTTTTGACATCCGCCAGGCTGCCGTTTTCAAGCTCCACCATCACCACGTCCTCGCCTTCCTCGCTGGGGGCTATGGACTTGATTTTTCCGAGGGAGCCGTTGACCCAGCGCTTTTCCGGGTCGTTATTCAGCATCATCACCTGGGCGCCCGGCTTTAATTCAAGGATTTCCGGCGTGGGCAGGGATTTTTTTTCAAATTCTCCGGAGATGATGCCATGATAAATCTTAGGCAGGCCTTGCAGACTTTGCAGGCGCTGGATATTGACCTTGTCCGCCAGGGCATTGGTGGTGGTCAAAACAATATAGAAATCGTCCGTGGGAAACAACGACTGCGGTTTAAACCGGGAATTCAACGCTTCCCAATGATGGCGCTCAACGCTGTTGTCCCTCACCGCGTTTAGAATCCGGATGAAATGCTCGTCTTTCTGGCGGTAAATTTTCTTAAGGTGAAGGACCCTGAAATCCAGGGAGGCAAAGGCCCTGGCGGAAAAAAAGTAAGGGGTCGGATAATGGGTCTTGAAAATGTCCTCTTCCCCTTTGGAAACCACCGGCGGAAGCTGGAACAGATCGCCGAAAAAGATCATCTGGATCCCGCCGAAAGGCCGCTCGCCGTAGGGGCCATAAAGGCGCAGGAAAAGATCGACGCAGTCCATGAGATCTGCCCTGACCATGGACACTTCGTCGATGATCACCGCATCCAGCTCTTTGAATAATTTGCGCCGGCGCTTGCGCACAGGGATGTCCCCCACGGTTTCCGGGGTCACGTCCGGCTTGAAATTAAAAAAGGAATGGATGGTCTGGCCCTTGATGTTCAGGGCCGCGACCCCGGTCGGCGCCAGAAAGGCCACGTTCTTGGCTGTTTTCTCGCGGAAATACTGCAGTAAGGTGGATTTACCCGTGCCGGCCTTGCCGGTGATGAACATGTGCTGGCCGCTGTTTTCCATGGCCTCGAAGGCGGCGGCAAATTCCTCGTTAAAATCAAGTTCGGCAAAATCGATCATGAGAACACCATAATAGGGGACAGCGCCCTATTTTTCAGCGTGGAGTAGATTCAAAATAGGGCGCTGTCCCCTATTTCCTATTTTAAAACTGCCTGATTCAGATGTTGATGGGTCTTAAAATTTTCGCCGCGGCTGGTCATCACCTCTATGATCGTCGACGTTTTCTGTCCCAGAGCCTCGGTATAAGCTTTTTTAAACTGTTTCAAATCCATGGGCTGGCTGTAATTCAGTTCAAACAGCGCCGCTGCCGCGGCCAGGCTGTACGGATGCGGAGTGCCCCAGAATTTTTCAAAGCCTTCCTTGAATTCAGCAATGGGCAGGAACGAAAAAATCGCGCCGCCGCCGTTATTCAAAAGCACGATCACCAAGGGATGCGGCAGATCGCGCAAAAGGCCCAAGGAATTCAAATCATGCAGGGCTGCCAGGTCACCCAGCATCAAGGTCACGGGCTGGTCCAGTCCTTTGGCGTAGCCGGAAGCTGAAGCAATGATGCCGTCAATGCCGCTGGCCCCCCGATTGCCGTTGACGCGCACGGGATTACCTCTAAAATCCGCAAATTCAGCCATATCGCGGATAGGCATGCTGTTGCTTAAAAACAGGCCGTGCTCCTTGGGGACCATTTGCGACACCAGGCGCGCCACAGCCGGCTCGCTGATGCGCCCCTCCTTGGACAGATATTGGTCTATGGTTTTATCTGTTTGTTGATTGGCCTTGGAAAGCAAACGCAGGCCTTGGGAAGCTTTGCGCTTCTTAAGATGCTTGCCGAGATCCTTGATAAAACCGGATAGGCTGGATTCCACGCGCAGGCTGACCTGATGATTGGGATCATTGCGCAGGCCATGCGCGAGCACCATGATGTACTCCAATGGATTCTGCTTCTGGATAAAATCGTAATAACGCTGACAGCTCATGCGGCCTCCCAAATGCAATACACCATCGAAAGCCGCATGTTGGGTGATCTTTTCGGATAGAAGCAGATGCTCAAAATAATGGATCAAATGCGGATGGTCAAAACCTAAACGCAAACCGGATGCTATGTCCGGGAATATGGGCCAGCCCAAGGTTTCAGACAATTCCAGGGCCGCCTTGGCCTCCTCTTTGCCGCCGATTTTACCGACGACGATCAAGCCGTTTTTAACGCTGTTGAGGCGCGCGGCGCTTTCCCTAACCGAAGAGGAAGCCGTGGACTCAACGCCCCTTAAATATTGCGTATATGGTTTTTGGGACATTGACCATCGCTGTAAAGGCTTGATATAGGATTTGATATCATCCGGCGTGGGGGCCAGGGCCAGGGGAGGACGGAACATGCAGTTTAAATGAACGACCCCTGGATGACGCACAGCCTGATACCAGGCCTGGTCAACCGTGGTCAAAACATATTGAGGATTGATTTTCAAATCCGGGCAAGGCATATCCAGCGCCCATTGCACATATTTGCCAAACAGACCGACCTGATCAATGGTCTGTACTGCACCTGTCTGCCTTAATTCCGGCGGACGGTCCGCGGTCAGGACAATCAAGGGCAGTTTCTTTTTGGAAGCTTCGATGACGGCGGGAAAAAAATTGGCCGCGGCCGTGCCTGAGGTGCAGATCAAGACCGCCGGCTTTTGGGCGCCGGCGCTGTAACCCATGGCATGAAAAGCCAGTCCCCTTTCATCAAAATGCACCAGGCTTTCGAGCTTTTTGTTCTGGGCCAGGGGGATGACTAAGGGCGAGGAGCGCGATCCCGGGGCCACGCAGAAATAATCGACACCCAGCCGGGCCAGCTCTTCGATCATCAAACTGCCCCAACAGTGATTGATATTCGTATAATCCATAAACATTCACAACCCCGGGGGTTGTGGTGGTCTTATCTGATGATCTTGATGAAATTACTGATCTTGTTTTCCACTTCTTTCCATTCCTCTATTGCTTTGGAGCCCTGGACAATGCCTGCTCCGGCAAAAACAGATAATTTTTTGCCGCAGGCCAGACCGGAACGGATGCCCACCACAAATTCAGCCCAATCCAGGCCCACATACCCTATCGGCCCGCCGTACCAGCCCCTGGAAAACTTTTCAAGCCCACGGATCTTGGCCAGGGCTTTAAGCCTCGGAGAGCCCCCTAAGGCCGGCGTGGGATGTAAAAATTGTAAGATATCTTCATCATTTATGCCATCTTTTAATTGGCCTTGAAATTTGGTGATCAAATGATGGCCGTTGGCCAGGGTCAATACATCCGGGACCTTGTCCCGCTGAAATCCCTTGCAGATCTCCTTAAATGAAATGTCAATGGCATCAACGACCAGCGCGTGCTCATACCTGTTCTTGGGCGAATTTTGCAGTTTTTGAGGGGCCGAAGATTTAGGGGAAGTGCCTGCCAGGGCCTCGGATTCAATGCCGCGCCCAAAACGGCGGAAAAGACGCTCCGGCGAGGCGCCCAAAAAACATTTGTCTTTAAACTGAAAGGCAAAATGATAGCTGTGCGGGGTCACGGCTTTTAAATTTTTGAGCATGGCCCAGGGATTCGGCGCCTGCTTTAAAAAAAGCGTGGTCTTTCGCGCCAGCACCGCCTTATCAAGCGTCTGGTCCGACAATATCCTTTTGACCTCTGTCCGCCATTTTTTTTGATTGGGATTGTCTGTGCGCCGGGCAATGGTCCAGTCCCCTGCCTTGGCACTGCCAGGAACCACCATCCTATTCAATTGTTTTAATAAATTCTTTTTATCTTCTTTGCCGATGAGATTACAGCAGAAAATCATTCTGCCGTCCTGGGAAGCCAGTTCAAAACGCGGGATGACAAAACGATAAGCCCCAAAACCCTTCCAATCCGCATCCTGGTGTTTTTGATCAAAACAAAAACCGCCGTACCATTGCAGATACGGATAATCCGCGGATAAATAAGACCGCAGCTGCTTGAAGACTTTTTGATAGGGACCGAGCCTGCCTCCTTTGAGGCTGACTGCCTCGCCGATGCCGGCAATGGCCACGGTATCGCTTTGATTGGCCCCATAAATTTTGACATCGTCTTTTTGCATGGACAGCCAGGAAAGCATGTCCGAGGGCTCAATCTTGATTTCCCTGCGTTTAAGACGGGATGACGGCGTATAAGCCGCTATAAAAGCAGCCATTTGGTTTTTGGCTTCTTCCAAGGAAGGAAAATCATTTAAAAGCGGCATAAACAGTGGCGGCCCCGCCCATCAGGGGATGGGCCTCAATCGAGATGAATCCCATTTGCTTGAGGATCTTGCAAAACCGGTCTCCGTAGGGAAAGGACTGAATGGTTTGGTTCAAATAAGTGTAGGCCCTGAAATTTCCGGAAAAAATAAACCCTACCAAGGGCACCATGGCCTGCAAATAAAGCCAATGCCCGGCCTTTAATACGGGATTTTCCGGCTTGGAAAATTCCAGGATCAGCGCCCGCCCGCCCTTCTTGGTGACCCGGTACATTTCAATCAAGGCCAAACGCAAATCCGGGACATTGCGGATGCCGAAAGATATGGTGACACAATCAAAACTTTCATCCAAGAAAGGCAGGGCCTGGGCATCCCCCTGCTGGAGCATCAATTTATGGTCCAGATGCGCCTGCTTGATTTTAGCGCGGCCGATCTCCAGCATCTTGACCGCGGGGTCAATGCCGATGCCGTGGTGGATCTTGGGATTGTCCTGGGCCAAAGTGATGAGCACATCCGCCGTACCCGTGGCCAGATCAAGGATGATTTGGTTTTCCCTGTCCGGCAAAAACCGCCTTAACACCTTGCGCCAGCGGATGTCCTGGCCAAGGGACAAAAGACGGTTTAAAAAATCATACCGTCCGGCAATGGCATTGAACATTTTCCAGGAATCGGATTTGGGCAGGACCAAATTGTCCATAATGAGGTTTATTATCCCTCACCAGGTCAATTTGTCAACCCCAGGAACTCCCTGAGATTGACCTTGGTTTCGACATCAAGGATATCCGGGGCAAAGCCAGGGGTGTTTTGCAAACGGGCCAGCTGGGCCGGGTCTATATGAAACCGGAAGCCAGGTCCGCTGTTTTGCACAGCGTACGCTTGATGGGATGTCAGATCAATACCGCCGGTCTTGCTTTGGTCTCGCACACGGCCGTTCGCATTCATGGCGCCGTCTCTTGCCCTGCGCCAGGTTAAATCAGAAGCATCTAAAATACTCGTGACTAAATTAACACCTCTGGCATCATCGATATTGAAATTTCTTTCATGATCTTCAAGGTAGCGCTGAATCGCACCCCGGACATTCCGTTCCAAATCAGCAGCGATTTGAACATATCCAGGTTCCGTCACGTTCCAGCGCCCTCCTCTGGGGACATTCAAATACCCATTGACTAAAGCATTCGAAAATATCCTGTACAACTTTATTCTGTCTTCTGTATTAGGAAGCCGTCTGGCAAAGGACGCCCATAATCGAAACACGTCCAGCAGAACACGGAATTGAAATTCCTGACTGGACATTTGTTTAGTGTCTAACTTTAATGCGTTGGCAAAATCATAAATCCCTGAAATATGGCCATGAGACCAGCCAAAATTTTCCAATAGCGGCTGGGTGTGGATAAAACCAAGACCATGAAGTTGATGCAATAGCACTGCAGCTTCTCTGATGCCGTCTCTGATGGAAGCAATTTGATGCTCATTCAAATTTGATCCTTTGGCTCCTTCAAACAAACGGTCCACATAAGAACCAAAACGGTCCGTGGCATCATTGTCCTGGGCAAAGATGATAAAACCGACTTTTCTGCCATGAAGCGTCATGCCCTTTAAAATCCCATAACCGATCGGCAGGGCTGTAGCAATACCGGCATTGTAAATCGATTTTGCCAATGCATATTCATGCTTTACATCGTCTAAATACAAAGCTCCTTGGGGCGGTAAATACCTGTGCACCAGCGTTATCATTTCTTTGGGTTCAACTGGATCAGGAATTTTTTCAATGACCAGGGACATCGTGGGCTGGGTCGATTCTTTGTATTCCTGCATGATGGGAAACCGGCCTTCTGCTGTCCCTCCTTTAAGCCTGCCAAATCCGTAATGCTTCCCGTTGTAATCAAAGGCGACCTGGTTCAAAGGAAAAGTAATGGACCTTCTATTGGTGGTAAATCCAGGCGGCATGCTCCCAACTTCCTTCAAATGGTGGATCATGCCCATAATGCTATGACCCAACAGATGGACATGGACCTTATCCCCCAAAGGGTCCAGGAAGATGGAACTCGTCTCATCCTCAATACTGACCATGGCTGGATCTTTTCTTTTAATGGATATGGCTGAGAAACCGCGAAATACGGTTGTTTCATATCCTTCAAATCTGAAACCGATTCTTTCCAAATGGGGAATATCATACTGAATACCAAACTTTGTCGAATCATTTCTTGGGTAGCCGCTTAAAACGACATTGGAAAACTTGTATCCAATTCTCTTGAGATCGGCCATAATATTGATCCCTTCCGCGTTCGTGACATTGTAATCCGGCCAAAATCCGATATTGACAATCAATACAAATTCTTGGGCCACAGGATGGGCCCTTAGCGCATCCATGATCTCTTGATGTCCCTCCTTTAAATCCCCATGGATCGCAATCAAATCCTCCTCAGAAAATCCGTTCAAACCAAATTGTGCTTTAGCGCGGGAAAGCGGCAGAGCTTCATGATCGATCAGAAAGAATTTAAGGGCCCCAAGTTTGGCCGCTGTCAAAGCCAGGATTCCGTCCCCTGCGCCGACATCCAGCACAGCCTTTCCCCTGACATCAGTTTTCATGATGCTCATGATGGTTGCGAGTGTGGCGTTGATAAGCCCTGTTTCATTGCCGATAGGACTATGGACCATATCATGGATGATAATGACATTGCTCCCCAAGGCGATTCTTAGCTTTTCGCTTAAGCGGTCATAGATATCAGCATCGATAAAAAACATCGCTCCAACCCTGACATAGGACAATGGGTATGGCATCAATAATTTAAAATGGTCAAATTGATTTTGACTCATGCCATCCAATATATTCTGAATGGCGGCTTGCCTCACCTGCAGCAAACTTTCTCTGTCTATGAGCGCGTCACGTATTTTCTGGATGCGCTCCTCAATGTTTGTTAAACCGCCGGGCGCGGACATGGCCCTTTTTTTGATCAGGTTATCAAGGATTTGCTTATAACTGCTCCAGCCATCCGTCTCAAAATTTCCGCGTTCAAATCGATCAGCTTGAAAATCTACTCTGCCGCCGCGATTTTGGCCCTCCATTTTTTGGATTTCGACAATCACATCATCCGACAATTTTTTAGCTTTTTGTCTGCCCCAAGACAGGTCAGCCAGCCCATGATGATGGCTTATGCCGACCGGCGCGTTCATGGCCAAATCCGGCATCTCTCTGGCCTCAATCTTTCTGACCAAATCCACAAAGGCCTTCACGGATTTGACCTCCAGCCTGCCATCATCCGTAATCCGGCCGACGCGCGCAATTTCACTGCTGTAAGGCAGGGTCCCGGCCTGCACCGAGCCTGATTTAAGATCCATCAAATGACGGACAATGCCGCGGGCTGTCTCCGTCTGCTTGTTTCCAAAAGGCATGCCCAAACTGGCCGCCAGTCTTTCTTCTTCAATTTTGTAATCAGGCGGTTCAACGATCCGTTCCAATTCATCCAATGATATGCTTTTAAAGGTCAAAAGGGCCGTAAAATAATCCACGATCTCACTTCTTAGCTTCAGATTATCAAGAGGGATGTACTTTCCGTCCTGCTCGATATCAACCTCAAATTTATCCAAAACCCCGGCCCGGACGGTTTCAATAGGTGAAATTTTAATATTGACATGAAACTTTTCCCGTAGAATTTTGGCCACCATATAGACCAGCCCATTGCGGTCCGGGCCTGAGAGATTAAATTGATTATCTTCATCAAAATGCACTTCGATGGGTTCTGAAGAATCATCAATGAACTGCTTGAACGATAAAATGCCTGAGGAGCGGAATATATCTTCCACCCTTAATTTATCCTGTCTCACCAGGCCGTAAAGCACAGGGATAAAATCGTTCCAATCCTTGAATTCCATGCCGGCATAGGATTCCCTTTCCTGTTCATCGCCGTACTTAATGAATCTTTTAACATTGTCCCAAATCTGCGGGATCGTTCTGCGCCTGATCCCTGTATTGAAAAAATAACCCTGGATGCCGAACACGCTGATGCCTCCCACATTCTTTTTGATCCTGGCATTGAAAATATTGATACCCAATCCGCTCAAGACGCCAAAAGCATGCCGAATGGCGACAGGATCTTTGGCTGAACCGATGAACACGACATTCATCATCATGCCAAAGCCTGTATGATGGTCGCCCACCATGGCCGTAGGCTGAGGGGCCTCCAGGTTTTTTTTATGGGCATAAAAATGCAGGGCAAAAACAGCCAATTGCCGGGCCAAATAGATTTTGTCGGCATACCGCAGGTAGATCAAAGGAAATAATCCGCAGTATTGTTCAAAGCGCGCTTGAAAATGATCGTTCAGATCTTCTTTAACCGCGGCTTTTTGATCTTCGGGCAGGCTGAATTCATCCAGTGCCCTCAAAGCATTACCTTGAATATCTTCGGTTTTATTTAAGGCCGCAAGATAACTCTCAAATTGACCGGCTGCCTGTTCCCGCCATTGCGCCAAACGCTGCTGTTGCCCAGCATAATTGAGCTTGAAATAATCTCTCATCTCCCGATGATAAGATTGCACAATCTGAAATTCCGGTCTCTGAAAAAATGACAGAGAAGCCCGCTCTGTCGGGTCGGTTGACAAAGCATCGGCAATGGTGGTCAAATACAACAAATCCCAGGAACCTTGGTCAAATTTCATGTCGACAAAATCCAAAAGGTCCTGGTAGTAAATCGCGCCTCGGGCCCCCAGCCGGGTATAACGCGCCCTGTCCGTCAACTCCTGGTGATACATGACCGTGGCGCCTATTTCTTCACGGTAGGAGCGGATATCTGACAATAATGCCGTTATTTGGGGCACTAATGCATAAATGCCTCCCAGCGTGTGCGGCTGATCATACCGCTCATAACCGATTTCCTTTTCCGCATCATGGGAAAGCATGCCCCCCCTGAATGACGGACGCTGAGAAGAGATATTGCTGGTATAGAGAATTTCGTCAACCATTTGTGCGATGGGCTCCAAAACATCCGCTGACACCTTGCCTGCCTTGATCAAATCCCGGATATGTTCCATTTGATGTATCAAAAAAATAGTATGGCGTGTGATGGTAAGCCGGTGAAAATCCGCGGCAAAGTGATTGTCCAGGCCGGCCAGGGACGACAATACCCATTTCAATACGCCCGCATTCTGCATTTGCATCAGGACATGGCTGATCCGGCCTTTGGCATGCAGGATCTCCACAAAATATTTGGATATCTGCTTTAAAGCATCGGTATTTGCATTGGACCTTATGTCTATTCTCTGTTCGGCCAATGCCATGGCCTGCAATATCAACGGACTCAATACGGCATTATGATTGACCCCCAGCAGAAAAAGCTTGAAGATCAAGGCCGGTTTACGGATCAAAAGGTCCGTTAAACGGTCTAAGTTCAAAAGAGTATCGATCTCAGCTACTGACACTTCTCCATCCTGGATATGCCTGAATTCCATATCCTCATCCAATACATAACCCCCGCTGATGCGGGCCAATCGAAAATTGTCCTCGATCTCCGGAAATTGAGGGTCTCTCATCACCTCATAAAATGACCTGGATGAATCTGCCGTTCTGGCCATTTGTAAAAATACCCTGGAAAGGACCATATAAATGGCCCTGGTGTAACTGTAATACTCAAGAATATAGTCGTTTCTTTTGGCTGTGATGATTTCCTGCTGTCTGCGCGTTTTCTCAGCGCCCACATAAGGTCTCAATGCATCCTCAATCTCATGAGCAAACAGCTCCCTGGTGATCCTGTCCGTATTTTGGGAGCGCCCAAGGACCCCAAAAGCCCGATGACCAGTCGCGTCTTCAAAAGGATTCCTTGCCCGTAATTGATTGGTATAGACTTGATGATACATGCCATATAGTCCCTTGATGGCATCAACTAATGATTTTCTTTCTATAGGTTCAATAAAACCGCCTTGAATCAAGTAATCGATCATCTGTAAAGCTTCTGTTTCTGAAACACTGGCTTCGACGGGCATTGGGTTTGAAACAGCACCTTCTTCAGGTTCAATGCGAGAAGGCAGGAGGCTTAATGCCGGCATGCCTTGAAGGCCATGCAGCAGCCCTCCCAAAAGCCTGATCATTTTCATCCCCCCGAAAACATCATCCTGAGGATAAAAGATATGCTGATTGAACCAAAAGAGAGAAGGCAGGGCCGGCTGAGGAGACGCGTTTAATCCGGCATGAACATCAAACAAACCCCTCATCCTTGGCTTCAATAAATCCTTTTCAGCATCGGTCAACATCGCCTTGTTCACAGCGGCTTCCATATTAAAATGATATTGAGATTCAGCGGTCATGGCCATATTGGCTGGTTCCAAATTCAATGCATGTTCCAATCTTTGTTTAAAGCCTTCGGCCTCTACCCATTGAGGTTTAAAATCCACATCTTCCAATGCCTTGACTTTTTGAAACAACATATCCTTGTCAAACCTCTTTTGAATTTCATCGATCAAATCAGGAATATATTTTTGGTAGCCCATTCTTAACATCAGGACAACTTGAAGGTGGATCAGGGCAATGTCCTTTCTCAAATCCTCATCATTATTTTTATAGTCCTTGATCCTTCTAAAAGTACCGATATCGGTAAATTTGACCTTGTCCTTCTTGATGCCAACCCCGTCAATTTTCGGATCAACCCACAACAAACCCCTGCTTAAACTTTCATCGAAGAGATCAAAAAACGAGCTGATGAGATCCCTGATCCTCTGTTCCAATACCTTTCTTTGCGCCGCGCTTAAGTTCTGATTTTGCTCCAACTCTTTTATCGCATGATCTATTTCATCTTTGACGATATTTGCTTCTTCCTGAATAACCACCACATCTCCAGGGGTTCGAAAGGTCAAAAAATCAACAACAAGCCCGTTTAAATATCGCTCAACCCAATCAATCGATTGGATGATCTCATCCCTGCCCAGAATCCTGGGTTCTTTGATATAAACGCCTAATTCGGGCATTCGATCCACATTAAATTCGACATTATTGCCCGATATTCTGATGCTCCGGTATTGGCCTCCTGTCAGCCTTTGATAAATTTCCTCAACAGTCATAGCTTTGTTTTCCATAATCCCGTTAAAAGGCAGGGGTTCAGCCTGCATGGAAATCATGGCCAGACGGCTGTCATCTTCTCCATTTTGGCCGGGCCATTGGGTTTCCTCAACGACCGCTTGCGCCATCATCCCATTGTCAAACACCGTCCCTCCGGAAAAATACTTCCTTGGATATGTCCCCTGCTCCTTGCCCTGCGATGCTTGCTCCAAGGAGGATTCTTCTTTAATATAGTTAAACACGCCTTTCTTGAAGGCTTTAATGTAGCTTTGATAGATAAGTTCGACATCGTTTTGGCGGTTTCCCTGGTGTTGGGGCAAAAGGCTTTGGGCATATTCTGTTCCCTTGATTTTGTTCTTATTCTCATAAACCGCAGCCAGGATGCTGTCCTTGATTTTCTTTTTATACCAATAACCCAGGATGAGAGAATTATAGATTTGACGCAGTTGGGCAAAATTCTTGCCCTGATTAACTTCCTTGGTCAGTTCTGGAATGACAATCTCGCGAAGCATTTGCGTGCCCAGCATATGAATGTTGGAGTCCTTCAAAATGGGGACAGTCCCTTGGGAAACAATGTTAGAGGGACAGTCCCCATTTTGAAGGGTTCCAGAGTCAAGCTCGCGTATGTTGGGGTGCCCGAGGGAGGGGCATCCCCGTTGAGCGAGGCTTTTCGCGAGCGAAACGGGGAAACCCGAGGGCAGGACCCCAACATCTGAGTGCTTGGTTTGCGACAAATAGTCTTCTTCCAACATGACCTTAAGCTTTGATTCCACCACATACGCTGTCCCTGCCTTCGCATTTTCATAAACTACTGCCTTCTCAGGCACGATCCAGACCTTGTTAAACGTATTTACTGGAATATTAGTTGTACCAAATCTCTTAGCCGCTTGGGCATACACCTTCTTCCAAAACTTCTTCCCTGTCTCCCCTTCCGGATAAATCAAACTGGATGTGATCTGCTTTAACATGTAATCTTCTGCCAATAGGTCTCTGCCCATCTCTGTTCGGCCAAAGGCATCGGGGATAATTCTGTTCTTCTCATAAGGAGATAGATTCACCCACAAGTCTTTCTCAGGTATGGTCAATGAGGCTAAGAAATACTTGATCAGTTTGTTAGCTTCTTGCTTTAAGTCGTTAGGTGATTTCCCTGGGGTGCTTTCAGATTCAGCGGTTGATTTGGTTGGCAGCGTGCGAGCAACTGCGAGTGTCCGGCTTGAGGACCTTGGGGACACGTCCCTGGAAAGCGGGACATGTCCCCTGGTTGGCAGCGCTGAATCGCCTTGGTCTAAGATAAAGTCAAAACGAAAAGGATTATCTGGATGGACTTTAATGCCTTTGAGCACAGGGGCATTAAATACAGGGCTAAGCTGGACCATGTTCCCAGGTGCAGGTAAACGAAATTCCTCGGCAAGGGCAGGCATTGGCCAGGAAGAGAATATAAATGCAAGAATTAGGACGAAAATAAGTCCTCTATAAAGCATATGTCTTAATAGGAATGGGGCCATAACTTTTCACCTAAATACAAGTATATACTATGTCTATAGGCAAAAGCCAGGAAAGCGATCAGCGGTCAGCCAAAAATTTTTCCAGAAATTGGCGGGTGCCTTGCAGGGAACCTTTAATGTAAGACGCTTTAAGGGCAGGATCGAATTTAGCCAAAAATTCAGGCGCAACCAGGACAGAACGGTTAAAACCCACCGCCTTGAAAGCCGGATAATCATTGCCCTGGATGGAGCCGTCATCCCCGATATACACCATATCCAGGGATTGATGGGATTTTTTATGTTGGGCAATTTGCAGGGCCTGGGATTTATAATTGGAAATAGCGACGGGCTTTCCCTTGGAATTGACATAGACAAGCTCTGCCCCGCCGTTGGCCGCGATCAGGATGCGGCCGTACACCTCCGCCGGCAGGCCGTCTAAAAGACGCATCAGGGTCCTTTGGATCTCATTGCCGGACACCAGCATAAAAATGCCGCCGGCCTGCACATAGGCCACCAGGGCCTCCTTGACCGGACTGCCGTTTAAGGTGGGCAAACGCCCCACCCGGGGGCCGTCATAAATGGTCCCGTCCCCGTCGGCCGCGATGACGGTCCTGCTGATAAAACTGTTGATCCTGGGGCCCGGCTGATAGTCCATTTCCTTGAGCACCTGGTCAAAAGATCCCCTTAAAAAAAGGATGGGCAGGGACTTGTCCACCCCCATGACATTGAATTCCAAGGAAGATTTGCCGGCCAGTTTGATGTGCAATCCATACCCCAAGGCCTTGCATCTGCGCGAAAGTTCATCTGCCACAAGTTCGCGCCGAAGGCCCCACACGCCCTTGGCCACCATCTGGGCCGCCCCGTCCTTGGTCAATCCCCGGACCTCGATGCGCACCGGATTATTGATGGCTTCCTGGGCGCCCTTGCCGTAAGCGACCAATTTCTTGTCGGTAAAATCAGAGGGTTTGGCCCGGAAAGCCTTGATGGCCAAATTGGCCTCGCCTTTAAAGCGGTTGGCGTCTGCCGTGCTTAAAAAAGTACGGATGGCCTCGCCGCTGAACTTGATCATGGTCTTGATCTGGCTTTGATGGATTAAGGTGAGCATCTTAAACGTGGTCCTTGACATTGGGACCGCTGATATAATGGACAATATCGATGAAATCCCTGACTTTTTTGGCGTCTTTGCGGCCCGGAGACTCTTCCACCCCGCTGTTGACATCCACAGCATAGGGTTTAAGCGTATTCACGCCTTCGATCACATTATGGGCATTCAAGCCGCCGGAGAGGATCAAGGGCACCGCGGTGGCGGATTTCAGGGCTTTGAGTACATTCCAATCAAATGTCTTGCCGCTGCCGCCGAATTTGTCTTCACTGGAGGTGTCGAATAAAAAGGCGTCCGCCTGATAGCCTTGGACCACGGCCGGATCAAAATTTTGCCCCACACGAAAGACCTTGATCACCTTGGTATTGAAATTTTTAAACCTGAGGCAAAAGTCCCGGTCCTCATCCCCGTGCAACTGGACGGCGCGCAGGCCGCAATGATCGATGATGTCCCGCACCGCGCCGGCCTTTTGGTTGACAAACACACCGACGGGCGTGACAAAGGGCGGCAAAACGCTGATGATTTTTTTGGCCTTGTAGGGCGAGACATACCGCGGGCTTTTTTTATAAAAAATGAACCCTAAGGCCCAGGCGCCGGCCTGGGCAGCCCTTTGGGCATCCAAGGTATTGGTAATGCCGCAAATTTTAACGCGCACCATGCATCACTTCCTTGATTTTGGCGCCGATGTCCGGCGCGCGCATAAAGGTCTCGCCGATCAAGACCGCATGGGCGCCGGCCTCCTGCACCTTAAGCACATCCTCATGGGTCTTAAGCCCGCTTTCAGCCACGATCACGGTCCCTTTGGGGATTCTGGGGATCAATTTCAAACACGTGTTCAAATCAACGTTAAGATCGCTCAAATTACGGTTATTGATGCCGATGATTTCAGCGCCGGCCTCAATGGCCCGGCTGATCTCCTTGGCATCATGCGCCTCGATGAGGCAATCCAGGCCGAGACCATACGCCAACTGCATCAGATGCTTTAATTCTTCATCCGTTAACATGGCCGCGATCAATAAAACAGCCGAGGCCCCGTGCAGGGACCCTTCATAAATCTGATATTCATGGACGATAAAATCCTTCATCAAAACCGGTACTGCCGCCTCCCGGCTGATCTTGTCCAAATAGGACAATTGGCCCAAAAAATATTTTTCTTCCGTCAGCACAGAAATGGCCGCGGCCCCGCTTTTGACATAGGTCCCGGCGATTTGGGCCGCGTTGAAATCTTCCCGGATGAGCCCTGCAGAGGGCGAGGCCTTCTTGACTTCCGCGATGAGATTGATGCGGCCGGGCCGGGCAATGGCTTTTTTGAAAACTCCATAACGCTTGACCTGGGCCGGTTTCATGTTTTTGATTAAATTGTCATAATAGGCCTTTTTAGAAGCCAGGGCCTCTCTTTTTTCCAGCGCGATGGTTTTAAGGAAATCAGCGGACACGGTTGGTAAAATCCTTCAATTCCTGCAGTTTTGCCTTGGCACGGCCGGAACCAAGGGCATGTTCAGCCATGCGCAGGCCGGCCTCATAATTCTCAACAGCCTGGGCCGTATACAGGGCATAGGCCGCATTCACCAAAACAATATCACGGCGCGCACCTTCTTCCCCGTTTAAGATGGCCTGGGCCATGGCGGCATTCTGCGCGGCATCTCCGCCGGCCAGATCCGCCAAAGCAGCCCGTTTGACCCCTAATTCAGCCGGATCAATATCATAACGGATGATCTGGGACCCTGTAAACTCTCAGAACAAGGTCTTCTCCGTCGTGGTGATTTCATCCCGTCCGTCATTGCCGTGCACCTCCAGGGCCTTTTTCT
>CAZACW010000036.1:0-23151 GCA_964483785.1 uncultured Planctomycetales bacterium
ATTCCAAAATTGTTGATCCGGGCCTCGGCTTTGCCACCAATTTTGAAAAAGAACCTTATAAGTTTCAGCCCAAACTCATCCTGGCCTCGGCGCTGTCGGACCGGCTGAAAAATAAAACCACCGTAGGGTATGACTACATCTATTATCTTGAGAAAAGGCGCATCAATACCACCGGCAATCCCGAGGACATCGTCTATCCCAGGGAAGCTTCGCACGGGGTCTATCTGCTGGATGAGTTGACCATGGATGAGCGCTGGCTCTTTAATGTGGGGGCCAGAGGGGCCTGGGCGGATTATGTGTTCAATCAGACCCAGCAGGCCATGACCAAGCTGACGCGCTCAGCGACCACGGAAGGTTTTGACGGCGGCATCGGCTATAGGTACAATCCTGAATCCAAGGTCTTCATTAATTATACCCATGCCTATCGCCTGCCCAATCTGGATGAGTTTTTCCAAAGCCCGTTTTTCATCGCGGGCGTCGATTTTCCCGGCCAGTTGAATCCCGGTCTGACCTATCAGGCGGGTAATCAGTATCAATTGGGCGTCATCGACCACAGTTTCAAGGACGTGAATTTGGGCTTGACCGCCTCGGAGGTCCAATATAAAAATGAGATCTACGACGATCCCTTTCTCGGCAATATCAACTATAACAGCCGGACCCGGCACATCAGCGAGGAGGCGGATGTTTCCGTGGAGTTATTCAACCGGAAAATCGAGCCCTTTGCCAACGTGACCTTTCAGCAGTCTCAATTCATCAGCGGCTCGTATTCAGGCAAGCAGATCCCGGATGTCCCTGATCAATTGGCCCATGCCGGCGTGACCCTAAGGCCGTTAACGGGCTTGAGCACCAAGGTCGAGGTTGATTTTGTCGGCAAGCGTTACGGGATCGGGGATGAGATGAACCAGTTTCCCAAGGTCAAACGGTTTGAGACCGTGGATTGGAGCGCCAAATATGATTACAAGAATTTCGAAGTCTGGGTCAGCCTCAACAATATCTTCAATACACGCTATTTTGTGTACGGCTCGAGTTTCGGGCTGGATTTCGGTTCTGCCCCGGAGGTGTATTATCCAGGGCCGGGCCGCAATGTCGAGGCCGGCCTGAAGGTCAAGTTCTGATCCAGGTCATTCCTGGACGTATTTTTCCCTGCCTGCCAGGGCGTATTCCGCTTTTTTCAATTCCTTGCCCAGATAAGCGGCGTGGTCCATCCGTGTGAACCATTTTAATCGGCGTTGCTTTGCGTATTCAAAAATGGCAAAGTACAGGTCCTGGCATTTTTTGCCCCGGAAGGCCTTTTGGATCACGTGATTTTTGTCACAGACAGCAACTTCCATGAACTTGCTTTTTTGATTGATGCGGATGAGGACATAGGCTCCCGAAGGGTCACGGCGGAAATCCTTGATAGGATCATAGGCGGGGCAGAAAATGTTTTCGAAATCCCGGGAAGCTGATTGTTTGTGCCAAACGTAATTTTTTTTCATGGTTCAGGACACTTTAAGCACAATTACCTTGGCTGTTGAGGGACTGGCCCGAAGGGCAGGTGCAAGCGCCTTGGTCCGAAGGGATGCAGTAGGTCAGATTGGAACAGGCGACCCTGTCCATCATGGGCATATAGGAGCTTCCATTGGACCAACACAGGCCGCCCTGGGTTGTATAGGAAGTATCGCAAACCCCAGATGCATTGCAATTGGGCCCTCCACTGCACCAAAAAGGCGGGCAGCCGCAATGGGTCTCATTACCAACGGGACATTGTGTATTGATGGGGACGGACGGGCATAGATCTTGGGGCTGGGACGTAGTGGTCAGGTTCCAATTCCCGCTTGCGACATTGAAAGCCCAGCCGTATTTGCTGCATCCCCAGGTGCAATTTTGGGAGGAAGCATCGATCAGATAATGGAACCCGTTCAATTCGCAAAAATAGGATGCTGCCATAAGATCATGTTGGTCGCGCAAACCCCAGCCATTGGGGGTCCCGTTGGGGGTAGGTATGATTCTCTGAAACGCGGTACGCATGGAGGTGTTATACGTATAAACGATATTGCAGCAGGGAGGCGTCCACACGCAGGCCGTGCCGTCGGCATTGAGCACATAAGGAAAATTACAATATAAGGCGCAGCCCGGAGTGGCCGGACAGCTCGCCTTGCCGTTACCCGCATAGGAAATCCAGGTCTTTTGCAGTAAATTGGGATTGGCCGGCGGTGTGGTTGAATCCGTTGCGCAGAAGTAAGCCGGATTTTGATTGCCGTGCTGGGCGTCTGGGCCAGGCACCTGGCCCAGGCAGGTCGGCAAGGGGCAATTGTTATCCACCTGGCATCGAATGGGCAGATCCGCGCAGTCCGAGGCCAATTTCTGCTGTCCCCAATAGCAATCGTCGCTCGAAGGCGGCGGATTGGTGGGCGAGACAGCGCATCCGCCGGCAAGGCAGGTAAAGTCCCCGCATCCCGCGGCGTGGTATCCGCAGCAGCTGGTATCGCTGACGCAATACGCATCGCCGGCTGCTCCGTTGCATCCCTGGATATTGCAGTTGGTATCAAATTCCCTGAATCCAGCCCCGCAGTAGGTCCCGGTGGGATTGCCGCAAAGACCGGGGGTGGAGGTGCAGATGCAATTGGAGGTCAGATTGATCTGGACAGAGTCATCTTGTTTCAGGTGTTCGGTGAACGAGTCCTTGACGCCCTGGTCCCAAAGTTTGAAATGGGCATCGACCGCACGCAGGACATACGGGCCCATGATCACAATCCCCAAAATCACGAGGATGAGAACGAGCGAATATTCGATCATGGATTGGCCGCGATTGTTCATATTTTAACGTCAGTTCGACATAACGCTATCTATGGGCATGCAAGGATATGTTTTTTCACGGCGACGCGCCCCCCAACCCCCCAAACGCGGCGCTTTGGGGCTACAAAAGAGAACATTTGTAAGCAGCTCCTTTGCGCCTGGGGGGAAAAGCGCATCGCCTTATCAAAAACATATCCTTGCATGCCTTTCTCAATATGTCGAACTCACATTATTTTACGTTTTCTTAATATAAAGTATATCCGACAAAGACGGGCCGCGCAACAGGGAGTTTAAAAAATCCGGATTATTCTTACACCCTTCCTTAGATTCTGCTAAAATATTGCCCAGTAACAAATTAGAGAAAGCGCTCATGGACTATAAAAAGCTGTTTAACCAATATTTGTCCTTAGTCAACCGATTGATCCCCAAACCTCCGCCTGTACCGGTGATTGGGATCGATATCGGGACCCATTCCATCAAGGGGGTGGAGTTGGGCCAGGCCGGCGGCGGCCATGGCATCCGGCGCTGGGCCATCGAGCCCCTGATCGCCGGGGACACCAAGGCCGCGCTTAAAAAAATCAGCGAGCGCCTGCAGATTAAAAACCAATACCTGGTCTCCGCGGTATTCGGCAAGGGCACCTTGATCCGCTACGTGGATTTGCCCCGCATGTCCCTGGAAGATTTGCGCAAGGCCTATGTGTATGATCTGGACAAATATTTTCCTTTTGACCCCAAAAGCATTTATACGGACTGCTCCATCTTGAACCCCGACGGCAAGGACAAAAAAATGGTGGTGCTTCTGGCCGCGGTCAAAAAAGAGATGGTGGATGAGCGCATGAAGCTTTTTGAGGAAACGGGCTATGAGCTCAACCGCGTGACCATCAATTCCATCGCCATGGCCAATGCCTTTGACCAGCTGGGGCCTCCCCTGTCCCCCTCGGGCAAGGCCAAGGCCCTGCTCGACATCGGCGGGTCCGTGTCCTGTTTCATGATCTTCAGCGAGTCGTCCCCGCGCTTTGCCAGGGACATTTTCACCGGCAGCCAGGAAATGACCCGGAAAATCGCCAATGCCTTGAGCATCGATGAGGTCCAGGCCGAGGCCCTCAAACGCAAGCCGGGGGACCAGGCCGCCCAGGTCATCGAGGCCTGCGACATGCCCATCAACAATTTGGTCACCGAGATCCGGCTGTCTCTGGATTATTACATGACGGAAAAAAACACCCAGGTCGACGAGCTTTTCTTGGGCGGGGGAGGGTCCTTGCTTAGCGGCATCGAGGCCGTGTTTGAAAAAAATTTGGGGATCCCGGTCAAGATATGGAACCCTTTGACCAAGCTGCACACCAATTCCGCGACGGCCGTGGATATCCAGGGTTTCGCTTCCCAATTCGGGGTGGCCTTAGGTTTGGGGCTGTAAGCATGATCATCGACATCAATTTAATTCCAGGCACTTCAGGCAAAGGCGGTCCCAAGGACGCCCTCTCCGCCATTAATATTCCTAAGGAGATCCTTTTAGGGGTGGGGCTGGGGGTCGTGACCTTGATGCTGCTGGTGCATGTGGCCTTAGGCATTGTCTGGCTCGTTAAATTCGGGGAATTGTCCGTCCGCCAGGCGGCCTGGCAAAAGCTTTTGCCGGACAAGAAAATTTTGGATAATATCAATGCCGAATCCACCGAGGACAAAAACCGGATCAATGTCCTGATGGGGTTGACCGTCAAAAAGTCCCTGCCCTGGTCGCCGAAATTCAATGCCATCAGCGATGCCTTGCCCAGGGGCCTGTGGATCAGGAGAATGGTGTACGACCGCAATGGCCTTTCCATGGACGGCAGCGTCGTGTCCAAGTCACAGAATGAAATCAACAATGTGGGGCAGTTTTTGTCCGGCCTCAAGCAAAACAAGGATTTTATGGGAGGGTTTGCGTCGCTGGAAGTGAATTCCATCCAGCGGGGAAAATCCAACGCCGTGGAAGTCACGGATTTTAACGTCATGGCCAAATCCGTCGAGATCAAAGGCAATGAAAATAGAGCTAAATAAGACCCTGGACCAGTTTAACCGCCTTAACCAGCAGGCGCGCTACGGGATTTTCGGCGGGCTGGTTTTTCTGGTGGTCCTGCTGGACCTTTTCTTTTTGGTGGGGACCCAAACCAGCGGCATCTCGGACATGGGAGACCAGATCAAAAAATTGGCCGA
This sequence comes from uncultured Planctomycetales bacterium, assembly GCA_964483785.1. Classification (GTDB taxonomy): domain Bacteria; phylum Omnitrophota; class Gorgyraeia; order Zapsychrales; family Fredricksoniimonadaceae; genus JABDGZ01. The sequence continues at coordinate 4,966 of CAZACW010000036.1, forward strand.
GGACACGCAGGAGGTGCTGACCGACCGCCCCCGGGTCGGGCAGTTGAGGAAAAGTTTGGAGGCCACCCGTCAGCAAATGGAGGTGATCAGCGCCAAGGTCCGGCCCGTCCAGGAGGTGCCGTCCATATTGTCGACCATCTCCAGCATTGCCAATATGTATGGGGTCAAAATCGACCAGATGGTGCCGGATAAAGCCATGCAGGAGTCTTTGACCGCTTCCAGGGGAGACAAATATTATGTTTTGCCTATTGTCATCCGGGCCCGCTGCGGTTATCATATGTTTGGAAGGTTTTTGAACAAGCTGGAGAGCGAAAATATGTTTTTTTTGGTCAATGATTTTATCATTCAAAATGAAGGCAAGGACACCACCACGCACTTGTTTTCCATGACCATCAAGCTTGTTTTGGTGGACCAGGGCCAGAACCAGCCTAAAAATTTATGACATTGCCCGTTTTAGTGCTATTATGTGTTTTGCCCTTACCGGCCTTGGCCCAGGATGGATTTGTCTATGATGATCACGGCAAGCGCGACCCTTTCGTGCCGCTGGTGTCATCGACCGGGATGGTGGTGACGTACGATGAAAATTTGTCTTTGAACGACCTGACCTTGGAAGGGATCGTGGCAGACCCTTCCGGCAATAACCTGGCCATTGTCAACGGCAAAATTGTCAAGGCGCATGACCAGGTCGGCCCTTATGAAGTCGAGGCCATTGCCAATGACCATGTGGAATTTTTAAAAGGGGCCGAACAATTTGTCCTCAAACTTAAAAAGGGAGGGTTTTGATGTTTAAGCGCGCATCCAGCCTTGGTCTGTTGATGGCGGCAGCTTATATCTGCCCCGTGTACGCGGCCGCGACCCCTGCCGACGCAAACCCGGCGGCCGCCCCGGGGCTCGCCCAGGCCCATGTCTCGGTCCAGGAGGGGCTGGTCAGCCTGGATTTTCAGGACGCTGACATCAGGAATGTGCTTAAGGTCCTGGCGTTTAAAAGCGGGGTCAATATCGTGGCCGCGCCGGACGTCACAGGGGTGGTCAATATCGAGCTTAAGGACGTGCCCTGGCAGAAGGCCTTGAATGTCATCCTCTCGACGTACGGGTTCGGCTATGACCGCAAGGACAATATCATCACGGTGATGACCGTTGAAAACCTGAAAAAATACCGCGAGGACACCTTGAGCTTGGAAAGCCAGGAGCCCCTCGTGTCCAAGACCTTTGTGCTGAATTTTTCCAAGGCCGAGGATTCCATGAAGGTCATCGAAAAATTGGTGAGCAAGCGCGGCTTCATCAATTTTGACATCAGGACCAATGCGCTCATCGTCCGGGATTTGGAAGGCAACCTGGAATTGATCGCGGAAGTGATCAAGTCCATCGATACGGTCACGCCCCAGGTGATGATCGAGACCAAGATCGTGGAGACGGACCTTAACACCACGGACAATTTAGGCATCGACTGGGTGCTGCAGGCGAGCATTTCCGGGGCCGAAAAGCCGACGATCTTTCCCTTTACCGGCAAATGGGGGTATAACGGCAACGGCTTCTTTAACCCCAACGCGACCAATTTTTCCACCGCGCCCGCGCCGCCGCTGGCTTCTTCGACGACCTCAGGTTTTTCTTACGGGACCATCAATGCCTCCCAGCTGTCCGCGACCCTGCAGATTTTAAGCACCCGGGGTTCGACCAAGATCCTTTCCAACCCGCGCATCGTGACCTTGGACAACCAGAAGGCCAAGATCAACATGGGCATCATGTATCCGGAGGCGATCTATTCATTTAATTCGAGTACAGGGCAGCAGCAAGTGACAGGTTTTACGCAATTACCGATTGGTGTTAATTTTGAGGTGACACCGCATGTGAACAACGCAGGATTGGTGACATTGGATTTGCACCCGCAGGTCTCGGCGCTTCATGGGACGATCACGGTTGACAACAACCAGCTCCCTGAAACCAGCAACCAGGAAGCCGAGACGAATGTGATGGTGGAAGACGGCAAGACCTTGGTCATCGCAGGGCTGATCACGGACCAGACGGACGTGACCAAGACCAAGATCCCCCTCTTGGGGGACATCCCGTGGATAGGCGACTTCTTCTTCAAGAGCACGCAGACCACCAAGACCAAAAAAGAGGTCCTGATCTTCCTGACCCCCCACATTATCACGGTCGTCAAAGAGACTGCACCTAAAGCAAAGCCATAACACCCTCCCGCGTGCCTATTATGTAAAAACACGACAGAAGGAGAAAAACTGTGCCTAAAGAAATACTGATTCAAGTCGCCAGGGACGAGCGGCGCGTAGTGGTCTTGTCCGACGGCAAGCTGGATGATTTTTTCATTGAGCTCGACCGCCACCAGTCCATGCTCGGCAACATTTACAAGGGCAGGGTGGAGTCCATCCTGCCTTCCATCAACGGGGCCTTTGTCAACATCGGCCAGGAGAAAAACGGCTTTTTGTACCTGACCGACGCGGACAATCCCTTCCTCAACGACATCGAGAAAATCGAGGAGGAGCCCAGCGCCCCGCAAAAGATCCTGAACATGATTTTTCCTAAGCCCCCGCAGGGCGAAGGCAGCGGCCAGCAGGAGGGCCGGGGCCCCAAACCCAACAACGGGCATCCTCCTAAAAAAGAAAAGCACGAACTGCCGCTCAAAAAAGACCAGGAAGTCCTGGTGCAGGTGGTCAAGGACCCCTTCGGCACCAAGGGCGCCCGGCTCACCACTCATATCAGCCTGGCCGGCCGTTTCGTGGTGTATATGCCGGTGGACAAGCACAGCGGCATATCTAAAAAAATCGACAAGCCCGAGGAGCGCCAGCGCCTGAGGGACATCCTCAAAAGCTTCACCTTTGTCAAGAGCGGGGGATTTATCATCCGCACAGCGTCGATGGAGCAGGGCGAAAAGGAGATTTTCCGCGATTCCAAGTTCTTAGTCAACAAGTGGCATGAGATCCGCGAATTGTCCAAAAAGAAGCAGCCGCCGGCCCTGATTTATGAGGAGGGCTCCCTGATCTGGAGAGTGATCCGCGATTTATTGAAAGACGATGTGGAGCATGTGACCATCGATTCCAAGGACGAGTTCATCAAGATGCGCAAGTTCGCCCAGAATTTGATCGGCCGGGAAATGATCGAGAAAATCCTTTACCATCCGGGCCCCCAGACCTTGTTCGAGGCCAAGAACGTGGCGCGCGAGCTGGACAAGATCTATGAGCCCAAGGTCTATTTGAAGTCCGGTGCCTATGTGGTGATCGAGCCCACGGAAGGTGTGACCGTGGTGGATGTCAACAGCGGCCGCTTCAAGGGCCGGGGCACGCCGGAAGACGCGGCCTTTGCGGTGAACATGGAAGCGGCCCCGGAAATCGCCCGGCAGCTGCGCTTGAGGGACTTAGGCGGCATCATCGTCATCGATTTTATCGACATGAACCGCGAGGAGCACAAGCGCAGGGTCTTGGGCGCCTTGCGCGAGGGGCTTTCCAAGGACCATGCCAAGACCGAGGTCAACCGCATTTCCCAGCTGGGCCTGGTGGAGATGACCAGGGCGCGCACCGGCAAGACCATCGAGTCTTTGGAATTCCACAGCTGTCCGTATTGCGAGGGCCGCGGCAAGGTCAAAATCAATTGACGAACCCTTTTTTCCTTGTATAATAGCGCATTCTAAAAGTTTTTCTTCAAGGAGAAGATTATGTTCGCAGTGGTGCAGGTAGGCAATCAGCAGTTTAAGGTCAGTGAAGGCGATATCATCCAGGCCAACCGCCTGGATTATGAAAAAGGCCAGAGCATTGTCTTGGAGAAGGTCCTGCTTTTTTCCGACGGCAAGAGCGTGAAGGTCGGCCAGCCGTATTTGAAGGATGTTGAAGTCAAGGCGGATGTGTTGGCCCAATTGAGGGCGCCCAAGGTGATTGCGTTTAAGTACCGCAAGCGCAAGGATTCCGCGCGCACCCACGGCCACCGCCAGGATTTGACGGCTGTTAAAATTGCGAAAATTTCCGCCTAACGCGATAAAAAAACGGGACACATTGAATAAAAAAGGGGGGCACTTCATGTGTTCCCCTTTTTTATTCAATGTGTCCCGTTTTGTCCCGGGATTTTTGTTTTAGGAGGCTGGTATGGCATTTGTTGACCAGGCGCGCATTCAGGTCCAAGCCGGCAACGGCGGCAAAGGCTGTGAAAGCCATTACACCGATAAATACACGCGCTATCCCATCCCTGACGGCGGCGACGGAGGCCGGGGCGGCAACGTGGTCTTTGTGGCGGACCGCAACCTCCACACCCTCCTGGACTACCGCTTCAGACAGCATTACATCGCCCCCAAAGGCGGGCATGCCAGCAGCAACAACAAAACCGGCAAAAGGGGCGAAGACTGCGTCTTGCGCGTTCCGCTGGGGACCATGCTGTGGGACCATGATACGGACCTGCTGATCCGGGATTTGAACGTGCACCAGGACAGCGTGATCGTGGCCTTAGGGGGAGAGGGCGGCCACGGCAACAATCACAACCGCACCGTGACTCCTCCCAAAGCCGGGCAGAACCGCACCATCCGGCTGGAACTCAAGATCATTGCTGATGTGGGGCTGGTCGGGTTTCCCAATGTCGGCAAATCGACCCTCATCTGCGCCGTGTCCAAGGTCAAATCCAAGATCGCTTCCTATCCCTTTACCACCAAGGCCCCGGTCTTAGGCATTGTCAAAGACGAGGACGACCCAGGCAAGAATTTCGTGATGGCGGATTTGCCCGGCCTTATCGCCGGGGCCCATGAGGGCAAGGGCCTGGGCCACCAGTTTCTCAAGCACGCTGAGCGCACCAAGATCCTGGTGCATGTGATTGACATTTCCGGCTCCGAAGGCCGGGACCCTGTGGAAGACTATCACAGTATCTGCGCCGAACTGGACTTGTACAGCGAGGAGCTTTTGCAGAAGCACCGGGTCTTGGTCGCCAATAAAATGGACCTTCCCGGGGCCAAGGCCAACCTGGCGCGCTTCAAGCGCAAGGTCACGCGGGACATCCTGCCCATTTCTGCCAAGGAAAAAGAGGGGCTGGATAAGCTATTGGCAACAATCAGATTGTTGCTATAATAACCTGACCATCACAACCATCACAACCCCGGGGGTTGTGATGGTTATCACAACCCCGGGGGTTGTGATGGTTTTATAATTAGGGGGCTTCTGCCAATATCCAAATCAAGGGAGGCATTATGTTCATACGTTTCGCGTCTGTGTTAGGTGTATTGGTATGTTGGGCCTTGACGGCCTCTGCCAGGGCTGAAGGTTTGAAGGAAGGCCAATGGTCCACGACAATGGTGACCAAGATGAACAATGCTTCCCCGGAGATGGCTGAAGCCATGCAGCAAATGCAGAACCTGCCGCCGGAAGCCCAGGCCATGATGAAACAAAGAGGCATACAGTTATCGGGCAACGGCCAGGGCACGACTGTGACCGTCACCCAATGCATCACCAAGGACAATCCCGTCCCCAAACAAAATCCCGATGACCAGAATTGCCAGCAGACCCATGATACCAACGGCAATACAGTCAATTATCATGTCACGTGCAATGAAAATGACGGGCAGATGGACGCCACCGGCAGCATGACCTATGATGGCGACAGCATGCAGGGCCATAGTCAAAATCATATGGTCCAAAACGGCCAAGCGATCGACAGCACCATGGACATCACCGGCAAATATTTAGGCCCCTGCCCGCCGGCAGGCCAATAGGAAGCCGGGTCACCATAATCACCGGCCAATTCGGCGTCCATGGGATGCTGGATCTGGATAAAAAAACCAAACGCTAAGGAGAGATTATGTGTCCTATCACGCACACCAGTTTTATAGCGCTCGGCACCGCCGTGATCGCCAGTTTTGTTTTTGGGTTTTTGTGGTACGGCCCGGTTTTCGGCAAGACCTGGATGAAACTGATGGGCAAGAAGATGGAAGACTGTCAAGGCAAAAAGCCGCCGGTCGCAGCGATGCTGTTGACGCTCTTGGGCACCATCTTAACGACCATGGTCCTGGCCTTCATCATCCACCGGCCGGAGCGGCCCTGCGGTTATGGGGTGGCTTTCCTGGCGTGGCTGGGCTATTATATTCCGCTGTTGATCAGCACCGTGGTCTGGGAAGGCAAGCCCTGGGGGCTCTTTCTTATGAATGCGGCCTATTATTTCCTGAATCTTCAGCTGATTGCAGCCATATTGACTAATTTGTAATTGACCATTGGAAATGCACGGTTAAACCATGACACGCGTTTTTGCCAGACCCATCAAACGTATCGTCGTCAAGCTTGGCTCGAGCCAAATTGTGGATGAGAAATTCAAGGCCAGGCACCAGCGGCTCAAGGCCCTGGCCAGGCAGATCCGTCATCTGCATGCACAAGGGATCGAGGTGGTCCTGGTGTCTTCCGGCGCCATCGCCACCGGCATGGGCGCATTGGGCGAGACCAGGCGGCCGACGGACCTCGGCGCCCTGCAGGCCAGGGCCGCCATCGGCCAGGCCTTATTGATGCTCCATTACATAGAGGCCTTCAAGAAGGTCAGGCTCAAATGCGCCCAGGTGCTCTTGAGCTGGGATGATTTCGGCAAAGACACCCGCACCTTAAATGTGCGCCATACCCTGGATGCCCTGCTGCACAAAGGCATTGTGCCGGTGATCAACGAGAACGATACAACATCGACGGAAGAGATCAAATTCGGGGACAATGACAAGCTCTCCGCCCTGGTGGCCAAGCTGCTGCACGCGCATCTTCTGGTCATACTTTCCGATGTCGAAGGCCTGCTGGATTTTGACCAAAAGCTGATCAGGGAGGTTGATGAAATCACCCATGAGATCATGGCCGCGGTAACCGGGACCCGCAATGACCATGTGGCCCGGGGGGGAATGAAAACCAAGATCGACGCGGTCAAAATCGTCAGAGAAGCGCATGTCCCTTGCATCATAGCCGGAGGCGACGTTCAGGACGTGCTGGAAAAAATCGTGTCCGGCGAGACCGTGGGGACCTACTTTAAAACATGAAGCTCTCTGCGCACATATTCAAAATGGCCCAGGCGGCCAAACAAGCATCATTTCAGATGCCCTTGGTCCGCACGCAGGACAAGAATAACGTGCTTGACAACATGGCCCGTGCCCTGGAAGCCCGGCAAGCCTATTTAATGAAGGAAAATGCCAAGGATTTGGCTGCCGCGGCGCGGGCGAAGCTTGCCAAGGCCATGGTCGACCGGCTGATGCTTAATCCTCAACGCATTGCGGCCATGGCTGAGGGCCTGCGCGCAACCGCCAAACTCAAAGACCCTGTCGGCCAATTGCTGGAAACCATCCGCCGTCCCAACGGCCTTCTGATCAAAAAAATCCGAGTGCCTTTGGGGGTCGTGGGCATCATTTATGAATCGCGGCCCAATGTCACGGCTGATTGCGCGGCCCTTTGCCTGAAATCCGGCAATGCAGCCATTCTTAAAGGCGGCCGCGAGGCGGTCCATACCAACAGGGCCATTTTTAAGGTCCTTAGAAATGAATTAAAGAAGAGCAGGATCCCGCTTGCGGCCTTGCAATGGATTGAATCCACGGACCGCCGGGCCGTGCATGAACTCTTGAAGCTTGACGCGTTGGTGGACGTGATCGTGCCGCGGGGCGGCGAAGAGCTGATCCGCTTTGTGGCGGATCATTCCAGCATCCCTGTGATCAAGCATTATAAAGGGGTCTGCCATGTCTATGTCCATGCCCAGGCGGATCTGGACATGGCCCGCGCCATTGTACTGAATGCCAAACTGCAAAAACCAGGCGTTTGCAACGCCATGGAAACCCTACTGGTCGATCAAGCCGTGGCCGGACGATTTTTGCCGACGGTGATTAAGGCCTTGCAGCAGGGCGGATGTGAAATCAGGGCAGACGCGGCCGCCCGCGCCTTGGCCAAGGGCCCGGTGAAAAAAGCCACGGAAGCGGATTGGCGCACGGAATATCTGGATTTGATCCTTTCGGTCAGGGTGGTCAAAGATCTCAAAGACGCCGTGCTTCATATCAATACCTTTGGCTCCCATCATTCGGACACCATTGTCACCCGCAACCGGCGGCAGGCCCAGGCGTTTTTGGATGCCGTGGATTCAGCCTGCGTCTATGTCAATGCTTCCACCCGGTTTACCGACGGATTTGAATTCGGGTTCGGGGCCGAGGTGGGCATCAGCACGGACAAATTGCATGTGCGCGGGCCCATGGCCCTGGAAGGCCTGACCAGCTACAAGTATGAAGTGTACGGCAACGGGCAGGTCCGCACATGAGGCGCATCGGTATTTTAGGCGGCAGTTTCGATCCCATCCATTTCGGCCATTTGCTCATGGCCCAAAGCGCTGCAGAAGCCTTGAAACTCAACGCGGTGTTTTTTGTCCCGGCTTTTTGTTCGCCTTTTAAGGCCAGGCATCCTCTGCCGGCGCCTCCTAAACGCTTAGTCATGGTCAAGGAAGCCATCAAGGGCAACAGGGCCTTCAAGGTTTATGACGGGGAATTGCGCCGGGGACAGGTGTCCTACACCATCGACACCTTGAAAGAGCTAAAAAGTAAATATCCGCAATCCAAATTTTATCTGCTGATGGGCGCGGACAATTTAAGGGCCTTTCACCGCTGGAGAGACCCCCAAGGCATTTTACGCCTGGCTGGATTGGTGGTCTTGAACCGGCCGGGCTTCGACAAGCATTATCCCCGGCGCTGGCCGTTTCTCAAAATCAACATGCCGGCCGTGGACATTTCTTCCAGCGATATCCGCCGGCGCCTGAAACTTAAGCAATCCATCTGGTATTTGACGCCCAAGGCGGTGATACGCTATATTAGGCGCTACCATTTATACGGCTAAGGGGAGACTTATGAGTACAACCAAGTCACAGATCAAATTCGGAACCGACGGCTGGCGCGCGGTGATTTCCGACACCTTCACCTTTGAGAATGTCAGGACTGTGGCCCAGGCCGCGGCGGATTGGGTCAACAAGAACAACCCGCAGGTCTCCGCCAAATCAGCGTCGGTGGGCTACGACAACCGCTTCCTTTCCGCGGAATACGCCCTGGCCGTGGCCGAAGTCTTTGCCGCCAACGGCATCAAGACCTATTTGTCCGACACCTCCCTGCCGACACCGGCCTTAAGTTTCGGCGTGGTGGGGTTAAAGAATGTCTGCGGCATCATGATCACGGCCTCGCACAATCCCGCGAAATTCAACGGCATCAAGATCAAGACCGCGCAGGGCGGGGCAGCTTCCAAGGAGATCACCGGCGCCATCGAAGCTTATTTGGGCCAAACGCCGGCCCTGCGTTTAGACGGCGCCTTTGCCAAGAGACAGGGCCTGATCGTGGTGCACGATTTTAAAAAGGCCTATGTGCACTTTATCCGCGGCTATCTTGATTTGAAGACCATGAAGCCGGCCACCTACAGGGTGCTGGCGGATATCATGCACGGCAGCGGCCGCGATTTGATGCGCGATATTTTAAAAGGGACCAAGATAAAACTGACCCTGATGCGTGAGGACGTCAATCCGTCCTTCGACGGCAGCAAGCCGGAACCGATCCCGGAATGCATGCAGGGCATCATGGCCCGCATGAACAAAGAAAGGTTTGATTTCGGCCATGTGCTCGACGGCGATGCGGACCGGGTGGCCGCGGTGATGCCCGGCGGGGAATTCGTCTCGCCCCAGAAAATTTTGGGCCTGCTGATCCTGCATCTGGCGCGCAACCGCAAGGTGGAAGGCGGCATCATCAAGACCATCTGCGGCACCACCATGTTAGACCACATCGCCCAAAAGCTCGGCCGCAAGCTGTATGAGACGCCGGTGGGGTTTAAATACATTTCCGATTTGATGATCACCCAGAAAATCGTGGCCGGCGGGGAAGAGGCCGGCGGCATGGGCCTGCCCCATTATATCCCCGAGCGCGACGGCACCCTGGCCGGCCTGCTGCTTTTGGAGATGATGGTGTATGAGAAGAAGAATTTCAAAAAGCTGGTCGAGGACATGGAAAAGGAATTCGGGCGGTATTATTATGAGCGGCTGGACTACAGCATGGACGCCCACAAGGTGGACCTTCATGCCTTAAAAGCCATGGACATGGTGCTGGGCCGCAAGGTCGTTGAGGTCAAGGATTTCGACGGTGTTAAGCTCATCTGCGACAACGAAGACTGGCTGATGTTTCGGCCGTCGGGCACCGAGCCCCTGGTGCGCATTTACGCCGAGGCCAAGAGCCTCAAGAAGGCCAAGGCCCTTTTGGCCTTTGGCCGCCAAAAAATCGACCCCCAGTAACATTTATGATTTACTACATCGTCTACTTTTTGACCAAGGCTCTTAGCTGGGTTTATTTTCCCTTCACCCCTTACCATACCAGCCGGATCCCGCGCCAGGGCGCCTTTATCCTGGCCAGCAATCATATCAGCAACCTGGATCCCGTGCTTTTGGGGATTTCCTCGGTCAGGCGCCTGAATTTTATGGCCAAGACCGAGCTTTTTAAGGGCTTTTTGGGTTTCTTTTTGACGGAATTGGGCTCTTTTCCGGTCAAAAGGGGGGAGTCGGATTTCGGCGCCATGCGCGAGGCCTTGCGCCGCCTGAAAGACGGCCGGGTGCTCCTTATTTTTGTGGAAGGCACCCGCCGCACCGGCAGCGCGCCCTCCAAGGCCCAGCCGGGCATAGGTTTTTTGGCCATGAAATCCGGCGTGCCCATTGTCCCGGTCTTTGTGGAAGGCACGGACAAGGTGATGGCGCCGGGCACTAAATTTTTCAAAAGAGGCCCGGTGTACACCACCTACGGGGAGCCTTTTTACGTTCATGAGGCCGCTTCCTATGAAGAGGCCTCCCAGTGCATCCTGGATGCGATTTATGCCCTTTCCAAGAAACCCAAATTAAATTTCCATTGACAATTGAGAAGATTTTGGCATAATGACCGGACTTTGTGGAATCCAAGACCGCAAAGAATCGATGTCTATTAGAGAAAGAAGGTTTTAAGTCCATGAGTGCAGAAAAGTCATTGATGGAAGAGTTGTACGCCTCCACCTTGAAGGACATTAAGGAAGGCGAAGTGAGCAAAGGGACCATTGCCGCGATCACCCCTAAGGAGGTCATCGTGGATATTGGCTTCAAGTCCGAAGGGTTTGTGCCCATCGAGGAATTCCGCAACCCCGCGGAGCTGTCCATCGGGCAGTCCATCGAAGTGTTGATCGAGAACATTGAGGACGATCACGGCCGCCTGATCCTTTCCTTTGCCAAGGCCGAACGGCTCAAAGGCTGGCAGAAGCTTTCTGATGATATCAACGAAGGCGATATCGTCGAAGGCCGCGTGGTCCGCGCCGTCAAGGGGGGCTATATCGTCGACGTTTTCGGCATCGAGGCCTTTCTGCCGATGTCCCTCTCCGCGTTCAAGGGCCTGTCCAACCATGATATCACCACCCATTCTTATAAATTTGTCGTTGCCAAGATGAACAAGCAGCGCCGCAACCTGATCCTCTCCCGCCGCGAAATGGTGCAGAAGGAAAGGGAAGAAGTGCGCGAGAAGCTTTGGGCCGAACTGAAAAAAGGCCAGAAGCGCCGCGGCACGGTCAAGGGCATCACCGATTTCGGCGCCTTTATTGATCTTGGCGGTGTGGACGGCCTTTTGCACATCACCGACATGAGCTGGAGCCGCATCAACCATCCTTCCGAGATCGTTGCTGTAGGGCAGAAGATCGAGGTCTTGATTTTGGATTTTGACAAGGACAATGCCAAGGTGTCCTTAGGGTTAAAACAGATCACCTCCAATCCCTGGGATGAATCTGTGTCTAAGTTCCCGCCGGGCGCCCGCGTCAAGGGCAAGATCGTGAATATCATGCCGTACGGCGTTTTCGTCGAGCTTGGCAAGGGTATTGAAGGCCTTTTGCATTCCTCGGAAATCACCTGGCAGAAAAAGATGGTGAACCCCCAGGAGATGTTCAAACTGGAGGACGTGATCGAGGTCGTGGTGATCAACGTGGACAAGGACGCCAAGCGCATCTCCTTGAGCATGAAACAGCTGGAAGAAAATCCCTGGAACACCGCCGTCCAGAAATTTAGCGTCGGCATTGTCACCAAGGGCATCGTGCGAGGCTTTACCGATTACGGCGCCTTTGTGGAGCTGGACAACGGCCTGGAAGGCATGATCCACGTCTCCGACATGTCCTGGACCAAAAAGATCAATCATCCGCAGGAAGTCCTGCAGAAGGGCCAGGAGGCGCAGGTGCAGGTCTTGGCCGTGGATGCCGAGGCCCGCAAGATCACCCTGGGCTTGAAGCAATTGCAGCCCAATCCCTGGAGCACCATCGCCGAGAAATATCCGGTCGGCTCCATCGTGGAAGCTGCGGTGATCATGAATTCCAATTTCGGGGTCTTCGTCAAATTGGAAGACGATATCGAGGCCCTGGTCTATTCTTCGGAAATCGACAAGTCCCAGGCCAATGCTTTAAAGCCTGCAGATAAGCTCCAAGTGAAGATCATCAAGGTTGATGTCGAAGGCATGAAGATCGGCGTCAGCGCGCGTTTGTAAACGAGGGACCAGCATTCAGGGTCAGTGTTGGTGGTGAAACGTCTGCCGCCCACGGATCCTGAACACGGGTCCCTTTATTTTTCATGGATCCCCAACTTTCCCGATTGACCCGCGGTACCACCGAGATCATAAGCCTGGGCGAGCTTGAGGCCAAGCTCAAGGAAGGCCGCCCCTTGGTGATTAAGGCGGGTTTTGACCCCACTGCCCCGGATATCCATTTAGGCCACACGGTCCTTTTGCGCAAGCTGAAGCAGTTTCAGGACATGGGGCATACGGTCATTTTTCTCATCGGCGATTTTACCGCCCAGGTCGGAGACCCCACCGGCCGCCATGAACTGCGCAAGCAGATGTCCCCGGCCGAGATCGAAAAAAACGCCGCGACCTACAAAGCCCAGGTCTTTAAAATCCTGGATCCCCAAAAAACCAAGGTAGTCATGAACAGCCAGTGGCTCAACCAGCTTAAATCCCAGGCCTTGATGGAATTGTCCGCCCATCTGACCGTGGCCCAGATGCTGGCCCGCGCGGATTTCAAAAAGCGCTTTGAATCCGGCAGGGAGATAAGCCTTTTGGAATTCATTTATCCGCTCTTGCAGGGGTATGATTCCGTGCATCTGAAGGCGGACGTGGAGCTGGGGGGGCAGGACCAGAAATTCAATTTGCTCATGGGCCGCCAATTGCAGGAAGCCTACGGCCAAAAGCCCCAGGTGGTGATCATGACGCCTTTGCTGGAAGGCACGGATGGCGTCCAAAAAATGAGCAAGTCGATAGGAAACACCATCGGCATCAATGACGCGCCGGATGAGATGTTCGGGAAGGTGATGTCCATCAGCGATGCCTTGATGCTGCGTTATTACGCCATTTTGACGCAAGCCGATGCCGCTGCCGTCCAAAACATGCATCCCATGGAAGCTAAAAAACAGCTGGCCCAGGCGATCGTGGACATGTTCTACCCTGCAGGCACAGGCCTTGAAGCGCGCCGGCATTTTGAAAGCACCTTCAGCCAGGGCCAGGTCCCTGAAGATATTGCCCAGCATAAATTAGCGGCAGGGGAAAAACTCATTGATATTTTGGCGGTTACAAAGACCGTGGCCACCCGCAACGAAGCCAGGCGCCTGATCCAGGAAGGGGCCGTGAGCCATGAGGGCAAGGTCATTGCCGACGAGAACTGGACGCCCGCGGCCGGCGTCCTTAAGGTCGGTAAACGCAGATTTTTGAAGCTGTTATAATCCTAAAAATATCCTTGACATAATTTTGGTCAGCTCATATACTTTAGGTTCATTATTTTCGCCTAAAGCGGGCGAAGCGCTGCAGGGCGAGAGCTTTCGGTCTCTTCTTGACGATGCAGGAGCGCGAAAGCCAACGAACCGAGATGTTGCCCTTGTAGCTCAGTTGGTAGAGCACGTCCTTGGTAAGGACGAGGCCAGCGGTTCAATCCCGCTCGAGGGCTTCTTTGGACAACTCAATTCTTCTGTGACCCCGCTGCCCATCAGACGGGGGAGCGCAAGGATCGGACATCAACATGCGCGAGACAATTCATTTTCAATGCACTACGTGCAACCGAATCAACTATAACAGCACCAAGGACAAAAAGCAGAGTCCAGAACGCCTGGAATTAAGGAAGTTTTGCGCCTTTTGCCGTAAGCATACGCCGCATAAGGAAACGAAAAAATAGGAGGCCGGCGTTTCCGGGGAAAACCCGCTGAAACGCTGATCCTTGAACCCTGTACGCTGTGTATAGGCCTGTAGCTCCAATTGGTAGAGCGACGGTCTCCAAAACCGTGCGTTGCAGGTTCGACTCCTGCCAGGCCTGCTTGACATTGAGATGATCAACAAGATCCGAACATTTATCAGCGAAGTCTTTGCGGAGATGAAAAAGGTCTCCTGGACCACCCGGCGGGAATTGGTGGACTCGACGCTGATCGTGATTTTCAGTTCTTTTTTACTGGGCTTATTTGTGGGGGTCATCGATTTCGCTTTCTCTAAAGGCGTCTCGGTCATCATCAAATAATTATGAAATGGTATGTTGTCCATACGCAGACAGGGGCGGAAGAGCGGGCCAGGGCAGGACTTGAAAGCCGCGTCGCCACGACAGAGCTGAAGAAGTATGTGGAAGAAGTGGTGGTCCCCACCGAGCAGGTCTCGGAAGTGCGCGGGGGCAAAAAGAGGATCTCCGCCAGGAAATTTTTTCCCGGCTATCTCTTGATCAAGATGGAGATGAACAAGGAAAGCTGGTATCTGGTCAAGACCACGCCGGGCATCACGGGATTTATCGGCCCCGGCCGCCAGCCCCAGCCCTTGACAGAGGTGGAAGTTGACAATATCCTCAAGCGCACCCAGGAGACCGAGTCCAAGCCCTCCCCGAAGATCGTCTTCGAGGTGGGCGAGGCCATCCGCATCGGGCAGGGCCCCTTCGCCAACTTTAACGGTTCGGTGATGGAGGTCTATCCCGACCGCGGCAAATTGAAGGTCAGCGTGTCCATTTTCGGGCGCTCGACGCTGGTCGAACTCGAATATTGGCAGGTGGAAAAGATATAGATAGGAATTTAAAATTATGGCCAAAGAAGCGGTCGCACAAATCAGATTATATGTTCCAGCAGGCCAGGCCAACCCGGCGCCTCCGGTGGGCCCGGCGTTGGGCCAGCACGGCGTCAACATCATGATGTTCTGCAAGACCTTTAACGACAAGACCAAGGGCAGGGACCCCTTGCCTTTGCCCGTCGTCATTACCGTGTATAAGGACAAGTCATTTGATTTTATCATCAAGACGCCGCCGACCTCGGCCCTGATCAAGAAAAGCGCCAAGCTGGCCAAGGCCTCGGGCACGGCCGGCAAGGAAGTGATCGGCTCCCTGACCTTAAAGCAGGTCGAGGAAATCGCCAAGATGAAGATGGATGATCTGAATACGATCGACATGGCCGAGGCCGTTGCCACGGTCCGGGGAACAGCCCGCTCCATGGGCATTGAGGTCAAAGGATAGCATTATGTCCAGAATCAGCAAACGCATGAAGGAATCGTACAAGGCCGTCGGGACCATCGAGAACCCCGTGTCCCTGCAGGAGGCGGTCAACCGCCTGGCCAAGGCGCCCAAGGTCAAATTTGACGAGACCGTAGAACTTCATTTTAACTTGAACCTGGACCTGAAGGCCTCGGACCAGGGCGTGCGCGGCACCGTCGTGCTTCCGCACGGCATCGGCAAAAAGGTCCGGGTGGCTGTATTTTGCAAAGGCGAGACCGTGGCCAAGGCCCAGGCCGCAGGCGCGGATCTGGTGGGCGACAATGATTTGATCGAGAAGGTCAACGCCGGTTTCATGGATTTTGATGTTGTCATTGCCTCACCCGACATGATGCGCGATTTAAGCAAATTAGGCAAGCTGCTCGGCCCCCGCGGCCTGATGCCGACCCCTAAGGCCGGCACCGTGACCACGGACGTGGAGCGCGCTATTAGAGAAGTCAAGGCCGGCCGCGTTGAATTCAAGTCTGACAAGCAGGGCGGTATCCATTTAGGCATCGGCAAGCGTTCCTTTGATGAAAACAAGCTGGTGGAAAATGCCCAGCATGTCATCGAGGCTGTCAACCATGCCAAGCCTTCGGCGGTCAAAGGTAATCTCATTAAGAGCCTGGCCGTGGCCACATCCATGGGCCCGGGCGTAAAGGTGGCGCTGTGATGAAAGCTAACGAAACCCAAGAGAGCGGACGCTCAAGCCTGGTGATGAAGGTCGGCACGCTCTACCGCCAGCGGATGGCGGATTCGGTCAGAAACGGCGTTTCCAAGAAATCCAGCACCTTTGTGGTTTCTTACCGCGGCGTTTCCTCCGCGAAAATGAACATCCTGCGCAAGGACCTGAAGCGTAAAAAAGCCGAGGTCCTGGTGTCCAAAACGTCGGTGGCGCGCATGGCCCTGAAAGACACAGATTACAAGGACCTGGCCAGCCGCATGGAAGGGCAGATGGCCCTGATCTTAAGCGACGCGGACGCCTCGGAAGTATCCAAGATCCTGATCAAGTTCGCCAAGGACTATAAAGGTTTTATCGTGCAGGGCGGCCTGCTGGACGGCGCCTTTTTGACTGAGGACCAGGTCAAGACGCTTTCGGATTTGCCGTCGCGCGAAGTGCTATTAGCGAAGCTGGTGGGGCTTTTGGCCGCACCGGTGAGCCGTTTTGCCGGCGCCTTAAACGGCAAGACCCGTGAAATGATTTCCATTTTAAAACAGAAGTCCGAAAAGGGAGGGTAGGTACATGTCCGAAACAGCCGTCAAAGAACTGGCCCCGAAACTGGAGGGGATTTACAAGGAAGTCACCAGTCTGACTGTCCTGGAATTGGCCGAACTGGTCAAGGCCATGGAAAACCGCTTAGGCATCACTGCCGCGGCCCCCGTGGCTGTGGCCGCCGCCGGCGGCGCTGCTGCCGCTGCAGCTCCTGCAGAGGAGAAAACATCGTTCGATGTGATCCTGAAGGAAGTGGACGCGGCCAAGAAGATCGGCGTGATCAAGGAAGTGCGCGCCGTGACCAATCTTGGATTAGCAGAAGCCAAGACTCTGGTCGAGTCAGCCCCTAAGACCATTAAGGAAGCTGTGCCTAAGGCTGAAGCCGAAGAGCTCAAGAAGAAAATCGAAGCGGCCGGCGGAAAAGTCGAACTCAAATAAACTTGACCTTCAGCGGTTTTCGACCCTCACTAACATAATCTAAAGGATGATTTTCATCATCCTTTAGCCTATTTTATAGGAACCTATGGAAAAGCTAAAAATCAAAGATTTTAGTAAGTTCCAAGATAATTTTGATTTGCCCAAGCTCCTTGACATCCAGACCCTCTCTTACGACGAATTTCTGCAAAGGAACACGGCTTCGGACAAGCGCAAGGACCAGGGCCTGGAAGAAGTTTTCCGCGAGGTCTTCCCCCTGGAAAGCTACGATGCCCAGATCCGCTTGGAATACATAGGCTACAATATCGGCAAGGAAAAGTATGCGCGTTACGAGTGCCAGCGCCGGGGGATGACCTATGCCGCGCCCCTGAAGGTCAAGCTGCGCCTGATCACACCGGTGGACATCAAGGAGCAGGAAGTGTATTTCGGCGATTTCCCGCTCATGACCGACACCGGGACCTTCATCATCAACGGCGATGAGCGCGTGGTGGTCTCCCAGATCCAGCGTCCGCCGGGCGTGTCCTTCGAGGAAGAGACCCATCCGACGGGCAAAAGCATTTATTACGGCCGCATCATCCCTTCCCGCGGCGCCTGGTTCGAAATCAAATATGATTTGAACGACGTTCTGATCGCCTACGTGGACCGCCGCCGCAATTTCCCGGCTTCCCAGATCCTGCGCATCATGGGCCTGTCCTCCACCGACGACATGAAGAAGATGCTGGGCGATCATTTCGACAAATTGAAGGTCACGCTCGAAAAGGACCATACCACCAATAAAGAAGAGGCCCTGCTCGATTTCTACCGAAAAATGCGCCCGACGGAACCGGCCACGGTGGAAGTGGCCGAGACCCTGTTTTTCCGCTTGTTCTTCGACCCCAAGCGCTATGATCTTTCCAAGGTCGGCCGCCACATCGTCAACCGCAAGCTCAATACCGAGGTCGCGATGGACAACCGCGTGCTGGACATCGACACGGTGGTGGCGGTCATCAAGTACTTAGTCAATCTGCGCGACGGCAGCGGCGAATGCGACGACATCGACCATTTGGGCAACCGCCGCAT
>CAZACW010000037.1:0-22706 GCA_964483785.1 uncultured Planctomycetales bacterium
TACCTTCCAAAGGCCAGTATGAAGTGCGGTTTTATATGAATAACAGCAATACATTATTGGCCACCAGCACTACAGTAAGTTCAAACTAAGAAAAACCTTCATTAAGCGATTACAGACCTGTCCTCGGGAATGCGCTTCTTTAGAAAATTTAAGATTTTTGGATTTCAGTTTAAGAAACAGGCGGGGTCTTGGCCACCAGCGCTTCGCTGATCTGCTTCCTGCGCAATTTCCTGACGGTGATCTGAAAGCCGCTGCCGGTGAAGGTCTCGCCGCCGTGAAACGGCTGCGCGGATTGGCGCTGGCAGTAATCCGTGAGTTTGAGCTCGTCTGCGCCGGCGCCCAAGTCCGGGCGCGGCAGGCCCAGCGTCTTGGCCAGGGTGGACATGGTCACCGCGCCGCCCATCAGCCATTGCTGGCCGTAGGGATGGATATAGTTGGGCAGGCGGTCATATTCATCCTCAATTTCACCGACCAATTCCTCGATGATGTCTTCCTGGGTGATCATGCCGACCACCTGCTTCTGTGCGTTTTCCACCAGCACCACGTGCAGTTTTTCATGGATCATTTTTTCCAGCACCGTGGAAATTTTGGCCGCCTCCGCGCATTTTTGCAGCGGCCGCAGGGTGCCCCGGATCGAGGGATCGTCGGGGTTGATCTTCATGGCCACGATGATGTCCTTGAAATTGATGTAGCCGGTGATGGTCTGCGGATCATTGAGGTTTTCACAGACGGGAAAGCGCGTGTGCATGTCCAGATGCGCCCGGACCAGGGCCTCTGCGAGGGTGGCCTCCTGCGGGATCATGCAGATGTCCGCGGCCGGGATCATGATGTCCTTGATGGGCCGCTGGGACAGCTGGGCCGCGGACATGACGATTTTCTCCTGGTGCGCGTCGATCAACCGCGAGGCCCGGGCCATGGAGAGGGCAGCGGTCAGCTCAAAGAGGCTGTTTTGCGTCTCATTCGCCTTGTTGGGGGGCATGAGGCGGCTGATGACCGCGTTGGCGGCCTTGACGATGTTTTCCAGGGCAAAGATCGCGGGGTAGGTGATATAGGAAAAGAGGATCATGAGCTTGGCCAATTTCAGGACCACCCATTCGTTGTTTTTGATGGCAAAGGTCTTGGGGATCAGTTCCGCGAAGATGATGGTGGCACAACTCAACGGAATCACCAGCACCGCCAGGCTCAAGAGCTCGGCCATGGCCTTGGAAAGCCCGAAATGCTTTTGGAAATAGGGGTCCAAAGATTCCGTGACCCCGGCCCCGCCGATGGCCGCGGCCACAGCGCCCAGAAACGTGACCCCTAATTGCACGGCCGCCAGGCTGGCCTCCATGCGGTCCTTCATGAACAGGGCCTCGGCCGCGCCCAGTTTCTTGGATTCAACCAGATACATCAGTTTGGTGCGGGAGACCGAGGCCAGGGCCATTTCAAAGGCCGCAAAGACGGCATTGAGGGCGATCATCACGGCGATGATCAGCAGCTCATAGATAAAGTACATTTGTTGTTCCCATTCCTTCTGTTTTTGAGGTATTATATCAGTTATTAAGAGAAGGGGCGAACAATACATGGCAAAAAAACCGGTGTTTCTTATGATCTTGCTGACGGGGACGGCGCTGTGGGCCCCGCGCCTTTGGGCCGGGCCGGCCATTGTGTTCGGCCCCCAGGACACGCAGATCGAAGGCTCCATCAAATACACGGTGCTGGGCCGCTATACCGCCCATTTCAACCGCTTTCAGGGAAAGATCTTGCTGGATGACGAAGGCCGGCGCGTTAAGTCCGTGTATTTGTCCATCGACGCGGCCAGCCTCCAGTCCAGCCATCCCCGGTTCGACAAGCTGGCCAAATCCAGAAGACTGCTCAATACGGCCAGGTATCCTAAAATTATTTTTAAAAGCGACAGGATCGTGCAGACCCCCAAGGGCTACCAGGTCCAAGGGGTCTTGGCCATGCACGGGATCACCAGGGCCCTGACCTTTCCTTTTGAAGTCAAGGTCTCCCAGGACGCGCGCTTCAACCGCTCATGGATCGAGCTGCACGGCCGCTGGGACATCAACCGCAAGGATTTCAATATCATCTGGAACAGGGTGCTGGACCACGGCGGGGTCTTAGTCTCCGACCATTTTTGGGTTGATTGGGGGATCAAGGGGAGGGTCCATCCATGACGCATGGATTTTCGCTCGTCTTTTTCACAAAAGTCGCTGTCCTGGCCGTGATCCAGGGGGTCAGCGAATTGCTGCCGGTGTCAAGCTCAGCCCATGTGATCGTGGCGGAAAAATTGATGGGGCTGAATCCTGCCTCGCCGTCCATGACCCTGCTCTTGGTGATGCTGCATACAGGCACCATGCTGGCGGTGATCGTTTATTTTTGGAATTCCTGGAAAAACAGTTTTTTTAAAAACGAGACGGTGATGGTGGAATCGGCCCAATTGCTTTTTTTTGCCACCTGCGCCACGATTTTGGTGGGCATTGCCTTGATGGTGCTCGTCGAGAAAGTATTTTTAAGCGGATCTGAGCATCCTGAAATCGAATCTCTCTTCGGCAATCTGCCCTTGATCGCGGCGGCCATGGCCGCCGCAGGGGCCCTGATCTTATGGTCAGGCTACAGGGAAGTCCCTGCGTCCAAGGAAAAGTCCGCGATCAAGTCCATGGCCGCGGTGATGATCGGCATGGTGCAGGGCATTTGCCTGCCTTTCAGGGGCTTTTCGCGCTCCGGGGCCACGATCTCGACCGGTCTGCTTTTGGGCATCCGTAAAAAGAAGGCTGAGGATTTCAGTTTTGCCTTGGCCGTGATCATCACTCCGCCGGTGATGCTCAAGGAGGCCCTGCGCTGTTTCAAGGCCCAGCCGGCGCAGGCCCATCATCATGGGGCGCTTCTTAGCATGTTCGGGCCCGGCCTTTTGGGCATGGCGCTCAGTTTTTTCGCCGGTCTGCTGGCCTTAAAATGGCTCTCCCAATGGCTCGAGGCCGGGCGCTGGTATCTGTTTGGCATCTATTGCCTCTGCGCCTCCATCGTCATTTTCTTTTTGCACCTGCAAGGATTTTAAGGCATGCGTTTTGAAGACCTCAACGAAGCCCAGCTGCTGGCCCTGGCCATTACCGCCGAGGAAGAAGACGGCCACATCTACCGCGATTTCGCCCAGGAACTGCGCAAAAATTTCCCGGCCACGGCCAAGCTTTTTGACTGCATGGCGGATGAGGAGTCCAATCACCGCCACCGGCTCATCGATTTATACCGCCAAAAATTCGGGGAGCACATTCCGCTGGTGCGGCGCCAGGACGTGAAGGGCTTTCTGGTGCCCCGTTCGTCCTGGCTTTTGCGCACGGTGCGTCCGGAAAGGGCCAGGGAACAGGCGGCCCTGATGGAAATGGATGCCCGCCGCTTTTATGAGGCCGCGGCCCTAAAATCCAAGGACGCCGCGGTGCGCCAGCTGTTGGGGGATTTGGCCCATGAAGAACAGCGCCATGAACATGTGGCCGAAGAGATCAATGCCCAGCAGGCGGCCGGCGGCGAGATCGGGATCGAGCAGCATGTGGCGCGCAGGGTCTTTGTCCTGCATTTTGTACAGCCGGCCCTGGCAGGGCTGATGGACGGCTCGGTGTCCACTCTGGCCCCTTTGTTTGCCGCGGCCATGGCCACGGGCAGTACCGCGGCCACCTTCAAGGTGGGCCTGGCCGCTTCGGTGGGCGCGGGCATCAGCATGGGCTTCGCGGAAAGCCTCTCCGACGACGGGAAACTCAGCGGCCGCGGCAAGCCGCTGATCAGGGGTTTAGTCTGCGGCCTGATGACGGCCTTAGGCGGCCTGGGGCATACCCTGCCTTTTCTGATCAACCAGTTTCATCTGGCCACGGCCATTGCCATCGGGGTCGTCATCATTGAATTGATCGGCATATCCGTGATCCGCTGGCGATTCATGGACACTCCGTTTTTGTCCGCCTCGTTTCAGGTGGTGGTGGGCGGGGTGCTGGTGTTTTTGGCCGGATGGTTGATCGGCGGCGGCTGACCCGAAATAAAACTTTGATTAAGTTTTTAAAAGGGCCTATAATTAAAAAGTTTTTTCATTTTCAATGGATAAGGGAGGTTGTATGAACGATGCAAAGCTTTCCATGATCGATGTCAGCAGGGTGGAGAAGGCCAAACTGGAAACATCTCCTTATGAATATATGGTGGTTGAAAATTTCATCAAGGACGAGTGGAAGGACAAGCTGATCGAGACCTATCCGCAGGTCAAGGCCGCCGGCAGTTTTCCGCTCTCCAACGTCTCCTGCAGCCGGGAATTCAAACAGCTGATTGATGAGATGAACGCAGACGCCTTCCGGCACGCCGTCGAAAAGAAATTTTCCCTCGATCTGGCCCAAAAGCCCACCATGTTCACCGTCCGCGGCAAATGCAGGCTCAAGGACGGCCAGATCCACACCGACTCCGAAAGCAAGATCATCACCGTGCTCTTGTATATGAACCCGGCCTGGGAAAACCAGGGAGGGCGGCTCAGGGTCCTTAACAGCAACAGGATCGATGATATCAAAACTGAAATTTCCCCCCAGGTCGGGACGCTTTTGGTCTTTAAGCGCAGCGACCATTCCTGGCACGGCCACCTGCCTTTTGAGGGGCCGCGCAAGGTCATTCAAATGAACTGGGTGACACACCAGAAATATGTGGACCAAGAGCAGGGACGCCACCGCTGGTCCACCATGTTCAAAATATTTTCGAAATATTAGATAGCGGCCTATGAGCCTTAAAACGGCCTTGCCGATATCTTCATGCTGGGTCATTACCGAGGGGCTGGCTGGTCTGCGCAATCAAGGCATTGGGCTTGCCCAGGCCTTGGGCGTTGACTTTATCCTCAAGGAAATCCCGACGCCCAAAGGTTTCTGGCAGAGATTGTTTCCGCCCCCTTTGCAGCTGCAGGGGCCCTGGCCTGATCTGTTGATCACCTGCGGACGCCGCAGTGTGGCCGCGGCCCTGGCCGTGCGCAAGGCAAGCGGGGCCAAGACCTTTACCGTCCATATCCAGGACCCGGCCAAAGACCCCAAGCTCTTTGACGTGGTGATTGTTCCACAGCACGACAGGGTCCGCGGGGAGAATGTGCTGGTGACCAAGGGCTCGGTGCATCAGGTCACCAGGGAAAAGTTGGACAACGCGGCCTGGCATTTCAAATCCCTGCTGACGCGGCTGCCGCGGCCCTGGATCACCGTCTTGATCGGCGGCAAAAACAAGCACCAGGGCTTTACCGGCAGTCTGGCCAGGGACCTGGTCCAAAAATTGCAGGAAGCAGTCCAGCGCAGCCGCGGCGGCCTGGCTGTGACCACCTCGCGCCGGACCGGAGAATATTACGAGGCCGTGTTCAAACAGGGATTGGCCAAGGCCCCTTGTTATTTTTGGGACGGCCGGGGAGAAAACCCGTATTTCGGGCTCTTGGCCCTGGCAGATGTGATTGTGGTGACCAGCGATTCCGTGTCCATGGTCTCCGAAGCCTGCTCGACGGGAAAGCCGGTCTACCTTTATGAAATGCCCGGCGGCGGCGGCCGCCACCGCCAATTCTGCGACGGCCTTGTGCGCGACGGCCATGCGCGGTATTTTAAAGGGGTGGTCGAAGGATGGCCCAACCAGGCGTTGGAGGAGACGCGCAGGGCAGCGGAGTTCATCGCCGGGCGGTACAGCCAGGAAAGGCGGCCATGACGATGATACAGACCTTTTGCCTGGACCCTATGTTCGGCTTTTGATGGAGTCCATGCCGCGACCCAGCTTCCATGTTTACGCCGGGATTTTCCTCACCTGCGCCTGCCTGTTGGTCACCGAGATTTCTCTTTCCCGCGTCTTTGCCCTTTGCCTTTGGTATCACCTGGCCTTTCTCGTCATCTCCATGGCCATGTTCGGTCTGGCCTTGGGCGGACTTTATATTCAGCTTAAACAGGGGTCTATCGACGGAAAAACGCTTCATCTGAAGCTGTTTTACAATGCCCTGCTGATGGCCGTGACCTCGCTTTTGGAGCCGGCCCTGCTTTTTCGCCTGAAACTGCCGCAGGAACTGTTTCAGACCTTTGGATTTCAGACCATGTTCTTTTTGGGATGGTCCTTTCTGCTTGCCTCCCTGCCGTTTTTTTTCGGAGGGGCTGTCACCGCCTTGGCTTTTGGCCATTTTTCCAGGCACATTTCCAAATTGTATTTCGCAGATTTGCTCGGCGCTGCAGCCGGCTGTTTGTTGACCATTCCCTTGATTGGGTATTGCGGCGCGCCCAATGCCCTCTTGATCAACGCTTTGGCCGGATGCGTGGCAGGATTGATCTTTCTCTTCGGGGGCAGGCAAGCTCCGCCTTTTTATCAGGTTTTGCGCGGCCTGGTGGTGCTGGTGATTTTGGCCTCAGCCCTGGTTTTAAATCCCACCAGGCATTTGTTCGAGGCCCGTTATGCCAAGGGCAAGGACTTGGGCCGCAATGCATTTTTCAAATGGGATGCCTTGTCCTATGTCAGTGTTTCCAAGGTCAGGGAGGAGGCCTACGTCCGCGGCGAGGCCCAGTATTTATGGGGGGTCAGCGCCGGGTATGCCGGAGCCTTCGCGCCGGCCAGGTTCATCAAAATCAATGAAGACGCGGGCACCTTTTTGACGAGTTTCGACGGGCATTGGGACAAGGTCCGCTGGATCCAAAAGGACCCGCCCAGCCTGGTGCACCGGTTGAAAACAGGCGCCAGGACCCTGGTGATCGGCGCCGGCGGAGGCAAGGATGTTTTGACCGCCTTGTCCTTCGGCGCTTCCCATGTCACGGCCGTGGACTTGAATCCCATCATCATCCATGACGTGATGCAGGGCCGGTTTCGCGCGTTCAGCGGAAACCTGTATCAGGACCCCAGGGTGACGGCGGTTGCGGCCGAGGGCCGGCATTTCATCGCTTCCCGGCCGGAACGTTATGACATCATCCAATTGTCCTATGTCGATACCTCGGTGGCCACGTCCGGCGGGGCGTACATACTCGCGGAAAATAATTTGTACACCAAGGACAGTTTTAAGGAATATCTCAATCATCTGGCGCCGCAGGGCGTCTTTTCCGTCTGCTGGGTGGATGTGCCTGGTTTGGCCGGAGGCACCAGGCTGGTCTCTTTAAGCGTCCGGGCGCTGGAAGAATTGGGCATCCGAAGGGCCGGCCCGCACATCCTGGTGATCACGAATGCCAATAATCCGGCCTGGGTGATCCGGGACGTGCTGCTTAAAAAGGAGCCCTTTACGCCGCAGGAACAGCAGATCATCGCCGATGCCGTCGGGGAACTCGGGTTTGAAGCCACCTACATGCCCCGGCAGGATGCTCTCCCAGGGCCGCTGGGCGATCTGCATGAGCGCAAGGCCCTGATCAAGGCCATGATCAATGAGCCCAGCCTGCGGGAAGCCCTGTACGCGCGTTTCCCTTTGGATCTTCGCCCCACCACGGATGACAGGCCTTTCTTTTATTACCAGAACCGTCCCAGAGATTTTCTCAAGGCCTTAAAGTTCAATGCTCCGCCGGGGCAGGCCATGGCAACCAACGGCGGCGTGGTGCTGGCCCGGATGCTGATGCTGGCCTTGGGTCTGGTCTTTTGCTTTTTTGCCCTGCCCATGGTTTTGGCCGGATGGAGCAGGGGCCTTGAGCCTCTTTATTTTTTCTGCATCGGCATGGGCTTTATGATGCTGGAAATTTATTTCCTGCAGAAATATCTGTTGTTTTTGGGGCATCCGGTGTATTCCTTGTCCGTGACCCTGCTGACCATCCTGCTTTTTGCCGGGCTGGGCGCTTTCATGACCAAGCATCTGACCCGGCAAAAGCCGTTCTGGTATGCCCGGCGGGTCCTGGCCCTGCTGTCTTTATTGAGCCTGGCCCTGGCCTTTGGTTTAAATTTGGTGTTTGAACCGTGCCTGGGGCAGGTTCTAACGGTAAAAATTTCCGTCGCTGTTTTGATGCTGGCGCCGTTGGGCTTGGTGATGGGCATGCCCTTGCCCTTAGGGATCATGGCCTTGAGCCGGGAAGGCCGGGCCGCGGTCCCCTGGATGTGGGGCATGAACGGCGCGGCCTCGGTGCTGGCTTGCGTCCTGGCCATGGTCCTGGCCATGAACCTGGGTTATCATTTTGTGCTGTGCCTGGGCGTAATTTTTTATATAATAGCATTCCTGTGCATACGTCCTCAATAAGGGAGTTTTGATGGCCGCTGAAGAGTCCACAACCGGTAAAACCGCGCACGCCAAAGCCGCGCATTTTAGGGCCCTGATCAACAGGGAGGGGAGATTCAATGTCCACGGCCGCAGGGAGCACCGCCACAATCCTCTCACCGACCTTTACCATTATTTTTTCTCCCTTACCTGGCCCCAGTTTTTCATCCATATCGCCGCGGTCTATTTTTCCGTCAACATTTTTTTCGGGACCTTGTATTTTATCGACGGGATGGATATTTTGGGGGACGGCCCCAGCAGCGGCTTAAGGCGCCTGGCCCATTGCGTGTTTTTAAGCATCGAGAACATGAGCGCGGTGGATTACGCCAGGGTCGGCCATGCCAGCGTCCTGACCTATCTGCTGATGACCCTCCAGGCCTTCCTGGGGATCTTGACCCTGGCCATCATCACCGGCCTTTTCTATGCCAGGTTTTCGCGGCCCACGGCCAGGATCATATTCAGCAATAAAATGATCATCGGCCGTCATAACGGCCGGCTTTGCTTGTCGTTTCGCATCGCCAACGAGCGCTTAAACCGCATTGCCGAGGCGCACATGACCCTGCACATGACCAAGAACGAGATCAGCCTGGAAGGGGAGCACACGCGCAAATTTTATGACCTGAAGCTCGAGCGGGAACATTCGCCGCTGTTTGCCTTAAGCTGGACCGTGCGCCATTACATCGACGAGGACAGCCCCTTGTTGAAGGCACAGATGGCCTTCATGAAGGAGGTGCAGATGGGGTTTCTGGCGTCCTTGGTCGGCACCGACGAGACCTTTGCCCAGCCCATCATCGCCCGCCATGCCTATGCCCCGGAAGACATCGTTTACAACAAGCGTTTCAAGGACATTGTCGTCTGGCAGGACAAAAGGGTGCACATTGACCTTAAAGGGATCCATGACCTGCAGGAGAGCGCGGCGTGATCAGGGTGTACACGGGCTTCAAAGGTTTGGCCTTCAGCTTCTTTTTTATCGCCGGGATGGTGCTTGCGGCCGCCATCCTGGTCTGGGGCCTGGCCAAGGCCATTGCCTTGCTTTTGCCCCTGCTGATCGTCCTTTCCTATATATTGGTCCTGGCCTTTGTCTGTGTGCTTTTGCCTTCTGCTTATTTCGCCAAGCAGGCCAGGCCGCGGCTGAGTGTGTACGCGCTGTGGATGTCCCAGGCCCTGGGGGCCATGACCTGGATGGTCTCTTTTTTCTTTATCGTCAGTCAATTCGGATGGGCCGGCATGCTTCTGGTATTTTTATTCCAGCTTTTGGCTCCGGTGGCCCTGGCCGCGGCCCTGCTCAAAAATGCCTGGCCCACAGCCGTTCATTTGGCGATTTGGATCGGTTTTACCTACGGCATGAGATACTTCGGCCATTGGCTGGCGGATTTAAGCCCCCTCAAGCGGGACAAAGGTGATATCATAGATGTCGATGCCATTGAAGTGGATTAGAACATAGGTAAGATGTTGACGAAAGGCGTGAGATGGAAAAATGGCTGTATTTGATCGGCGGCGGAATTATGGGGACCCTGGCGAGGTATGTCCTTGCGGGCCTCGTATACCAGAAGGCGGGCACGGATTTTCCTTACGGGACCTTGGCGGTCAACGCGATCGGCTGTTTTTTAGTGGGATTTTTTGACACCGTGTTCCAGGACAAGTATCTGTTGGGCCCGTCCATGAGGACTTTTTTGATGGTGGGATTCTGCGGGGCCTTCACCACCTTTTCCACCTTTATGCTGGAGACCGGTAATCTCATCAGGGACGGGGAATCCTCCCGGGCCTTTCTCAATGTCCTCTTGAGCGTTCTCATAGGTTTTATGGTGTTTAAGCTGGGGATCATGCTGGCTAAGATTCTCTAAAGCCGGTTGAGGTTGACAGGCCAGGGCGTGATGGTTAAGATAGGTTCGCATGTGCAGAAAGGAGAGTATTATGGATCGTAACGTCACCATGAAATACATTTGGGGAAGTTTTTTAATTTTGGCTCTATGCTCCTTCCCAAGGACATCCCATGCAGATTGGTCCATCGGCTTCGGTTTCGGGGACAACGACCGGGACCATCATGACTGGAGGGAACACGAGCACCATGAGTGGAGGGAGCATGAACACCATGAATGGCAAGAGCACCGTTATTTTTGGCATGAGCATCCTCATTGGGGCCTGCACATCCACAACCTGCCGTTTACCTGCGACACGGTCTGGGAGGGATTTAACAGATACTATTATTGCGACGGCCTGTATTATACCTACGGCGGATATGGCGATTACGTCCTGGTTGAACCGCCGCAGGGGGCCTATGTGGACCAGATCCCGGGAGATTTTCGTCCTGTCCTGATCAATGGGGCCATGTACTACACGGATAACGGCACCTATTACGTGGCCACGTCCCGCGGATACAGGGTGGTGGTCCCGCCGGTGGTCTACCAACAGCCGGTGGTGGTCCAGCCGGCCGCGGAGATTGCCCCGGCCCCTGTGCCGGCCTCCAGCGGAACCACCGTGCCCATGGATGGGGACAGTTTCCCGGTCAATGTGCCCAATAATACCGGAGGATACACGACGGTGGTGATCAAGAAGTCCGGCAGCGGCTATGTCGGTCCCCAAGGGGAATATTACGCCGGCTTTCCTACCGTGGCCCAGCTCAAGGCCATGTACGTGAAATAATCCCAATTAACCATCACAACCCCGGGGGTTGTGATGGTCCTATCTCCTTTTCTTTCGCCCTTGACATTTTAGTTATCTTAGTGTAAATTTAATCTTGATAATATTCCACTTTCTTAAATAAAAGGGAGGGGTATGGCTGACCTTAAACTGGAAGAATTCGGCGACAGGATGATCAAGCTCATTCCTCAATTGAAGATTGAACTCGGCTGTTACGAAAACAATACCCTGACCCGCCGGGACATCACCACCACCCAGCTCTTGGTCCTGGAATGCCTTTCCACCCTCGGCCAATGCCGGATGCAGGCCCTGGTGAATGCGCTCAAGGTCAAATTTTCAGCCGTCACCCCTTTGATCGACCGCCTGGTGAAGACCGGCTTTGTGGTGCGCCGGCACGGCCAGGAGGACAGGCGCACGGTGTTTGTGGCCTTAAGCCCCAAGGGCAAAAAGGTCCTGCAGGAAGTCTACGCCCAGCGCCGCAAGGCCTTCATACAGGTCTTCAGCCGCGTCTCGGCCGAGGAGCGGCAAAATTATCTGATGATCCTGGAAAAATTGGTGGACAGTTTCGCCTACCAAATCGAAGGAAGGATATGATTATGAGAATTTTTTTACTCTTTTTGGCGGGGATGCTTGCCGGCTGCGGCAGCAAACAAGGCGCGCCGATGCAGATGCCCACGCCTGAAGTCGGGGTGGTGACGATCAGCGCCCAGGCCATGCCGGTCACCACCGA
Organism: uncultured Planctomycetales bacterium; assembly: GCA_964483785.1. Lineage (GTDB taxonomy): Bacteria > Omnitrophota > Gorgyraeia > Zapsychrales > Fredricksoniimonadaceae > JABDGZ01. The sequence continues at coordinate 11,538 of CAZACW010000037.1, forward strand.
ATTGCCCGGCCGCATCGAAGCCGAGCGCGTCGCAGATGTGCGGGCCAGGGCCACGGGCATTATCCTCAAAAGAGCATTCACGGAAGGCTCTGAAGTGAAAGAAGGCGACAGCCTGTTTCAAATCGACCCCGCGCCCCTGCAGGCGGCCTATGACAATGCCAAGGCCAATTTGGCCAAGGCCGAGGCCGGCGTGACCCAGGCGCAGGCCAAGGCCCAGCGCTTTAAACAGCTGGTGGCCCTCAACGCGGTGAGCAAGCAGGAATACGACGATGCCGCGGCCGCGGACCTGCAGGCCAAGGCCGAGGTGGAAGCCGCCAAGGCCGCCCTGGAAACAGCTTCCTTAAATCTCGGCTACACCAATGTCACGGCGCCCATCTCCGGCAAGATAGGTGCTGCCAAGGTCACCGAAGGGGCGCTGGTCAGCCAGACCGAAGCCACCCCGTTGGCCACCATCCAGCAGTTAGACCCCATCTATTTTGATTTTACGCAATCCAGCACCGATCTCTTGAAGCTCAAGGCCTCCTTTGACAAGGGCCAGCTGCAGAAGGTCTCTAACGACGAGGCCAAGGTGGTCCTGATTTTAGATGACGGGACCACCTATCCCACCGCCGGCAAGCTGTTGTTTAGTGACATCACCGTCGATCCCAGCACCGGCATGATCACCCTGCGGGCGGAATTTCCCAATCCCGACCACATGCTTTTGCCCGGCATGTTCGCCCGGGTGCAGTTTGAAGAGGCGGTCAAACAGGACGCTATCACCGTACTGCAGCGCGCCGCTTCCTTAAAAGGGGACGGGACCGCGATTGTGATGGTGGTCAAGCCGGACAATACCGTGGAGGCCAGGACCATTAAACTGGGGGATGCCAGCCAGGACAGATGGATCGTGACCGACGGGCTCAAGGCCGGGGAAACCGTGATTGTGGAAGGTCTGCAGAAGGTCAGGCCCGGGGCGCCGGTCAAGACCGTGCCTTTTAGCGATACCGAAAATTAAATTTTATGTCCAAATTTTTTATAGACCGTCCCATTTTTGCCTGCGTCATCTCCATCCTGATCGTGCTCATCGGGATCACGGCGATCAGCCAGCTGCCTGTGGCCCAGTATCCGAGCGTGGCGCCGCCGTCCATCAATATCAATGCCAATTATGCGGGCGCTTCCGCGGAAGTCCTGCAAAATACCGTCACCTCCATCATCGAACAGCAGTTAAGCGGCATCGACAATCTTCTCTATATATCGTGCACCAGCAATTCCAGCGGCCAGTGCACCATCTCGCTGTATTTTGAGCCGGGCACCAGTCCGGATGTGGCCCAGGTGCAGGTGCAGAACAAACTGCAGCTGGCCATACCGGCCCTGCCCTTGGTCGTGCAGCAGGCCGGGGTCACGGTGACTAAGTCCACCCGCAATTACCTGATGTTCTTTACGCTCTCGACCCCCAACGGCAGCATGGATGAAATCGCCCTGGGCAATTACATCGCCACGAACGTGCTTGATCCCATCCGCCGCGTGCCCGGGGTGGGGGAAGCCCTTCAGTTCGGCACGGAAAATGCCATGCGCATTTGGATGAACCCCCAAAAGCTTTACAGCTACCATATGACGTCCAATGATGTGATCAATGCCATCAGCGCCCAGAACCTGCAGATCCCCCTGGGACAGCTGGGCGATCGGCCCTTTGTCAAAGGCCAGCAATTGAACGTGACCCTGCAGGGCCGCAGCACCTTAAGTTCGCCCCGGCAATTCGAAAATATCATCCTGAGGGTCAATACCGACGGCTCGCGCGTGTATCTGCATGACGTGGCCAACGTGGCCTTAGGGGGCCTGGATTACACCACCCGGGCCAGGACCAACGGCATTCCCTCCTCCGCGGTGGCCATCAAATTGACCCCCACGGCCAATGCCGTGGCCACGGCCGATGCCGTGCGCGCCAAGGTGGAGCAATTGTCCAAATTTTTTCCGCCCGGCGTGAAGGTGGATTATCCGCTCGACCAGTCCTCCTTCGTGCGCATTTCCGTCGAAGAAGTGATCAAGACCCTGTTGATCGCCATCTCCCTCGTCTTTTGCGTGATGTACCTGTTTTTGCAGAGCATGCGCACCACCATCATCCCCACCGTGGTGGTGCCGGTGGCCCTGATGGGCACCTTTGCGGTGATGAAGGCCTTCGGGTTTTCCATCAATGTGCTGACGCTCTTCGGCATGGTTTTGGCCATCGGCATTTTGGTGGATGATGCGATCGTGGTGGTGGAGAATGTCGAGCGCCTGATGCGCGAGGAAGGATTGAGGCCCCGGGAAGCGAGCATCAAGGCCATGGAGCAGATCACCGGCGCCCTGGTCGGCATTTCGCTGGTCTTGACCGCCGTGTTTATTCCCATGGCTTTTTTCGGCGGCTCCGTTGGCGCCATTTACCGCCAGTTCTCCCTGTCGCTGGTGGCCTCGATGCTGTTTTCCATTTTCCTGGCCCTGACCCTGACCCCGGCCCTATGTGCCGCGATCCTTAAGCCGGTGGACAAGGCCCAGCACGAGGCCAAAAGGGGATTTTTCGGCTGGTTTAACAAAGGTTTTACCTCGGGCCGCGACAAGTATCACGGCCTCATCGGCCATATGCTCAGGCACACCGGCCGCTGGTTTATTATCTATGCCGTGGTCCTGGGCACCGTGGCCTTTTTGTACGCCCGCCTGCCGTCCTCGTTCCTGCCGGAAGAGGACCAGGGCTATTTTATCACCCTGATCCAGCTGCCCGTCGGAGCGACCCAGGAGCGGACGCTCGCCGTGCTGAAAAAAGTGGAAAAATATTTCATGGCCCAGCCTGAGGTGGACAAGATCATCACCGTGGCCGGTTTCAGCTTCAACGGCCGGGGACAAAATTCGGCGCTGTCGTTTATTCGTCTGAAGGACTGGAGTGTCCGCCCCGGCGATGCCCATAAGGCGCCGGCCATCATCGGCCGCGCCTTCGGCGCCTTTGCCCAAATCAAGGACGCCATGATTTTCCCGGTCAATCTTCCGCCCATCCCGGAGATGGGCACCTCCTCGGGCTTTGACTTGATGCTGGAAGACCAGTCCGGCCTGGGCCACGATAAGCTGATGCAGGCCCGCGACCAGCTTTTGGGCATGGCCGCCAAGAACCCGGACCTGATGGGCGTGCGTATGCAGGGCCTGGAAGACGCGGCCCAGCTGAAGATCAATGTCGACGAGAGCAAGGCCAGCGCCTTGGGAGTGTCCCTGGCGGACATCAACACCGCCCTGCAGGCCAATTTCGGTTCCTTTTATGTGAATAATTTCGTGCACGGCAACCGCGTGCAAAGGGTGATCGTGGAATTGGACGCGCCCTTTCGCATGCAGCCGTCGGATATCAGCAAGGTCTATGTGCGCAATGCCCAGGGAGGGATGGTGTCCTTGGCCAGCCTGGTCTCGGTGAAATGGACCTACGGCTCCCCGCAATTGCAGCGCTACAACGGATTTCCGGCGCTGGAGATCGTGGGTTCCGCGCCCAAGGGCAAAAGCACCGGGACAGCCATGCAAGCCATACAGGGGATGATCAGGCAATTGCCCAGCGGCATCGGCTTTGAATGGACCGGGCAATCTTATGAGGAATTGATTTCCGGCAAGCAGGCGCCGGCCCTCTTTACGCTGTCTATCATCGTGGTGTTTTTGGCCCTGGCCGCGCTGTATGAAAGCTGGTCCATTCCCTTTGCGGTGATGCTGGTCGTACCCCTGGGCGTGATCGGGTCGCTGATCGCCGCCCATTTGCGCGGCATGCCCAATGACGTGTATTTTAAAGTCGGCCTTTTGGCCATCATCGGCCTCTCGACGAAAAACGCCATCCTGATCGTGGAGTTCGCCAAGGACCTGCAAAAGCAGGGCAAGGACCTGATCGAGGCCACCCTGGAGGCGGTGCATTTGAGGCTGCGCCCCATCTTGATGACGTCCCTGGCCTTTATTCTGGGCGTCACACCCTTGGCCTTGTCCACCGGCGCCGGTTCAGCCAGCCAGCACGCCATCGGCACGGGTGTGGCCGGCGGCATGTTCACCGCCACGGTCTTGGCCATCTTTTTGGTGCCGGTGTTTTTTGTGACGATCCGGCGGATCTTTATGCCGAAAAAGGACAAAACATGAGTATGCAACGCTTCCCATGGCCGCTTGCCGTGATGCTGGTGATCTGTTTTTCGGGCTGTTCGCTGATCCCTTCCTATCAGCGGCCTGCGCTGCCGGTGCCCAATCAATTTTCCAACGCCGCCGCAAACCCGGCCTCCAAGGACCGGGCCTCGGATATCGGCTGGCAGGATTTTTTCAAAGACCCGCGTTTGCAGCAGCTGATCACCCTGGCCTTGAAGAACAACCGCGATTACCATATCGCCCTGTTGAATGTCGAGCAGGTGAGGGCCCAATACCGCATCGTACGCTATGGCCTGTTGCCGACGGTGGGCTTTCAGGTCAGCGGCCTGCAGCAACGGGAGATTCTGTCATCAGGAAAATATTCCACCATTTCCCATTACCAGGCGCAGGTGAATACATCTTATGAGGTCGATCTCTTCGGCAGCATCCGCAGCCTCAAGGCCCAGGTGCTGGAACAATATCTGGCGACCCAGGAAGCTTCCCGCGCCAGCCAGATCACCCTGGTGGCCGAGCTGGCGGTGCAGTATTTGACCGAGCGGGCGCTTGAGGAACAATTGGCGCTTTTGGATCAGACCTTAAAGTCCGTGGTCTCTTACTATGATTTGATCCGGCAAAGCTATCAGCTGGGCAATGCCACGGCACTCGATTTGTCCCAAGCCAGGACCCAGGTGCAAAGCATCAAGGTGTCCATGGCCAATTATGAGCGCCAGCGCGCCCAGGCCGGGGATGCCCTGGCGCTGTTGATCGGCCAGCCCCTGCCAACGGACCTTCCGCCGGCCCCGTCGCTGGCAGAGCAGAATTTGATGGAAGACCTGCCTGTCGGCGTTTCCTCGGATTTGATCGAGCAAAGACCGGACATCCTGCAGGCCGAACATCAGCTCAAGGCCTCCAACGCCAATATCGGCGTTGTGCGGGCGGCCTTTTTCCCCAGCATCACCCTGACCGCTTCAGACGGGACCTCCAGCGTCAAACTGAACAAATTGTTCGGGCCAACCTCCGGCGGGATATGGTCCTTTGCCCCGCAGGTCAATCTCCCGCTGTTTAATCAAAACACCAATCTCGCCAATCTGGAGGCGGCCAAGGTGGCCAAAAATATCCAGATCGCGCAGTATGAAAAAACGGTCCAGACTGCTTTCAGCGAAGTGTCCGATGCGATTGCCGCCCGGGACAGTTTCAATACAGAGATCCAGGCCCAGCGCGCCTTGGTCAAGTCCGAGCAGGAGCGCTATGATTTATCGGGCCTGCGCTATCGCAGCGGCATCGACAATTATCTCACCGTGCTCTTGGCCCAGCAGGACCTCTACAGCGCCCAGGCCAATCTCATCCAGGTCAGCCTGGACCGCTTCACCAATCTCATTTCCCTCTATAAGGCCCTTGGCGGCGGCTGGAAAGAAAAGTAGGAACTTTTTTAACCGGCCCATTGTCTAAGTGGATGAAGGGCAAGAACACTTCATTCAACCATAAGGAGGATTCTATGCGTACCAAAACACAGATTACAGGTTTACTAATGGCCGCGGCCATGCTCATGGCCTTACCCGTCCTGGCCTTTGCCGAAGGCGGAGCAGAGGGCCAAGGGGCCGAGCACGAGCCAGGCATGCGCCACGGGCACGGCGAGGAGATGATGGCCAAGATTTTGGGCCTTTCAGAGGACCAAGCCAAGCAGTTCAAAGACCTGCACCAGAAGCAGAAAGAATCCATGAAAGCCTCTTTTGAACAAATGAAAACAAACAGGGAAGCCCTGGAAACGGAAATCGCCAAGGCCACACCAGACATGGCCAAGATCACGGACCTGCAAAACCAGATCAAGGCCATCCAAGGTCAGATCATCGACGATCACTTAAATACCATCCTGGCGGTCAAGAAGATACTTACCCCGGAGCAATTTTCCGGGTACATGGCCTTGAAAAAAGAAAGAGAAATGAAGATGCACCGCATGGGCCATGACCGGGAAGGTTTCGAAGGAAAGCATGAGGGCGATAAGGACAAGGAGCATGAGGACCAGGATTAAAGCATTGTTCTTTTAAAGAAAGGAGAGGACTATGTTCGGAAAAAAATTAGCGGCCGGATTGTTGGCCTTGAGTATCTATGCGGTCCCCCAAATCTCCTATGCGGACTGGAACGTCGGGGTGGGTTTCGGGCCCGGGTATCATGAGGGCGGCCATTTTGCCTACCGCTGGCATGATCATCCGCAATGGGGCTGGCGCGTCCATCATCTTCCGTCTCATTTCGCCACAGTCTGGGTGGGATGGAGAAGGTATTATTATTGCGATGGATTATATTACACCTATGCCGGCGGGGATTATGTGCTGGTCAATCCGCCGGCCGGCGCCTATGTCAGCGCCATCCCGCAGGATTTCCAGCCGGTGATCATCGACGGCAGGACCTATTTCACCAACAACGGCGTCTATTACATTTGGACGCGCCACGGGTACAGGGTGGTCGGATCTCCGGTGAGGGTGTTTTACAGGAGGTAAAAAATAAGAAATCCTCTTATATTTGGGTGAAAGGATTATATAATATGGCTATGCAGAAAATAGGTGTGTATGTCCTGGCCTTGGTTTTGGGCTCGTGGCCGGTCTTTGCCCAAGACCAGGGGCCAGGCGAAGGTCAGCGGCCGCCCAGCGCGGCCGAAATCATGGCCCAGCTGGAATCCAAATTAAACCTCACCCAGGACCAGGTCAATGCCATTGAGCCCGTCATCGAGAAATATGCGGCCAAGCGCCAGGAACTGCGCCAAAGCATGGACGAAGGGACCGCGGACCATGACAATATCCGCGGCCAGATGAGGCGCCTAAGGTCCGATGAAAACAAGGAATTGGGCCAATTTTTAAGTTCTGACCAGATGTTCCAGATGGGACAGATGATGGACATGCGCAGGCACAAGGGCGATGGCCCCGGCGCAGGTGAAGGAGACGGCATTGGCGGCGGAGATTAAAAATCCCCCCCAGAAGCTTAAACGTTCCCGTCGGTGGTTGTGGATTTTGTTGGTTTTAGCCGCCGCGGCTTTGATCGCCTTCAAGGTCCTGCGTCCGCACGCGCAGGCCGGGGCATCTGCGGACAGCGCCCAGTCAGGCAAATCCAAAGCTTCCTGGGGAAGCGGCAGATCCAGCGGCCGCGCGCCTACGGATTCACCGATCGTGACAGCCACGGCCAAGACCGGGGACATCAACATTTTTTTAAACGGCCTGGGCACGGTGACGGCGCTTAACACCGTCACCGTCAAATATTTGGTCAGCGGCCAATTGGTCAAGGTCTTTTTCCAGGAAGGCCAGATCGTCAAGGAAGGGGACCCCTTGGCGGACATCGACCCCAGGCCCTTTCAAATCCAGCTGGCCCAGGCCGAGGGGCAATTGTCCCACGACCTGGCCCTGCTGGACAATGCCAAACTGGATTTAGAGCGCTACAAGGTCCTGCTGCAGCAGGACTCCATTCCCAAACAGCAATTGGACACCCAGGATGCCCTGGTCCGCCAGTATGAAGGCACGGTCAAGGTGGACCAGGCCCAGGCGAGCAACGCCAAACTGCAGTTGACCTATGCGCATGTGACGGCGCCGATCAGCGGCCAGATCGGCCTGCGCCTCGAGGATGCCGGCAATAATGTCGGCCCCAGCGACCCTACCGGCCTGGCCGTGATCACCAAGCTGCAGCCCATCACCGTGGTCTTTTCCATCCCCGAGGACGATCTGCCCCAGGTCCTGGGCAAATACCAGTCCGGCCAGAAGTTTAAAGTGCAGGCCTATAATCACGAAGAGACCAAGAAAATCGCCGACGGCACCCTGCTGGCCGTGGACAGCCAGATCGACCAGACCACGGGCACGGTCAAGCTCAAGGCCATTTTCGACAACACCGACATGGCCCTGTTTCCCAATCAATTTGTCAACGTGCATTTGCTCGTCGATGTCGAGAAAGGCGTTGTGACTGTGCCTGCCGCCGCGATCCAGCAGGGCCCGCAGGGCAGTTTTGTCTTTGTCGTCAAGGCGGATGAAACGGTCGGCGTGCGTCCGGTCACCACCGGGGCAACCCAGGAGGACAATATGGCCGTTGAAGACGGCCTTTCCGACGGCGAGGTGGTGGTCATCGAGGGCGCGGACAAATTGAAGGACGGCAGCAAGGTCACCTTGGCCGCGAGCTCCAAGCATCAAAAACCATCTTCAGGGACCGCTGCGCCTGGAGATAATCCATGAACCCCTCCCGCATATTCATTATGCGGCCGGTGGCCACAGTGCTGTTGATGGTGGCCATTATTCTGGCCGGCGCTGTCGCTTATTTCCAGCTTTCCATTTCCGCCCTGCCTCAAGTCGATTATCCCGTGATCCAGGTGGCCACCTTTTATCCCGGCGCCAGCCCCGAGGTCATGGCCACGGCCATCACCGCGCCCCTGGAGCGCCAATTCGGCCAAATGCCGGGCTTAAAACAAATGCGCTCCATGTCCTCCGGCGGCTCCTCGGTGATCACCCTGGAATTCAGCCTGGATTTAAACATCGATATTGCCGAGCAGGAAGTGCAGGCAGGGATCAACGCGGCCGCCAATTTACTGCCGGCGGACCTGGCCAATCCGCCGGTGTACAGCAAGGTGAACCCCGCGGACGCGCCGATCTTGACGCTGGCCTTAAGCTCGTCCACCATGCCCTTGCCGCAGGTGGAAGATTTGGCGGACACCCGCCTGGCCCAGAAAATTTCCCAAGTCTTTGGCGTGGGCTTGGTCAGCATCAGCGGCGGGCAAAGGCCTGCCGTGAGGATCCAGGCCAATCCCACGGCCCTGGCCTCTTACGGCCTGACCGTGGAAGACCTGCGCACCGCCATCAGCGCGGCCAATGTCAACCAGGCCAAGGGTTCGTTCGACGGCGCCCGGCAATCGTCCATCATCAACGCCAATGACCAAATCAAGTCCAGCAAGGAATACAAGGGTCTGGTCGTGGCCTATCAAAACGGCGCGCCGGTTTTTCTCTCCAACGTCGCCCGGGTGGTGGAGGACGTGGAAAACGTCAAGCAGGCCGCCTGGATGAATGCCAGGCCGGCGGTGATTGTCAATATCCAGCGCCAGCCGGGATTTAACGTGATCAAGGTCGTTGACAGCATCAAGAAAATGCTGCCCCAGCTGGAAGCTTCGCTGCCGGCCTCGGTGCAGGTCACCGTGCTGACAGACCGGACCACGACGATCCGCGCCTCGGTCGCGGATGTGCAGTTCGAGCTGATGCTGGCTGTGGCCCTGGTGGTAATGGTGATTTTCCTTTTTTTGCGCACCTTGGCCGGCACCGTGATCCCCAGCATCGCGGTGCCGGTGTCCTTGGTCGGCACCTTCGGGATCATGTTCCTTTTGGGGTTTAGCCTTAACAATCTTTCCCTGATGGCCCTGACCATTGCCACGGGCTTTGTGGTGGATGACGCGATCGTGATGATCGAGAACATCGCGCGCTACATCGAGCAGGGCGAGGCGCCTTTGCAGGCGGCGCTCAAAGGCTCCCGGCAGGTGGCCTTTACCATTTTGTCTTTGAGTGTTTCGCTCATCGCGGTCCTGATTCCCTTGTTGTTCATGGGCGATGTGGTGGGGCGGCTGTTTCGCGAATTCGCCATTACGCTGGGGGTCACCATTGTGATTTCCGCTATTGTTTCCCTGACCTTGACGCCGATGATGTGTTCCTTGCTGTTGAAGCACATCCCGGTGGAGAAGCAGGGCAAATTTTACCATGCTTCAGAAGAGGCACTGCACAAGATCATTCAGGCTTACGGAAGCTCCCTGCAATGGGTTTTAAAACACCAAAATCTCACCCTGCTGATAGCCTTGGGGACGCTCGCGCTGACCGTGATTTTATACATTGCCACGCCCAAAGGATTTTTTCCCATCCAGGACACCGGCCTGATCCAGGGCATTTCCGAGGCCCCGCAATCCGTTTCATTTTTGGCCATGGCCAAGCGGCAGGAAGCGCTGGCCGCCGTGATCCTCAAGGACCCGGCGGTAGAGAGCCTTTCCAGCTTCATCGGCGTCGACGGCACCAATACCACCTTAAACAGCGGCCGCATCCTCATCAATTTAAAGCCCATCGATGAGCGCCGTCTCTCGGCGAGCGATGTGATCCGCCGTTTGCAAAAAAATCTCGCCGGCCTCAAGGGGATCACCCTGTTCATGCAGCCGGTGCAGGATTTGACCGTGGAGGATACGGTGAGCCGCACACAATACCAATACACGCTGGAAGACCCTAACGGCGAGGAGCTCAATGACTGGGCGCCCAAGGTGGTGGAGGCGCTTTCAGCCCTGCCTCAACTGCGCGATGTGGGTTCCGACGAGCAGGCCCAGGGCCTGCAGGAGACCATCACCATTGACCGCCAGACCGCTTCGCGGCTCGGCATCACGCCGGCGGCCATTGACAGCACCCTGTACAGCGCCTACGGCCAAAGGATCGTCTCGACCATTTTTACGCAATTAAACCAATACCGGGTGATCCTGGAAGTGGCCCCGGATTTTAAAAAGAACCCCCATAAACTGCACAATCTTTATGTGCGCGGCGCCAACAGCGCCCAGGTGCCTCTGGATGAAATCGCCGCGTCCAAACAAGGCACCGGTCCCTTGATCGTGGGCCATCTGGGCCAGTTTCCGGCGGTGACGCTTTCCTTTAATCTGGCGCCGGGCGTGTCCTTAGGCGAAGCGGTGGAGGCCATCCAGTCTTCCACCCGCACGATGGGATTGCCCGGCAGCATCAGCGGCCAGTTCCAGGGCACGGCCGAGGCCTTTCAGTCGTCGCTGGGCAATGAGCCCCTGCTGATCCTGGCGGCCCTGATCACGGTCTACATTGTGCTGGGTGTCTTGTATGAAAGTTATATCCATCCTCTGACCATTTTATCCACCCTGCCTTCCGCCGGGGTGGGGGCCCTTGTTTCTTTGCTTTTCTTTCGCACGGATTTAAGCGTGATCGCGCTCATCGGGATCATCCTGCTGATCGGCATCGTCAAGAAAAACGGGATCCTGATGGTGGATTTTGCCCTGGATGCACAGCGCCAAGAAGGCAAGGCGCCGCAGGATGCGATTTCCCAGGCCTGATGTCGGCGTTTTCTCCCCATCCTGTCTAC
>CAZACW010000038.1:0-21496 GCA_964483785.1 uncultured Planctomycetales bacterium
GCGGTGGGGGCTGGCTTTGGGGGAGACACAACCCCCTTAGGAAATCACGGCGATTTCCGGGGTCCCGCCGCCGATGTCGATGATCATGTGGCCGGCCGGCTCATGCACGGGCAGGCCCACCCCGATGGCCGCGGCCTTGGGCTCTTCGATCAAAATCACGTGCCGGGCCCCTGCGTGCTCGGCGGAATCGATCACCGCGCGCTTCTCGACCTGGGTGATGCCGGAAGGAATGGCGATGACAATGGTCGGACGAAAGGAAAAGCGGTTGGGCTGGACCTTCTTGATAAAATATTTCAGCATGGCCTCGGTGACCTCGAAATCCGAGATCACTCCGTCCTTCATGGGCCGGATGGCCACGATGCTGCCCGGGGTGCGGCCCAGCATGCGCTTGGCCTCCTCGCCCACGGCCACCACGCGGTTGGTGTCCTTTTCAATGGCCACCACCGATGGCTCGCAAAGCACCACGCCCTCCCCCTTGACATACACCAGGGTGGTGGCTGTGCCTAAATCAATCCCTATATCTTTGGAAAATAGACCAAGAATATGGTCATAGATAAGTTTAAAAAACTTTTTGATCTGATTCATCATCTTAACTCTCTGTCAGCTTTTAGGCGAACGGGGTAAATAATGCCCACCATCTTATCGAAAAGCCTTTAGGAAGTCAAACGATTTAATATCCCCTGCCCCTTGCTTGGCAACACTTTAGGGCAAGGCGCCAAGGGTTTTCATGTCTTGGACAAAGGAAGGATAAGATTTACGGCAGGATTCAATGCCTTTGACGCGGCAGCCGATCTTAGTCCCGAGCACGGTAAAGGCCATGGCCAGGCGATGGTCCTGGTGGGAATCCAACGTACAACCTTTTTTATAACTGACTCGAGGCTCGATAGTTAAAGAACCCCTGGATTCCTGGACACAGGCCCCGATTTTTAAAAGTTCATGCCTTAGATCGCTGATGCGGTCTGATTCCTTGGCGCGGGCATGGTAGATATCGATCAGCCGTGTCCGGCCCTTGGCAAAAAGCGCCAAAACGCTCATAATCGGCACCAAATCCGGGCAGTTTTTGAGTGAAAACACCCCGCCTTTCAAAGCAAAAGGACCCTGGATACTGATGGCGGTCTTGGTTTTTTGGAATTGAACGCCCATGCGCCTCAAAAAGCTGAAAATATGGCCGTCTGATTGGATGAAATCATCATCCAAATTTCCTTTTAATAGCACCCTGGACGGCAAAAGGCCGGCCGCAGCCATGGCAAAGGCAGCCAGGCCATAATCCGAAGGAACATCAAAATGCTTCAGGCCTTTGAAGCTCTGTCCCCCCGGGATGAAATAGTCCCGGGCATGACGGCGTTTGATCTTGATCCCGGCCTTGGCCAAAATCTGCATGGTCATAAGAATATAGTCCTGGGACACCAGTTCGCGGCCGGAAAGGATCAAACGCGAATCTTGAGCGAGGGACGGCAAGGCAATGAGCAGGGCGGAAATGAACTGCGAACTTAAACTGCCGTCGATGATCACCCGGCCGCCGGCCAAGGCCCCGCCGTTAAAAACAATGGGTACGGATTCCTTGGCACCCTGGCCGCGGATATCCATGCCCTGCCGGCGCAAGGCCGCGCACAAATGCCGATTGGGCCGGCCGATCAAGGTGCCGCGGCCCATCACCCTGGCTTTGAAAGTACGCAGGGCCAACAAAGGCAGTAAGAAACGCAGGGTGGTGCCTGATTCTCCGACGGAAAAAATCCGCGGTCGGCTGTCACGGCGCTTCAGGGCGCGGGCGGTTTGGGCGGCGATGAGGGCATCGTCGCAATCCGACGCATGGCGGATCTGCGACACGCCGCCGCAGGCCGCAATCATATGGGCGCGGATGGAATAGGATTTGGACGCGGGCAGCTGAATGCGGCCCTGCATATGCCGGGCCGGCGGGCAGTTTAAAATCACGGCTTTAAGACCACGGTATCGTTTTTGCGCAGTTCCCTGCTGGACAGCGGCGGGATGATATCAGCGGCGGACATTTCATCCTGGACCCGGGTGGCTTTGACATCCCCTAAATACTCGTCCCCCCGGTAGATGGAGAGCATGTCATCGGGCTTCACCCCCTGCTTCAGGCCCAGATTGATGATCACAAAATCAGCGTCGATGTCGATGCTCAGCACATGGCCCTTGGTGCCGTCCTGGGGGTTGACCACGATCTTGTCTAATTCGATCTTGTCCTTGGCCGTTACCGCGGCCCCGTCCTGGGGAATAGGCGGCTGGGCTGATACGGACTGCTGGGCCTTGAGCTCATTGACCTTGGTCTCCAAATTCTTTTTAGCTTCCACCAAATCCGCCAGGCGGCTTTCAAAGGCCTTTTCCTTGTCCTGGGATGATTTCAGCAATTGCTCATCCTGGGACCATTTGCCGTTGGCATCATCCAGCTGGGCTTTCATCTTTTGCCTGGCATCTTCCATTTGGGCCAACTGGTCTTTGAGCTTGACGTTTTCCTTCTTCAGGGCCGTGCGCAGGCCTTCGTTGAGGTCTTTTTCATCCAGCAGATTGTTGATCTTCTGGTCAGCTTCCTTGTTCTTGTCTTCAGCCAGGGCCAGCTGGCCTTGGATATCCTTGATCTGGGCCTGCAGTTTCTGCCCATCGGACCTGGAATTTTCGAGTTCAATCTTGTCCTTCTTGTGCAGGCGCTGTTCCAGGTGATACAGATAAAAGCCGATGCTCGTCGAACATAGGAGCAAAATGTCAATGAGAATGATGAAAATGGTGATGGTTTTTCCGGATGTATTCAATGGATCCTGCCTTGCCTCTTGGGTGAAATGATAAATTAACGTCAGTTCGACATAACGCTATCTATAGGCATGTAAGGATATGTTTTTTCACGGCGACGCGCCCCCCACCCCCCCCCAAACGCGGCGCGTCGGAGCTACAAAAGAGAACATTTGTAAGCAGCTCCTCCTCGCCTGGGGGGAAAAGCGCATCGCCTAATCAAAAACATATCCTTGCATGCCTTTCTCAATATGTCGATCACGTTAAATTAATTTATTATAGGAAGAAGAAAATCAGTAGTAAAGGTTAAAATCAGAAATCCGGGGCTTCTTTGTCCCCTTTGAGGAATTCCGGGGGCAAGGGACAAGAAAATTCAATGAAGGCCTTGGTGATGGGATGGGTAAAGGCGATGCTTTGGGCGTGCAGGGCCAGCCTCGGGAAACTGTCCCTGCGGCCGTACTTCTCATCACCTAAGATCGGATGTCCCAGGTGTTTCAGGTGCACGCGCAGCTGATGGGTGCGGCCGGTCTGGGGATAAAGCGCCACCAGGGTAAAACGGGAAAAACGCTTGAGCACCTGGTACAAGGTAACAGCTTCCTTGCCTCCCTCTTCGTCTTCGGCCACCTGGCGCTGGTCGTGGAAGCGGTGATGCCGCTCTAAAGGCGCGTTAATCACGCCCTGGTCAAACTGCACGCGGCCCTGGACCAGGGCCACATAACGTTTGGTCACAAGGTGTTTTTCGAATTGACGGCCGAGACGGGCATGGGCCGTATTGGTCTTGGCGATGAGGATCAGGCCTGAGGTGTCGCGGTCCAGGCGGTGCACGATGCCCGGCCGCACAGCGCCGTTGATATCGGATAAGGCCTGGTAATGAAAGATCAGGCCGTTGACCAGGGTACCGCCCCTGTTGCCGCTGGCCGGGTGCACGCTTAATCCTGAAGGCTTATTGATCACAGCCAGATCATCATCCTCATACAGGATGTCCAGGTCCATTTTCTCCGCCGCAATGTCCTGCGGGGCCAGGGCCCCTGCATCGATTTCAGCCTCGATCTTGTCCCCTGCCGCGACCTTGTACTTGCCCTTTTCCAGGCGGCCGTTGACCTTGACCTGCCCTGCCTCGATCATCTTTTTGATGAACATGCGCGAAGGCGCCTCAGGGATGGCGTTGGCCAAAAAAACATCCAGGCGCAAGTCCTTAAAATCCTCTTCGACCAAAAGCGTTTGTTTCATTTTTTCTTAAAGACCTGCATCAAGACCAGGCCAAGCGCAAAAATACCAACGGAGACATATTGGGTCAGGCTTAAATTCAGCCACAACAGCACATGGTCCGCGCGGTAAAATTCGACGATAAAACGCTCGAGGGCGGCCAGCCATAAATAGAGGACAAAAACAAAACCGGAAGGGAACAGCCTCCCGCTTATCCCTGGGGCCGTGCCCCGCTGGGCCCATTTCAAAATCAAAAAAATCAAAAAAAGCGCAGCGGATTCAAACAGCTGGGTGGGATAAAGACGGGCCTGGTGCACCGGGTAATAGATCCCCCACGCGACGGGCTTGCCGTAACAGCATCCGTTGAAAAAACAGCCTATGCGGCCGATGGACTGGCCCAGGGCCAGATAAGGCGCGGCCCAATCCAGCAAGGTCTTAAGGTCCAGCTTTTTGCTGCGGGCGTACCAGACCCCGGCCAAGAGCCCTCCCCCAAAGCCGCCCTGCCAGGCCAGGCCTCCTTTTTGCAGCATAGGGATCTCTATGAGATTGTCCTTGAAATAATCCCAGGCTATAAAGACATAGAATATCCTGGCCCCGACAATGCCCCAGAGCATGCACCAAAACACCAGATCATAAGCCGTTTCCTGAGGGATCTGAAAACGCTTGGCATCCAAGCTCAAGAAATAAGCATTGACCAGCACAGCCAGGGCCAGCATGACGCCGTAGCTGTAGATGGTGATGGGGCCGATGGTCAGAAGAATGGGGTGCATACGTCCTGCCTTACTTGGAAGCCGGGATGCATTTAAGCAGAATGATCGCGGCGCCGACCGTGATGGCGCTGTCCGCCACATTGAACACTGGCCAAACGCGAAAATCGATGAAATCAATGACATAGCCCAAAAAGATGCGGTCGATCAAATTGCCGATGGCCCCTCCTAAAATCAGCGAGAAGGCCACGATATAGGTCCGCGAAATGGTCTGGCTGTGGCGGTAATAATACACATTATAGATCAAAAGCCCGGTGAGGATCACCGGAATGATGATGAACACCGCCCCGCAGTCCTTGAAAAACCCGAAGGCGATGCCGGTATTGTGCACGAGGGTGAAATGGAAGACGCCGCGGACCAGGGCCAGGGACTCATTCAAGTCCAGGACATTGGAAAAGAAATGCTTGGTCAAACGGTCCAGCAGCACCACCGCGGAAACGCCGGATAAGAAAAGGATGATATCCCATTGGGAGCGGCGGGCGTCGGGCATGGCAGAGGTTTTCAGCGTTTTTTGGACTCCCGCTGTTCCTGGCACTTCAAACAGGTCTGCGCGTGCGGAATCGCCTTTAAACGGGTCGCCGGGATCGGCTTCTTGCAGGACGCGCACAGGCCGTAGGTGCCGTCTTCGATGCGCTGCAGGGCCTCGTTGACCTGGTAAAGCAGTTCGCGGTCATTGGCTGCCAGCCCTAAGGTGAATTCGCGGTCGTACATGTCCGTGGCCACGTCCGCCATGTGCAGGGCATGGCCGGACACATCGCCCCCGCGGTCATTGACGCTGCCGTTGTTTTCGTCGGAGAGATTGCGGATATCGCCGGTGATCTGCTCCTTGGTCTTCAAGAGCAGTTTTTTGTACGGTTCAAGTTTCGGGTTGATGCGTTTCTTCCTTACAGCCATGCGGTCCTCCTGAAAAATAATGCTTACGTTCCTGCGCCCACATGCCGGGCGCAGCGGCCGCACAAGCTTGGATGTGCGGGGTCAGCCCCGACATCCACCCGCCAATTCCAGCAGCGGGCGCATTTGACGCCGTCCGCCGGATGAATGGCTATGCCCTGCGGCCCTTCTTTAAATTCCGTTTGCGACACAATGCACAATGACGCAAAATCTTGGAAAGACCTGAAATATCTTGAATGTTCCGGATCAGGCAAGGTGATGATTACCTTGGCTTCCAGGCCGCTGCCGATCTTGCCGGCCTTGCGCTGTTCATCCAAGGCCTTGAGCACCAGATCGCGCATGTTTAAGGCGGGCTTGAAATGCTCCTCGATCTGGGGATTGATCCAATGGGGACCCACCGCCGGCCAGCTTAAACAGTGCACGCTCTCGTTGTTCTGCGCCAAGGTCCCGGGACTGTGGTCCCGGGCCTCCTCCGCCGTGAAAGACAGGATCGGGGCCAGCATCCGGGTCAAACTATCGAGCGTATAGTAAAGAACTGTTTGGGCGCTTCTGCGCTCCTTGGAATAAACTGGGAAAGTATACAGTCGGTCCTTGAGGATGTCAAGATAAATGCTCGATAGATCTTCATTGCAAAACGCGTAAACGCGCTTGAACACCTCCACGAAATCATAGCGCTCATAACCCCGGTCCATGGCCTCTATGGTGCGGCCCAAACGGCTCAGGGCCCAGCGGTCCAGGTCTAAAATTTCATCATAATTTAATAGATGTTCAGCCGGATCAAAGCCGTGCAGATTGCCCAAAAGGTAGCGCAGGGTGTTGCGGATCTTGCGGTAGGCATCGACTAACCGGTCAATGATCTCCTTGGAGAGGCGCACATCCTCATTATAGGAACTGGAAGCCACCCACAGGCGCAGGATCTCAGCGCCGTTGGTATCCATGATCTCCTGCGGTTTGATCACATTGCCCAAGGACTTGGACATTTTGCGGCCCTGGCCATCCACCACAAAGCCATGGGTCAACACCTGCCGGTAAGGCGGCCGTTTGTCCAGGGCCATGGACGGTATAAGAGAAGATTGAAACCAGCCCCGGTGCTGGTCTGAGCCTTCCAGATAAAGGTCTGCCGGTAAAGGGCTGTGGATCATCTCGTGAAATACAGCTTGATGGCTCACCCCGGAATCGAACCAGACATCCAGGATGTCCTGGGCTTTTTGAAAATCCTGTCCTTGGCAATCCGGGCACTGGAAATTGGCCGGCACTAAATCCTTGACCTCTTTTTCAAACCAGACATCACTGCCCTGGTCCTTGACGAGCCCGGCCACGTGCTCGATGACGTCCACATATAATTTTTGTTCGCCCTTACAGCCCGCGCAGGCCAAGGCGGGAATGGGCACGCCCCATAGACGCTGGCGGGAAAGGCACCAATCCGGACGGGTCTGGATCATGCCTAAAATGCGCTCGCGGCCGGCAGTGGGGATCCACTCCACCTCATCCTCGATCACTTCTCTTAACTGACTGCGCAGATTGGCGTGGTCAATGCTCAAAAACCACTGCTCCGTGGCGCGAAAGATAATGGGATTTTGACAGCGCCAGCAATGAGGATAGGCATGTTGAATATTTTCTCGATGAAACAATAAGCCGCGTTCTTTTAAATTAGCGATGATCTGTTCGTTGGCTTTAAACACATGCTGGCCGGCAAAAGGCGCTCCCTCTGGCGTGAAAACACCCTTGGCATTCACCGGCATCAGCACAGGCAGATTGTAGCGCAGGCCGGTTTGAAAATCATCCTGGCCATGGCCCGGGGCCGTATGCACCAGGCCGGTGCCTTCTTCCTTGACCACATAATCGGCGGCCACCACAGGACAGGACTTGATTTTGTCAAAGGGATGGACATAGCTTGCCTTGGTCAATTCCTTGCCTTTGAATATTTTTAAAATCACGGCCTCATTTTGATTGTTCTGCATGCGCTCTTGAAGTATGGGCCAGCTGCCTGCTTCTGCGATGATGATCTCCCTGGTCCCATGCAGCTGCATGGCCGCGTAATCGAAATCAGGATGCACGGCAACAGCCACATTGGCCAGCAGGGTCCAGGGCGTTGTGGTCCAAACCAAAAAATACACTTTTGAGCCGGCAGGCAGGCCCAGGCTTTCAGGATTTTGGACCTGAAATTTCACATACACCGCCGGAGATTCCTTGTTTTCATACTCCACCTCCGCCTCGGCCAGCGCTGTCTCGCAGTTGAAACACCAATTCACCGGCTTCAAACTGCGGTAAACGAATCCTTTCTTGGCCAATTCAGCCAGGGACTTTAAGATCCAATATTCATAATGCGGGCTCAAGGTCAGGTAAGGGTCCTCCCATTGGCCGAAAACACCCAAACGTTTAAATTCCTCGCGCTGAACGCCCACAAATTTCATGGCATACTCATGCGCTTTGCGGCGAAAGACCAGGGTGTCAAAATCCGCCTTGGTGGCCTTCATGTCTTTGAGCAATTGATGCTCGATGGGCAGGCCGTGGCAGTCCCAGCCCGGCACATACAGGGCGTCATGGCCTTTCATGGTCTTGTATTTGACGATCATGTCCTTGAGGATTTTATTTAAGGCATGGCCGATATGGATATGGCCGTTGGCATAGGGCGGCCCGTCGTGCAAAATAAACGGCGCCCCCCCTTTGCTTTTCTGACGTATCCGGCCTTCCAGGCCGTCCTTCTGCCAGCGGGCCAGCATCAGCGGCTCTTTTTGGGCCAGGCCGGCCTTCATGGCAAAGTCCGTCTGCGGCAGATTCAAGGTCTTTTGATAATCTGTCTTATTGGATGTATTTTCCAATCAACACGTCCAGTTCTTTTTTCTTTTGGGCCGGGACCATGGCAGGATTGGTCACGATGGCGAATTTCAGGGCCTCGGCCGCGCTGAATTGCTTCAGCTTCCCGGCTTCAACAATGGCCAATTTTAAAATGGCCTTGGCATTGGCCACATTCTTGTTCAAATAATCGAGGATCATCTCCAGCGTCACGGAATCATGTGACGGGTGCCAGCAATCATAATCCGTGACCGCGGCCAGGGTGGCGTAGGAAATTTCAGCTTCGCGGGCCAATTTGGCCTCGGTGAGATTGGTCATGCCGATAATGTCCATGCCCCAGCTGCGGTATAAATGCGACTCGGCCTTGGTGGAAAACTGCGGGCCTTCCATGTTCACGTAGGTGCCGCCGCGGTGGACCTTCAATTTAAGCTTCTTGGCGCTTTGTTCCAGGATGTCCGCGATCTCCTTGGATATCGGATCGGCAAAAGCCACATGCGCCACAATCCCGTCGGTAAAAAAGGTATCGAGACGGCCTTTGCGGGTGCGGTCCAAAAATTGGTCAGGGATGACAAAATCCATGGGCTTGTATTCTTCCTTCAGACTGCCGCAGGCAGAGACGGAGAGAATGGCCTGGACACCTAATTTTTTCATGCCGTAGATATTGGCGCGGTAATTGATTTCCGAGGGGCTGATGCGGTGGCCTTTGGCATGGCGCGGCAAAAAAACCACGGGCACGCCCTCAATCTCACCGGTGATGTACTGATCCGAAGGGTCGCCGAACGGTGTCTTGACCGAAACTTCCTTCACCTTCGAAATCCCTTCGATCTGGTATAAACCGCTGCCGCCGATGATCCCTATTGTTGCCATAATTGCCTCCCATAAAATCGTCATTCTGAGGCCGAAGGCCGAAGAATCTCAAACGATCTGAGCGTATAAATCATTCCATCGAGGATTAAACTTATTAATCAATACGTTCTTTTTACTTCGTAATAACCCTTTGATTTGCTTTTCTCTTGTTATGGCATCCACAATACTTTCAAATATTTCATAATAAACTAATTTGTGTAATCTGTACTTTTTAGTAAAACCTTCAACCAAACTATTTTTGTGTTCAAAAACTCTTTTAACTAAATCACTCGTAATTCCTGTATATAAAACTGTATTGTGAAAATTTGTTAGAATATAAACATAACCTTTCTTTTCATTCATATCAGATTCGTTGTTCTTTTAAAGATCCTTCGCTGCGCTCAGGATGACGTATGCGTAGAATCATTTTGCCAGTTCTTTGGCCATCTTCTTGGCCGCAAACAAGGCGTCCCCTCTTTCATCCATATCAGATTCATTGTTCTTTTAAAGATCCTTCGCTGCGCTCAGGATGACGTATGCGTAGAATCATTTTGCCAATTCTTTGGCCATCTTCTTAGCCGCAAACAAGGCGTCCTTCATGATTTGATCCAAATTCCTTTTGGAAAACACATCCATCGCCGCTTGGGTCGTGCCGCCCTTGGATGTGACCTTGGCCCTGAGCGTCCCTGCATCATACCCGCTGTTCTTAAGCAGATGCGCGCTGCCAAGCAGGGTCTGATAAACCAATTGTTTGGCTTCAGCTTCCTTGAAGCCTAATTTTCCGGCCGCGGCCATCCAAAGCTCAACGAATAAAAACACATAGGCCGGGCCGCTGCCGGAAACCGCGGTTACGGCATCGATCATGGATTCTTTGACAGTCACGGTCTGGCCGATGCTCTGCATGATACGATGGGCCAATCTTAAATCTGATGCCGAAGCATATTTTCCGGCGCAAATGGCCGTCATCCCCTCTCCAATCAGGGCAGGGATATTGGGCATGCAGCGGACCACGGTCAGCTTACGATTTGGAAATTTGCTTTCAAAAAATTTGGTCGTCAATCCAGCCGCAATGGAAATGATGGGTTTGCCGAAGGTGCAGGATTTGATCTCTTCAAGCACGGCGGACATGTCCTGGGGCTTCACCGCTAAAATCAAAACGCTGGATTCTTTGATGACCGTATTTGTATCAGCAACTCTAAGACGGTATCTCTTTTTTAAATATGCAGCCCGCGCCTGGTCAGCCTCTGCCACAAAAATCCGGCTGGACTTTTGCAGCCCCTTGATCAGGGCCTCGCCCATGTTACCGCCGCCGATGATGCCTATGGTTTTTTTCATAGAAATGTTTCCTTCACAACCCCGGAGGTTGTGATGGTTTCAAACCATCACAACCTCCGGGGTTGTGGTGGTTATAAAACCTGTTGGCCAAAAATCCCTGATTGTTTCGGGAACAATACCATTCAACCACATTCAAACTATTTACTCTTGAATATAGCGCTGCCGATGCGCACCATGGTGGAACCTTCTTCAATGGCGATCTTGTGATCGCCGCTCATGCCCATGGACAGAATCCCCATGTCCACCTGCGGATGCCCGGCAAAACGTGCCTTAATTCTATCGCGCAAAAGGCGCAGGTCCGCAAATGTCTTACGGATGATCCCTTCATCCTCGGTATACGGCGCCATGCACATCAAACCCTTGATCTTCACCTGCCTAAGTTGGCTGATGCCATCGATCAGGCTTTCTGCTTCCTCTGGTTTGGCGCCGAATTTCTGCTCTTCCCTCGCCGTATTGAATTGGACCAGGATCTCCGCTGTTTGGCCGGCCTTGCCGGCCTGCTTCTCAATTTCCTGCGCAAGTTTCAGGCTGTCCACGGACTGGATCAGGGAACACATCTTCACCGCGTCCTTGGCCTTGTTGGTCTGCAAATGGCCGATAAGATGCGCCTTGACCTGCGGATTCTTGGCCAGCAGTCCCGGGAACTTGCTTTCCGCTTCCTGCACCCGGTTTTCCGCGATATGCCGGATGCCGGCATCAATGGCCTGCTGGATCAAATCCACGGATGTCATCTTGGTGACGGCAACGACTGTGACCTCTGCGGGAGCGCGCCGGTGCCGACGGCAAATATGTTCGACATCGCTAAACACTGTGCGGACCCGGGAGGCGATCATCATAGCAGGGACATTAAGGCTGGCCGATCACTTCTTTGACTTTATCGACGAGGTCCTGCAATTTCAGGGGCTTCAACAGATAGGCTTTGATGCCGTGGCGCTTGAACAAAGGGTCCATGTCCCCGTAGGCGGTAAGCACAATCACCGGGATCTCGGCGTATTGTGGAATCTTCACCTTTTCCATGATGAAGGTGTAGCCGTTCATCTGGGGCATCTGGACATCCAGCAGGATCAAATCCGGGATCTTGGTTTTTAAGGACTTAAAAGCCTCGTCGCCGTTGCCGGCCGTGAGCACATCATAGCCGTTTTCTTCCAGTTTGCGCTTGGAAATCTCCGCCACAATGGGCTCGTCATCGACCACCAACACCGTTTTAGGCATGAAATTATTTTAGCTCCACGGGATCGTCCACAAAAGGAATTTTTAAATTATATATTTCAGCCATTATAAAGTCCAGCGCTTTTAGATAAGACGAGACCCTGGCCTCGGCCTGCGGCATTTCTTCCCTGGCCAAAAACAGCTCCTTGGCCATGGTCCTTAAATACAGCAGGGCGCAGTTGACCTCCCGGCCCGGAAATTGCCGGCGCAGATAATGCACATACAAGGGCATTTGAAAGGAAATCACCTGGTCGCGCAGATGCGCGCGGGTCAGGGCCGCTGGCTCAAGCTGTTCCAGGGGGCGGGGCTTGAGGCCGCGTCCGCCGGTCTTGTAATCTAAAATCAAAATGCTCCCATCCATCATCTCATCCACCCGGTCGACCCTGTAGGCCAAACGCAGCGGCCCGCTGGGAAGTTCAATGAGGTCCTCGAAGCTGCGCTCGATATGCAGGATGCGGCTGACCTCCTGCGCGCACCGGCGGGATTCCAGGGCCAAAAACCTTTCCAGCCTAAACTGAAGCACGGTGTCCATCAAAAAAGTGTCGCTGCGGCCCGCCCTGCCGAAGGCGGCCGCGAACCTGGAAGCATAGGCTTTTTGAAAATAGCGGCGAAAAGTCTCATCCAGCACAGGCTTTTTCCCGATCCATGGGCCGAAGGCCTCCTGCAGAAGATCATGCACAAAATTGCCGATGTGGCGGCTTTCCGGATCTTCCAGCAGGTCCTCCTTGCTTTTTTGTCCCAGCACATATTGAACATAAAAAGCGTAAGGATTCTGCAAATAGGTATAGAGACTGGAAGGCGAATACCTGAAATTTTTTAAAAAATCCACCATGGCCGGGGTCTTGGGCACAAGGCGCGGTCTTTTCTCGACGGACACTTCAAACGCGCCGCGTTCGATCTTAACGCTTCCGATGGCCCCCAATCGCCTCTCCTGTTCCCAGATCAGCTCTTCCACAAAGCGGCTGCGGCCGCGGTCGGCGTTCTGCTGGTAAATCAGATGCACGTGATGAGCGGCAGAGATCAAACGCATAAAGCCGTAACGCTGGATTTCTTCTTCCAGCTCAAGGCGGTCTAAGTTGAGCTTGATCATCACATCCCTCGGGATCAAAGGCTCATAAATATTCAGATTAGGCAAAAGGCCCTCGTTGACATCCACCACAATCACGTGTTTGAAATTCAGGGACCTGGTCTCAAAAAGCCCGAGGATCTGCAGGCCGCGCAAAGGCGAGCCGCTGAAGGCCACCAGCTGGGAAGCGAGCCTTTCCTGCAATACTTTAAACAGTTCCCGCGGTTCAAAATTCTCCCTGGCAAAAGCGCAGGTCCTTAATTCATCCGCGGCTTCCTGCATCCGTAAAGCAATCCGTCCATGAAAAGGATATTTGTCCAGGCGGCTGTGCGCCTGCATGAAATCAACGAATTTTTGCAGGGCCATGGCCAGATCAAAGGCGGTTTTAAGATTTTCGAAATTGCCGAAGAACACCTGATGCAATTGCCGTGCAGTCCGGCGGATCTCTTCTTTGGAAAGGGATGTCCCCCTCTCCAGCGCAAATTGGGCCACAGTCTCGAGGAGCTTCTCATCCCGCAGAATATCTTCGGCATCAAAAAACAGGCGGCCTGAAACATCGGTCAGTATCCCGCCTTGAAGGGCTTCCTGCAGGGCGGTGATGAACCATGCCGCCAATCCCGGGTCCGGCCCCAAAGGCAGATTCTTGACCAAGGGATGATGCAAGACGTGCAGATAATCCTTGCTGTAATAATGCCCGTCCTTGCGTCTTTGCTGGGCCTGCAGGCATAAGGTCAAAAGCATGTACAAGGCGCTTTGGGTCAGAGGATAGCCCATGGACACATTGAATTCTTTGAACCGGCCGCCCACCGCGGCCAGCAAGACGGAGAGAAAATCTCCGTCGGGAAGGACAATCACCGTGGATTCCGGGTCAGGGATTTTTTGAAGGATCTCATGGACCAGGCCGGCCTGGGTGTGATTGTCGCAAGCCTCATACATGTTCAGATGAAAGGCGGTGGGCTTGACTTTCTGGCCTTCCAGGATGGGCACGCCAAAGGTCTTGGCAATGCGCGCCAGCGCCGGCCAGCGCCGCTGATCTCCCTGCATGAACAGCACGGCCCGGCCGCGGTCATAAACATTTTTCAGGACAATGTTCTCCGTGCGGTGCAGGTAGAAAAAATTGCAGAAAAGGATTTCATCATAACGGTCGAGATCGCAACGCGCGGCCCTTAAAGCCGCCTGGCGGTATTGATACCCGCGCGGCGCCAAGGACCTGCGCTCCAATTCCTGATGATAGGCCTGGCGCAAGGTGCTTAAATGCATCAACAGCGTGTTGATGTCTTCGGGGACGCTGAAACCTATCTGGGCATGTTCTTTTAAAAATTCCAGGGAATCCAGGGGCACATCTTCCAGGTCCAATTGTTCGATAAAATGCAGGATCTCCCTGGCCCAGGGCAAAAACTGGGCAAAGCTTTCCCTGCCGCGGCAGACCCAGGGGCATAAGGACATCGCCAATTGATAAATGGCAAAGGCATGGTCCAATTCACTGCCCCGCCGCGGCACATCCTCGCCGTACGCCACATAGGCCATCCATTCGTCGATGGTGAAAAATTTGGGCGGGACATAGGCCTTGCCGATGCGCCTGGCCAAGTCCCTTTTGATGAATAAGGACGGACGCCGCCCGCCGAAGACTAAGCACAGGCGCGCCAGGTCCTTTTGCTGTGTTTGATAATAACGAAACACATAATCCACCACCTGGGGCAGGAAGGCATCTGTAAACGGGACAGTAATGATTTGACTCATAACTTGAAATACAAAACGTATCCTGAAACCTTATGCTTCGGATAAAAAGGACGGACCAGGGCCGTGTATTCTTGGACCTGTTTTTGGTGCGCTTCTTCGGCCTGAGAGGAAAATTTAAAATCCACAATCCAAACTTCCTCTTTTAAAACGATGAGCCGGTCCAGGCGCCGGGTATCGCCATGGGCATTGACGAATTCTTTTTCGCAAAAAACTTCTGCATCGGCTGGTAAATCAAAAAACGGACGTGCTTCCGGGCTTTGGATCAAGGCCGACAAGCTTTGCACAGCTCGCCCGCCTCCCTCTGGCTCCCCTGACAAGGGAAAAAAACGCGCGGCTTTTAGGCAAGATTGTTTCAGCACAGGCTCAAGCTCAGACTCATGGACCCGGCCCACCTGCATCAAGACAGCATGATAAAACTCTCCTCTTTGCGCCTGGCTTGCGGATTTTGGCGGCTCTGCTAAAAATTCTTCCTGAAGGCCTTTCCAGGCCTCAGAAATAAACGGCTGAATTTTATGCTGGACTTCCATGATCTCATGGGCCGTGGGCCGCGCCTTGGGCGTTCCCATGGTCCTGCAATCCTCGGGGATCAAGTCCAGGGCCGGATTGGCTGCATTGCCCACCTTACTGGGAACAAAAATGTAAAGCTCCTCGATGGCGCGGGTCAGGGCCACGTAGGCGATGTTCAACTCCACTTCATAAGCTTTTTGATATTCCTCATCATATTTGGCCTGCAATTCAGGGCAGAATTTCCTGTAAACGTCCTTGTTCCTGAGCAATCTCAATCCCTGCTCCTGCACATCCAGCATATAGGCCTGGCTGCCGTCGCGTCCGCCGCTGCCGGCCTTGACATCGATTTCCAAAAAAGGCACGATCACGACTGGAAATTCCAGCCCCTTGGCCTTGTGCACGGTCCATATCTTGACCGCATCCACCTGGGCCATGGGAATAAAACGTTCCTGCCCTTCGAGCTGGTCGAAATAGGCGATAAAGGAGGCCAGATCACAGCCCTCCTTTTCCCGGGCCTTGATCAATTCCAGCCAATGCATCAAAAAGCCCTGGTCCTGGGGGAAAAACTGTTCACAGCGAAAACTTCGGATCATGGCCGTGGCCAATTCATACAAAGGATACACCCCGGCCTGCTCGACGAGCGGTGCAAATAAGTCCTTCCAGATATGAGGGTAGGTTTTTTCAAAACATTGGGCAAAGCTTAATTTGGCCTTGAAGGATTGGCGGGCGCAGTCAAACAAAAAATCCCGCAAATCCTGCGCCGCAAGGCCGGAGGCTTGAGGCAAAAGATCACCGAGGCAAAATTGCACAAAGGCCTCATTGTCGGTGGAGGCCAGCAAAAAACGCAGCAGGGACATCATTTGGCCGATCAGGGGATTGTTTTTGATGTCACTGCTGCGGTCAGAGGACACATAGATCCCCTCCTGCAGGAGCCATTGGGTGATCTCCTCGATTTCGTCATTGCCCCGGGTCAAAATGGCGATGTCCCTTAAGGCGAACCGCCGGCGGATATCCTGGATCAACGGTATCAATTTCTGCCGGGCTTCCTGGGCCCTGTCTTGCTTGAGCCGTCCCTGCAGATACTCGACCCGCACCACGCCTCCTGTCAGGTCCTTGCCGGGCATTTGATGGGCATGCGCCAAACAAGGGCCAAAGACCCGGTTATTAAACTCGATGATCACCGGGCAGCTGCGGTAATTCTTGTCCAAGACCGTCATCTGCACGCCGAAATCTTTAAGCCGCGCCTGCAAGGCATCGAAAAGACCGCTTTCCCCGCCGCGAAACGCGTAGATCGCCTGCTTTTTGTCCCCCACATAAAACAGGGAACCGCCCTGGGCCAGGGCCTCCTCCACCATGGACGACAAATTGCGCCATTGGCTGAAGGAAGTGTCCTGGAACTCATCGATCAGGTAATGCCGGAATCTCGCAGCCAGGCGAAAATACAATTCTTCCACCGTCACCAGGCCATCCTCAAAAAGTGCCGCGGCCTTACGATTGAGCTCCTCCAAAAAAAGCAAATCATCCCGCCGGGCCAGGGCCCCGAAGGAGGCCATCACCTTGTCAAACAAGGCGATATAAGGGTCATACATGCCATAGGCCTCATAACGGCAAAGTCCCTGGAGGCTTTCTCTTAAGCGCTGCCAGCAGCGGTTTAATTGAACGGAGACTTCCCCGCCTTTATTGACGGGAAAATCTTCCTGGGGAAAAAAGGTCTTAAAATCATCCAGGTCCAGGGCCTCGCCGGATTTTTGCAGCAAGGCATCGAGATGCTCCTGGAATTTTTTATGCGTCTTGGCCGGGCAGAGCTTTTTCAAAGTCTCCAGTTCGCGCCTGATCTGCCGGTGATAGGAAAAGGCATCCCCGTCTAAGCGGGCCGGCACATAAGACTTTTGATAGGTGTTGTATTTCTTGAACATCTCCTCTATGACCTTCAAGAGATCTTCCTTAGGAAACCAGCCGCTGCGGTTTTCCAAAAACAAATACTGGCGTACGAAATCCTGGAAAAGGCCCGCGAAGGTTTTGTCTTTCTGGGCCATTTCCAGCAAATCATCCAGGGCCAGGCGCAGATACTCCTTGGCATTGCGCTGGATCTTAAACCGCGACGAGAGCCCTATTTTAAAAGAACAGCCGGACAATAAGATGTTCATGAAACTGTCGATGGTCTGCACTTGAAAATAATGGTATTGCCTGATCAAGGCCTCCATCAAATCCAGGGCCAGCGCCGAAGCTTTCTGCTCGTCCATCTTAAAGGGCTTGAGGATGTCCGCGGCTTCATGGGGCTCCAATTGCTTCAAGGCCATGCGCTTGAAAAAATCATAAATGCGGGACTTCATCGCGTGGGTGGCTTTGTTGGTGAAGGTGATGGCCAGGATGGATTGGATGGGCAGGGATTCTGTGGCGGCCAGGGCAAGGCACAAGCGGATGTAGCGCTTGGCCAGGCAGGTGGTCTTGCCGCTGCCGGCAGAGGCTTCAACGACAAAAACTTGACTACTTCTCATCAATGGAGGTCCAGAGGGGATCTTCCAGGGTCTCGCGGATCACGGCGATGGAGCCCTCCAGCGTCGACTGGCCTGACTTGAGGCCCCAGTCCAGATTGTCGCTGCCGTAGGAATCCAGGATATCGAGCAGGGACTGGCG
This sequence comes from uncultured Planctomycetales bacterium, assembly GCA_964483785.1. Lineage (GTDB taxonomy): Bacteria > Omnitrophota > Gorgyraeia > Zapsychrales > Fredricksoniimonadaceae > JABDGZ01. Next base: position 17,746 of record CAZACW010000038.1, read on the forward strand.
TTCCTTGGCCGTGACCGCCAGCAGATGCCCTTTACTGTTTTTGTTCTGGGCGCTGATCAAGACCTTGGTCATCAGCACCGAGGCCTGGATGATGTTCTTGTCCGCTTCCTTGCGCTGCATTTCCAGGCGGTACTGCTCCCGGACAAATTGCGCTTCCTGGCGCCGGGTGGGCTTGGCCGCTGTGTTTAAGTCGTACCACCGCTGCCACAGGGCCTTCTCGTCGTGGTTGACATCGATCTCCTGGGAGATGTTCACCACCACCATGTCCGCCACTTTACGCATCAGCTTGTTGGGCGAGGTCAGGTAAGGGCTGAGGTAATTCTTGATGATCAAAAGGTCGGAGGAATCCAGGGAAAGGTCATTGATCGTGGCCAGGATCAATTTTTGTTTCTGGCCTAAAAACATTTTCCGGGGCTGGTTGCGGTGCCAGCGGCTATGGATGTCCTTCATATAACTTAAAGACGTGATATAGCTGCGGGCGAATGCGTATTTTAAAATGTCGGGATTGTTGCGGCTGAAATCATCCGCGGCCTGGGCCCTCGGCAGCAGGGCCGCGGCCAACAAAAGCACTGTGAGGAATTTCTTAACCATTCAAGGCCTTTTGGACCATGCAAAGCAATGCCTGGCTGTCGATGGGCTTTTGCAGATAACTGATCCCCATCAAACGGCCGATCCTGGGGTCCAACTCTTCGGACCTGGAGGTCAGCACAATGATCGGGATATGCTTGAATTTGTCGTCGAATTTCAGGTGGCTGCACACATCGTAGCCGTTGAGCTCAGGCATCATGATGTCCAGGACAATTAAATCCAGGGCATGGTTTTTGACCTGGAGCATGGCATCCAGGCCGTCATGGGCCGTGATCACCCGGTAGCCCAGATCGGCAAACAGTTTCTGCAGCAAGGCGGTCACCGCCTTGTCATCGTCCACGACTAAAATCTTCTTGGGCTCAGTCATCGTTGATGGAAGACATCATCTCCTCGAGCTTGGCGAAGCGCTGTTTGTAATCCTTGCGGGAGCAATGGATCACTTCCATGGCCTCTTCCCGTCCGAACACATGGGTGATTTCGCAGATGCGTTCATCGGAACCTGGAATGTCCTTATAGGTCAGGAAATAATGCTTCAGGCGGTCGATGAAAGACCGCGGGCAGTCCTCGATATTGTTCCACTGGCTGTACAGCGCGTCCCCGTGCATCACCGCGATGATCTTATCGTCGGCCTGGCCGCGGTCGATCATGCGGAAGCCGCCGATGGGGATGGCGCGCACGATGATATCGCCGTGGGTGATGGCCTTTTCGGTCAATACGCAGATGTCCAGGGGGTCCTCATCCCCCACCACGCTGTCGCGTCCGGTCCTCTCCTGGCAAAGCTGGGCAATGTTGGAGGCGCAATAGGTCTGGGGAATAAAGCCGTACAAGGTCGGGCAGATGCTGGAATATTTCTGCGGCCTGTCCACCTTCAAAAAACCGCTTTTCTTGTCGATTTCGTATTTGACCGTGTCCGCAGGCACGGTTTCGATGTAGGTATTGACGATTTCCGGGAACTCTTCCCCTATAGGAATGCCGTGCCAGGGATGGCTGCGCAGCAACAGGGCCAGGGACTGCCACAGATCGTGCAAATCTTCATTCATAGTTAAATCATATTCCGGTATTTGATTATTTAGAATAAGGACCGGCTGACAGTATAACACCGAGTTCTTCAGGATTTCAAGCAACTTTATGCCAAATCGTTGGCGCAGGAAAAATTCAATTTGCTTGCCCATCCCGGCGGCAGTCCATGCCCCAAACAGGTACAGGGGCCGGTCAACCTGGTCATAGGCCCGGAAGGGGGCTTAGTGCCTTTTGAAGTGGAACAATTGTCTTCCTTAGGTTTTCAAACCATTGATTTGGGCCCGCGCTTATTGCGCGTGGACACCGCCTTGGGCTTTGTCCTTGGCGGGTTGTTTTAAATGTCTGCTTTGGGCAGACAATGTTTGACAAATCTAATTTTAATCATAAAATAAAGTCTGATTTTGTAACCGAAAATTTGAGGAGGAGATATGATCAAAAAGGTGATGTTGGTGCTGTTCTGTAGTGTGATGGTGCTTTTCACCGGTAGGGCGTTCGCCGGTTTTGACAAATTATCTGAAGATGGGCTGCCGAACACGGCCTCCTTAAGGACGTGGGAGGACATTGATCAAAGAAACAATGCGACTATTTTGATGTATTGCAAAAGCATGAATGACCAATTTAATACCAATATTCCCTGCACCATCGACCATAAGTCCTTTGTGGACCATTATGCGTCGGATTTCAAAAACATGTCCAAGATTGATGACCGCGACGGCACAGATCCCAGCACCTATTGCGCCACCTCCGGCGTGGTTTTCTTCGGCAAGCAGCTTTCCGCCACCACCCAAGGCGCCAGCTGGAATTGCGCCAAGGATGATGAATGCGCCAAGGCCTTCCGTGAGCAAATCAAATCCATCGTCTGCAAATACGACGATAATATCCCCAAACCGAAGCTCGACCTTAAAGAAGGCGTCTTGACCCTGACGGTCACGGCCGGCAAGGGCAAAGACCGCGGGTATACCACCAACGGCGATGCCTGGGTGGAACAAGAATTTAAGAAGGTCTTCCCCCCGTATAAAAAGGTCTGGGATTCCCGTCATTGATAGGCAGTTGACCGCTTTTTTGTAAATCCGGGCCCGCGGCATTGGGGCCCGGATTTTTTTGAGGGCTTGACAGGAAGGAAAATACACTATGGATAAAATTTTTTCAACCCGCATTGATGAAGTGGTATTAAACAAAATATCCCTTTTGGCGCACCGGCTGCATGTTTCAAAGAAAAAAGTCATTGAAGGGGCCATTGATTTGTATGCCCAACAGATGGCCAATGAGGCTGATATGGATGTATTGGCCAAGACCAGTGGTGCGTGGAAGCGCAAGGAGTCAGCGCAGGAGACTGTCGCCCGCGCGAAAAATGCTTTTAGGCAACCCATGAGGTAGGGTTGCCTGTTGGCGGCCCAGGCCATGCAAAGCGGGGGAAAGATTTACTGCCTTAATCAAAAACATTACCCCATGCCTGAAATCACCGTAGAGAAGCCTTTTTAGAATATTAGAATTATCTTAGATTTATCTGGCAATGACCTGGATTTAGTATATACTTATTCTTGGAGTCATACATAACCATATAACTGAAGGAGGGTACTATGCGTACTCGGATGAACAAACAAGGTTTTACGCTGGTGGAAATCATGATCGTGGTGGCGATCATCGCCTTATTGGCGGCGATTGCTATCCCCAACCTGCTGCGCGCCAGGATGTCTTCTAATGACGCCTTGGCCAAGGCAACACTCAGGGCCATGTCTACGGCAGCTGAGTCCTTCGGTACGGCCAACAACGGCAATTATCCGGGCAACGAAACGTCCCTGACTGGCGCTACGCCCCCGTACCTGAACACAGCCTACTGTGCGAATTCACCGATCTCGGGCTATAACTATAACTGTGCTGGTATGAGCACTTCCGGTTATACCTTCACGGCCACACCGGTCCAGGTCGGCAGCACTGGTTCCACGACTGAAACGATCACCACTGGTGGCGTTTTATCACCGTAATTATCCTTACAGGATAGAAACACCAAGGCGGCCATTTCTGAATATCAGGAATGGCCGCCTTAGTTTTATAGGGTAAAATAGGGACAGCGCCCTATTCTTTATATACTAAAACGGATGGCTTAACGGTGTTGCGCAAGAAACAATCAGGGGTTTTTCGT
>CAZACW010000039.1:0-20838 GCA_964483785.1 uncultured Planctomycetales bacterium
AGTGCAAGAAACTGTTAATAAAATTCTTGACATTCATAAGCGCATTGATATATTAGTCAACAACGCTGGTATTACGCGTGATAATTTGCTTTTGCGGCTGGGTGAAGACGACTGGGACGAGGTCATCAAGGTCAATCTTAAAGGGACCTACAATGTGACCAAGGTCCTGGCCAAGGCGATGTTGAGGGCCAAGAAAGGCAAGATCATCAATATCGCCTCGGTGATCGGCCTGACAGGCAATGTCGGCCAGGCCAATTACGCTGCCAGCAAAGCCGGCATCATCGCTTTTTCTAAATCCGTTGCCAAGGAACTTGCCTACAAGAACATCACGGTCAACTGCGTCGCTCCGGGATACATCCGCACGGACATGACCGCAAAGATAGCAGAGGCCATGCAGCAGAAGGTCCTGGACCATATCCCGTTGTCCAGGTTCGGCGAAGTCGAAGACGTGGCAGGCGTATGCATGTTTTTAGCGTCCCCGGCGGCCGATTACATCACCGGAGAGACAATTGTTGTAGACGGCGGATTGACGATTTAATGGTTGGATCTAATCAAGGAGGACTACATGGCAGTAGAAAGCAAAATCAAGACGATCATCGCGGAGCAATTGGGCGTCAAGCCCGAGGAAGTGACGCCGAATGCCTCTTTTGTGGATGATCTGGGCGCGGATTCCCTGGATACTGTCGAGCTGATCATGGCCCTCGAGGAAGAATTCAACGTCGAAATCCCCGACGAAGACGCCGAAAAGATGAAGACCGTCGGCGATGCCATTAAATACATTGAAGAAAAATCCAACGCTTGAACCGTGTGGCGCAATTTTGGCTTTGACTTGCCCCTGCGTCTTGCCCTCAAAAAGAGCAAGACCCCTGCAGGGGCAAAACTTTATAGGGGGTGTTGCGGCCTATGCAGAACAGACGCGTGGTCATCACAGGCATGGGGGTGGTTTCGCCGGTCGGCAGGGGGTTAGAAAAATTCTGGCAGGCCCTGCTTAAAGGCCAAAGCGGCATCCGGGCGGTCAGCCATTTTGACGCCTCGGCCTTCGATTCCCAGGTCAACGGCGATGTCATTGATTACGATCCCCTGGCCCATTTTAATTCCAAGGACGCCCGCAATTTATCGCGCTTTATCCAATTCGGGGTGGTCGCGGCCCATGAGGCCCTGGCCCACGCCAAATTGGATATCCGCCAGATGGACACCGCGCGCGCCGCGGTGATCGTAGGCTCCGGCATCGGCAGCATTTATTCCGCGGAAGAGGAATACACCAAATATTTGGAGAAGGGGCCGGGCCGTATCTCGCCTTTCTTTATCACCCGCATGATCATCAACGAGGCCGCGGGCCAGATTTCCATCAACACCGGCGCCACCGGCCCGTGTTTCGCCATTGCCACGGCCTGCGCCACGGCCAATAACTGCATCGGCGAAGGCATGCGCATGATCCGCCACGGCGAAGCTGATGTGGTGATTGCCGGCGGTACGGAAAGCGCCACATCCAAGCTGGGCTTGGGCGGCTTCTGCGCCTTGAAGGCCCTGACCAAGCGCAATGATGATCCTGCCAAGGCCAGCCGGCCTTTTGATTTAAACCGCGACGGCTTTGTGATGGCTGAAGGTGCTGGCATCGTGATTTTGGAAAGCCTTGAATTTGCCAAGGGGCGCGGGGCAGCGGTATTGGCGGAATTGGCCGGCTATGGCCGCACCTCGGACGCCTATCACATTACCGCGCCCCATGCCGAAGGCCTGGGAGCGATCAGGGCCATGGATTTGGCCCTCAAGGATGCGGGATTGAAAGCCACGGATATCAGCTACATCAATGCGCACGGGACTTCCACCAAATTGAATGATCAGATCGAGTCCCTGGCCATCAAGACAGTATTCGGCGATTATGCCTCTAAGGTGCCTATTTCGTCCACCAAGTCCATGACCGGCCATCTTTTGGGAGCGGCCGGAGGCATTGAATTGGCGGCCTGTGTGATGTCGATCCGCGATAATATGGTCCATCCTACGATCAATTACGAGACCCCGGACCCGGACTGCGCCCTGGATTATGTGCCTAACACGGCCCGCAAGGTGCAGGTGAACGCGGCCCTGTCCAATTCCCTGGGTTTTGGCGGGCATAATGCGACCTTGGTAGTTAAAAGATTTGTATCATAAAACCTCCACAACCCCGGGGGTTGCGATGGTTTTATTTTTTATATTACAGTTGGATGGCTTAACGGTGTTGCGGAAGAAACAATCAGGGGTTTTTCGCCAAAAGTCGGCAAGGCTTTACGACAAATTTGTTCAAATACCAGTGCTACTATAAAACAAATTTGTCGTAAACCGTAGCCGACGGCGAAAATACCCCGTTTCTGAAGCAACACCGTTAAGCCATCCTAATAACAAAAGGACTGAGTTTCCTATTTTTTAAGCAACATCGTTATGGCATCCTAATAAAACATGAAAACTTATAAATTAGCTATCATCCCCGGCGACGGGATCGGCCCGGAAGTCGTGGTCCAGGGCCTCAAGGTTTTGGACGCGGCTGAACAAAAATTCGGCTTTAAGACTGCGCGCCAGAGCTTTGATTTCGGCGGGACGCGGTATTTGAAAACTACAAAGATCCTGTCTGACCAGGAATTGGCCGGCTTAAAAGCCTTTGACGCGATCTATCTGGGCGCTGTCGGCCATCCGGATGTCAAACCCGGCATTTTGGAGCGGGGGATTTTACTTAAGCTCCGTTTCGGCCTGGACCAATACATCAATCTGCGCCCGGTGCGCCTTTACCAGAACGTCACCACGCCCATCAAGAACAAAGGCCCGCAGCAGATCAATTATGTGGTGGTGCGTGAAAATTCCGGCGACGTGTATACCGGCGAAGGGGAAATCAAAAACAAGGGTACCGACCAGGAAGTAGCTACCCAGGTGATGGTTTATACCTATGCCCAGGTGCACCGCTGCCTCACATACGCTTTTGAATATGCCATGAAACGCAAACAAGCAGGGTTCCCGGGCAAATTGACCCTGTGCGGCAAGAACAATGTGCTGACCAATGTGTTCGGACTTTGGGACCGCGTGCTGGCGGATCTGTCCAAACAGTATCCGCAGATCCAGGTGGATTATCTGCATGTGGATGCGATGTGCATATTTTTGATCGAAGCGCCGGAGCGTTTTGACGTGATTGTGACAACCAATATGTTTGGTGATATAATTACCGACTTGGCCGCGGTCACGCAGGGCGGCATGGGGGTGGCGCCCTCGGGCAATATCAATCCGGCGGGAGTCAGCATGTTCGAGCCGGTGCACGGCTCAGCCCCGCAATTCGCGGGCAAGGGTGTCGCCAATCCTCTGGCCGCCATTTTGACCGTGAAATTGATGCTCGAACATCTGAAAGAGGAAAAGGCGGCCCAGGCCGTGGAAGCGTCGGTCCAGGCCATGATGTTGAAAATGAAATCCATGTTGATCGGTCAAATGGGGTATTCCACAAACCAGATCGGCGACATGGTTGCGTCTTTAATTTAGCAGTATACTTAACATACGCGTATCATCGGGTGGCGAGGACTCGATGTTCGCGAGCGCACGGTTAGTGCCCAAGTCATCTCTTCAGGTAAACCACGGGTCCTGGCTCGGCCTCGAGTTCGCGTGCTGCGCTTCGCTTCTCTTGGCGAATGGCAACCCTATCAGCGGCCAGAATGGTGGTTTCCCAAAATAGATGACTTGTGCACTTGTCGTGCGCTCGCGAACATCGAGTCCTCGCCACCCGATGATACGCAAAAAAAAGGTTCAATGATATGAAAAAATATAATGTGGCCATATTAGGTATTCGGGGTGCGGTGGGGCAGTGCATGTACCGCATTGTCAAGGAACGCAAATTCCCCGTTAACAAACTGGTGTTGATTTCTCCCAGCGGCGCGGGCGGCGCTTTGGACGGCCATCGCTATGTCCCGTTGACCAAGGATGTATTTAACGGCATTGATATTGTGCTTTCTTCGCCGGGCGCGGAAATCTCCAAGGTCTGGGCGCCCGTGGCGGCCAAGGCAGGGGCGGTCGTGATTGATAACACTTCGCAGTTTCGCATGGATCCGGATGTGCCGCTGGTCGTCCCTGAGGTCAATCCCGAGGACATCCAAAAGCACAAAGGGATCATTGCCAATCCCAATTGCTCGACGATCCAGATGCTGGTGGCTTTAAAGCCGCTGCATGATTTTGCCAGGATCAAGCGCATCGTGGTCTCCACCTACCAGGCGGTTTCCGGCGCCGGCGCCGAAGCCGTGTGCGAACTGGAAGACCAATTGCAGGGCGGCAAGGCCGTGAAGAAATTTCCGCATCAAATCGCGCATAATCTGATCCCGCAGATCGATGTGTTCACGGACAATTTTTACACCAAGGAAGAAATGAAAATGGTTAATGAGACGCGCAAGATGTTCCATGACCCTGCCATCCAGGTCTCAGCCACCTGCGTGCGCGTGCCGGTCAAAAACGGCCATTCCGAGTCGATCAATATCGAGACCAAGAAAAAAATCACCCGCGCCCAAGCCATCAAACTGCTAAACAAAGCGCCCGGGGTCAAGGTCGTGGATGATGTCCGCTCCTTAGCCTATCCCTTGCCCATCATGGCCGACGGCCGCGACGAGACCTTTGTCGGCCGCATCCGCGAAGACATCTCCGTTCCCAACGGGTTGAATCTTTGGGTGGTGTCGGACAATTTGAGGAAGGGCGCTGCCCTCAACGCCGTCCAGATCGCGGAAATCCTGATCAAGCGATGAAAACCTTTTGCATAGGCGACATACACGGGGCGTATCCGGCCCTGCTGGAATGTTTTAAGCTGTCCGGTTTTGACAAAGCCAGGGACCGCTTGATCTGCCTGGGCGATGTTTGCGACCGCGGGCCCATGGTCAAGGAATGTATCGGCGAGCTTTTGACCCTTTCTCACTGCATCAATATCCTGGGCAACCATGATTACTGGGCCTTGAAATGGGCCCTCGAGGGTGAAATCCCTGAATCCTGGACCGAGCAGGGCGGCTCCTATACCCTGGCATCCTACCAAGGCAGGCCCATGCCCGCGGCCCATGTGCAATTTTTGAAGAATTCCCCCAATTTTTGGATCGAGCAAAACCGGTTATTCGTGCACGGCGGCTTTGACCCGGCCCAGCCGGTGGAAACAACGGACCAGGAAATCCTTTTGTGGGACAGGAAGATGTTGTTGACGGCCTTTGAGCTCAACGCCCTTCAGCCTGAACATCGCTTTGGGCATTACGAGGACATCTTTGTCGGGCACACGCCGACGCTGAAATTCAATACCACACTGCCCCAGCATTTCTGCAATGTCTGGGACCTGGACACCGGCGCCGGCTGGGGGGCCAAGCTCACCATCATGGACGTGGACACCAAGGAATACTGGCAGGCCAATGCGAAATTTTAAAATCACCCTTGAATACGACGGCAAGGATTTTTGCGGATGGCAGACGCAGGGGCAGGGCGAGCGCACGGTCCAGGGAGAGCTGGAACGGACGCTGGCAAGGATTTTTAAACGCCAGGTCAGGATTGCGGCCTCCGGCCGCACAGACAGCGGGGTGCATGCCCTGGGCCAGGTCATTTCCTTTAAAGCAGAGACGCGCATGAAGCCTTTGGAAATCCAAAAAGCCATGAACAGCTATCTGCCGAAGGACATCGCTGTGTTGGACGTTAGGGAGGTGAACACACATTTTCACGCCCAGTACAGCGTCAAGGACAAGACCTACCGTTATACGATTTTAAACCGTCAATACCGTTCCGCCTTTCTGCGGGACCATGCCTTGTTTTATCCCTATCCTTTGGATTTGGCGCGCATGCGCCGCTCAGCCAAATGTCTCATCGGCCGCCATGATTTTAAATCTTTTCAAGCCCATGATCCGGCCAGGGCCGAACGCCGGACCATACGCACCATCAGGACCTTGCGTATCCACAAGCAAGGGGATTTGATTCATATGGATGTCACAGCCGACGGCTTTCTCTATAAGATGGTGCGCAATATTGTCGGCACCTTATTGGCCGTCGGCGCCGGCCAAATGCCGGCCGCAGAAATGCCCCAGGTCTTAAAATCCAGAAACCGCGGCAAGGCCCATGACACGGCCCCAGCCGAGGGCCTATGCCTGATGAAGGTCAATTATAAAAAAACTGGGACACATTGACTTTTTTAAGAAAATCCAGAAACCGCGGCAAGGCCCATGACACGGCCCCAGCCGAGGGCCTATGCCTGATGAAGGTCAATTATAAAAAAACTGGGACACATGGAAAAAAACTGGGACACATTGACTTTTCTTAAAAAAGTCAATGTGTCCCAGTTTTTTTCCATGTGTCCCAGTTTTTTTAATTGACTTTTGGCCCAGGGATGGTATATTTTAGGTCCTTATGAAAACGTATGTACCGAAGGTCGACGCCATTGAACGCAAGTGTTATGTGATCGATGCCAAGGACAAGATCCTAGGCAAGGTCGCGGCCAAGGCAGCCACTGTGCTGCGCGGCAAGCACAAGCGCATTTTTACGCCGTTTTTGGACACGGGGGATACCGTGGTCATCATCAATGCCGATAAGGTCAAGGTCTCCGGCAAGAAATTGACGGACAAGGTCTATAACCGTTACACGGGTTATCCCAGCGGCATGAGGGAAATGACCTTGGGCAACATGCTGGCCAAGAGGCCGGTAAAATTGATTGAATTGGCGGTTTCCCGCATGTTTCCTAGCGGCCCGCTGGCGTATAAGCAAACGTCCAAATTAAAGGTGTATGCGGGTGAAACCCATCCGCACGCGGCCCAAAAACCGGTCGCTTTGGCTGTATAAAGAGGAGAACAGGACAACATGGTTGAAGTCGTCAAATATGCAGGGACAGGCCGGCGCAAAAGCTCGGTGGCCCGGGTGGTCTTGACCCCAGGCTCAGGGAAGATCTCTGTCAATAAACGCGACTTTATGAATTATTTTCCCCGGGAAACAGACCGGATTTCCATTATGCACCCTTTAAAATTGGTGAATTTAGAGAACAAATTTGACATAGCCGTACGGGTCACCGGAGGCGGTTCCACCGGCCAGGCCGGCGCTTTTAAATTAGGCCTGTCCCGCGCCATCATTTCCTGCGACCCCTTGACCCGAAGCATTTTAAAGAAGGCCAGCTGCCTGACCAGAGACGACAGAATGAAGGAAAGAAAGAAACCCGGTCAAAAGGGAGCTCGCCGTAAATTCCAATGGGTTAAACGTTAACGGCCAATAATTTAGGACAATTTTAAGCCCATCTCCCTTTGAAATAAATTGACGAGATGGGCTTTTTTATTTAATATAAACGCATTCATCAGACGGCATTTGCCGACGGAGATCATATGACAGTACCCTATTCCGAATACCAATTGAAGGCCGTGCGCGCCGGCATTTTAGGCGTCAGCGGCTATACCGGCCGCGAGGTCCTGGCCCTTTTGCTCAAACACCCCTGGGTGCGCATCACCTATGTGTCGGCCAATCAAACGGCGGGCCCCATCAGCCAGATTTATCCGGAATTCTTAAACCGGACCACTTTAGTTTGCCAGGCCTTCGATTTGAAAAAGGTCAAAGAAAAATGCGACCTGGTCTTTCTGGCCCTGCCGCATACCGAATCCATGAAGCTGGCGCCGAAATTATTGAAAGCCGGGCTTAAGGTCATTGATTTAAGCGCTGATTACCGGCTTAAAAACAGCAGGGCGTATGAACAATGGTACGGCCGCAAACACGTTGACGCCAAAAATTTGACCAAGGCCGTTTACGGGATGCCGGAATTGTTCCGGACCAAAATCAAAAAAGCCCATTTGATCGCCAATCCCGGCTGTTATCCGACGGCCGCGATCTTGGGCCTGGCGCCTTTGGTGTCCACCCGCAAGGACATTCAATCCATCGTGGTGGATGCCAAATCCGGGGTGTCCGGCGCCGGCCGCAAAGCCGTGGTGGAGAGGCTGTTCTGCGAAGTGAACGAGAATTTCAAAGCCTATAAGGTCTTAAACCATCAGCATGCTCCGGAAATTGAGCAGGGCCTTTCCCAATTGGCCGGGCACGCGGCCCATATTCATTTTGTGGCGCATTTGCTGCCCATCACGCGGGGCATCCTGAATACCATGTACGTGCAATTAAAAGAGGGGATCACGTTCAACCAGTTGCATAGCGTGTATGACAAGTTTTATAAGGCAGAACCTTTTGTCCGTATCCATCCGGCAGGGGGACAGCCGCAAACCAAGGACGTGGCCAATACTAACTTTTGTGATATCGGTTTGGCTGTCAGTGCGGACAAAAAGATGGCAGTGATCACCTCGGCCATTGATAATTTAGTCAAAGGGGCGGCAGGCCAGGCTGTGCAGAACATGAACATCATGTACGGCTTTAATGAGATCGAGGGGCTCCTATGAAAATCATCCAGGGATCGATCAGCTCCCCTCAAGGCTTCCTGGCCCATGGTTTGTCCGCCGGGATCAAGCGTTCCGGCAAACCGGATCTGGGCTTGATTGTTTCAGAAGTCCCGGCAGTGACCGCCGCTGTGTTCACAAGGAATTCCATCAAGGCCGCGCCCTTGCAAGTCAGCATGAAGCATGTCCAACAAGGGACAAGCTTTGCGGTCTTGGTCAATTCCGGCAATGCCAATTGTCTGACCGGCGCCCAGGGCTTGAAACATGCAACGGCATCGACCCAATTGATCGCCGGATTGCTCAAAATCAAAGCGTCGGATGTTTTGGTCACCTCCACCGGCATTATCGGCAAGCCTCTGCCTTTTGAAAAAATAAAGGCAGCGGCCCCTGCCTTAGTCAAGGGTCTTGCCTATTCCGGCGGCAGCCGTTTTGCCCGGGCCATCATGACCACGGATTTGAAAATGAAGGAAGCGGCTGTTCAGTTGAAATTATCCGGCAAGACCGTGACCATCGGCGCCTGCGCCAAGGGCTCGGGCATGATCGAACCCAACATGGCCACCATGCTCGGGTTTATCACCACGGATGCCGCGGTGGGCTTGAAGATGTTAAAGAAGGCGCTTCAACAAGCGACCGCGCGCTCCTTTAACAGCATTACCGTTGATGGCTGTATGAGCACCAATGATATGGTCACCTGCCAGGCCAATGGTTTGGCAGGCAACAAAAAAATTGATGCGCAAGGCCCTGATTACCGAAAATTCTGCCAGGCCCTGGAATATGTCTGCACCCAGCTGGCCAAGAAAATCGTCCAGGACGGCGAAGGCGCCACCAAATTTTTGACCATTACGGTCAACGGTGCCTCCAGCGAAGCGCAGGCCAGGACCATGGCCAAGGCCATTGCCAATTCCGCCCTGGTCAAGACCGCGGCCTTCGGCAGTAATCCGAATTGGGGACGGGTGGGCGCTGCCATCGGTGCCTTGGGCATCAAAGGCGTTGATGAGCAAAGGATGAAAATTTCCTTTTCGCCTTTTGATCAAAAGGAGATTGCCATCAAGGTAAGCTTGCGTTTAGGCAGGGCCGGCGCCACGGTGTACACCTGTGATTTTTCCTATGCCTACGTGCGCATCAATGGAGCCTACAATTGACTTGGACACCGTGCCTTTAGCCGGCCGGCAAAGAATGGTTGAAAGAACATCCTATGGAACAGATCGTTAAAAAAGCCTCCATCCTGATCGAGGCGATCCCTTATATCCAGGCCTTCCGCCGCAAGATCTTTGTGATTAAATACGGCGGCAGCATCTTAGATGATCCCAAGATCAGGCGTAATGTCCTTCAAGACATCGTGTTTTTAAGTTATGTGGGCATCCGCATCATCATCGTGCACGGCGGGGGGCCGCATATCTCCGCGCGCATGAAGGAAAAGGGCCTTAAAAATGAATTTGTGGACGGGATCCGCGTGACGGACAAGGAGACCCTTTCGATCGTCGGAGAGGAGCTGGAGAAATTAAACCGCCAGATCGTCGATGAAATCAAATCCTTGAAAGGCGATGTGACCGGCCTCAAAGGGCAGGAGAACATCATCTTTGTGAAAAAGAAAAAGGCGGCCAAGGACCTTGGCTTTGTGGGGACCATCACCTCGGTGAACAAGGAGCATTTGGAGGCGCATTTAAGCCAGGGCCAGATCACCGTGGTTTCCCCCATGGGCATGACCACGGAAAAGGTGCCGCATAACGTCAACGCGGATGAGGTGGCTTCGGCCATTGCCAATTCCATGAAGGCGGAAAAATTAGTCTTGCTGACGGATGTGCCGGGCGTGATGCGCGATGTCAAGGACTTAAGCACCTTGATGTCCACCTTGACCCTGCAGCAGGTGGATGAGTTGATCAAAAGCGGGGTCATCGTGGGCGGCATGATCCCCAAGGTCAGCTCCTGCGTCGAGGCCCTGCAGGGCGGCGGAGTGAGCAAGACCCACATTGTCGATGCCAGGATGGCGCACGCGCTGTTATTGGAATTCTTTACGGACCAAGGGGTGGGGACGCAGATCATTAAACCATGAAAACTGACGAAATTTTCCAGGAATATAACGACCATATCCTTGCGACGTATACAAGGATGCCGGCGATTTTTGTCAAGGGCAAGGGTTCTGTCCTGACAGATATCCATGGGAAAAAATACCTGGATTTTTTTCCCGGCTGGGGGGTGGGCAATTTAGGGCATTGCCATCCCAAGGTGATGGGCGCGGTGCGCGAGCAGATCGGGAAATTGATCCACATCCCGAATAATCTGCACCATCCTTTTCAAGCCAAATTGGCCAAGGAACTGGTGCGCATCGCCTTTGAAGGCAAAATTTTTTATTGCAACAGCGGGGCAGAAGCGAATGAAGCGGCCATCAAATTCGCCAGGCTTTATGGAGAGGGCCAAAGGACCGAGATCATTGCCACCCTTCATTCCTTTCACGGCCGCACCATGGGCGCCTTGACAGCCACGGGCCAGGCCAAGCACCAGCAGGGTTTCGGCCCTTTGCTGGAAGGGTTCAAGCATGTGCCCTTTAATGATTTCCAGGCCCTGAAATCCGCAGTGACGCCCCAGACCGTGGCCGTCATGCTCGAGCTTGTACAGGGCGAGGGCGGCATCCATGTCGCTTCCAAGGAATATGTGCAGGCGGTCAGGCGCTTATGCGATGAGAAAAAGGTCCTGCTGATTTTGGATGAGGTGCAGACCGGCATGGCCCGCACCGGCGAGATTTTCGGCTATAAACATTATGGCATTATACCGGATGCCATGTGCCTGGCCAAGGCCTTAGGTGGAGGATTGCCCATCGGCGTCTTGATGGTCAAAAAAGAGCTGGCTGATATTTTCAAGCCCGGCATGCACGGCTCGACCTTTGCCGGCAGTCCCTTGGTGTGCAAGGCGGCCTTGGGTGTGATCAAGGCCATTTATGCCGAGCATATCATGAAAAATGTCAAGACCCAGGGGCCCTATTTGATGGAAAAGCTCAATGCGCTGAAATCCAAGTACGCCGTCATCCGGGACGTGCGGGGCCTGGGGCTGATGATCGGCGTTGAATTGACGGGTGAGGGGGCTTTCATCGTCAAGGAATGTTTCAACCGCGGTTTGATCATTAATTGCACCCAGGGTAATGTTCTTCGCATCATGCCGGCCTTGAATGTCACCCGCCGGCAGATCAACCGGGCGGTCCATATTTTGGATAATTCCATTCAGGCTGTCATGGCAGGGGGCCACGCGACGCAGACATCGCTATCCGTAGCTAAAGAAAAATGATAAATCCACCCCGGGAAACCGCGGTCGGACAAACCAGTATAGGATGAACATGAAACGAGACCTGATCACCTTATTTGCCTACTCCAGCGCCGAAATCCTCGGCTTGATCGATACAGCGGACCGGTTGAAAAAACAAAAGGGCAAACTGCGTTCGGATTTAAAGGGAAAATCCGTGGCCCTGGTCTTTCAGAAACCATCGAACCGCACCCGCGTTTCTTTTGAGGTGGGTGTTTACGAATTGGGCGGGCACTGCCTTTATTTGGGTTTGGATGAAATCAATTTGGGCAAGAGGGAATCCACCTATGACGTGGCCAAGACCCTTTCGCGGTATGTGCATTGCATCGTGGCCAGGGTGTTTCATAACAAGGACATTGTGGAGCTGGCCCGCCAGGCCGAAGTGCCGGTGATCAATGCCCTGTGCGATCTGTATCATCCCTGCCAGGCCCTGGCCGATATCCAGACGATCCGGGAGAAATTCGGCTCCTTTAAAGGCCTGACCCTGGCCTATGTGGGAGACGGCAATAATGTTTTTCATTCCCTGATGATGGCCTGCGCCAAGGTGGGCATTGATGTGCGTTTTGCCGGACCCAAGGGCTATGATCCCAATCCCATGATCGTGCACCAGGCCAGGGAGATCGCAAAGCACCATCGCTGCACGATCGAACTCGGGCGCGACCCGAAAGCCGCGGTCAAAGGCGCGCACGTGGTCTATAGCGATGTATGGGTGAGCATGGGGCAGGAAAAGGAAACGGCCCGGCGGATCAAGGATTTTAAAGGCTATCAGATCAATCAGGACATGGTAAGGTCAGCGCACAAGGACTATATTTTCATGCATTGTTTGCCGGCCCACCGCGGCGTGGAAGTGACGGCGGAGATCATCGACGGAAAACATGCCGTGATCTTTGACCAGGCGGAAAACCGCCTGCATGTGCAAAAAGCCGTTCTTTTGAAATTATTGGCTTAAGGATATTGCTGTTGGTCATGTTGTTTGCTCAACGGGATATTTTTATCGTCAAACCACCACAACCCCGGAGGTTGTGATGGTTAACCATCACAACCTCCGGGGTTGTGGTGGTTTCGCAGATAATATTGCCGACTATAAATCTTACTTGGACTAATACCATTACCAATAGTTTTGCACATTAGTGAAGAAAGGGAAATATGAAAAAAGTTGTTTTAGCCTATTCCGGCGGGCTGGACACCAGCTGTCTCATCCGCTGGCTCAAGGACAAAGATTATGAAGTCATTGCCTTTATGGCCGACGTGGGGCAGGGCAGTGATTTCAAGATGATCGAGAAACGCGCCCTGGCCACCGGCGCCTCCAAGGTCTACATCATGGATCTGAAGCAGGAATTCGTCAAAGATTATGTCTTTCCTGCTATTCAGGCCAACGCCGTCTATGAAGGGAAATATTTTTTGGCCACGGCCCTTTCCAGGCCCTTGATCGCCAAACACCAGGTGCAGGTGGCGAAAAAGGAAAAGGCCGATGCCATGGCCCACGGCTGCACAGGCAAGGGCAATGACCAGGTGCGTTTCGAGGTCACGGCCAAAATTTTGGCGCCCCATCTGGAACTTCTGGCGCCGCTGCGCACCTGGGAATTCAAGACCCGCGAAGAGGAGATCGAATACGCGCACAAGCACAAGATCCCCATTGATGTCACCAAGAAAAGCCCGTATTCAACGGACATGAACCTGTACGGCCGTTCCATCGAATGCGGCGTGCTGGAAGATCCCTGGGTGGAGCCGCCGGAAGAGATTTATGCCATGACCAAGAACCCTTTGAAATGCGCCAATCGTCCGGAATACGTCGAGGTGGAATGGGCCAAGGGCATTCCGGTCAAGGTCAACGGCAAGGGATATGGTCCGGTGGAATTGGTGAAACAGCTCAACCATATCGGCGGCCGCAACGGCGTCGGGCGCGTGGACATGGTGGAAAACCGGCTGGTGGGCATCAAGTCCCGCGAGATTTATGAAAACCCGGCCGGCACCATCCTGATCACGGCGCACAAGGAACTGGAAGCCATGGTGCTGGACCGCGAGACCCTGCATTACAAGGAATTGATTTCCCCGCGCTACGCCGAGCTGACCTATTATGGTTTGTGGGAAACGCCTTTGAAACAGCAATTGGATGCGTTTATCCGCAAAACCCAGGAGAGGGCAAGCGGCACGGTGCGTTTAAAGCTGTATAAGGGAAGCTGCCATGTGGTCGGCCGCAAATCCCCGTTTTCGCGGTATAAGGAGGAATTGGCCACCTACGGCGCCAAGGACATTTTCGATCCCAAGCTGTCCGAAGGTTTCATCAGGATCTGGGGCATGCCGTATTAGCATTGGCTGGACGACTGTTATGTGTGTACAACCACCACAACCCCGGAGGTTGTGATGGTTAACCATCACAACCTCCGGGGTTGTGGTGGTTTGACGGTGAAAATATCCCGTTGCAAACACATGATGACTGTCCAGCTTATCCATGGAGAACATTATGTCTAAACTCTGGGGTTCGCGGTTTGATAAGAAATCCGATCCGCTCGCGGATCAATTGACCTTCAGCATCAGCTATGACCATCGCCTGGCCAAATATGATGTGATAGGCTCGATCGCCCATGCCCGTATGCTGGGCAGGCAAAGGATCATTCCGTCCAAGGACGCGGCCAAGATCACCGCCGGCCTTCATAAAATCCTTAAGGAAGTTGAATCCGGCCAATTCAAACATAATCCGAAAGCCGAAGATATCCATACGGACATCCAATTTAAACTCAAAGCCCTGATCGGTCCGGCGGCGGATAAATTGCACACCGCGCGCTCGCGCAACGACCAGGTTGTTTTGGACATGAAACTCTATGCGAGGGACGAGATCCAAAAGCTCATGGGCGCGGCCATCCATTTGCAAAAGGCGGTTGTCGGCTTTGCTCAAAAAAATCAGGAAGTGATCATACCGGCCTATACGCACCTGCAGGCCGCCCAGGTGGTCCTGCTGGCGCATCATATGCTGGCCTATGTGGAGATGCTTGAACGCGACAAAGACAGGCTCGCGGATTGCGCCAGGCGCACGGATGTGATGCCGCTGGGGGCCTGCGCCTTGTCAGGCACGTCCTTGAACATCGACCGTGCCTATGTGGCCAAACTGTTAGGCTTCAAGGCCGTGGCCGCCAACAGCATGGACGCGGTCTCTGACCGCGATTTTATCGTCGAGCTGATCGGCGCCTGCGCCATAGTGTCCACTCATCTCTCGCGCATGGCGGAAGATTTGATCCTATGGGCGTCCCGGGAGTTTGATCTCGTGGACATAGACAGCGGTTTTTGCACAGGTTCTTCGATCATGCCGCATAAGAAAAACCCCGACGTGCTGGAACTTGTCCGCGGCCGTTGCGCCGGGATCATAGGGCATTTAAGCGAGATCCATATTTTATTAAAGGGCCTGCCCTTGACCTATAACCGCGATCTGCAGTTGGACAAGCCGGCCTTGTTTGACAGCGTCCATACCACCCAAAACATGCTTGAGGTGATGGCCAAGATTTTTGGATCTTTGAAGGTCAAAAAGGCCAAGGCCGCCCGTTCCGTCCAGGATGAAGGGTTTTTTACCGTGGATGTGATGGATTATCTGATCCGCAAGGGGGTTTCCAACCGGGAAGCGCATGATGCTGTCGGGCGCATGGTGCGGGAGTGTTTGGAGCGCGGCCGGCCGATGGCGTCATTGACCTGGAGGGAGCTTAAAGGGTATTCATCGGCGATGGATGTGGATGTAAAAAAACTTTTCAATCCCCAAATGTCTGTTAAAATTAAATCTTCCTTGGGGTCGACCAGCCCGGTTTTGGTCAGCCGGCAATTGAAGAAGTGGAGTCAAAAGCTGCATGCATGATTTTAAATTCAAAGCCGGAGCGCTTTATTGCGAAGGAACCAAGGTGGCATCGATCGCCAAGTCCGTCGGTACGCCTTTTTACCTCTATAGTTATAAGACGCTCACCGACCATTTTTTGAAGATCCAAAAGGCCTTTGCCAGGCTTGACCCCATCATCTGCTTTGCCATGAAATCCAACGGCAATTTGAGCGTGGTCAAAAGCCTGGTGGATCTGGGCGCCGGCATCGATATCGTGTCCGTCGGCGAATTGAAGAAAGCCCTTTTGGCGGGCGCAGACCCCCGGAAAATCGTTTTTGCCTCCGTCGGAAAGACCGCGGAGGAGATCGCTTACGCGATCAAGACAGGGATCCTGCTTTTTAACGTCGAGTCCAGGCCGGAATTGGCTGAAATCAACCGCATCGCGGCCAAAATGGGCCGTAAGGTGCAGGCCGCGTTAAGGATCAACCCGGATGTGCCGGCGCCGACGCACGCCTACACCAATACCGGTACCTTGAACAAGAAATTCGGCATTGACCTGCGTACGACCAGGCAGATTTTCGAGGCCCGCCGGCAATACAGCCACGTCAAGCTCAACGGCGTGCACATCCATATCGGCTCCCAGATCACCACCGGCGCGCCCTTTGTGGGCGCCATCAAAAAGGTCGTGGCCTTTATTGATGAACTGAAAGCCGACGGCACGGAGATTGAATATCTGGACATCGGCGGGGGCCTGGGGATCATTTACAAGGATGAAAACCCCCAGACCGCCCAGCAGTACGCGGATAAGATCGTCCCTATCCTGGAGCGCACCGGGCTTAAGATCATCATGGAGCCGGGCCGGTTTATCGTCGGCAATGCAGGCATCTTTGTGACCAAGGTCCTTTACGTCAAGGACAATGGGTTAAAAAAATTTGTGATCGTAGACGGCGGCATGAATGATTTGATCAGGCCGATGCTGTATGATGCCTATCACGAGATTGTGCCGGTCTCCCTCAGCCGCCGATCGAAGCAAAGCTTCGATGTGGTGGGCCCCATCTGCGAAAGCGGCGACTTTTTCGCGCATGAGCGGCCTTTGCCGCCGCCCCAAAAAGGCGATTTGCTGGCTGTGATGAGCGCCGGCGCCTACGGCTATGTGATGTCCAGCAATTACAACGTCCGGCCGCGCGTGCCGGAGGTGATGGTCAGGGGCAGGCGGTTTAAAATCATCCGCGAGCGGGAAACGTTTGAGGATTTGATGCGGGGGGAGAACAAGGTCAGATGGTAAAGGTCCCTTTTATCAAGATGGTGGGCGCGGGCAATGATTTTATCGTCATTGATCCGCACCCTTCCTTAGATTACGCCAAATTCACCCAGGCTGTCTGCTCCAGGCATACAGGGGTGGGGGCGGACGGGGTCCTGGTCCTGGAAAAATCCAAGACCTCGGATTACCGCATGCGCATCATCAATGCCGACGGGTCAGAAGCGGAAATGTGCGGCAACGGCGCCCGCTGCATGGCCGTGCACATCGCCTCGCATCTCAAGCCGGGCAAGCCGAAATTCGGCATGGAAACCCTGGCCGGCGAGATTTTGGCCGAGACCGAAGGGGACGTGGCGCGCGTGCGCCTTTCCGATCCTAAGGATTACCGGCCTGAAATGAACATCACCGTGGGCGGCAAGAAACTGCAGGTGCATTACATCGATACCGGCGTGCCTCACACCATTGTGTTTGTCGACGGCCTGCAGGAAGTGGATGTCAACAGCCTGGGGCCTTTGATCCGCCATCATCCGCGCTTCGGCCCGCGGGGCACCAACGTGAATTTCATCGAACGCGCGCGGGAAGGCATGGTGGCGGTGCGGACCTACGAGCGCGGGGTGGAGGCCGAGACCTTGGCCTGCGGCACCGGCGCCGTGGCCTCGGCCCTGGTCGCTTTTTTGCGCACCCATCCGGGAACGCAGCAGCAGAAAGGCGCCGCGATGCAGGTGCTGACCTCCAGCAAGGAAATCCTCGACATCACCTTTGATTTGCATAAGAATTTCAAAATCGACAATGTGTGGCTTAAAGGCACGGCGAAGCTGATCGCCAAAGGAGAGTATTTTTACCATGGATAGAAGAAAATTCCACGGCGCCATCACGGCGCTGATCACCCCGTTTACATCCAAAGGCATCGATGAAGCCGCCTATACAAAGCTGATCAACTGGCAGATCGAGCAGGGGATCCACGGCCTGGTGCCTTGCGGCACCACCGGCGAATCCCCGACCCTGTCGGAAGACGAGCACGACCATGTGATCGAGCTTTGCGTGCAGGTGGCGGCCAAGAGGGTGCCTGTGATCGCCGGCACCGGGTCCAATTCCACCAGCGAAGCCGTGCATTTGACCAAGCACGCGGCCAAGGCAGGGGCGGACGCGGTTCTGGTCGTCACGCCTTACTATAACAAGCCGACGAACCAGGGGATCTACCTGCATTACAAGGCTGTCAGTGAAAGCGTGGACATCCCCATCATTCTCTATAATATCGCCGGCCGCACGGGCAAAAACATCGAGCCGGACCTGATGGCCAAGCTGGCCGGCATCAAAAACATCATCGGCGTCAAGGAAGCTTCGGGCAATATGGAGCAGATGCAAAAAATCCGCGCGCTGTGCCCTAAGGAATTTCTGCTGATATCCGGGGACGATGCCCTGACCCTGCCGGTGCTGAACATGGGCGGGGTGGGCGTCATTTCAGTCGCTTCCAACATTGTGCCCAAGGATGTGGCGGCCCTGGTCCATGCATTTCAAAAAGGCGATAAGGCCAAGGCCCAATCCATCAACGCGCAATTGCTGCCGTTGATCGAGTCCTTATTTATCGAAACCAATCCGATCCCGGTCAAGACCGCCGCGGCGCTGATGGGCTGGTGTTCCCCGGCGATGCGCCTGCCCATGTGCGCCATGGAGGAAGAACATTTGGCCAAGCTCAAGCAAGCGCTGGGCCAATATGGTTTATTAAAGGACTTGCCGCATACCGCAACTTTATTGAAGGGGTGATGAAGGATGATCAAGCTTGCGATTTCAGGCTGTCAGGGCAGGATGGGCCAGCGCATCACGGCGCTGGCCTTGCAGGACAAGGCCTTTAAAATTTCCGTGCTGTTGGAAAACAAGGACCGTCCGGATGTGCCCTTGCTGTCGCATCATATTCCGGTGAATTTTGAAGAGGCGGCCTTAAAAGGGAGCGATGTGCTCATCGAATTTACCACCCCTGAAGCCACCCTGGCGCATTTGAAAGCCTGCCAAAAATACGGCGTCAATATGGTCATCGGGACCACCGGTCTTTCCAAGGCGCAGATGGCCCAGATCAAAAAGGCATCGTCCAAGACCGCTGTTGTTTTTTCTTCCAATATGTCGGTGGGTGTCAATCTGGTCTTTGGCCTCATCCGCCAGGCGGCCTCGATCACCGGCAAAAATTATGCCATGGCCCTGACGGAAACACATCATGTGCATAAAAAGGACGCGCCTTCCGGAACCGCCAAGACCATGGCAGAAATTGCAGAAAAGTTTGCCAAAGCCAAGGTCAAGGACATTGCCTCTGTCCGCGAGGGGGAGGTGATCGGTGACCATACCATCACCTTTGAAAGCCCGGTGGATTTGATTTCCATCCATCATCACGCCAAGACCCGCGACATTTTTGCCGAAGGGTCCCTGGTGGCGGCCAAATTTCTGGCCGACAAGAAAAAAGGGTTGTTTAACATGCAGGATGTGCTGGGATTATGAATAAGGGGGAGAAGATGATCTCAACTGATGCGGGATTTAAAATCGAATTGTCCGAGCGTTTGCAATCCCTGCCTCCGTATCTTTTTGTGGAAATTGACAAGGCCCGCCGGGCCGCCATCGCCGCCGGCCGCGACATCATCAATTTGGGGGTCGGCGACCCGGACCAGCGCACGCACCAGGCGATCATCGACGCGCTCAAAAAAGCCGCTGAGGATGTCCAGAACCATCATTATCCCTTTGATGCCGGCGTGCCTCAATTGCACACGGAGATCGCCAGGTGGTTTAAAAACCGCTTCGGCGTTGATCTGGAGCCCCAGAGCGAAATTTACCCTCTGATCGGCTCCAAGGAGGGCATTGCCCATCTGCCGCTTGGGATCATCAATCCAGGGGACAAGGTGGTCTTGACCGAGCCCGCCTATCCGGCGTATCAGGCCGCGGTGACCTTTGCCGGCGGCAAAATCCAATACCTGCCCTTGAAACACGCCCATGGTTTTTTGCCGAGAATGGAGGATATCGAGGCCTTAAAGAACGTGAAGGCCCTGTTTGTCTGTTATCCTAACAATCCCACCGCGGCCACGGCGGACAAAAAATTTTATCAGGATTTAGTCGCCGTGTGCCGGGCCAAGGGCATTCTCATCGTTTCTGATTTGGCCTATTCCGAGGTGTATTATGACGGCCTCAAGCCCCCGAGCATTTTGGAAGTGGAGGGCGCCAAGGACATCGCCATTGAATTCCATTCCTTTTCCAAGACCTACTACATGACCGGCTGGCGCCTGGGCTGGGCCTGCGGCAATCCGACGCTGGTATCGGCCCTGGCCAAGGTCAAATCCAACTGCGATTCCGGTGTGTTTAATGCCATCCAATACGCGGGGATCGCGGCTTTGAACATCGATCCACGCGATATTGAAGACATGCGTTCGGAATACCAGACCCGCCGCGATGCCCTGATCAACGGCCTGCGCGCCGTCGGCTGGAAAATCGAGCCGCCTAAGGCCGCTTTCTATGTGTGGGCCAAGGTCCCTTCCCGGTACGCCGATTCCATGAGCTGTGCCAAGGCCTTTTTGGAGGAAGCGGATATCGTGGTCACGCCGGGCATCGGGTTCGGCAAGGCCGGGGAAGGCTATGTGCGCATGTCCCTGACCCTGCCCGTGGAGCGCATCCACCAGGCCGCCGCCCGCCTGGCCAAAATCCTTTAAGCTTATGTCCTTAGTTTATTTGGCCCTGGGTTCGAACCTGGGCGAGAGGCGCCGTTACCTGCACAAGGCCGTGGAAGAGCTCGAAGCACGCGGCCTGAAGGTCCTCAAGCTTTCAAGCATCATGGAAACAGAGCCCTTTGAGGCGCCCCGGCAAGGGCGCTTTTTAAACGCGGTCTTAAAAGCGCAGACGGATTTTTCACCGGAAGAATTGATCGAGGTGACCCAGGCCGTGGAGCGCAAATTAGGCAGGGTCAAAAAAATTTTTCGCGGCCCCCGGGTCATTGACATCGACATCCTGATGTACGATGATATCAAATTGATTACCCCCAGGCTCGTTCTTCCCCCTCCCCGCATGGGGGAGAAGGTATTTTGTCTTAAAACTTTAAAAGAACAATGCGAAATATCCCATCCCATTCCTCAGTTCATCACTAACCC
>CAZACW010000040.1:0-20267 GCA_964483785.1 uncultured Planctomycetales bacterium
GGCGCAACTCAGGCCGATCTCGGAGCGCACCTCGATCTGGGTCAGTCCGTCGACCTGGTATTCCACCGGCTCTTCGATGGTGATGATGTTGCGATCCGGCGTGTTGAGCCTGCTGATCAAGGAATATAGGGTCGTGGATTTGCCGCTGCCGGTCGGCCCGGTCACCAGGATCATGCCGAAGGGCTTGTAAATGGACTCTTCCAGCATGGCAATGGTGTTTTGGGAAAAGCCTGATTTCGCAAGGCCCATGGCCAGATTGCCCTTGTCCAGCACGCGCATGACGATTTTCTGGCCGAAGATGGTGGGCAGCAAAGACACGCGGAAATCCACCTCCTGGCCGCCCAATTTCATCTTAAAACGCCCGTCCTGGGGCGTCTGGACATTGGTGATGTCCAAATTGGCCATTAGCTTGATGCGCACGGCGACCGCGTTCTTGCTTTCCTTAGGGATGGTCAGGATGTCCTGCAGGACCCCGTCGATGCGGAAGCGCACCCGCATCCCCTGCTCCACGGGCTCGACATGGATGTCCGAGGCCCGCTGACGCAGGGCTTCCTTGATGATCAAATTGACGATGCGGATCACCGGTGCTTCCTCGGCGCCCTCGAGGCCTTCCTGGGCCGCTGATTTTTCCTGCGCGCTATGATGTTCCAGGAAGGTGTCAAAGTCCTTGTCCTGCGCCTTCAGGCCGGAGAGGGCCATGGCATCGGCGCTGGATTTATAGAACTGGTCAATGACCCGCAGGATCTGGCTTTCGGAGGAGATCACGATCTCGATTTCCTTACCGGTCACGTTGCGCAGATCATCCATCATGAACACGTTCAAAGGGTCGGCAATGGCGACGGTCAGGGTCTGGCCGAGCAGGGACAGCGGCATGGCCACGTACTGGCGCGCGCATTTTTCGGGAAGGACACTTTTGAGTTTCTCATCGAAACGGTATTTGGTCAGGTCGATCGAGGGGATGTGCAGTTCGCGCATCAAAAGGACCAGCAATTCCTGCTCGGACACGACCCCTTGCTTGAGCAGGGCCTTGACTAAGCTGACCTTCTGGTCCTGCTGGGCCTCGATGATCCCGTCAATGTCCGTGGGATTGACATTGGGCAGGCTTTTGAGCGTTTTAAGGATCCTCTCCTGGGTCGTGTCCATAAAGACCATCAATCCGGCGCCGTCAGGCGGGTCACTTCTTCCAGGGTGGTGAGGCCCTGGGAGGCCTTGATCACGGCGTCCTCGCGCATCGTGGTCATGCCCTGTTCCCTGGCCGCGCTTTTGATCTGGGATTCGGGGGCCGAGACCAGGATCATTTCCTTGATTTTATTGGTCAAAATCAGGGTCTCGGTGATGCCCACCCGGCCTTTATACCCCGTGTTCAGGCAAAAGCTGCAGCCCTTGGGCTTGTAAAATTGCCCGTCGTGGTTGGGCAGCAGTTCCTTCAGGCGGAATTCCTTGGCGATCTCGTCCGTGGCCGCGTACTGGACGCGGCATTTGGGGCAGACCCGCCGGACCAGCCGCTGGGCCACGATGGCCATCACCGACGAAGTGATCAAAAAGGGCTCCACCCCCATGTTGATCATGCGCGTGATGGAGCCGGGGCCGGTGGTGGTATGCAGCGAGGAGACGACCAAGTGCCCGGTCAGGGCCGCCTTGACCGCGATGTCGAGCGTCTCCGAGTCGCGGATCTCTCCGATCAGGATCACGTCCGGGTCCTGGCGCAAAATGGAACGCAGGGCCGCCGGAAAGGAAAGGCCGACCTCGGAGCGGATATTGACCTGGTTATAGCCCTTGATCTGAAACTCCACCGGGTCTTCGACGGTCACGATGTTCTTGCCCGGGGAATCGATGTATTTGAGGATGGCATACAGGGTCGTGGTCTTGCCGCTGCCGGTGGGGCCGCAGGCCAAGATCATGCCGTGGGGCTTGTGGCAGCACTCCTTCAATTTCTCCAGGGAGGCGGGCTCAAAGCCCAGCTTGTCAATATGGGCCATGTCCTGGTTCTTGTCCAGGACCCTCAGCACGATTTTTTCCCCCATGGACGTCGGCAGCACATTGACGCGAAAATCCACTTCCTTCTTCTCTTGGGTGACCACCCGAAAGCGGCCGTCCTGCGGCAGGCGGTGCTCGGCAATGTCCAGGCTCGAGACCACCTTGATGCGGGAGATCAACGGCAAATGCAGGCTTTTGGACATGCGGTCCACTTCGCGGATAAAGCCGTCGACGCGGTAGCGGACGCGCAGATTGTTTTCCGTGGGTTCGATAAAGATGTCGCTGGCCTTGGCGGAAACGGCCTGCTCGATGATGGTATTGGCCAGGGTGATGATGGGCGCTTCCTCAATGAGGCTTTCCACGGTGATCTTGCTGGCCTGGGCGCTTTCCTTGACTAACTCCAGCACTTCCGCTTCCTTGGACTCCTTGATGTCCTGGAAAATCTCCTCGAGGGCGCCGGAGGTGTTCTGCGCGTAACTGCGCTCGATGGCGATGCGCATTTCCCGCGGCCTGGCCAGCACAACGCTGACGGACATGGAGGTCATGGCCTTGATATTGTCCACGGTCAGCATGTCCAAGGGGTCCACCATGGCCACGGTCAGCTGGTCATTCAGCCGCGACACCGGTATCAGCAGGTGTTTTTCAGCGGTTTCCCGGGGGATAAGCTTGATCAGGGCAGGGTCGATGCGAAACAGGCTCAGATTGATCAGGGGCAGCTGCAGGGCCTCGCTTAACACCACGCTCAGCTGGTCTTCGCCGAGCAATTTCAGCCTCAAAAGAATGCGGCTCAACTCCCCGCCTGAGCGTTTTTGCTCTTCCAGGGCCTTGTTGAGGTCTTCGGGGCTGACCAAATGGTCGCGCAGCAGGATGTCTTTGAGAATGGCTTGTGTGGGCAGCATCAGCGCGTTTCGTAATAACGGTTGACGGCACCTTCGATGTCCGTCGCTGTACTGACAAATGCCTGCACCGAACAGCCGGTGACCTTCTCGACCTCTTCAATGGCCTGGACATTCAAGGGATTGGCCATGGCCAGGGTGAGGCTGCGGCCGATCTTGTCGATGGGCACCAGGCAGTATTGCCGGCAGAGTTGGCGGGAGACGATCGCCACCACTTCAGGGGCGATCTCGTAATTGGCCAAGGGCAGGTAAGGGAAACCATACTGGCAGGTCAGGGCCTGCACCACGTCCATTTCCGTGGCCAGCTTCATCTGGACCAGGGCTTCCCCGAAGAGAATGCCTTTTTCCTTTTGGTAAGCCAGCACTTCTTCCAGTTTGGAGCGCGACAGGACGCCGCGTTCAACCAGGATTTCGCCCAACTGCTTGTTCACCACCTTACGAAAATGTTGCATGGTATTTACTATACTGATAAGAGGCGTTATTGTCCAGAGCTACCTTGTTAAAAAATGGTCCGTTTTTTGCTTAAATTCAGCAGAAAGCCGATCAGCAGGGCGAACACCATGAACGAGGTGCGGCCGTAGCTGACCAAGGGCAGGGTGATCCCCACCACCGGGAAAAGGCCCATGGCCATGCCCACATTGATCACCACCTGCATGGTCAGGATGCTGACAATGCCGATGGCCACCAATTGGCCGAAGGGGTCCTTGTTGTGCCGCACGATCTTGAAGCCGCAATAGATGATCATGGCATAGCCGTAGATCAGCAGGGCCCCGCCCAACAGCCCCCATTCCTCGCCGATGACGGAAAAAATGAAATCCGTGTGGCGCTCAGGCAGGAAATTCAGCTGATTTTGCGTGCCGGCAAGCCATCCCTTGCCCCAAAGCTCGCCGGACCCCACCGCGATTTTAGACTGCGTGATGGTGTAGCCGGCGCCCAGGGGGTCATGGCTGGGGTTTAAAAACACCAGGAGCCTGTCCTTTTGATAGGGCTTTAAAATATGCCAGGCCAAGGGCAGCATCAGCCCCAGGAAGCCCAAAAGCGCGCCGAACAATTTCGAGGATATCCCGCTGGCATAGAGCATCACCAAAAAAATCCCCATCACCAGGATGGCGGTGCCCAAATCCGGCTGCTTGAAGATCAAGGCCATGGAAATGCCGATCAACAGCAGGGGCCAAAGCAGATCGCCCCAGATCTCGCGCAGGGAACTCTTAAGATCAAAGCTCAGCCTCGGGTGGCGCTCGGAAAAATAACGGCCCAAAAAAAAGATGATGGCCAGTTTGGAAAATTCGGAAGGCTGGAAACTGAAACCCCCGACGGAAAACCAGCGGGTGGCGCCCAGGGCCTGGCGCCCCATAAGCAATACCAGGACCAAAAAAAACACGCTGATGCCGTATACAGGGTAGGCCACATCAAAAAATTTCCGGTAATCCCCGCGGCCCAGCACGAACATGAGCAGAATCCCCAGCAAGGCGCAATAGAACTGGTCGTAAAACACGGACTCATCCACCACGTTATTGTTAAAAGAAGCGCTGTAGAGGCTCATCAGGCCGATGGCGATGATCAAAAGCGTATGGATCCAGATGACCCTGGGCGTGCTGGCGGCGGCGATCATAGGCGGCACTGCCCCCCGGCACAGGTGTGAAACAAGGGAAACACATAGCGGTTGCGGGCGATGAAGCGGTACACCAGGGGGCCTATCAAGCCTGACCCGGGGAAATAGGACAGCACAATGAAGGGATACAGCATGGGCAGCATCCAGGTGATTTTACGGAAGGCCCAGAACCCGCCATAGCTTTTTCCGTCGGGGAAATTCAGGCGCATTTCCTGCATGCCCTTGGGGCCGGGCACATATTCCAGCTTGGCCCAAAGGTCCATCACCTGAAGCCAACGCACGCTTAAGCGGCAGAACCCGCAGTCCCCGTCATAGACCAGCTGGGGCCTGGGGCCCTGGATATTGGCGCGGCGGATGGATTCGATCCACAGGAAGATGCTCTGGGGCCGCACGAACAGCAAAAGCTGGGCGGGAAAAAGAAAAAGAAATATCGCGGGCACATCCAGGGTCAAAACCAAAAGCACATGCCAGAACAGCCCCAGCAAGATCCCCACCCGCCGGGTCCTGGGGACAAAAAGCAAGAACGGCATGGACAATTCCGTGGCCACGATGGCCAGGCCAACGGCATAACAAAAATGCGGGTGAAGGGCCATCCACTCCTTCAACAAAAAATTTTTGGTCACACCCTGCTGGGGGGGATAATGCATCAGGTCATAAATGGGATTGCCTGAAATCCAATTGCCCTGGCCGGTGATCTTATAAAGGCCTGTGAAAAAATAGGTGGAGGCGATCTGGATCTGCAAAAGCCTTTGGATGAAAAAGGGGCGGGGTCTATGCCAGGCCTCCGTGTCCGCGCGCCGCAGAACATCGACGGAAAAGTAATCGCCGAGATAGGGGCAAACGCACAAAAGAAACAGGGTCACGAGCAAGATGTCCCAGGACAGCGTACCGATATGAAAACTGTTGAGGGCATAAAAATAGTAACAGCAGACGGTCATTAAGATACAGCTGATCTGGGTGAAAAGGCCGATGAGAAAACAAAACCAGAACACATAAAAGGCGATGACAAAGGCCAAAACCAGCTGGTCCGGGCTTTGCTGCACCAGATGGACAAACCAGACGGGGAAGAAATCATAATTCAAGGACTTAAAGGCCGTGCTGTAATAATTATCGTCCAAATGGAAAAAGGACGGGATCACGTGCAGGCCCACGGTCAGGGCCGCGCACACGCGAAACAGCGAGAGGCTCAAAAGCGGCCTTTCCTCCAAAAACAATCTGTGCCAAATCTTACCCATATCAGGTGCACGTATAAGCGATGGTTTGATCGCGCTCCAAAGGCTCCTCGGTGAGCCGGGGATACTCCACGTAGGTGACCAGGAATTTGTCGAAATAGGGAAATTTGCGCTTCAGATACGGGCAAAACGAGCCCGAGACCCCCGGCGAGAGCACCGTGCTCATGGCGTTGCGGTTGATATTGTCGTAACCGATGGCCCTGGTCTGCAGAACCATGTGCGGATCGATCATTTGCGGGACCCCGTTTTTGACGCCGTATATTTCCGCGCAGCCGAAATTGTCCCCCAAATTATAAAACATGATCCATCCGGCCGGAGGGAAAAGGAATTTCATCCTGGGCAGGGGCCGCTGAAGCAGGGGCTCCAGGTAATACATGCAGGTGGATTCGTAATAAAACAGCGCCAGCCAGATAACGACAAAAACGGATATGCAAAAATTACGGACTTGGATGTTCATAGCTGTCCTGGGGCGGGCATGGCCTTCATTGTTCCGAAAAGACATCGGCGGTGAAGACATACAGGGCCGTGTCCGGGTCTTTCCAGGCATCCGGCGGCAGGCCGGCCTTTTGGCTGCAAAGCTCTGACAAAAACTCTTCCTTGCTCCAGCCGGTCTCTTCCGCCACCTGCGGCAGGAAAACGCCCTGATGCCCGCCGCGGTTGACAATGACCCCGTGCTTGCCCATCTGGATTTCAGAGGCGTCCTTGACGCGCCGCGGCTGGGACAACACCGATATCTCGATATCAATGTCCTTCAATTCCGCCGGCGTCACCGGCGTAAACCGCGGGTCTTGGGAGGCCGCGGCCACAGCCATGTCGCGCACGGTCTCAATCAAGGCCTCCTGCCCGATGATATGGCCGATGCAGCCGCGCAAGTCCCCGTGCTTGCGCAAGGTGACAAAGGCCCCTTCCACTTCCTTCAAGCGCGCGTCCTGGGTGGTGATGGAGGGCGTCTTGCCGGTTTGCACGAAGCTCTCAACGGTTTGGCGGGCGGCATTGAGCAGTTCCTTTTTCTCCTGCTGGGTCAGGGCCTTGATCCCTTCATCCGGAGGGCCGCCCTGAGTGAGCAGGTTTGAATAAAATATCACTGAGGAATAGCCCACCACGCGGGACTTGTCCCCTGACGTGTCGCCGGAATTGGCGTGCTTTAAGACCTCCACATGCTTGATGCCGCGGATCTTGGCCAGAAGAATGGCCGTGGTCACGGGCACGAACCCGCACATTTCCATCTTACGGCTGAGATTGCCCTCGAAAAATCTTTGGGGATCAAGGTCCTGGATGGCGGACAAGGTCAGCGCATCCATCTGATTGGCCACGTCATAGGTGTAATAATGCGACATGTCGGAGGAAATCAAGACCAGCACATCCTTGCGGCCGCCGATGAGCTTGTCCAGGGCCTGGGCCAGGGCTTTGCAGACCTGCGGGTCAGGGTCTCCCATCAAGATGGGCACGATGCGAAAATCATCCAGCGTTTTTTGCAAAAACGGCAGTTCCACCTCGATGGCATGTTCGCGTTCATAGACCTGGGGCAGGTATTGGAACTTAGGGTTTTCTTTCAGGAGGGCCTGGGCAAAATCCTCATCGACGGGCACAACGCCCAACGGCGTCTGGAATCCCCCCTTGGGCCACACCGAGATGCCTTCAAAGGGATAAAAATGGCTGGGGCCGATGATCACAATGGTCTTGTAGTGGTTGCGGGCAATGGCCTTGAAGGTGTAGGCCGCCACCGGCCCTGAATACGGATAACCCGCATGCGGGGCAATGGCGATCTCGACCTGACGGTCGGCAGGCACATTGCCGGCGGAGCTTTTAAGGTATTGGACGGTGTCGGAGAGTTCACGCGGGTCGGCGCTGTAAAAGGCGCCGGCCACATTCGGCTGTTTGACCATATCCCCCCAGGAGCGCGTGGAAACCAGGCTAAGGCAAATAAGAATCCAGGCTGAATTTTTTGACATAAGCAAGCTTGCGCTGCAAGGCCAGGGTCAGCAAAAGACCCGCCGTGTCCAGGCAGATCACGGTCTGCGGCTTTAAATGGATGAAGTCCCCGAAGCAGCCGCAGTTCTCCAGGGACAGTTTCCTGATCAGCGCCTGGCCGACGACGCAGATAAAAATGCCGTACAAGACTGAAGCGGCCCGCAAGGACCAGCCGGTCCACAAGCCCAGGGCCACGAAAACGCCGGTGATCAATTCCAGCCAGGGAAAGAACTGGGCCGTCAAGGTTTCCGCCCATGCCGGCAAAAGCGCATAGGCCTGGACCACGTACAAAAAATTCTGGTAGGGGCTTAAGATCTTGGAGAGCCCGGAGAAGATAAAAATACCGCCTATGGCCGCGCGCAGTAAAAACCACATAATCTTTAAGGAAACGTCAGTTCGACATAACGCTATCTATAGGCACGCAAGGACATGTTTAGCAGACCGTCGGGTCCTGGCCTCGGGTATCCCCGTTTCGCTCGCAAAAGCCTCGCTCAACGGGCGATGCCCCTCCCTCGGCCACCCGACGGTACGCATGGATACCATCACAACCCCGGGGGTTGTGATGGGTCTCTGCGTGCCTGGGGGGAAAAGCGCATCGCCTGATCAAAAACATATCCTTGCATGCCTTTCTCAATATGTCGATCACGTTAAGGAAAATAATTTTTTAATTCATCCTGCAGGGACTTAGGGCCGACCACCATCTTATTGTTGATGAAATAGGTCGGCGTTGAGACAATCCCCAGGGTCTGGCCGACGGATTTTTCATCATTGATCACCTTGCGGGCCTCATCCGAAGCCAGGCAGGCATTGAGCTGGCTGATATTCATCCCCACCTGCCCTGCCATGGACTGAAACACCGGGTCCGGATTGATCAGCTCGGCCCACTGGCTCTGCTGGGCGACGATCAGCTCATCCAGGGCCCAAAATTTGCCCTGGCGCGCGGCGCATTCGCTGTAGAGGGCGCTGAGCATGGCGTGATGGTGCATGTTGGTCAGCGGAAAATAGCGCACCTGCACAAAAAGGTCATTGGGATGCTCATCGAAAAAAGTCTTTAAAAATTTCAGGCCGTAGGCGCAGGCCGGGCATTGGAAATCCACGTATTCGATGATCTTGACGCGGGCCCCGGGACTGCCCTTGGCCCTGGCCGCGTGCAAATCGATTTGCGCTGACCTGGGCGTCAGCAGCACTTTCGCACCGATCACCGCCGCGATCAAGGCCGCCAGGACCACCAAGGTGATGTAGAGCTTATTCATGTTTGGTTCCCCCTCTATCTGTCTTTTTTGTGATGCGGGCGATTTTCCGGCGCAGCCGGGAAGTCAGGGCCCTGGGCTTCAGGCGCCACTGCCAGTTATGGACCTTGGTGGCCGGCGTGTTCATGCGGCCGTCCTGCTTTAACCCCAAAAAATCCCACATCGGGATTATAACATCTTCGGCCTTGGAACGCATCAAGGACTCGATCATGGTCCAATGCAGGTTGTGCGGTGTAAATTTCATCCTCAGCACCCGGGCGATATTGGCCTTTTCAAAGGGTTTGGCCTCCTGGTGAAACCAGCCCTGGACCGTGTTATTGTCATGGGTCCCGGTGTAGGCGACGCAATGCAGCGGATAATGGGCCGGCACATGCGGATTGGTGTCGATGTCCCCGTCGAAGGCGAACAACAAGACCCGCATGCCGGGGAAGCCGAATTTTTTCATCAAGGCCGGGACATCCGGGGTGATCTCCCCCAAATCCTCGGCGATGATCGGCAGATGTTCAAAGCGCTTGGCCAAAAACTTGAAAAACGGTGCGCCCGGGCCCTTGACCCAGCGGCCGAACACCGCCAATTTCTCGTGCGCGGGGATCTGCCAAAAGCCCAGGAAGCCGCGGAAATGGTCGATGCGCAGATAATCGAACATGGCCAGGGCATGGCCGATGCGCTCCACCCACCAGCTGTATTTGGCCTTTTTCAATTTGGCCCAATCGTAGACGGGATTGCCCCAGCGCTGGCCGGTCCGGGAAAAATAATCCGGCGGGCAGCCGCTGACGAATTTCAAGCGGCCGTGGCCGTCGATCTTAAAATAGGACGGATGGCGCCACACTTCGACGCTGTCGTAATTGACATAGATGGGAATGTCCCCGATGATGGCCACCCCCCGGCTGTTGGCATAGCTTTTGAGCCTGCCCCATTGGAGGAAAAACAGGTACTGGATAAACTTCTGCCTCTGCACGGCCGGCCCGTGCTTGAGTACAAATTCCTCGAGGGCCTTCTGGTTTCTGGTTTTAAACGCCTGGGGCCATTCATTCCAGCCGCGGCCTCCGTGCGCGGATTTCAGCACGGTGTACAGGGCAAAATCATCCAGCCAATAGCGCTGGGCCTGGACAAAGTTTTCAAAAGCCTCGTGCTGGGCCGGGTCCTTCTGGAAATGATGAAAGGCCGCGTCAAAAATCTTTTCCTTGCAGGCAAAGACCTTGAGATACTCCACCCGGCCTTCGGGAAAGGGCCTGGCCAGACTGATGTCAGAACTCTGGCAAAACCCCGCGCTGACCATGGCCTGCGGGCTGATGAGCAAAGGATTGCCGGCAAAGGCAGAGGCGCAGCTGTACGGGGAATGGCCGTTGATGCCGTCGGTGGGATGAATGGGCAAAATCTGCCAATAGCGCTGATGGCACGAGGCCGCGAAATCCACGAAGGCATGGGCCTGCGGCCCCATGTCCCCGATCCCAAACACAGACGGCAAGGAGCTCATGGGCATCAGGATGCCGCTGTGGCGTTTAAGCTTGAGCATAGGTGGTGATGTTGATTTGGAAAATAGCGCCCAGGTGTTCGAAAAGATTGACCCAGCGGCGGGCCAAATGGTCTTGGCCGGCCCGGGACAAGATCTCCGGGTAGACCTTGCGGCCCATGGCGAAGTAAATGTTTTGCGCCTTCCATAAGTCCAGGTCCAAATCCAGCTGGCCCAGCAATTCCAGGATGGCGATGATCTTTTCCATCAGCGGGACATGGTGCGGGTGCGCGGTGAGCCCTTCCATCAGGCTGCAGATCTTTTGGCTGGCCAGGAAGGTGAAATTCGTCTGGTCGCGCTTGAAGGACCAGCGCTTCATTTCCTCGACCAGCTTCTTGAAGCGCTTGATGTCCACGTCCTCGGCCTGCAGGACGGCGCTGATGTCGCGGTTTAAGACAAATTCCACCACGGTCATCAGCATGCGCGGCAAGGGCAGGCTGATATCGTTCTTGATCTGCATCAAGGGATAGTGATGGTCATAGATCTGGCGGAAACTGGTCTCGATCTCATCCATGGTCGAGCTTAGGACCTGGTTGAGGATCTTTTGCTGTTCCTCTTTGAACAAATGCCAGAGCGAATAATTATGGTGCTTGAAATAGTCCTTGATCACGCCGATCACGCCGGGGATATCGCTTTCCAAAAAAGCGCCGGTCATGTGGGAGCGCATATTCACGAATTCATCGGCATTCAAGTAATCCACGCCGCCGATAAAATTATGGTCCCCCAGATGCAGCACCGCAAAGCCGATGGAGGCCTCTTCCAAGGTGTCCTTGGAGCGCACCAGGGCGCGCCCCACGGCCAGCCTTAACCTGCCCGCTTCTTTCAAATCATACTGCTCGCTGGCAACCGTATAACAATACATATTGGTCTCGTGCGCGTACTGCTCGAACAGGGAGGTCATGGCATAATGGGCGCCCACGCGCAAAAGATCGACGATGGAGGGCTTGACCATACTGCGGTAGATCTGGGCGCCGTCGCGCAGTTCCGGGATATTGCTGACCGCGCCGGACAAGCGGCTTAAAAAACCTTCCTCTAAGTCCACGCCGGCCGCGTCCTGGGCCAGCTGGATCACCCGGGCCGCGTATTTGAGCACCTGCACGCTCTCGATCCCTGAAATCTCGTTGAAAAACCAGCCGCAGGAGGTGTACATCAGCATGGCATTGGTCTGCAGTTCCAAAAGCTTCAGGACCTGGATGTTTTCCTCGCCCTTGAGCGCCCGGCCCGCGATGCCCTGCAAAAACTGGCTGATGTTCTTTTCACTGCGGTCTAAAATCACATCGATGTACCGCTCGCGCAGGCCCCAGGGATCGTTGGTAAAGGAGGACATCTGCTTTTCATACAGCGGCGCCACCGCGTCGCGCAGCCAGTCTAAGGACTGCCTTAAAGGCGCCCGCCATCCTTGGTTCCAGCCGGGCTGGCCGCCGGTGTAACAGCCGCAATCCGAGCGCCAGCGCTCGACGCCGTGAACACAGCTCCAGGAGGAATTCTCAACGATCTCAACCTCTCGCGTCGGCGGAAATTTCTCCAAATACTCGCCGTAGATGCTCAATTGGGCCAAGCGGCGGCTTTCGATATAATGCAGGCAATAGGCCAGGGCCATGTCCCCGAATTTGTGATGATGGCCGTAGGTCTCTCCGTCGGTGGCGATATGGACCAGCTGGGCGTCCCCGTTATGGCCGTTGAAGGCGTTGGTCAGGCGCCGGGCAAACTGTTCACCGTTGTTCAACAGGCCCTCGAAGGCGACACCCTGGGCAATGGGCCCGTCATAAAAGAAAATGGCGATCTGCCGGCCTGAGGGCAGACGGCAGCGGTAGGGCATGTGCGTGCCGGCCCTGGAGGACGGGCCGGCCTGATGGGGTGCCAAGACCGTAAACTTGATCCCCTGTTCCGCCATCAAATCCAGGGTTTCCAGGTCCACGGCGGTCTCCGCCAGCCACATGCCTTCGGGCCTGCGTTTGAACCTCGCTTCAAAGTCCCGGATGCCCCAGATCACCTGGGTGCGCTTGTCCCTGCTGTTGGCCAGGGGCATGATCATGTGATTGTACACCTGGGCCATGGCGCTGCCGTGGCCGGAAAACTGCTGCATGCTGATGCGGTCCGCCTCGAGGATGGCCGCGTACGTTTCCGGGTCCTTCTCCTGCATCCAGGACAATAAGGTCGGCCCGAAATTAAAACTGATCTTGGAATAATTGTTCACGATGTCCGCGATGCGGCGGCGGTCATCCAAGATCCGCGCGGCCGCGTTGCGGGCGTAGCATTCGGCGGAGATCTTCTCGTTCCAATCATGGTAGGGAAAGGCCGAGTCCTGGACCTCGACCTGGTCGAGCCAGGGATTTTCGCGGGGAGGCTGGTAAAAATTGCCGTGGATGCAGACAAACCGGTTCAAGCAGGGCTCCTAGGGCTTTTTTTTGCTCCTGGCCTTGCCGGTATCAGGGGCGGGCTGCGCCGCAGAGGCCTGCGCGTCGATATTGTAAATGACGGTGTTAAAGGCGCGCAGTTCTGCTTCCACAAGAGACACAAAGGTGCGGCGGTTCTTGATCGTATAATCGATTTTGTCTTCGCGGGCGAGCCAGCCCAAGGCCTGCAGCACCACCTCGTCCTTTTCTTTCAAGGACTTGGACAATTGGCTGATATTGGTCTGCCCGTTCTGCCCCAAAAACCGCCAGGTTTTTCCTGCTGTTTCAATGACTTTGTCTTTCATAGAATGACTCCTTTGATGAACCATCACAACCTCCGGGGTTGTGGTGGTTGAATATGCCAAACCTACGTTATTTTAATATCCCCCTAAGACGGCGTCAAAAACAAAATGCCCAAAGGCGGGATGGTCAGGGAAATGGAATACGGCCTGCCGTGAAAGGATTGGGTCCTGGCCTGCTTGCCGCCCAGATTGCCCTGGCCGCTGCCGCCGTAGACAGTCGCGTCGCTGTTTAA
The DNA here is from genome assembly GCA_964483785.1 of uncultured Planctomycetales bacterium. GTDB lineage: Bacteria > Omnitrophota > Gorgyraeia > Zapsychrales > Fredricksoniimonadaceae > JABDGZ01. The sequence goes on from CAZACW010000040.1 coordinate 13,383, forward strand.
GACTTCCTTCCACGTCCCCGGCTGGGGCACGCCGATCCTGTAATCCTGGTAGGTCATGGGCGTAAAATTGCATACCGCCGCGATCTTATGTTTTCCGTCCGCGGACTTACGCAGGAAACTTACTACCCCCTGGCTGTAATCATTCAAGTCGATCCATTCAAAGCCTTCGCTTGTAAAGTCCCGCTCAAACAAGGCCGGCTCGCCGCGGTACAATCTGTTGAGGTCCTTGACCCATTGATGGATGCCCTGGTGCGGGCTGTATTGCAGCAGGTGCCAATCAATGCTTTGATCGTGCCGCCATTCCGACCATTGGGCCATTTCCATGCCCATGAATAAAAGTTTTTTGCCCGGATGGGCGAACATATACCCCAGCAAAAGGCGCAGATTGGCAAATTTCTGCCAATCATCCCCCGGCATCTTGGCGGCCAGGGCCCCTTTGCCGTGCACCACCTCGTCGTGCGAAAGGGAAAGCACGAAATTCTCGGTAAAGGCATAATAAAAGCTGAAGGTCAGGTCATTGTGATGGTATTTGCGGTAAATGGGGTCCTTGGACATGTACAGCAAAGTATCGTGCATCCAGCCCATGTTCCATTTCATGCCAAAGCCCAGGCCGCCGGTGTGCACGGGCCTGGACACCCCGCCCCAGGCCGTGGATTCCTCGGCGATCATTTGAATGTCCGGAAATTCTTTGTACACGCCCTCGTTGAGCCGCCGCAAAAAATGGATGGCTTCCACATTTTCCCGGCCGCCGTAGACATTGGGGATCCATTCATTGTGCTTGCGGGAATAGTCAAGGTAAAGCATGGAGGCCACCGCGTCCACCCGCAGGCCGTCGGCATGGAATTTTTCCAGCCAGAACATGGCGCTGGAGATCAAAAACGAGCGCACCTCATGGCGGCCGTAATTGAAAATGTAACTGCTCCAGTCCGGATGAAATCCTTTGCGCGGGTCATCATGCTCAAAAAGATGCGTGCCGTCAAAATAGGCCAGGCCGTGTTCGTCCGACGGAAAATGCGAGGGCACCCAGTCCAAAATCACGCCGATGCCGTGCTGATGCAGTTCATCCACCAGAAACATAAAATCCTGCGGACTGCCAAAGCGGCTGGTGGGCGCGAAATAGCCCAGGGTCTGGTAGCCCCAGGAGCCGTAAAAGGGGTGCTCCATCACCGGCAAAAACTGGACATGGGTAAAGCCCAGGTGATTCAAGTATTCCGGAAGATGGGCCGCGAGTTCGCGGTAAGTCATGGCCCGGTTGCCTTCTTCCACCACCCTTTTCCAGGAGCCGAGATGCATTTCATAAATGGAAATGGGCGCCTCGAGGCTGTTGTTCCGGCGCCTGTTCTGCATCCAGGTGCTGTCCCTCCAGGCATAATCCAGGTCCCAGGTGATGGAGGCGGTCCGGGGGGCCTCTTCATGGAAGATGCCGAAGGGGTCCTGCTTTTCGACTTGATAATAATTATGATGGGAAACGACGAAAAACTTATAAAGCTCGCCCTTGCCCAAATGGGGAACGAAGCCTTCCCATATCCCTGAGGAGTCCCAGCGGCAGGTCAAAGGATGTTTATTTCTGTCCCAATGATTAAAATTGCCTATGACGGAGACTTTTTTGGCATTGGGGGCCCAAACGGCAAAATGGGTGCCGGAGACCCCGTTATGGACGCCTAAATGGGCGCCTAATTTGTCATACAGTTTAAAATGATTGCCTTCTTTGAAAAGATAAACATCGTGGTTGGTGATCAGGGAGGCGGGAGTGACCTTAGGGTGCCCATCAAGCGATTGAGCCATTTTGGCATTATAGCATCGGCAAGGCCTGCTTCAATATAAATGATGGATTAAACCGTCAAAAACCGCCTCACGTCTGTCAGGAGCTTGAAGCGGGTGATCACCGGCACAAAGCCTTCGGCATTCCGAAACTCTGCCAGCTGGGCAGGGTCAATAGAAAATTGAATGCCCCCGCTTGCCCCCACCTTGACCGAGGTCAAATCAATACCGCCTTGATGGGCCTGCGAAGAAACAGTTTGGGCCCTGTCAGGAATTGCTTTGATGCTTTTAATATCATTGACATTGATGACAAACGGTTTTTCCTCCATGAGTTTTCCAGGACGATCACGTAAAAATCGAAAAAGGACATGCTCCCCCTGAACTAAAAAATCGGTGAGTAAACCTTTCTGGCTTCTGCTATTTTTCCCGCTTTTATATGTGATATTAATGTTTTTTAAAACGTAATCCGGCAAATAGACTTCTTGACCATTGACCTTGATTTCCAATACTTGACCCATGCGTACCCTCAAAATCGCCTCGTAAGTCTCATGTTTAGTATGCCATGTCACATCTTGAACCTGAATGCGATCATCATGATCCAATTCTGATCCATAGAACCTCCCCATCCACTTCAAGAGACCTTGTTTGGAAGTATTGATGATGACCAACGCGTCATATTGCCCGACAGTAAAAGCCTTGGCCGTCAGATCTATGGCCATGGACAAACCATGAACATTAACATAGGTGACCCAATGATTTTTAATGGCCAAACTGATATTGCCTTCGGGCAAGTTTTCAGTATACAACATTGAGGCGTGGGCATAGGGCATCCTTCTGTTGATCAGCATTGTCATGGTCAAAGAAGCATGCCAGCATCTGCCCAACAAATCATCCTTATTGGTCCTGGCCGTGGCCATTGTCAATGCCTGGGTCAGGTCTTGGGCTGTTTGCTTCGACATATTTAAACCTTGCGGATAACTAACCATTAAATGGAGATTGGAGTCTTGACCCAACATCGCGGGGTTTTGTTTGTCGGCAACTTCCTCAACCTCCGGGGTTGAGGGGGTTGCTGGTCCGTATTCATGTAATACTTGTTTTTTACGTTCAAATGCGCTGTAAATCGAATTTAAAATATTCGGGTCTACATCTTGGTCTCCTTCAGCTCTAATTATAAAAAATAATGATACCCCTGATTCTTGCGCCAACTTGTTCCTTGTCCAATCTCGGGCAAATCTTTGAATTTTAATATCTTCTCCTTGTGTCGTCGATCTCAACGTCCTGTGAGGCATCCTAAAAAAAACAGCCCCCAGCAATCTTCCCTGGAAACCCAAAACAATGTCCAATTGACAAGCAGCTTTCAAACTCAAACCCCTTGATCCATGTTCATAGCGGCTTATTTCGAACCTAGACATGCCTACAAGATGGGCGAGCCCTTCCTGAGTCAGTCGTTTTTCTTCTCTGCGGGTTCTGATCATTTGCGGGATATCCTCAGGGCCTTCTTCATGGGCATCCATCACTCCATCCTGCGCCGGCATGGCGAAATCTCCCGGGATCGTGCCCCAAAAATTGGAGCCGTAAATGGCCCTTTCCATTAAATTCTTTCCCCGCCAATCAGAATCGGGCCAATCCGATAGAATAGCATCCCCAAAATTCCGGAATCTGCTTTGGATATTTTCATATAAAGTCGGCTGATCGCTGAATTCCGGGAATAACTCAGGCATTTCCTGCAAAGACGACTTGAATGAATCTGAAACTTGAGCCAATACATGATAACCTTGCAATTGTTCTGATCTGAACAATGCCCTTAACAGGGCCCGGCCGCGGCCTATGGGAGCATTTTCATCCTGGCCAAATTCCGGATGAAACAAACGAATGTATACAATTTTATGGTCCGGGAATATGGATAGTAAAATATCCTGGGAATTCAATTGTTTTCGGCCGCCGATGGTCTGGTACAAATAAAATCTCCTGTCTATGGCCGAGCCATGATGTTCATCCTGAATTTTATTCACACTATATCCGTCCTTTTTCAGATCTTCCCAAGTGATGTCCGGGATCTTGCCCCAGACATTGGCTTCGTTTACGATATTATTTAACCGCTGCCTTTCTCTATCGGTCAACTCGTCCACGCGTTCAAAATCAAAAACAAACGTCCGAGTGCCTTGGATTTCGATTTCAGGCATTTTTTGAAGCGAATCAATGAAAGGATCCAAGGCGTTACAGAACAGACGATACCCAAAAACATTCAATCTTCTATCTTCGAATAAAGCGCGAAGAAGGGCCCGGCCCCGTCCCATCTTATCTTCTTCACTGACAGGTCTGGGAAAATCAGGCATAAACCATTCAATATGAACGAGGTTCTGTCCTGGGAAAATCTCAAAATAGATGTCCTTTGATTGCAGTATCCCATTATGGAATAATTGAATTTCAACATTGACTGGCGCAAAACCCTTGAGGAATCTTAGGGTGTAGGTATACCCTTGCTCCTGCAGTTGGGCCCAGGTGATGTCCTTTCTCCCGTTGGCTGCGGGCGTATTCATCGCCTCATTCTTAAGCCATTTTTCAATGACCGCCCATGCTTTTTGCCGGTCCCCCAACTGCCGGGTCAAAATTTCCAACATTCTTGAGTTACGCTCTTGCGGATCATCGGTACCTACATTTCTGGCCATGGCCAGCAGCTGCGCATCCACATATTTATCCATGGCTGTATCTGTTTTTAATTCCAAAGCCCTTAAATCATCTCTGGCCCATTCAGATCCAAATCTATGATTTAAAACACCGACAAAACCATGGAAACGCTCGGCAACAGGCGCCAATTCCGTATAAAGTAAATAAGATGAATATCCAGCTGATTCATAGATATTCTCATCTCTAGGTCTACGAAAATATTGATGACTAATGTCCTTTGGATCGTTGGGATCCATGGCCGCCGCAGCGGCGAACATGCGGTCCATAACAAAAGGTTTATAGGGAGGAGCCACATGCATGCCTAAGACATCGGGCCTTTGGCCGTATCCAAAATCGTCGTTGTACATCATAAAGCCAATCGGATTTCTAAGGCCGATGGCCTCCCAATCCGTGGCAAATGCCTTGCTCAACTCCTCATCAATTTCTTGGTCAGAGGCCGGATGAATATCTCCAAGGGCATCTCTGATGCCTATATTATTGACGACCCTATGGAAATTGCTTAAGACCGCGTCCCGCCAGCCAAAGGGCCAACGCTTGAATCCTTCAAGATGGGTCGTTTCTTGTGAAATGTATCTATTGTTAAAATCACTCAAAATATAATTTTGGATGATAGGCTCAAGCAAAACGACCAGTTGCCAGCGCATCAGGTCCCTGTAAGTGAACTTGATCTCACCCTGATATTGGGGGTCCTTGGCTGGATGCTCATCTAATTCAGCCCTGCGTTTCCACTGCAGCAGATTGGTCAGGCAAAAGCGGGCGCTTTGAATCACATAATCCATATCGAGGAAGGCATTGGTCGGGTCTGCGTGCGGTTTGAAAAACTTTATATGCGGCAAAGAAAATACGCTTTGCCATTGGGCCGTCATCTGCTCCAAGATGGGTTCTGATGGATCGGTTTCAATCAATTTGGCCTGACGGCGCGTGACATCTTTAAAATCAGCGTCAGGCACATAGAAGGTGGCCATGCGCGCCAAATACTGATTGGCATATCCTGGCATCCCCCGTTCTCTCCATTGCGTCCTGAACCATCGTCCCAAACGCTTTAAAACATTTTCGTCCTGAATGAAGAAATGGGCATACGCTCCGCTGCTTTGTCCCCATTCGTAAAAATAAGGCGGATAAATCATGTGCCGAAAGATCGGCGCCATAAAATCCAATGCGCCTTGCACATCATTCTTCATGGCAAACGCCGGTAATAACTGGTTCTCCCAATACCAAGGGTGATCCTCAACCTGCATCGCCCTGTCGGATAGGGCCAATTCGTCCACCCCGGTTTTTAAATTTGGCCATGGATAAACATGAAAATTATTTTGATTCAGGGCGGGCACATCATATTCCATTACTTGAGCCCGCATGAGAGGATAAAGATAAACTCCGATGGACTCAAAGCTTGAAAATGCGGCCAAAACGGCATCACGGTGTAGTATGGAGACTGATCTTGTCTGCGGGCCCAGCAGACTTTGGATCTTTTGCGGGTCCGTCCATTCCATCTTAGTATAAGGAATGAGCACGACCTGAAAGGCCCTTAAAGGTTTTGTCAATGTTCTCAAAGCATTCACCAATTCCAAGAGCATTTCCGAACGCTTAATATTGGAGTGATGAATGAAATGCCCTTGGATCAATATTTCTTTATTTTTGCGGTTCCTGCCTTTGATCATATAACCCGTGCAGCTCGTATGTTCATACGACCCCTGAACTACTGTTAAACCATTGACGAGGGTGGATCTGACGCCATACCCCTCATCGATATCAATAAAATTGATTTTTCCGGCAGTTTGAGGATCAGCCATGATTCTTGTGCCCCGTTTTTGCGGGTCCCTATCAAAACTTACCGATCCATCTTGGCGCAGGTGACGAAACTCTTCATGAGGAGATTTCAGCGTTCCTGCATCTATCCTTTTTCTCATACTGCTAAACTCGGGATACCAATAATGGTGGAATTTGTTTAAATATCCCCACATATCGCTGAAGGCCCTGCTTTGGGTGGACACAGGTATTAAAGGTTCCAATGCTCCAGGCTCGTGATCGGGAATTAATTCTACGTCAGCTTCATAGGTTGGTTCACGATTCAGTATGCCTGACAATAATCTGGTAACCACCGAAATAATGGCCATGTCCGCGAGCTGAACACCACCAGAGAAATATTTTCTGGGGACTGGCTGGCGAGTGACGGGGTCGGTCTCTTCCTTGATGAAGTTATAGGTACCCTTCTTGAAGGCTTGCAAATACCGCTGATAAATCACCCCCGCAGCCCCGGGGGTTACAGAGGTTATTCCTTGGATTTTGTTCTGGTTGGCATATACGGCAGTCAGTATGCTGTCCTTGATCTTCTTCTTGTACCAAGTGGCTAAAATCAGGCTGTTATACACCTGACGAAGCTGGGCGAAGTTAGCCCCTGTATTGACTTCTTTCGTCAATTCAGGAATGACAATCTCA
>CAZACW010000041.1:0-20076 GCA_964483785.1 uncultured Planctomycetales bacterium
AAGGCTAGTTTTTCGTGTATGCGGTTTGAGATTTCCGGCTTAAAGGCCTGCTTGACCTCATTGAGCAGGCGCTCCTTCACGGCATTGTAGGAGCTGTCCTCCTTCTGGGCCACAAAGCCCAGGGAACCGGCGCTGCGGATGGTCTCGGCGCCCACGTTGGAGGTCATGATGATGATGGTGTTGCGAAAATCCACCTTGCGCCCGAGGCTGTCCGTCAACTGCCCGTCCTCAAAGACCTGCAAAAGCAGATTGAACACGTCCGGATGGGCTTTTTCGATCTCATCCAAAAGGACGACCGAATAGGGGCGGCGCCGCACCTTTTCAGTGAGCTGACCGCCTTCTTCATAGCCGACATAGCCCGGCGGCGCGCCGATAAGGCGCGAGACATTGAATTTGTCCATGTATTCGGACATGTCGATCTGGATCAGGGCGTCCTGGTCGCCGAACATGAATTCCGACAAGATGCGCGCCAGCAAACTTTTGCCGACGCCGGTGGGCCCCAGAAAGATAAAGGAGCCGATGGGGCGGCGCGGATTTTTGATCCCGGCCCGGGAGCGGCGCACGGCCCGCGCAATGGCGGAGACCGCCTCGTTCTGGCCGATGATGGACTTTTGCATCTGCTCTTCCATCTTCAACAGGCGCTCGCTTTCCTTCTGCTCCAGCCTGATGAGCGGGATCTTGGTCCACTGGGACACCACGCGGGCAATATCATCGTCGGTGATGGTCAAGGACACATCATCGCGCTTCTGCAGCCATTGGGCGCGCTTGCGCTCCAATTGCTCGCGCACCTCGCGTTCCTGGTCGCGCATCTTGGCCGCGCGCTCAAAATCCTGGATCTTGATGTAGGATTCCTTTTCCTTCTTCAATTGCTCGATCTTTTCTTCCAGTTCCTTGATATCATCGGGCACGACCATGGCCTGCAGCCGGGCCTTGGCGCCCGCCTCATCCAGGATGTCCACGGCCTTGTCCGGCAGGAAACGGTTGGAAATATAGCGGTCGGAAAGGCGCGCCGCGGCCTCCAAAGACTCGTCGGAATACTTGACCCTGTGATGGGCCTCGTATTTGTCGCGCAGGCCTTTTAAGATCAGGATCGTCTCTTCCACCGACGGAGGCTCCACGATGATGGTCTGGAAACGCCGCTCCAGGGCCGCGTCCTTCTCGATGTTCTTGCGGTATTCATCCAGGGTGGTGGCGCCGATGCACTGGATCTCGCCGCGGGCCAGGGCGGGTTTCAAAATATTGGCCGCGTCAATGGCCCCTTCGGCCGCGCCCGCGCCCACCAGCGTATGGATCTCGTCGATAAACAGCACGATCTTGCCGGAGCGCTTCAATTCATCCATCACCGCCTTGATGCGCTCCTCAAACTGGCCGCGGTATTTGGTGCCCGCGATCATCATGGCCAAATCCAGGACCACGATGGTCTTTTCGCGCAAAAGCTCGGGCACATCGCCCTGCACGATCTGCTGGGCCAGGCCCTCGACGATGGCGGTCTTGCCGATGCCGGCCTCGCCCAAGAGCACGGGATTGTTCTTGGTGCGCCTCGAGAGGATCTGCACCACGCGCTCGATTTCATTCTTGCGCCCGATCACAGGGTCCAGCTTGCCTTCCCGGGCCAGTTTATTCAAATTGCGGCCGTAGGCGTCGATGGCCGGGGTCTTGCCGGTTTTCACCGCCTCCTGCTGCTGGCCGTAACCCGGAATGCCGGAGCCTAAAAGCTCCATCACCTCATTGCGCAGTTTGCCCAGATCCAATCCTAAATTCAAAAGCACGCGGTAGGCCATGCCCTCGCCTTCCTTGACCAGCCCCAAAAGCAAATGCTCGGTGCCGATATAATTGTGGCCCAGGGCCCTGGCCTCTTCGGCGGAGAGCTCCAGCGCTTTCTTGGAGCGGGGCGTAAAAGGGATGTCGCCGACCACCTGGGTCGCGGGCCCGGCCTGCACCAATTTTTCCACCTCGAGCCTGATGGTCTCCAGGTCCAGCCCCAGCTTCTGCAAAACCGCGGCCGCCACCCCTTCCCCTTCGCGGATCAAACCCAGCAAAAGATGTTCGGTGCCGATATAATCGTGGTTAAAACGCTTGGCTTCTTCCTTAGCGTAGACAATGACCTTGCGTGCCCGTTCCGTAAATCTGTTAAACATCTTACCCTCCTTAGCTTCCTCCATCGTTGTTCGATGAACGGCCTAATTTCTGGCGGATCACGGCCGCCCTTTTGGTATCGCGTTCGAACGCGTTTAGTTTTTTACCCTCGATTTTCTGCAAATGCGCCGGCTGGATCATGATGAACAGCTCATTGAGCGCCTTATGGTCCACGTGTTTTAAGATCCCCATGTCCAGCCCTAAGCGCACCATGGAAAAAAGCTCGATGGCTTCCTGGCTGGAGATGATGCGCGCGGTCTTCAAGAGGCCGAAGGAGCGGCAGACCTTGTCCTCGAGCATCGGTTTGTTCTGCAGCAGCAGGGCCTGGCGCGCCTGCTCTTCCTGTTCGATCACCTGGCGGATCAGGCCGTTGATGTTCTGGATAATGTCCTGCTCGCTGTGGCCCAGGGCCACCTGATTGGAAATCTGGTAAAAATTCCCTGAGGCCTGGGTGCCCTCGCCGTAAAACCCGCGGCTGGCAAAGCTGAGTTTCGAAATGGCGGCCAAGACCTTGTTGATCTGCTTGGTCATGACCAAGGCCGGCAAATGCATCATCACACTGCCGCGCATGGCCGTGCCGGTATTGGTCGGGCAGGCCGTCAAAAACCCCCAGGTCGGCAGATAGGCAAAGGCCAGTTCGCGGCTTAAGGCATCGTCGATGGCATTGATGATGTCCCAGGCCTCGCTCAAATTAAGCCCGGAGCGCATCACCTGGATGCGCAGATGGTCCTCCTCATTGACCATGATGGACACCACTTCTTCCGCATCGACCAAAAGCCCCTTGCCCTCGGGGTTGGAGGCATGCTCATGGCTCATCAGATGCCGCTCCACCAGCATTTGGCGGTCCACCTGGTCGAGCTCGGTCATGGAAAAAAGCGTCGAGCCTTGAAAGGCCTTGAGGCGCGGGAAGCTCTCCTCAAAAGCCTTGAGCACCGCCTCCAGGTCTTTTTTCCCGGATTTGCCCGGAAAGGTCCAGTTCTCGAGATTGCGCGCCAGGCGCACCCTGGAGCTCATCACGATATGGGCCGAAGGACCGGTGCCTCTGAGCCATTCGCCGGTATGGTTTAATAATTCTTCGATGCGCATGCGCCTATAGGTCCTTCTTTTCCAGGACCCTGATCTTATCGCGGATCTGGGCCGCTTTCTCAAAATCTTCCGCTTCAATGGCCAGATGCAGCTGCTTTTTCAATTCCGCCAGGTCTTCCGACGGCAGAAGGGCCACGGATGTTTCCTGGGCCGCTTCGCCCGGCGGCTGATGATACGTTAAAGGCGCCTTGCCCAAATATTTGTTGGAGCCGTGGATCTTGCGCAAGAGCCCGGCCAAGTGCTCCTTAAACGAGGTGTAGCAGGCGCTGCAGCCCAAGCGGCCGAACTTGCGGAAATCCTCATACAGCAGGCCGCAGCGGGAGCATTTGAGGATACTTTTTTCGCCCTCTTTGGCGGCCGGGGGCTTGTTGGCATCCGATAATCCGGCCAGCAAATCCGCCAGGCCAAACTGCTGTTCCATCTGGCTGCTTTTCTGCCGGGCGCACTCCTCGCACAGGTGCATTTCGGACATCTGTTCATCGACGATCTCGGTCAGATGCACCGTCGCCTTCTTTTTGCCGCAAATATCGCACGTCATAATTTCAATGGCCGGCGGTCAATATTTTACGCCGTCCTTCTTGACCAGTTCATGAAAAGCCCGCAATAATTTCAACGTCACCGGCCCCGGCTTGCCCTCGCCGATGCGGCGGCCGTCCACCTTGACGATGGGGACCAATTCCGCCGCTGTGCCTGTCAGGAAGCACTCCTTAGCATTATACACCTCGTGGCGGGTGATGTGGCCTTCAAAGGCCTTGATCTTCATTCTCTGGGCCAATTCCAGGATGGCCGCGCTGGTGATTCCCTTCAAACGGCCCAAGTGCGGGGTGGAAAGCACCCCGTTTTTATAAATAAAGACATTGTCCCCCGTGCATTCGCCGATATAGCCGTTGTCCTCGAGCATGATGGCCTCGTTATAGCCGCAATGCGCGGCCTCGATCTTGGCCAGGATATTATTGAGATAATTCAGCGATTTCAGCTGTGGATTAAGCGCGTTGGGATGGTTCTTCACCGTCGGTACGGTGATGATCTCCATGCCTTTTTGGTACATTTCCTCCGGATACAGGGTGATCTTGTCCGTGATGATGATCACGTTGGGTTTGCCGAAGCATTTGCGCGGGTCCAGGCCCAAATCCCCCTCGCCACGGCTGACCACCAGGCGGATATACCCGTCCCTGATCTTATTGGCCTTCAAGGTCGCCACCACGGCATCCGACATCTGCTGTTTGGTCAGGCGCGGATCAATCATCAGCGTATGCAGGGTCTCGAACAAGCGGTCGATATGCTGGTCAAGGCGAAACACCAGGCCGTCATAGGAGCGGATGCCTTCAAAGGCCCCGTCGCCATAGAGAAAGCCGTGGTCAAACACAGACACCTTGGCCTCGGCGCGGTCCGTCATTTTGCCATTCATGTAAATCTTCATGTCACCTTTTCCCTTCTCCAAAATAATTCATTAAAAAAGTTTTGATAATGCCCTGATGTGTACAACATATATAGGCTCGTACCTGCGATAACACATGCGATTACCAAACTCTTTAATTTACAATTGTCAAATTTTCAGCCTCAAGGGTAGGTTTATGGCCTGAAAATTTTAGATGTTCATGGGCTGAAAGAATCTCAATCCCAACCACATCCCCTTTGGGGCCATAATTCACCGCAATATCTTCCGTAAGGCGTTGAGTGATGACTTTACTTTTTTTGTCAACAAAACGGACATAGAGAGCATCTACATTGGCATCATAAATTATACGCATAAGTTCCTCCTACTAAAAATAAAAGACATAAACGGTGACCACAACGATCTTACTCTTTTCTTCGATAACCACCGGCATGACCTGTTTAATGCGATAGCGGCGCCCCATCCATGAACCATTATATTGAAAATTCAACCGAAAAGCCCGGCGGCCATTTTTGGCTGGTACAGCTTCGCCATTTTCTAAACTTTTTACCACTTCACTTCGGCTTGCCCCTCTTTCCTGCATTTGCAACAATGCATGTTTAGAAAATTGGACCTTGCTCATTTAACCATCACCGGAGCATCCAATATACCATCTTTCATGCTAATCACCCGCTGGGTGCGGCCGGCCATGCGTTCATCGTGCGTGACGATCACCACCGTCACCCCGTGGGTGCGGTTTAAGCCCAACAGCGTGTCCATCACACCCTGGCCGCTGACGGAATCCAGATTGCCCGTAGGCTCATCGCAGAACACCGCCTTGGGCCCGTTCATCAAGGCCCGGGCAATGGCCACCCTCTGCTGTTCGCCGCCGGAAAGCTGATTGGGCCTGTGTGCGGCGCGGGCAGCCAACCCTAACTGTTCCAATAATTTTAACCCCGCAAACTCAATCGCGCTTGTCTTTCTTGTATTTTCTTTGATCATGGCCGGCAGGATCACATTTTCCAGGGCTGTCAGTTCCGGCAATAAATGATAGGACTGAAAAACAAATCCCATCTCCCTGTTGCGCACCTGGGCGCGGTTCTGATCGTTTAACGCGTAAAGGTCCTGGCCTTGAAAAATCACCCGGCCCTCCTTGGGGGCATCGAGGCCGCCTAAAATATGCAATAAGGTGGACTTGCCGGCGCCCGACGGACCTATGATCGCCACCACTTCCCCGGACTCAATCGATAAACTGACGCCTTTGAGCACATGCAAAGGCCCGGGGTATAGTTTATGGATATTGACCGCTTCGATTAACATACTCTCCTGAAATAGGGGACAGCGCCCTATTTTTGATAATTCAGTACGCTAAAAAATAGGGCGCTGTCCCCTATTTCCCTATCTATTCGTAGCGCAAGGCCTCCACCGGCTCCAAATTCGCCGCCTTGATGGCCGGATAAACCGTGGCCGCGTAGGTGATCATCAGGGCCGCACCGACGATCATGCCCACATCCGAGGCTGAGACCACCACCGGCAAATGGTCGATATAGTAAATGTCCTGAGGCAATTTAATAAACTGGTATTTTTTAAGCAAAAGGACAATGCTAAGGCCGCCGATAAATCCCCAAAATGTCCCTATCACACCCACGGCCAGGCCCTGCCAGGTGAACATGCGGTGAATGCTGGCCTTGGAGGCGCCGATGGACTTTAAAATGCCGATGTCCTTGACCTTGGAGGTCACGGTCACGATCAGGGTGCTGACGATATTAAAGGACGCCACCAGCACAATCAGGGTCAGGATCACGAACATGGCGAATTTTTCCAGGGCCAGGGCCGCAAAAAAATTGGAATTGGTTTCCATCCAGGTGCGCACCATGTAGCTGAAACCAATCTGATCATAAATGGCCTTTTTCACGGTATCGGCCTGGTCAGGGTCTTTGAGTTTCAAGCCGATGCCTGAAACGCTCTGGCCGATGTCAAAAATTTCCTGGGCCTTGGGCAAGGTGATGAGGATCAAATTCATGTCGTAATCATACATCCCCGACTTAAAAATGCCTTCCACCTTGAATTTATAACGCCAGCTGCTGCCGGCGATCCCCGAGGCCGGTGAGATGATGGTCACCGTGTCCCCCATTTGATAGCCGTAATACGCGGCCAGCTCCTTGCCGATCAAAATGCCGTCGTCCTTCAAATCCGCTATCTGGACATGGTCCTGCAGATAACTGTTCACCCGGGTCACCGACCCTTCGGTGGCTGGGTCCACCCCGCGCAGGACCAGGCTGGAGGCATGGGTGCCGGATTCCAAAAACACATTGCCGTGGATATACGGCGTTGTGGCCAGAATGCCCGGCATGTTTTTTAGGCGGTCATTAAGCTGGATGTATTTTTTGATGCCGGTCTCGCGTTCCACAAAGACATGCGCGTTGGCGCCCATGATTTTTTCGCGCAGGTCATGGTCAAAGCCGGTCATGACGCCGATGACAACGATCAGGGCCATGACGCCGATGGCAATGCCGGCCACGGCCACCACATTGATCACCGCCAAAAATTTGTCTTTTTTGGCCGTAAGATACCTTAAGGTCAACCACCATTCAAAATTCATAGAGGCCTGTCCCAGGTCAGCTTTAGGTCTAATGTTCGGGTTTAAGCAGGGGAAATAAAATCACGTCCCTAATCGAGGCTGAATCCGTCAACAGCATGACCAAGCGGTCAATGCCGATGCCCAATCCCCCGGCCGGCGGCATGCCGTATTCCAGGGCCCGCACAAAATCCTCATCGATAACGCGGTTGCCGGTTTCCGTGTCATCCTCCAAATCCGCGATGAGGCGCTGATGCTGTTCCTGGGGATCATTAAGCTCGGAATAGGCATTGCCCACCTCCATGCCGGCGATGAAAAACTCGAAACGCTGGGCCACGGCCGGATTGTCCGGCCTGGCCTTGGCCAGGGGCGATAAAAAGGTAAAATAATCCAGCATGAAGACCGGGTTGGCCGTGGCTTTCTCGTCCAGAAATTCCTCGACGATCTTCATGATGGCGGAGCGGGTCAGGCGCTCGATCTTGACATGGCCCGAGCGCCTGACCTTGACCTTGGCCAGCATCGCCTCTGCCGAGTCCTCAGGGTTGATGTCAAAATGCTCCTTGACCACCTTGGCAAAGGACCGGCGCTCCCAGGGGGGCGAAAAATCAATGTCCTGGCCCTGGTATTGAATGCGGTACGTCCCATGCAGTTTATACACCAGGGAACTGATCAGCTCCTCGGTGATCTGCATCATGTCCTCAAAATTGCCGTAGGACTGGTACACCTCGAGCATGGTGAATTCCGGATTATGCCGGGTGGAAATCCCCTCATTGCGAAAATTGCGGTTGATCTCGTAGACCTTTTCCAGGCCGCCGACCAGCAATCGTTTCAAATATAGCTCCGGCGCGATGCGCAGATACACATCCATGTCCAGCGCGTTATGTTTGGATTTAAACGGCTTGCCGCGCGCCCCTCCGGCCATGGGCTGAAGCATGGGCGTTTCCACTTCCAAAAACCCCTTGCCGTCGAGGAACGAACGCACATAGGAAATGATATGGCTGCGCCGGATGAACACGTCGCGCACCTGCGGATTGGCGATCAAGTCCACATAGCGCTGGCGGTAGCGGATGTCCACGTCTTTCAAGCCGTGCCATTTTTCCGGCATGGTTTGCAGGGATTTGGAGAGCACCTGGTATTTGGTGACACGGACGCTGTCCTGGCCGGTCTTGGTCTTAAAGGTCTCGCCTTCAACGCCGATGATATCGCCGAGGTCCAGGTCTTTAAGCATGGCGTAGGCGTCCTGGCCGATATTGTCCGCCTTCACAAAGAGCTGGATGCGGCCGGTCTGGTCCATCAGGTCCATAAAATGCACCTTGCCCTGGTCGCGGTTGGCCATGATGCGTCCGGCTGTCACCACCTTGACCCCTTCTTTAAAATCTTTCAGGATATCGGCGATCGCGTGGGAACGTATAAATCGCTGGGCATAGGCATCTACACCCTTGGCCCTTAACGCCTCGAGCTTTTTTATCCTAACACTTTTATTTTCATCAAGTTCCATCATAAACCGCCATATTTAAATAAAATTAATATTACTGTCTTTAAAGGGGCATTATATAGAATTTAGAGGGGGAAGTCAAACATGTACTTACCATCACAACCCCGGGGGTTGTGATGGTTTAGTCGCAGCCTAAAAAGCGGCGGAGATTAAGAAGAGGCCGGATGCGGATAATCACAGGGACAAAACCTGGGACTTTTTGCAATCGGGCAATTTGGGCAGGGTCCAGATGAAATTGAATACCGCTGACATTGGCCCCCACTTTGACTGAAGTCAGGTCAATACCGCCCCTATGCACGGTTTGAGCTTGATCGGCAAGACGAAAATTAAAATTTGAATCAGGATCTCTTGGCCCAAATCCAAGGCGCTGAAGGTATGTCATCCATAATGGGGAATCGACGACAACAAACAACATCAAATTTTGATCATGGTACTTGTCCACAAAGGTCCTCATTAATCTTAATCCATATAATTGCTGAGGAGCGCTGTTCTCGACAAAAAGTATATGCCAAAAATTCTTCCTTTTATATCTGACCCTGCTGGCCATCAAAATAGCCTGAGGATTTACAGGCGTTCCGGCATACCAGAGCTCAGCCCTTCTCGGTTCGGCCAATTCCGACAATAATTGTGAACGCGGAAATAGTCTTTTCTTGCCGACAGGAGCCCAGGCATTGATGATGCGCCGGATGGTTCTTTTGTCTGTGACAGATGCAATCTGGGCCAGGTCCGGACCTGGGGTTGTTGTCACGGTTGCATTAGAGAATCGCGGCATATGCGTCATGGCAGAATCCATGGGGATTGCGTTGCCCTGCCAATCATATTTGACGATGCCGACCTTCCTGATTGTTCCAGGGACATAGCGGTCGCTGTAATGGAAACTTGTTCCCGTGTCCGTAACGATCACGTCCACGACCTGTTCTGCCGTATGCCGAAAACGGCGATGAAAGGTGATGATGAGACCTTCCCTGTCCAATTCCTTATGCACATCCTTTTCTAAATCATCCATGGCATGAGCCGGGTAGGTCGTATTTCTATAATCGACCACGTAAGATTCGGCCCTGAACCCGCGCTCTTGCATCAAACGGTTGACCTTGATCAAATAATCCGCCAAGCGATGGGTTTGATGCTTGTCCTCGCCGAGAAAAATATGCACCAGTCCATGGTAAATTTTGCCCCCTTTCTCCGCCTTGATGGACACCGACGTACAGGAACCAACCCCATGTGTCATGATCGGCTTGGCAAATTTGCCCTGCTCAAAAAGGGCTATGTAATCATAACCGACATGGATGCCATCCTCATCTTCTCGGGCCACAGGATAAAGATGGGGGTCATTGAAAGGGATAAGTTCAACCCCATCGGCCTCATTATGAAGATCGCTGAGCCCAAAGAAATACGCCAAACTTAAAAGATCATCAAATATTTCATAATAAGGCGGCAGTAATTGCCTTAATTCCTCCCGCGTCAAAGAGGATTCGATCGAATGGTATTTTTTGACGTCCACGCCGTCCACTGTTTCCACGACAGGGTCATTGAACCTGACAATGACCCTCCCGTCTGAAGTCTCTATGCTATCGTTACCTTGATCGTCCTGGGTCTCTTTAAGCTGTCTAAGCTGTATGTCCGATGCTATCTGATGAATATTAAATGCCAAAGGCTGAGGTAAAATGATTTTTCCAATCATCGCTGTGTCAGGATTTTCTTGAGGATATGCGGCGTCGATTTTAAACGGCCCCGGCGGCCTTAAGTAAATATTCCCTCCAATATTTTTAAAATCATACGCTTCATGCTGATTTCTCCCACTTGTGGCAGCTTCCGGGCCCATGGCGCCGGAATAATTCACCTCGCCCACCAAATAATTGGCCGGGCCGTAATCCTGGACAAATTTCATTAATAATCTGCGGCCATACCCTTGTCTTTGTCCGACACTCTCCATTAACATCCCGTAATAAACATGGTCTGACGGGATTGCCTTGGCTGCAATAATGGCATCGGTGCTGGATTGAAAGTAAGCCCTGCTAATCAAGGTCTCTTTCGGTTCTTTAGAAAAGAGATAAATGGCCAGGGGCGCTTCTTCAGGACCAATAAAAAATAATGTTGGTTCTTGAGCAACACGCAACGCTTCCAGCCACATGTCTTTTGAGAAACTGGGCTTTGGCTTTTGAGGCATCCAATGGTCAATCACCCTTTCAATGTCAGCCCGATTCTGCTTGATGCCGATTTCAGGGCCGGCCTGGCCTTGGGCTGAAATATTTGACGACATTGCGGCATTTCCTGCCTTGACCACGGCATCCGCCAAGCCGATGATGCGTTCTTCCGATAATGGCTCCCCTCTTTGAGCCGGCAGATTGATGCCTGTCAGCCTTAAAAACTCCTTCACAATGGCATCCGAGGGTTTACCGGAAAAATGTTTCTCATAATAATCCCAGTCATATCTCTTCATCCAATCATCCCGGCCCACTTGATGCAAAAAATATTCATAAACAATTTTCCATGATTCGAAATTGTCCCTTTCCGTGTCGCTGATGACGCCGTCCATGTCGAAGATGACGGCGAGCATAGTCTTTTGCGTTGCCCGAAGGAACAAGGTCTGCAGCATCTGCGGTGTCAAACGGGCCAATGGCCGCTCGGTGAGCACCAAATCCAGTTTCCTGCCGTTTTTAGAAAGTCTCTTTAATCTCAACTCGGCGTTCTTGGTTCTGGCCACACCCACCACAAAACCGAATCCGCCCTCAAGCGCGGAAGCAGCCCCAGGCAAGGAATCTTCAACCACCACGATGCGGGGCAAATCATTTTCTTTGAACCCCATGTCAAAAGCAGTTTTTCTGTAAAAATAAGGATTGGGCTTGCGCAGCTCTTTTCTGACGCTTTGACCGTCTAAAACGGTCTTAAAAAAGCGCCTGACACCTATTCCATTCAATACCAGAGAGGCAGAACTGCTGGAAGTGCCGACGGCCGTCGGAATTTTAAGCCTATACAGTCCCCGGATTAAACGCACAATATCATCAAAACCTGCCACCTCCCCGCTTTCCCAACGCTGCCTGACTATTCTTTGTTTGGTCCTGATCAAATCCTCCTGGGACTGCACACTCGATTCTGCCATTTGAGCGGGTTTGGCCCTTTGCACCTTGCCGGCCGCCACTTCAGCCGATACAAGCATGGCATCCGGATGATCTGTTGGACCGGTGCCGTAAGTCCTTGCATAGGCCGGCCTCAAATTGTCATTATAAAATTGCAGGCCGATATTATAACCGTCTGATGCAGGATCATAAGGGTCGTACACCTGAAAGATGTCCTTAAGGGTTGGAACATCATCATCGTCCTCAGCCATCCAATCTCCTTTCAATTCAAAATCAGGAAGATAATGCTTATCTAAGGCAAATAAAATGAATTTGTTTTTGATGGGATATTTTATCCATGCTTGATCATCAATAAACCCTCTCTGATTGAAAATGTCCTTGATAAAGGCCCAGGTCATGACAAACCGATAAGGTGAACTTAAATGCCTGGCTTCCCATTCTTCATCCGTGATCTGCAGGGCTTTTTTGATCAAGCTTTCCGCATCTTGCAGGCCAAACCCGGCCTTTTGCAGCTCTTCCTGAAATTTTTGATTTCCCAGGATGCGTTCCTTGGCCGCCGTCATCCTTTGAGCGATTTCGGACGGATTGACATCACTGACTTTTATTTTTTCATCAAAGGCATGGATGGTTGGATCAAGTCCCATGACCAGTCCCCACAGCAGCACATCTTCCTTCTTGATCCTGACAGCGTCGTCTTGACCTCTAACGGACTGTTCAAAAATATCCTCATCTTTGGACGGGTGAGACAGCAGTTCTAAAATATACTTATGCAGGATGCCCAAGCTATGGTCATTCTCACCAATCAAAAAATCATTGTCCAAACTCTCTTCGTGCCGCCCCTCGACCCTTACATGAATGACAATTCCAACAATCGTAGACCATAAGGCCAGCATCTTGTCTTCCTGACCGACCGCCTCTTGAAAATGAGTGAGCCATTGATAATTCTCCTTGACCTGGTTTGTATCTTTCTCCAGGTAAGAGGCCATGATATGGGTCAAAATGGTTGTGATCGATCCGAATCTCTCTTCAAACCCTTTGTCGCGCCAAAGTTTGTCCAAGGTCCGGGCAAAGGCATGGACATCGCCGGCCTGGATAAAATCTTCCCTGGGCAGATCCAGCAACTTTCGCCATAGTTCATATTGATGTTGTAAGACAATAAACGGATCATCCGCACCCCGCTGCGGCAGCAACGGACCGAGATTGTCCATGAATGTTTCAGCCGTCATGGCTGAGTCCGGCTTTTGGGCTGAAATGACATACATCAGGACACCGAACCTGATATTTAAAATAGGGACTGCTCTTTTGATGATCTGAGGTTTTCCAGAAAGTTGAAAACCGGCTTTGGCGAGGGCTTCATTAATCTCATTTTCTGTATACATCAAATAATGCGTCAACGAGGACCACTCTTTCAAATCCATGTTATTTTTACGGCGGTAATGTGTGATGATCAGCTTCCCGCCGGGATTCAATACTCGAAACGCTTCTTTGAACACTTCATCAAGTTCCATGGCCCCTATGGATTCGTTAAACACGACTGTATCAAAATAATGGTCCGGATAGGGTAAAGCCCGGCTGTCGGCAACGATTTGGCTGATACCAAAGTATCTGGCTTTTTTGGTCATTTCTCTGCTGATATCGATGCTGTCAACGGATATTCCTCTATGCACTAACAATGAGGCCAAATCCCCTGGCCCTTCCCCTTCGGACAATACTCGTCCGCCGGGTGGAGTCAGGTCTATGACCTTATTGGCCACTTCATGCAAAACAAATTTATAGCTGGAAACGTAACTCAAATAAACACCTTCAGGCTTCGCATACCGTAAATACATTTTTCCCCAAAAGCTGTTATGAACGCGTGGACCATATCCCTCGATATAAATAATATTACCTTCGGCACGTCTATAAAATCTCCGTTGGGAGCGAGCGCTCAATAATTCCTTTCTTTTCTCTTCCGGTAAATCGGTCAAGCCTCTTCCTTCCGGCTTCCTTAACGTAAAAATCATCGCTGCATCCGGCAGTTGGATCCCCTTGCCGTTCAAAACAAGCTTTACGCCGTCAAAGCCTGTTCTGCCGCCCATGATCCTTTCATCCTGCGGCGTGAAGGCCGACAGCGGCTGGTTTAAATGCGCGGCGCGAAACTCAAAAAAGGCATCCAGGACGGTTTTCCAGGCCGCCCAATGAAGCGGGATTGTAGCGCCGATCACACCGTCAAAATCGAAAATCGCCGCTTGCATTCGGTCTTGGCCGCCGTGCACTTGATACAATCTTTGGATGTTTTCGACCGTCAAACCACCGACGTCTTCAAAAACTTCGTTGGCACCCGCTGCCGTCAGTTTCGCCGCCTCATTTGTCCTATTCAAAGCGATTCTTAAGGGAATGCCGGCGGCCAAAGCCGCCTGCATATCCGCTTCAGCATCCCCAAAGACAACGCACCTGGAAGGATCAACCCCGTTGTCGAGGGCAAGCTTGTTAAAGAATCTCCCGCTGGGTTTGCCTTCAACACGGCCGTCCCAAACATCATCTCCGTCGATAATACCGTCCACCAAGCCGCTGATCTTCATCGTGGTCAAGGCCTCCCTCACCTTGGAAGCGCCGGAGCCGACCAAATTGACGAGGGCATGGGATTTAAAGTCACGCATTAACCGGACCGTTGCGGGATAAGGCTTGATGCCGAATTGGTCCAGCAATCTGAAATAGATCTTCCTTTTCAAATCCGCGAGCCCTTGGTAGGTCATACGAGCCCAATCCACCTGTTCTGCCTCAAGCATTTGCGCCGCCGCAAGCGCTGGAGTCATTGTTTGCAAGACGGAATCGGGCCTTGAACGGACAATCAAAATTTTGTCTCCTGTCTTTTGCAAGACTCCCTTTAAGATCCCGTAACTCCTGACTCCGTAATCCTTCCCGCCAGGACCAGAACGCCTGTCTTCCCAAAATTGAATGGACCTTGGCAGGGCAACACTGCGCATCCGAAAATACCGTTGTAAAATGGGAAGAGGAGATGATAGGAATTCTCGCGCGGCATTGAGATTGACGGAACGATCGTCCGTGATAAGATACCCGCCTTTTTTAATGGCGCTTGCGATCACATGGATAAATTTTGGATAATTTAAGGGCAGATCAAAACCGGCATTTTGAAAATAAATGTCAAATCCCATTTTTAAAATGGAACGCAGCAAAGGGCTGTAGATTTGCGGACTGGTGAGCTCATCGGTATGGACAAAATAAATGGAGTATTCTCTTGCCGGCAAACCCAATATCGGGCTGTTAAATTTCAGGACCAAACTACCGTCTTGGGTCTCAACACGGATGTCCTCGCGCCGCAAGCCAAGGGATTTCAATTCCGCGACCAGACAGTCATAATAAAATTCGCGGTTATGGTAAAATTTATCTCCTAACCCGGCAAAGCCTTCTCGGAGCTTTTCTTGTCGATAGAGCTCTCTGACAGGGCCGCCATCTGCCATATAAGGACCGTCCCAATATTGATCCAAAAACGACGAGAAAGAATGCGCATCGATCATTCTTTCAGGCTGAGAGATGCCCCTGAACCTGTCCACCATGTAAATGCGCGTTGCATGGGTGGCTGTCAGCACGTTGGTGATGTCCACTCCGGATCCGCCGTAGAAAACACTGAGCTCCTTGTTCTCTGGATTAACGACCCTCCTGATGCTTTCATAATATCTGAATATCTCCGGATCCATAATATCAAATGCCTCATGAGGGAAAACACTTCTATAAAGAACCTGCCAAGGAGTCAAGGCATTTTTATACATGGTGTCCAAAAGATTGCCGTCCCCCTCTAAAGAAGAGGTCTGGGCAATGGCATAATTGTCAACAGCCATGTCTGCCATCAGCCCTTTTTCTCTTTTTGAGATGGAAATGCCTGAATCCTCAATAAGCTCAACCCATCGGCCCTTATCCTGCGGCCCTGTAAAGCTGAATTCATAATGTTTAAGATATTCCAAAAACGCCAGATAAGCGTCTTCAGCAAAATCCTGGGCCGAACGCCTTGCCAGCATGGCCTTACTGGCCGTATCCGACGCGCTTAATTCAACTGTTTCTTGAAAAATATGCTGAGGATTTGAAGGCACTTGATCAGCCATGGCAAAGTCGAGGCGGGTATTGAGGAAGGTCGCCCCGCCGGAGAAATATTTTCTTGGGAACATTCCCTGATTCTTGCTCTGCAAAGCTTGAGCCAAAGGATTTTCGTCTTCCTTTATATAATTAAACACACCTTTCTTGAAGGCTTGCAGGTACCGCTGATAAATAACCTCCACAACCCCCGGGGTTGTGATGGTTATTCCTTGGATTTTGTTCTTGTTAGCATATACGGCAGTCAGTATGCTGTCCTTGATCTTCTTCTTGTACCAAGTAGCTAAGATCAAGCTGTTATAGACCTGACGAAGCTGGGCGAAGTTGACTCCGGTATTAACTTCTTTCGTCAATTCAGGAATGACAATCTCACGGATCATTTGCGAGCCCATCACGCGGATGTTGGGGTCCTTCAAAATGGGGACTGTCCCCTTATCATTGTTTACCGGGGGACTGTCCCCATTTTGCGAAACAGAAATACCCGAGGGCAGGACCCCAACATCCCCGTGCTTGGCTTTCGATAAATAATCTTCTTCCAACATGACCTTAAGCTTGGATTCCACCACATAGGCCGTTCCCGCTTTCGCGTTTTCATACACCACTGCCTTCTCAGGCACGATCCAGACCTTGTTAAACGTATTTACCGGTATATTGGTTGTACCAAATCTCTTAGCCGCTTGGGCATACACCTCCTTCCAAAACTTCTTCCCTGTCTCCCCTTCTGGATAAATCAAGCTCGATGTTATTTGCTTGAGCATGTAGTCTTCGGCCAGCAAATCGCGGCCCATCTCTGTCTTACCAAAGGCATCGGGGATAATTCTGTTCTTCTCATAAGGAGATAGATTCACCCACAAGTCTTTCTCAGGTATGGTCAATGAGGCTAAAAAATATTTGATCAGTTTGGTGGATTGTTCTTTTAAGGATTCTTGGGCAGCGCTTTGACGGGAGGATTGATCACCTTGGTCTAAGATAAAATCGAAACGAAAAGGATTATCTGGATGGACTTTAAGGCCTTTAAGAATCGGTGGATTAAAAGCAGGGCTTAACGCGACCATGGTCCCGGGTGCCGGCAAAACGAATTCCCCGCCTGAAGGCGAGGCAAGCTGGCCTTGGGCCGCGGGCAAAGGGCCTGCAACATCCAGGGTAAAAGCCAATATTGTAAAAATGACCGTCTTTTTCCACATATGTACCACCTCAACCCCCGGGGTTGTGGAGGTAACCCCCACAGCCCCGGGGGGCAGTATTTAGATACAAGTATGCAATATTTTAAGAAATATTGCCATTTTTTACATTGAAATGAAAAAGCCTTCCGGGACGGAAGGCTTAAAAACTGGGACACATTACATTTTCTGGAAATCTCTTAAGACGGGAAACCGGGACACATTACATTTTCAGGAAATCTCTTAAAATAATTTAATGTGTCCCAGTTTTTTATTCCCCGCCGGTCTTGCGCTGAAAGAGCTTCCTGACACCGGTGGGCTTGGCCGCGGCCTTGGGCGTGGTTTTAAGGTCTGCTTTGGAGTGCGCCGGACCTGCGCCGCCGGCAGCCGGAGCCACGGGCTGGGTCTCGGCGTCGGTCACCTTGCCGGCGTCCCCTGCCGCTTTTTCTTTTTCGGCCTTGGCTGGTTTCAAATTGGTGATGATCACCCTGCTTTTTTCCGTCAATTCCAAAAAGGCCAGCTGGGCATTGTCTCCCCCGCGCTGGACATAGGGGATGATGCGCGTATAGCCGCCGTTGCGGGACTTAAAACGCGGGGCGGTCTGGCCGAATAATCTCGAAACGAGCGCATGGTCGCACAAAATCGCAAAAGCCCGGCGGCGCGCAGCCAGGGTGTCCTTCTTGCCCAGCGTGATCAATTTTTCGATGAGCTTGCGGGCTTCCTTGGCCTTGGCACGGGTGGTGCAAATGCGCTCTTGGACCAAGGCGGCCTTGGCCAGATCGCGCAAGGTGGCCTTTCTTAAACTTTGATTGCGGCTTAAACGGTTGCCGGCTTTTGCGTGTCTCATATTACTTGACCCTTAATTTTTTGGTGTCCACCTTCATGCCCAGATTCAGGCCCATGGCCTTGAGAATGTCCTGGATTTCCGTCAGGGATTTCTTGCCGAAATTGCGGAATTCCAGCAATTCCGGTTCCTGGCGGCGGACCAGATCGCCGATGGTCTTGATATTGGCGTCCTTGAGGCAATTGGAGGAGCGCACGGACAATTCCAGCTCGGAAATCGGCAGGCGCAGCTTGGTGTACAAGGCCTCTTCTTCGGCGGACACTTCCTCTTCCTGCTCCTCTTCCTCCGGCAATTGGCCGTAGGCCACAAACACGTCCAGGTGGCGCTGGAGAATATTGGCCCCGTACAACAGCGCTTCCTTGGGATTGATGGCGCCGTTGGTAAAAATTTCGACCAGCAGGCGGTCATAATCGGTGCGCTGGCCCACGCGGGTGTTTTCCACGGTGAAATTGATCTTGACGATGGGCGTAAAAATGGAATCCACGACGATGGTGCCCACCGGGGCCCCTTCCTTTTTGTTCTGCTCCGCCGGCACATAGCCGCGGCCGCGGGAAATTTCCAGCTCCATGTTAAACGGAATGTCCTGGGTCAGGGTCAGTAAATGATGGTCGGGGTTTAAAATTTCGATGACCTCATCGGAGATGATGTCCTTGGCCTTGAGCTCGCCTTTTTTATTGGCCTTGATAAAGACCGTCTTCGGGGCCTTGGAATGGGAACGCACGACCAGGCCTTTGATGTTTAGGACAATCTCCATCACGGATTCCATGACGCCGGTCATGGTGGAAAACTCATGCGAAACGCCTTCGATGCGGATCGAGGTGACGGCACTGCCTTCGATGGAGGAGAGCAAAATCCGCCTTAAGGAATTGCCCAAGGTCACGCCATACCCGCGCTCGAAAGGCTCAGCCACAAACTTGCCGTACGTGTTCGTATAGCTGGATTCTTCGCAGTCCAATCTCTTCGGCATTTGAAAATCGCGCCATTTGACACCCATGTGATTACCCTCCGTAGTGTTATCTTGAATACAACTCGACGACGAGCTGTTCGTTGACCTGATAGCTGACATCCTCGCGCAGCGGGACGCGGATGACCTTGATCTTCAGATTGGCGCCGTCCGCCTCCAGCCAGCCCGGGACCTTGCGTTCCTTCGTGGTCTCCACATTGTTCTTGATTGCGTTCATGGTCTTGCCGTCGGTCTTGATTTCGACCAAATCATTGGGCTTGACTAAGTAGGAAGCGATGTTGACGCGGCGGTTGTTGACCCAGACATGGTTGTGGCTGACGATCTGGCGCCCGTCGGTGCGCGACTTGGCAAAGCCGGCATTAAACAGCACGCTGTCCAAGCGCCTTTCCAAAAACTGCAGCAGGATATGGCCGGTCACGCCCTTGGTGGCCGTGGCCTTCAAAAAATAATTGCGGAATTGCGTCTCCAGGACCCCGTAAATGCGCTTGATCTTCTGCTTTTCGCGCAGCTGCACCCCGAAGTTGGAGAGCTTGGCCTTTTTCAAGCCATGCTGGCCGGGCGCAAATTCCCGGCGGGCCACGGCGCATTTATGCGTGTAGCAGCGGGCCCCTTTCAAAAAAAGCTTTTCGCCTTCGCGCCGGCAAAGACGGCAATCCGGCCCTAAATCACGACCCATCGTCAAATCCTTTCAAATTTTGATGCCTTATGAAACAGCGGCCAGCGGCCCCTGCCCTACACTCTTCTTTTCTTGCGTGAGCGGCACCCGTTGTGCGGGATCGGCGTCACGTCCTTGATGGAAGTCACATGCAAACCAGCGGCCACCAGCGCGCGGATCGCGGATTCGCGTCCCGAACCAGGGCCCTTGACAAATACATCGACGTTCATCAGCCCCAATTCCTTGGCCCTGCGGGCCGCATCGGTCGCGGCGATCTGGGCGGCAAAAGGGGTGGATTTCTTGGACCCGTGGAAGCCCACCAGGCCCGGCGAAGCCCAGGTGATGGTATTGCCCTGCTTGTCCGTGATGGTGATGATCGTATTGTTGAATGAGGCCTGGATGGTCGCAAGCCCCGAAGTGACCCCTTTGAGGTTTTTCTTTTTGGCTTTCGCGGCCTTTTTGACGGCCTGGTTTTGGTCTGGCTTCTGTTGTTCCGCTGGTTTGTTGGCCATAATGTCCTTTAACCGCCAGCCGGCTTCTTGGCCGCTGGGGCTGCTTCTTTCTTGATGATATGTCCGACGACGGGCTTTTTGCCTTTGCGCGTGCGGGCGTTGGTC
>CAZACW010000042.1:0-18730 GCA_964483785.1 uncultured Planctomycetales bacterium
GGATTTTTTGGAACATCACCTGGCCTATAGCAACGGGCCGCAGGAAAAGGTTTGGTGCGAGACCTTTTCCCATGTCTTTGAATACCTTGCCTTGAAAGCCCATACCAAGATCGAGGTCCTTTCCGCCGGCGCCGGCGGCCTGGATTTTATTTTACATCATGCCCAGGGAGGAATCTTGGGCCAGCCTTTGACGGTTGTAGTCCGATTGCCCGATGGCGTTGTGTTTAAATCCGCCACAGGGCCTGACGGTAAGTCTTTGAAAATCTGGCCCTGCGCAGCTCAAAAAATCTGTGTCGATGTAACAGCCTTTGAGCAGAAGGTACACCTTTCTTGATGACCATCACAACCCCCGGGGTTGTGATGGTCAACCATCATAACCCCGGGGGTTGTGGAGGTTACTTGCTGATTGCTGTGAGGATGATCCCCAGGGTGATGAGCAGGGTCCCGATGAGTTTGCCGGCGTTGATGTCTTCCTTGAGAAACCACCGGGCGAAAGCCAGCATGATGACGTACTGCACACTGCCCAGCAGATAAACAAAACTTAAATCTCCGCTCGAAAGCGCTGCAAACCAGAACAGCATCCCCCCGAGCATCAAGGCTATCCCGGCCCATAACAGCGGCGTTTGAAGCACGGCCTTCAACAGTGCCGCCACCCATTGCCGGGGATCCTTGGCCTCGAGACTCAAATGATTGGCGCTTTTTTTAAAGCAGATTTGGGCGATGGTCATCCAGAGTTCCGTGATCAGGACAAGCATAAGGGTCTTTTTCATGCCTGCCTCCGGGACGTGGGTTTACTTTGGGACACATAATAAATCCCGGCCACAATCAGGGCCAGGCCTGCCCAGCGCAGAGGGGGGATCCCTTCATGCAAAAATACCATCGCCGCGCAAGGGACCAGGATATAGCTGATGCTCGCCAGGGGCATGGCGATGCTTAAATCGGTTTTGGAGAGAATGAACATCCAAAGGAAGAAATTCGACACCCAGACCGCCAGGCCCAGCCAAAAAAAGACCAGGCCGGGATGCGCAAAATCGACCAAATACGCGCAAAACCCGAGGGCGCTGTTGATGTCCGCCGAGCCCAGGCCTTTTTTCATCAGGATTTGGGACGCGGTGTCGATCAGGTCATTGAGCGAGATCAACAAAAACAGTTTCAGCGGCACCTGGTTTATTTGAGGGATTTTTTCCATCGTCGCAGTTCGGGGTCCGTGTTTTCGAATTTCAGCAGGGCATGCAACAGCTTCAAGACCGGATGAAGCCAGCGGTGCCTGGCCTTGACATACAGATAGGACGGCACGAATTCAAATTTGAGCCTGCGTTTGGGCTCGTAACCCGTGGTGCCCATTTCATAGGTCTTGATGCCTCGGCTCAAACACCATTCCACCACGTCCTTGAATTTGACAAAATACAAATGGTATTCACGGGCCAGGGGCCCATCCAGGCCGATGTAATAATCCATCAAAAGGTCCTTGGACACCAGGCAAAAGACGAAAGCCGCCAGGCGGCCGTTGATGCGCCAAAGGAAGAATTTGGTTTCTTGGGGCATATGGCGGGCGATGGCGCGGAAAAATTCTTTGGGCACGATTTCAAAGCCCATATCGTGGGTCTTGACCATTTGAAGGTAGAGGCCGTAGGCCTCCTCGAGGGTCTCTTCATCCAGGGCATCCACGATGCTCGAGGCGATCTTGATGGTGCCGGCTTTTTTGAGTTTTCTGCGAAAATCATAGCGGGAAGCGCCGCTTAATTTTTTTAGATAGCCTTCGAAATTAGTGAAATCCAGCTTCATTCTGGTTGAAGGCAGATAATCCATTTTGAGATAATGATTGCGCAGCAGGCCCTCAAAGAGCCGGTCATAGCCTTGGTCAAAATCTTTGAAGGCCATGAAGGGCGCGCGCAATTTGCGGGCCATGGCTTCCATGCGCTGCTCGAGGGCCTCCAAAATTTCAGCTTCCCTGTTTTTTTTGAGGCCGATATGGCCGTTATCCATGGGAACGCCGCAGACAAAGGCCTTGAGGCTGAAAATTTTGGGAAAAATTTTTGTGATCGCGTTGGTCAAGCGGCGCCAAGGGCCGCTGAGGCTGGTATCCAGGGAATAGTCCAGGCTAAAGCAAGGGGCAGCGCCGACGAGCTCCCGGCCCTCATAAACCAGGCAATAGTAAAAATCAAATTGGTCGAAAGAGGATTCATCCAGGCTCTTGAAAAAGCCATAGCCGACCATCACCGGGGGAAAGACCTTGTTCCATTCCGAGGCCGAAATTTGACCGATGGACCTGATGATTTTGGTGCGCAAGCGGCGTTGGGCCGGCCGTCGGGCGATTTTCATGCAGGGATTTTAACATAAAAGGGGAGGCCGGGCCCCATTTATTCATATTTTCCATGACAAATTTTTCATTTAGATTTAATATGTGCGCATGGTTTTGCTCAAAATCCTGACCTTCCTGGCGGCCTTCCTGATGTTTCAAATTGAGCTCATCATCGCCAAGTCCTTTCTTCCCCATTACGGCGGATCTTATTTGGTCTGGGGCGCCTGTCTGGTTTTTTTTCAGGCTATTTTGCTGGCGGCCTATGTGTTTGCCCATGCAGGCATCCAGCGATGGGGCATGCCTGTTTATTTAAGGCTGCATTCCTGCCTTTTGTTCTTTCCGTTTTTATTTTTTCCTGTCCGTAATTTTCATCTGTCTTTCGCGTCCTTGTCCTTGCCGCTGGTATTGGACATATTCGCGCGCCTGTTGCTAACCATCGGGCCGGTATTTTTTGCGCTGGCCACCATGAGCCTGGTCACTCAAAGCTGGCTGGCCTCGTCTCAAATCAAGGGCCGCCAGGACCCTTATCAGCTTTACGCGGTCTCCAATCTGGGGTCTTTTGCGGGCTTGTTGACCTATCCTTTTGTTTTTGAGAAATATTTGGCCGTTTCCCAGCAATGGCAGATCTGGCGGGCCCTGTATCTGCTTTTGGTCTTGGCCCATGTTGCAGCCTGGCTGCTCATCAAGACCAAGGCCGCACCCCGGGCTGAGGGTGCGGGGGAGAATGATCAGCAGGGTCCTCAACCGATTTTGCGATGGCTCTGTTTGGGTGCTGCGGGTGTGATGATGTTTATGTCCGTCACCAATATCATGACCTATGAGGTGGCGCCGGTGCCCTTGCTGTGGGTGTTTCCGCTGGGCATTTATTTGATGGCCTTTGTCCTGAATTTCAAGAAAAAGCCGTGGTGCCCTTCCTGGATCAGCCGTTTTATCGGCGGGGTGATCGGCTGGGCAGCCTTGATGTATTTTCTGCCCTTGAAACATTATCTGCCCGTGCCTTTGGACATTTTGATTTATTGCGGCTTATTGTTTTGGATCTGCATGTTTACCCAGCAGAGCCTGATCAATTCCAAACCTAACCAGGCCAACGCCATGACCTTGTTCTATGTGATGATTTCCTTAGGGGGATTCATCGGCGGCATGCTGACCAGCTGGATCATTCCCTTGATTTCCAATACGCTGATGGAGTATTTGGCCGGGCTTTGGCTGACAGCCTTGATGCTTCCGTCTTCTGGCCGCCGTGCCTCGTGGTGGAGCATGGCGTTTTGGACAGCGGTCGTGCTCTCTGCTTTCTTGATCTGGCCCCAGCTCGTGAAAGGGTATCATCTGTGGTCTTTTGTTTTATTATGGGCCGGTGTGGGTTTTGCTTTTGGCGGCCTTTCCCGTTCCAAAAGAATTTTGGTGCCTGTGCTCTTTGGCCTCATTTTGCTTACGCCTTATCTGGAATCCGTCTGGCAAAATGCCCATTTCATCGTCAAGAAAAGGAATTATTACGGCATCTACGAGGTCTATGATAAAAGCAACGGCTTGCGGGCCCTGGTGCACGGCACCACCCTGCACGGAGTTGAATTTGTGGACCAGGCCAAGCACCGGATCCCCTTGGGCTATTACAGTCCGGTTTCCGCCATCGGGAGCCTGCTTATCGACGATACCTTTCAAGCCAGGCACCTGGCTGTGGTGGGCCTGGGCGCCGGGACCTTGTCCATGTATGCCAAGCTCAACTGTCCGGTTGATTTTTATGAATTGGACCAGGATGTCAAGCATCTGGCCTCCACCTATTTTTGGTACATGGCCGAGGCGCCGGGGAACGTCAATGTCATACTCGGTGATGCCAGGCTTTCTTTAAAGAACGCGGCTGACGGCGCGTATGATCTTTTGGCCATTGATGCTTTCAGCGGAGACGCGATCCCCACCCATCTGGTGAACAAGGATGTGCTGGAAGAATACCGGCGCAAATTAGCGCCCCGCGGCGGCATTGCTTTTCACATTACCAACCGGTATTTGAATTTGGAGCCGGTCTTGGCTAAAATGGCCATGGACAGCGGCGCCTACGCGGCCATCAAGGATGTAAAGGACGGAGGGGTCAATATGCGGGCCATTTGGGTGGTGCTGACCTGGGATGAGGAGAGATTTTTTAATATGCTTTCCAAGGAAGGCTGGCAGCCCTTGGCCGTGGACCCGAAATATTTGAGCCGCGCCTGGAGCGATGATTATTCGAGCATTCTGCCGATTATCAATATGAATGAGCTGGCCGTATCTATGAAATCATTTAAATTCTGGACGTGGTAATTAGATGATAATAAGTATGAGATGGAGATGAATGGCTAATATATGTTCGGCACGGGATATTTTCGCCGTCGGCTGCGGTTTACGACAAATTTGTTTTATAGTAGCACTGGTATTTGAACAAATTTGTCGTAAAACCTTGCCGACATTTGGCGAAAAATCCCTGATTGTGCCGAACATATATTAGCCATTCATCTCAATCAAGGTTTATTTGGAAACCATCACAACCCCGGAGGTTGTGATGGTTGACCATCACAACCTCCGGGGTTGTGGCGGTTATTCATTATTTGGAGGCGAATGTTCTCGATTTTTAAAAAGAAACCGGCGGATGAGGATTTAAGAAAGGTCTTGTTCGATTTCCTGGCGGAAATGGAGAAGAACCTGGAATACTTTTATGTGATGGACCAGCGCCAGTTCATCACCCACGGATTTTTGATGGAATGCTGGCCGCAGGTCAGGGCATTGCCGCTTATCCAGGGCCATGCATCGATCCTGGCCTATGCCAGAAGTCTGGAAGATTTCAACGCCTCTTTAAAAGCTTACAAGGATTATGAGCAATGGTACACGTCGCATGTGGACCATAAAAATCCTGAGAACGCCCGCAAACTGCACGCCATGAAAAACGGACTGGATGTCAAACTCAAAACCTTGGAAGAGGTGATCATCCCGGCAGGCCAGGATTTGGAAAAAGAAATGATCAAATTAGGATGGATCAAGGCATGAGCAGCGATTTTTTGAGCGTTTCCGAGTTGAACCGTTTTATCCGCGATGTCTTAAACAGCGGCTTTCCCCAGGCCGTATGGGTCTGCGGCGAGATCCAGGGCTATGACCGCGGCAAGGACAAAAAGCACGTGTTTTTCGAATTGTGTGAAAAAGACCCTGCCACCAACGAGATCATGGCCCGCATCGGCCTGGTGATTTTTGCCCAGGCCAGGCCCAAGATCGAGGCCATTTTAAAAAAAGCGGAAAACGCTTTTGCCCTGAAAGATGATATTGAAGTCAAATTCCTCTGCAAGGTGGATTTTTATCCCGGCCACGGCCAGGTGCGCCTGATCGTGGAAAGCATTGATCCGGTGCATACTTTAGGCAAGATCGCCCAGGACCGCCAGCGCCTGATCGCCTTGTTAAAGCAAAAGGGGGTCCTGGATAAAAACAAACAGCTGTCCTTGCCGGAGGTGATTTTAAATATTGGGCTTATCACCTCCCATGAATCCGCGGCCTATCATGATTTTGTCTCCGGCCTTAAAAAAAGCGGATACGCGTTTAAGGTCTTTTTGATCGATTCCATCATGCAGGGAAAAAATGCCGAAGGCTCGGTGATCAAGGCCATGGAAATCCTGGAAGAAAATGCGGCTGTGGACGTGATCGTGATCACGCGCGGCGGCGGCTCCATCGCGGAATTAAGCTGTTTTGACAGCGAGAAAATCGCCTTGAAAATCGCCCGGTGTCCAGTGCCGGTTTTAAGCGGCATCGGCCATGAAATCAATACCACGGTCACGGACTTGGCCGCCCATACCTTTGCCAAAACACCCACAGCCATCGCGGAATTCCTGGTGGGACGTTTGAAATTGTTTATCCAAGGCATTGAGGACCGCCAAACGCGACTGTACGAGGCCCTTAAAAACACCATCCGGGGCCGGCGTACCCATCTTAAGGAAGGCGCCTTGGTCCTTCAAAACCAGACCTTGCGCTTGATCAAGAGCCATCATCAGCGTTTGGCTGTGATGGACGGCTCCCTGAAGCGGGTCCCGCTTCAAGCCTTGAAAAATACGGGCAAATCCCTGGCAGAAGTCTGGGAAGTCTTAAATAAAAATATTCATTTGCGCCTGCAAAATTCAAGGGTTAAAATAGGCCAATATCAACAATTGGTGCAGATGGCTGACCCCCACAATACCCTGAAGCGGGGTTTCAGCATCACGCGCGGCCGGCAAGGCAGGCTGCTGCGTAGCGTCCAGGACGCCCAAAATTTGACCCATCTGACCACGGAATTGGCAGATGGGAGCCTGCACAGCACATTAGAAAGCTGGTCCATTGATGGCGGAGATGAAATACAGCAAGGCCATGGAACGCCTGGATGAGATCATCGGCAAGATCGAGAGCGATGATATCGACGTCGATGAATTGTCCCTGCGGGTGAAGGAGGCCGTGAGTCTGGTCAAGATGTGCAAGGCCAAGATCGACAAGGCGGAAATGGAAGTCAAACAAGTCGTGGAAGAGTTCGCCAAGGAATCAACCCTATGATGATTGTCTTTGCGTATGCGGGCCTGGTGGTTTTGGTCGTGTCCCTGGTCCTGTGGAACGTGTATCAAGCCTTTTTCAAGCGTCAGGCGCGGCGCAGCGGCAAGCTGCCTCCCCAGGGCCGCGCCACCATGTTCGACGTGCGCCATCTCCTGATGGAAGGGGAGAAGGATTTGGCCATCCAGGTCTATTGCGAGATCTTTCAGACCACACCCATGAAGGCCAAAAAAGACGTCGAAGACCTTCAACGCAGCCTTAAAGTTTAAACAACGATCCCATGCTCATATCCGCCTGGATGTTCAGCCGCTGGATGGCCTTGATTTATCTGGCGGCTTTTTGGTCCCTGGGCGTCCAGGTCCTGGGCCTTATCGGCAGTCATGGCATTATGCCGGTCCCTGATTTTTTGCACCTGGCAGACCAGGCGCTGGGGGCCAGGCGCTATTGGGCCTTTCCCACCCTTTGCTGGCTCAACAACAGCGACGGATTTTTGATGTTTTTATGCTGGGCCGGCGCCGTTTGTTCCATTTTATTATTGTTCGGCGTCTGCCCTGGCGTGAATGCTTTTTGCGCGTGGCTGTTGTATCTCTCCTTGACTGTTGCCGGCCAGGATTTTTTGGGTTTTCAATGGGACAATCTATTGCTGGAATCAGGATTCTTGCTGATTTTTTTGTTCCCCAAGCCCTTGGGCCTGCATGTTCAAGCGCGGGTCCGTCCATCTGTGGTGGTGATTTGGCTTTTGCGCTGGTTGTTGTTCAGGCTGATGTTTGAGTCCGGCATGGTCAAATTATTGAGCCGTGACCCGGCATGGGCGAATTTGACGGCCCTGACCTATCATTATTGGACCCAGCCTTTGCCCAATCCTATTAGCTGGTACGCGAATCAACTGCCGCTATGGTTTCAAAAATTAAGCTGCGGCGTGATGTTTGCCACCGAGCTTTGCGTTCCTTTCCTGATTTTTTTCGGGCGATGGGCGAGATTAGCGGCCTTTGCAGCCATCACAGGACTGCAGCTATTGATCATGGTCACGGTCAATTATTGTTTTTTTAATTTTTTGGCCCTTGGCTTGTGCCTGACCCTTTTGGAAGACGAGCACTGGATCGCTGTCACGCAATGGGTAAAGCCCGTTGAAGCCAAGCTGATTTCCGGGGGTATGGTCTATAAGGTCCTGACCTGCGTTTTGGCCGTGTTCGTCCTGATCGTCAGCGCGGGGTTGATGGTAGATGGCTTGGTCCGTTGGCCTATGTTTAAACCTGTCAAACGATTGATCACCTGGGTCTCGGGTGCCCGCAGTGTCAATAATTACGGCCTTTTTGCAATGATGACCACTGAGCGCAATGAAATCATCCTGGAAGGCAGCGACGATGGGGAACATTGGCGGCCTTATGAATTTCCCTATAAGCCTGGGGACCTGCAGAGGCCGCCGCCGTTTGTGGCCCCTTATCAACCGCGTTTGGATTGGCAGATGTGGTTTGCGGCCCTGGGCACCTGGAGAGAAAATACATGGGTGATGTCCTTGATGCAGAAATTGCTTCAGGGTGAGCCGTCTGTGGAGCGCTTGATGGCGGTGAATCCCTTTCCAGACCATCCGCCCAAATATATCCAGGCCACGTTTTGGGGATATCAATTTACGGATTTTAAGACCAAGGGGTCCAACGGCGCTTGGTGGCGCAGGGACATCAGGGGCCTATATTGTCCGACCATGTCATTAAATTGACCATCACAACCCCCGGGGTTATGATGGTTACCCATCATAACCCCGGGGGTTGTGATGGTTGTGATGGAGGGTAAATTATGGTAGATTGTATATTTTGCAAGGATTTGCCCAAGGTGATGGAAAATAAACTGGCGTACTGCCTTTATGATATCAAACCCCTCACCAAGGGCCATATGCTGGTGATCCCCAAAAGGCACCATACAACGGTTTTTGAATCAAGCCCGGAAGAACTGCAGGCGGTTTTTGAGCTGGTCCAAAAGGCCAGGGACCTGCTCCTCCGGGAGCATAAGGCGGACGGGTTTAATATCGTGGCCAATTGCGGCGCAGCAGCCGGCCAGATCGTGATGCACGCGCATATGCATGTCCTGCCGCGGTATCAAGGACAAGCAATGGATCCCCGGGCGCTGGTCCATTAAAGAATTCCGGCACTTGAGGTGCCAATTTGGCACCTCAAGTCACAAGAAAAAAGTTTTTGGGGTTTGTGACATCGTAAAAATTATAGGAGCCTTATGTCAAAATCAGCATGGAAGGAAGCCCGTTCCTACGAAGAGATCCGGTACCATAAAATGGACGGCATGGCGAAAATCACCATCAACCGGCCACAGCGGCGCAACGCCTTCACACCCGTGACCGTCAAGGAAATGATGCATGCCCTGGACAATGCCCGGGATGATGAAAAAATCGGCGTGATCATTTTGACCGGAGAGGGCAAGGAAGCTTTTTGTTCCGGCGGCGACCAGAACATCAGGGGAGATGCCGGCTATAGGGACAAGGACGGCACCAACCGCCTGAATGTCCTGGATTTTCAGCGCCAGATCCGCACCTGCCCCAAACCTGTGATTGCCATGGTGGCGGGCTATGCCATCGGCGGAGGACAAATCCTGCAGATGGTCTGTGACCTTTCCATTGCCGCGGACAACGCCGTTTTCGGCCAGACCGGACCCAAGGTGGGCTCGTTCGACGGAGGCTTTGGTTCCTCCTACATGGCGCGCATCGTCGGCCAGAAAAAGGCCCGCGAAATCTGGTATCTGTGCCGCCAGTATAACGCGCGCGAGGCCCTGCAGATGGGCTTAGTCAACGCCGTGGTCCCTTACGCGCAATTGGAAAAAGAGACCGTGCGCTGGTGCCGCGAGATCCTTGAGCATTCGCCCCTGGCCATCCGCTGTATCAAGGCTGCCATGAACGCGGACTGCGACGGCCAGGCCGGCTTGCAGGAATTGGCAGGCAATGCGACCCTGTTGTTTTACATGACGCAAGAGGGCCAGGAAGGCCGCAATGCCTTTGTGCAGAAGAGAAAACCGGATTTCACCAAATTTCCCAAACGCCCGTAAATGAACCCCTGGTTCTTAGCCATTCGTCCCAAGACCCTGCCTGCGGCCATTGCGCCGGTGCTCATCGGCACAGCCATGGCCTTGGGCGACGGATTTTTTCACGGGCCTTCGGCCTTGATGGCCCTGGCCGCGGCCCTGTGCATTCAGATCGGCACAAATTTGGCCAATGATTATTTTGATTTCAAAAAAGGCGCGGACACCAAGGAGCGTAAAGGGCCGGTGCGCGTGACCCAGGCCGGCTTGATTAAACCTCCAGCGGTCCTGGCCGCGTCCTTGATTTTTTTTGCCCTCTCAGCCCTGGCTTCTGCATATCTGATCCATCGCGCGGGCTTGTGGATTTTGTGCATTGCTGTCCTTTCCATCCTCTCGGGCATTTTGTACACGGCAGGCCCCATGCCTTTAGGGTATCTGGGGTTGGGCGACTTATTTGTCCTGGTTTTTTTCGGGCCCGTGGCTGTGGCCGGGACCTATTATACCCAGGCCCTGGTCATCTATCCTGAAGTGGCTGTGGC
Source organism: uncultured Planctomycetales bacterium (assembly GCA_964483785.1). Classification (GTDB taxonomy): domain Bacteria; phylum Omnitrophota; class Gorgyraeia; order Zapsychrales; family Fredricksoniimonadaceae; genus JABDGZ01. The sequence continues at coordinate 10,384 of CAZACW010000042.1, forward strand.
CGGCCTGGCCCCGGGTTTTTTGTCTGCGGCGATTTTGGCGGTGAATAATCTGCGGGACATGGACACGGATCGCAAGGCAGGGAAATTGACCCTGGCCGTGCGCTTCGGCCGCTCTTTTGCCATGAGCGAGTATCTTTTTTGCATCATGGCCGCGGCCCTGACGCCTTTTGCGGTGTATGTGATGGTCAACGGTCACACCGGCATCGCGGCCGCCTCGCTCGTCGGTATTTTGGCCATCCCTTGCATCAAGGGGGCCATGACCCAGACCGACGGCCCTGGATTAAACCGCGTCCTGGCCCAAACCGGAGGCCTGCTTTTGGCCTACAGTGTCTTATTTTCCTTAGGATGGGTGCTGTGCAGCCGCTGACAGTTTCCCATATCGAATTTTCTCCCTTTAAAATTCCCTTGCTGGCATCCATAGACCTTGCAGGCCATTTGGTCCGCGAACGCAGCGGTTATTACCTCACCCTTAAAACAACGGAAGGTTTTTCCTCTCAAGGTGAAATAGCGCCCTTGGAAGGTTTAAGCCCTGAAACGCCCCGGCGCGTCCGGCGGGATTTGCAGGAAGCCTGTTCTTATTTGAAAGCTTTTCCAATTTCCAGGACCAAGGAGGGATTATTAGAGCAATTAAAACATGAACCGAATTTGAACAATACCTGCGCATCCGTGCGCTTTGGCGTTGAATCCGCGCTTTTGCAGTTGGCGGCCCAGGCCAACAGCCAGGTCCCGGCGGAATTTTTAGGCGCAAACCTTAAAGATGTTTCCTCCGCCATCCTGCTTCAAGGTCCCTATCAGCAGGTGATGGCTGATTTCAAGCATTATGCCGATCAAGGCGCCAGGGTGTTCAAATTAAAGGTCGGGGAAAAGAATATCGCCCTGGATGTGAAAAAAGTCAATGAGATCCGGGAGCGCCTGGACAGCGAAGCTTATCTGAGGCTGGATGCCAACCGCAAATGGAATTTAAAGGAAGCCTGCATTTTCGCAGAACTTATCGGCCCTCCCAAAATTGATTTTATCGAGGAGCCTCTCCAAGATCCTGCCAAGCTTACAGAATTTTGCCGCAGCACAGGCATGAGAACCGCGCTCGATGAATCCTTGTCCTGGCCGGATTTGCCCCAGCAGGAGGGGGTGGTTGCTTTTATCATCAAACCCATGCTCCTTGGGCTTATCAAAAGCATGGATTGGATTGAAAAGGCGCGCAGTTTACAGCGCAAGGCCATTATCAGTTCCGTCTATGAATCACCCGTTGGTTTTAAAATGCTGGCCCATTTGGCTTGTTTAAGCGGCCAGATTGCCGGCTTGGGCACACGGCGCTATTTTAAATCCGTTGAGCCCATGATGCAGGACAATGGCCTGATCCTTAAAGCATCCTTGACATGATCAACGAGCAATTTTCCATCATTTGGGGCACGCGTTCCATATCCTATCCCAAGCTGGTCCTTTATGCGGCGGGCGCGGTCAAACAATTCAAAGGCCTCGGTATTAAGCCCTTGGAGCGGATCGCGCTTTGCGATGATAACAGCATCGAATATCTTGTTGTGCTGTTGGCCCTATGGCAGATCAAGGCCGTTGCTGTTCCCATCAATCCCCGCTGGCCGCAAAAAACCATCAGCGCCTACATGGGCCGGGTCAATGCCACATCATTACTTTCTTCAGTTCAAATCAAGCGCCTGGTCTGCTTCGATGCCAGACAGCAGGCTGAACAATTTGTTTTTAAAGAGCCGCAGGAGGACCAGGATGTGACCATCATCGCCACCTCTGCTTCCAGCGGCGAGCCCAAGGCTGCTCTGCATACCTGGGGCAATCATGTTTATAGCGCTAAAGGGGCCCAAGAGTTGATTGCTTTGGGCGCGCAAGACAGATGGCTTTTGTCCTTGCCTTTATATCATGTTTCCGGCATGGCCATTTTGATACGCTGTCTCATTTCCGGCGCTGGCCTGGTCCTGCCCGCAGAGGCTGGATCCAATACCCAGGCCCTGATTGAAGCCCTGGAAAAATCCAAGGCCACGCACCTTTCCTTAGTCAGCACCCAATTACAGCGATTATTGGAAGATGAACGCAATTTAAATGTTTTGCGCTCCTTAAAATGCATCTTGCTTGGCGGCTCAGCCATTCCCGCGGCGCTGATGACACAGGCAGTAAGCAGCGGCTTAAAAATCCATTTGACCTATGGCCTGACGGAAATGTCCTCTCAAGTGGCCACAGGCGCGGTTTCAGGTAAAGGCCAGGCCTGTGTCAAGGCCCTGCCGTATCGCCAAATCAAGATTTCAAATGAAGGGGAGATCTTGGTCAAGGGCGAGGTGCTTTTTAAGGGTTATGTATCCGGCGCCAAATTGAATCTGCCTTTGGTTGGGCCAGGCGATTGGTTTGCCACCGGCGACATGGGGCAAATCGATAAGGAGGGATGTCTGACCGTGACCGGCCGGCGCGATAATATGTTTATCTCTGGCGGGGAAAATATTTACCCGGAAGAAATTGAAAAAGCGCTGTTAAAGATCAAGGGCATTGCCCAGGCTGTGGTTGTGCCCAAAGAAGACAAAGATTTTGGCCATAGGCCCGTGGCTTTTATCCAATATGCCGGTGAGCCGTTAAGCACGGGAGATATGATCCTGGATTTGCAGGCAGAACTGCCGCGTTTTAAAATCCCCGCGTCCTTTTTGCCCTGGCCCCAAGAATTGATGGGCCAAGGTCTTAAAATTGCCCGAGGAGAATTTGTAAAGGTCTTAGCGCGCCTTTGAGGCGTGGCGTTTAAGGGCCGCGCGCAGGCTGGCAGGCAGTTTGATTTTGCGCCGGGTCTTGGCATTCACCGTCACGTGCACGGTCTTGGCTGAGCCGACCAGGGTACTGCCGCGTTTGATGGCATAGAGGAAGGAAAAGGAAGTCTCGCCGATATGGCCTACCGAGATCTGCACAACAATGGGATCACCCACCGAGAGGGGGGTCTTGTAATCAGAGGCGGCATGCACAATGGGCAGGAAAAATTTTTTGCCGCCAAGCATCTGACGGAAACTCCAGCCGAATTTTTCCAGCAGGTCCTCATACGCGTCATGGATGATGGTAAACTGGTTGGCGAAAAAAAGAATGCCGGCAGCGTCGGTGTGGTGCAGGCGGACCTTGGTCTTGTAGGTGAACATGCCTTGATTATACCAAACCATTGACAAATACAAAGAAGATTGTATTATGTCTTTTACCAATTTTTTTTGAAGAAAGGAACCCTATGGCAGAACGAATCGGCGCAATCACCATGAAAGGCAACCCTCTGACCTTGACCGGCAATCCCGTCAAAGCCGGAGACCAGGCCCCGGATGTGACCCTGGTGGCCAATGATCTTTCCGAAGTCAAATTATCGTCCTTCAAAGGCCAGAAAATCATTTTATCCGCGGTCCCGTCCTTGGACACGCCGGTCTGCGACCTGGAGACCAAAAGATTCAACCAGGAAGCATCCAAATTAAGCGGGGTCGTGGTTTTGACCGTCAGCAAGGACCTGCCCTTTGCCCAAAAGCGCTGGTGCGGGGCCACGGGTTCTTCTTCGGTCAAGACCCTGTCCGATTACCGCGGCAATTTCGGCGAGACCTCCGGCATCCTGATCAAGGGCCTGAATCTTTTGGCCCGCTGTGTTTTTGTCATTGATGAGAAGGGCCAGATCACCTATGTCCAATTGGTCAAGGAAGTGGCCAGCGAGCCCAATTACGAAGAAATCCTCAAGGCTGTGAAAGGCTCTGAAGCCTGCGGCTGCGGACATCAACATTAAAATTTAGGTAAAAATAGGGAGGTCTCCCTATTTTTGGAAGGAGTCCAAGATGGCCTATACCTTGCCCCCGTTAGCATACCCTTACAATGCTTTAGAGCCGCATATTGATGCGCGCACCATGGAAATCCACCACACCAAGCACCACCAGGCCTACATTAATAATGTGAATAATGCCCTCAAGGGCAAGGCGGATTTGGAAAGCAAGTCTGTCGAGGACTTGATCGCCAATTTAAATGCCGTGCCCGAAGATATCCGCACCGTCGTGCGCAACAACGGCGGCGGACATGCCAATCACAGCTTCTTCTGGAGCATCATCGGCCCTAAGGCCGGCGGCGTGCCCCAAGGCCAGATCGCCGCGGCCATCAACCAGGCTTTCGGCTCTTTTGATGCTTTCAAGGAGAAATTCGCCCAAGCTGCTACCACCCGTTTTGGCAGCGGCTGGGCCTGGCTGAGCCTTACCAAGGAGGGCAAACTGGAGCTCTCCTCGACCCCTAACCAGGACAGCCCGCTGATGGAAGGCAAGACACCCCTCTTAGGCATCGATGTCTGGGAACATGCCTATTATCTGCACTATCAAAACCGCCGGCCTGACTACATTGCCGCTTTTTGGAACGTGGTCAACTGGCCGCAGGTAGAACAGCGCTTGAGCGCGGCCCGAAAATAACATTTCCGACGAGAACCGATTCTGAAACGCCCTAAAAAAATGAAAAAGACATTGACTCCGGATTTTGATTAAACTACCATATGTAGTATTGCTTTTAAATTTGCACCCGTACCTATAGTATCACCGAAGCAAGAGCCCATCACCCGTTTAGGAGGCCCAAACGCATGTCCCAAGACACCACCGCCGCCCATTTCGACATCAAGGTCCAGAAGCGCAACGGTCAAATCATCGAGTTCATCCCTTCCCGCATCACCCACGCCATCGCCAATTCCTTTAAAGAGCAAACCGGCCTTCCCAGAGAGTCAGAACTCAACGATGACTTGATGCTGAATGCCCAGAAGGTGACGGATTGTGTGGTGGCGGTGTTAAAGGAGCGGGGGATCCAGAGGCCGTTTTTGACGGTGGAAGAGATCCAGGATGAGGTGATCCGCCAGCTGTATGAAAACGGGTATAAAGAAGTGGCGGAACGCTATGCCAGTTACCGCCGCTATCATGCGGAGCGCCGCAAGCTCTTTGAACTGTATTCCGTGATCAAAAGAGACGGCAAGGTCGTGTCTTTTAAGCAGGAAAAAATCGCCCTGGCCATTGCCAAGGCCCTGATCGCCCAGAACAAGGGCGTGTATAACGAGATTTTGATCGAGAAGGCCCAGGAACTCACCGAAAAAGTGGTTTCGGAGATACGCACCCGCTGGCCCGACGGAAAATCCATCCACATTGAGGAAGTCCAGGACATCGCGGAGAAGGTGATCATGTCCGCAGGCTACCATGAGGTGGCCAAGCGCTATATCATTTACCGCGAAGACCGCGCCAAGGCCCGGCGCAACAAGGGCCAGGTCCCCATCGAAGAATCCATCGAATGGGTCAAGGACCTGGTGGTCAAGAATGAGCAGGGCATTGAGCGGCTCATTGATCTGGATGAGGTGCGTTTCAAGTTTGAGACCTGCTGTAAAGGCCTGGCTGATGTTTCCGCGGAAAAGCTTTTCAGGGAAGCGGTGAAGAATTATTTTAACGGCATGACCGAGCGCCAATTGGCCCAGGCCAATATCATGGCTGCGCGCTCTTATATAGAGAAAGAGCCGAACTGGGGATTTGTGGCCGCGCGTCTTCTGCTTTTGACCGAGTACCAGGAGGCCCTGGCCCAGGAAACGTCCTTTGAACGCATGCGGGCGGAATATCCCGATTATTTGGCCACCTTTGTGCAAACCGGGGTGCGCCACGAACTCTTGGACCCGGCTTTAAAAATGTTTGACCTGAAATTATTGGGCAAGGCCATTATCCCTGAGCGCGATTTGATTTTCCGTTACATGGGCCTGCAGACCTTGTACGACAGATATTTTATCCATTGGGAGGACCGCCGCATCGAATTGCCCCAGATTTTCTGGATGCGCGTGGCCATGGGCCTGGCGATCAACGAAGGCCTGGCCAAAAACCAGAAAGCCATTGAGTTTTACAATATCCTCTCCACCTTTCGTTTCACGTCCTCGACCCCGACCTTGTTCAATTCCGGCACCCGCCATCCGCAATTATCATCCTGTTTTCTGACCACGATCGAGGATGATCTTTTGCATATTTTTAAGTGCATTCAAGATGATGCCATGCTGTCCAAATGGAGCGGCGGCCTTGGCAATGACTGGACCAGCGTGCGGGCCATGGGCAGCCGCATCAAGGGCACCAACGGCAAAAGCCAGGGGGTGATTCCCTTTTTGAAGGTGGCCAATGACACGGCCCTGGCTGTCAATCAGGGCGGCAAGCGCCAGGGCGCCATGTGCGCCTATCTTGAAGTCTGGCATTTGGACATCGAGGATTTTCTGGAACTGCGCAAGAACACCGGCGATGAAAGACGGCGCACGCATGATATGCATACGGCCAGCTGGATCCCGGATTTGTTCATGAAAAGAGTGAAGGCCAACGCGGACTGGACGCTGTTGACACCCTCCGAGGCCCCGGATTTGCACCATATTTTCGGCCAGGCTTTTGAGAAAAGATACGAAGAGTACGAGCAGATGGCCAAGGAAGGCCGGATCAAGAATTTCAAGATCATCTCCGCAGTGCAGTTGTGGCGCAAGATGCTCAGCATGGTCTTTGAGACCGGGCATCCTTGGATCACCTGGAAAGACCCTTCCAATGTGCGTTCTCCCCAAGACCATGCCGGGGTGGTGCACAGCTCCAATCTCTGCACGGAAATCTTGCTTAATACCTCCAAGGACGAGACCGCGGTATGTAATTTAGGTTCCATCAATCTTGCGGCGCATGTTACGGAAAAGGGGATTGATAAGGCCAAACTCAAGGAAACGGTGACCACGGCCGTGCGCATGCTGGATAATGTGATTGACATCAATTTTTATCCGACTTCTGAATCCAAGACCGCCAATCAGCGCCACCGGCCGGTGGGCTTAGGGGTCATGGGCTTTCAAGATGCCTTGTACGCGCTGAATTTCAGCTATGCCTCCCAGGAGGCGGTGGAATTCGCCGATGAAAGCATGGAGCTTGTTTCCTATTTTGCCATCGAGGCTTCCATGGGCCTGGCTGCGGAGCGGGGGGCTTATTCCACCTTTCAAGGCTCCAAATGGGAACGCGGGTTTTTGCCCATTGACACGATTGATCTGCTGGAGAAGGAACGCGGCGGATATCTGGACATGAATCGCAACAGCCGCCTGGATTGGGCGTCTTTGCGCAAGGCCATTCCCAAGGCAGGCGTGCGCAACAGCTTGGTCATGGCCATCGCGCCCACAGCCACCATCGGCAACATCACCGGCGTTACACAATCCATCGAGCCAATGTACAAGAATGTCTTTGTCAAAAGCAATCTTTCCGGCGAGTTTACCGTGATCAATGAATGCCTGGTCGAAGATTTGAAGAAGCTGGACCTATGGGACCAGGAAATGATCGATGACCTGAAATATTTCGACGGCAGTGTGCAGGAGATCGTGCGCATCCCGGCGGCCTTGAAGGCCAAATACGCCACGGCCTTTGAAATCGATTACGAATGGATCATTGAAGCGGCTTCGCGGCGGCAGAAATGGATCGACATGGGCCAGTCCTTAAACCTGTACCAGGCCAAGCCCAGCGGCAAGAAGATCAGCGATATGTACATGTACGCCTGGGAAAAGGGCTTAAAGACAACCTATTATCTGCGTTCCATGGGCGCCACCCGCATTGAAAAAAGCACCTTGAACATCAATAAATACGCCAATGTGGTGGGCCAGCGCCAGCGCGATGAACGGGGCAAGGTGGTGGATGCTCCCGCGGCAGCCAAACCCGGCGCAGAGCCTGTGCAGGACTGCGAATCTTGCCAGTAATAAAGGGGCGTCTTTCCTTTATTTTGAAATTTGTCATTTTTGTGTAAGCAAAAAGAAAGAACAGGAGTATTCGGCATGGCTGAGAGCTCTGAATCCAATTCCCTGGAGTGCGCCGGCGGCATCCGCATGACGCGCGAGCGCGTCTCCGCGGACAATAAGCGCATCATCCTTAACAACCGCACCGTGGACGTCAATCAGCTGGTGCCCATCAAGTACAAATGGGCCTGGCATTTTTATCTGGATGCCTGCGCCAATACCTGGATGCCGACGGAAGTCTCCATGCAAAGGGACATCGAGCAGTGGAAAAATGCCAATGCCTTTACCGCGGATGAGCGCCACGTGATCAAGCGCAATCTGGGGTTCTTTTCCACGGCCGAGACCCTGGTGGGCAACAATATAGTCCTTTCCATTTACAAATTGGTGGATAATCCCGAGTGCCGCCAGTACCTGCTGCGCCAGGCCTTTGAAGAGGCCCTGCATGTGCACACTTTTCAGTATATCGTGGAGTCTTTGTCGCTGGATGAAACGGAAATTTTCAACATGTACCGGGAAAACCAGGCCATTTACGCGAAAGACGAATTTTCCATGAGCTGTACCGACGGCATTCTGGACCAGACCGTGGACTTGGCAACA
>CAZACW010000043.1:0-18637 GCA_964483785.1 uncultured Planctomycetales bacterium
CCTTCCGGATAGATCAGACTCGATGTGATCTGCTTTAACATGTAGTCTTCGGCCAATAAGTCCCTTCCCATCTCGGTTTGGCCAAAGGCATCAGGGATAATCCTGTTTTTCTCGTAAGGTGAAAGGTTGACCCAAAGATCTTTTTCGGGAATCGTTAATGAGGCTAAGAAATACTTGATCAGTTTGTTAGCTTCTTGCTTTAAGTCGTTAGGTGATTTCCCTGGGGTGCTTTCAGATTCAGCGGTTGATTTGGTTGGCAGCGTGCGAGCAACTGCGAGTGTCCGGCTTGAGGACCTTGGGGACACGTCCCTGGAAAGCGGGACATGTCCCCTGGTTGGCAGCGCTGAATCGCCTTGGTCTAAGATAAAATCAAAACGAAAGGGATTGTCAGGATGGACTTTAAGGCCTTTAAAAATGGGCGGATTGAATGCCTTGCTTAAATTGACCATGGTCCCAGGCGCGGGCAAAACAAATTCCCCGCCTAAAGGCGAGGCAAGCCCGCCTGAAGGCGAAGCTTGGATTACAGGCAAAGGGCCTGCAACATCCAGGGTAAAAGCCAATATTATGAAAATGACCGCTTTATTCCTCATATGAAAATTATGCAACCTCCACAACCCCCGGGGTTGTGACGGTGACCTCCGCAACCCCGGGGTTGCGGAAGTTTTCAACTATAAATATGGACTATAAATTGAAGAAATGCAAGTGCTGGGGAGCGGTGTGCAGAAAACGCGGGAAAGCGCAATTATGGCTGAAAAAGATATTTTGCTAAAATGTCGGTTTCAATATTGACCAAGTCCCCTTTCTTTTTTAGGCCCAGGGTCGTGGCCTTGAGCGTATAGGGGATCAAATAAACGTCTACTCGGCCTTTCCCCACCTTGCCGACGGTCAGGCTGATGCCATCGACAGTGACCGAACCCTTGGGCACAAAATACTTGCGGTTGGCCCGGCTCACCTGAAGGCGCAGGGCCACCCAGTTTTTTTCCCTGCCGATGCCTTGAATCCGCGCCGCCTCATCCACATGCCCGGTGACAAAATGGCCCCCTAAGCGGCTGCCGGCCTTTAAAGCCAATTCCAAATTGACCTTGCCGCCTTGGCCTAAATGGCGCAGGGACGTTTGGGCAATGGTTTCCTTCATCAATTCAAAACCAATCACCCTGCCCTTGCGCGCTGACGCGGTAAGACAGACCCCGCTCACCGCGACGCTGTCCCCTAATTTGACCCTGGAGGCCAAGGGGCCCATGTCAATGCTGAAAACCAAAAGGTTTTTCTTAGCGGTGATGTTCTTGATGGTGCCGATATGCTCAATGATGCCGGTGAACATGGATATGCCTCGGATTCCCCTTGCGCGCCAGCGGCGTTATGGTTTGAGATATCCCTGGACCAAAATATCTTCGCCTATTTTTTCAATCTGCATATCTTTTAAACAGACCATGCGATCTATACGTTTCGACGTCAAACCGCGCACACTGCCCATGCCTTCGCCCATGATTTTAGGCGCTGTGTAAATCATCATTTTATCAACCAGGCCGCGCCGCAGGGCATGACCAACCACGGCCCCGCCGCCTTCGATGAGAAGGCTGCTCACCCCCTGCTTTCCCAAGGTTTTTAAAACCCATTGTAAATCAATCTTACCTTGATACAGCGGCGCATTTTTACGTGTATAGACCAGGACATCTTCAGGACGCGCGCCTTGATAAAGACGGGCGCGTCGAGGCATTTTCCCGTGCGTGTCCAAAACAATTTTCTTGATGCGTTTGGCAGGCGTCGCCTTTAAACTGGGATCATCATTAAGCACGGTATTGATTCCCACCAAAATGGCATCAAACCCGAATCTCAAGCGCCGCGCATAATCCCGGGCTGCCCGGGATGTGATCCATTGGGACCGGCCGTCGGCCAAGGCGATTTTTCCGTCGATGGTCTGGGCGATTTTGGCAGTGACAAAAGGACGGCCGGACGTAATCCAGCAGTGAAAAGCCTCGTTCATGCGCGTTAATTCATCCGCCAGCAAGCCGCTTTCCACATCCAGGCCCTGCTTTTTCAAAAACTTCAAAGATTTCCCATGATTGAGCGGATTAGGGTCCAGCGCGCCGACCACCACCTTTTTGATCCCGGCCGCAAGAATGGCCTGGGTGCAAGGCGGAGTACGTCCATAATGGCCGCAAGGCTCCATGGTCACATACAAGGTACAGCCCTTAGCCTTGGGTCCGGCTTTTTTGATGGCATCCACTTCCGCGTGGTCCCCGCCGCAATAATGGTGATACCCTTGGGCCACGACGCGGCCGTTCTTGACCAAAACAGCGCCGACCATGGGATTGGGCGATGTCCTGCCCCATCCTTTCAAGGCCAACTGCCAGGCGAGATTCATGCAGGCAAGTTCATGGCTCATACCCTTGCCCCGCGCAATTGCTCGACCACATCAGAAGGGACCGTGCGTTTGCCGATATAGGTATAGGGCTTGGCCTTGCCGTGCGCGTCTGATCCGCCGGTGGCGATCAATCCGTGCTTTTGGGCGATGCGCTCGTAGAATTGGGTCACTGTGTTGATGGTATTGGGATAATACACTTCCAGGCCTTTGAGGCCGGCGGCCACCAAACGCGGGATAAGCTCGTCCTTCTGGGTCAGCATGGGATGCGCCATCACCGCCACCCCGCCGCTCGCGTTGATCAGGTCTATGGCCTCAAAAGGGGTCTGCTTGTATTTGGGCGCATAGCCCGGGCACCCTGGGCCGATGTATTTTTCAAAGGCGGATTTGATGTCCGTGACCCAGCCTTTTTGAAACAGCATCATGGCCAAATGCGCCCTGCCCACGGCCCTGGATTTAGTCAGGGCACTGACTTCCTCATATTCGATATTATTGACGCCGATGCTCTTAAGATTCAGGATCATCTGCTTCATGCGCTTGACCCTGGCCTCTAAAAACAGATCGATTTTCTCAACCAACGGCCCTTGTTCAAAATCAACGAAATAGCCCAGGACATGGATGTCCGTGTTTTCGAATTCCGACGACAATTCCACCCCCGGCACCACTTCCAGGGCATGGGCCTTGGCTGCCGCCACGGAGGGCGCAACGCCCTCGACAATATCATGGTCGGTGATGGCAATGGCAGAGAGCCCTGCCGCCAGCGCCTCGTCCACGACTTCCTGCGGGGAAGCGGTGCTGTCGGAATAAAAGGTATGGATGTGAAGATCTGACTTGCCGGGCATGGCTAATTTTGGGGCTCGACGATTTCTTTTTTGTGGATTTTATCGAGGATGCCGTTGACGAATTTGCTGGATTCCAAATCGCCGTATTTTTTGGCCAGCTCCACCGCCTCGTTGATGGCCACCTTAGGCGGGATGCCCGGGGCGTGCTGCAATTCGTACAAGCCGATGCGCATCACGTTGCGGTCGATGATGGCCATGCGCTTGATCTGCCAATTGGTGGCGTAATCGGAAATCTTGTGGTCAATGTCCTTAAGATGGCCGGCCACACCCTTGGCCAGAAGATTGGCGTAGGTGATGATTTCCTCGTCCTTGGTCTCTTCGGCCTGCCAATAAGAGTCCACCACGGCCTCCATGAGACGCTTGGTGATGTCAAACTGATACAAGATCTTTAAGGCGTGCTCACGCGCAAGGGTCCGGCGTCTCATAATTTCCTAAAAAGAGCGGCCATCTCAACAGCGGCGCGGGCGCAGGCGCGGCCTTTATTGTCCGCGCTTCTGTTCCTTGAGCGCGCCCTGGCCTGGGCCACGGTGTCCGTCGTCAATACGCCCATGATCACCGGTTTTTCGCAGATAAGCCCCGCTTCCATGATGCCGCGGCCGCATTCATTGGCCACGACTTCAAAATGGTAGGTCTCGCCGCGGATCACGGCCCCTAAGCAGATCACGGCGTCGATGTTCCTGCGTTTGCCGATTTTGAGGGCAGCCAAGGGGATTTCCAGAGCACCAGGCACCCAGACCGTGGTGATTTGCCGCTCCTTGAGGCCAAGTGCATGCAGTTCATCCAGGCAGGATTTCAGCAGGCCCCGGGTGATGAAATCATTGAAACTCGAGGCGATGACGGCGACGCAGGGGGATTTTTTCAAAGAATATGGCCTAACTTGTCTTTTTTGGTCTTCAAATAATTTTGGTTGACGGGATTATGCGGGATGGCAATCGGCACCCGTTCGGTGACGGACAATCCATACCCTTCCAGGCCCACGATTTTACGGGGATTGTTTGTCAGCAAACGGATCTGCTTGACCCCCAGATCAACCAGGATCTGGGCGCCGATGCCGTAATCGCGCAGGTCCGCGGCAAAACCCAGGGCCTGATTGGCCTCGACCGTGTCCATCCCGTCGTCCTGCAAATTATACGCTTTGAGCTTATTGACTAAACCGATGCCCCGGCCCTCGTGCTGGCGGATATAAAGCAAAATCCCCTGGCCTTTCTCGTTAATGGCCTTCATGGCGGCCTTTAACTGGCTGTTGCAGTCGCAGCGCAGGGACCCAAAAACATCGCCGGTGAGGCATTCGGACTGGGCCCGCACCAAGACCGGATTCTGGCCGTCGATGGTGCCTTTGACCAAGGCCACATGGATGACGCCGTCGACCAGGGACTCATACGCCACCATCTTGAATTCCCCGGATTCCGTCGGCAATTGCACCTCTTCCACGCGCTGGACCAGTTTTTCCGTTTTGCGGCGGTGCTCGATGAGGCTGTCGATGGTGCAGATTTTCAATTTGTGCTTTTGCGCGAATTTGATCAAGTCCTGGGTGCGGGCCATGGTGCCGTCATCATTCATGATCTCGCAGATGACGCCGGCGGGATAAAGGCCGGCCATGCGCATCAAGTCCACCGAGGCCTCGGTGTGCCCCGCGCGCACCAGCACCCCTCCGCGGCGGGCGCGCAGGGGAAACAAATGCCCGGGGGTCACCAGATCGCTGGCCTTGGATTTCGGATCGATGAGGACATGGACGGTCTTGGCCCTGTCCGCGGCGGAAATGCCGGTGGTGACCCCGAAGGCCGCGTCCACAGACACGGTCCAGGCCGTGTTGCAGCGCTGGTGCTTGGTGTTGTAATCTTCCTTCATCGGATGAAGGTCCAGATCATTCAAACGCGCATCTTCCATGGGTACGCAGATCAGCCCCCGCGCTTCCCTGGCCATGAAATTGACGGCATCGGCGCTGATGAATTGGGCGGCGATCAGCACATCCCCCTCGTTTTCACGGCCCTCATCATCCATGACAATGACCATGCGGCCGGATTGAAGGTCTTGGATCACTTCAGCAATGGAATTGAACATGATTTTTCTCCGAAAATAAAGCCCTCTTCATCGAGGGGAAGAAAAAAGTATAAGCCCAAAAATAGGGCTTGTCAATCGATTTCCCCGTCCCTATAATGGTTTCCATTGTTATAACCTCTTATATTTTAATACGATGCGTCTCGAAGAAAAAATCCTTCATCATTTGACCATGGCCCGCAAGACCCTGGCCGTGGCCGAATCCTGTACCGGCGGCCTGATCAGCCATCTTTTGACCAATATCCCCGGGTCCTCGGCGTATTACGTATTGGGCGTGATTGCCTATGATAACGCGGCCAAGACCAGGATCCTGGGCGTCCCTTCTGCTCTTTTCCAAAAGCACGGCGCGGTCAGCGGCCCTGTGGCCAAGGCCATGGCCCTTGGTGCGCGCAAAATCCTTAAAACAGATTACGGATTGGCTGTCACCGGCATTGCCGGCCCGGGCGGCGCAACGCCGGGCAAGCCCAAGGGATTGGTCTTTATCGCGCTTTCCGGCCCCAGGAACACCGTCGTCAAAAAATTTCTCTTTAAAGGCCGGCGCCTTGCCGTCAAACAACAGGCCGCTCAAACAGCCCTAAAAATGCTGGCCAAGCCATAGCATTCCGCTATAATGTCCCCCAATATGTCTGTGGCCCACCGCATAGAACGTTCTTTAAAGCCGCGTTTTGCCGTGATCTATCCTTTCGGCCTCTTCGTGATGTTTTTTTGTTACTTGACTCAAGGCTCGATCCGGGCCGGGATCGGCTGGATCATCGCCGGATTACTGCTTCGCCTCTGGTCCAATGGTTATGCCATTAAAAATGATAAATTGACCACGTCCGGGCCCTATGCCCTGGTGCGCAATCCTTTATATCTTGGCACCTTCTTAGTCGCCATCGGCTTTGTGATTGTCTTGCAAAGCCAGCCGGCCTGGGTGGAATGGGTGATGGGCGTCATTTTTTTGCTGGCCTTAAGTTTGATGTACCGCCGCACCATCCAGGGTGAGGAAGGCATGTTAACGGCCAAGTACGGTGATGCTTATAAAGATTATTGCAGGCATGTGCCGGCCATGGTCCCCTGCCTGGTGCCGTATACCAAGGGCGAAAAATGGCCCTTCAGCCTGCAACGGCTGTACAAAAGCAAGGAACATAAATCCGTATTTTGGATTTTTATTATTCTGGTGGCCTTTGACTTGAAATCCCGCCTGCTCATCGAGCACAAAGCCATGTCAACGGCTTCCTGGGCCCTGTGCGGCCTGGCCCTGGTCCTTATCCTGCTCGACATCGCCTACGAAATCAACAAAAAGAAGGGAAAATAAAAAACCATCACAACCCCGGGGGTTGTGATGGTTCTCCCTTGGCCTTGAGTTCGACTAAAATGGGTAGTCTGCCTGCCGAGGTGATTTTAAGAACGCGGGGCCATAAGCCCTGAATGCGGCTTAATTGCGCCAAATCCTGTTTGGACACGGGCAAGGGAACGCCTTGGCCGTCGCGCTTGATGGACATGGCCAGATTGGCCGCGTTCATGTCGATACCGCCGAGAGGGTCTTGGGCGGAATGAAGCTGAGCTGGATCATGGCGCCGGGGTTTCCTTTCACTTATTACGACGGTCCTTGCATATGCAGCCGGGGTCATATAATACCCAAAGCCTATGGATTCAGCCACGGTCGAACCTATCTGCCTTTTTAAATCCTTGAACTCGACTCCCACCCATGTTTGATCCTGGAAATTGACTTGCAAATCCGTCGGTGATCCATCCGGCCCCAAGGCCTGGCCTTTGATTCCGTTTAACTCCATGGTAAGGGCCAAGCCGTCTAAAAAATTCAACTGACCTGCCTCTTTCTTTCCAGTTTCACATCCGTAGACAACGATTCGAACGCCTTGCTCAGCCTGACCCAAGAGAGGTTCAATGATTCTAAAATTATTATCATCAAGTCCTAAATATCCTCCATTGGGGGCCCTGCTTAAATCAATGCCGTATTGATCTCCATGCCCATTAAAATACAAATGACTATAAAAAATCCTACGCGATTTTAAATCCCCAGCAATCGTGGATAATGCCTTTTCAGGGTCACCCGCGACTTGATATACATAAACAGGACCATGCTTGATGAGGTCATCCACATAGTCGATACTGTCAAAAGAACTGTTATAATCTGATTCTGTACTTGGCAGGATGACCACCTGGGCATGGCGCATTGGATGTTGAGGCCGGTCTTCCCTGGCCTTGGCAATGGCCAATAAGGTCGAAGAAGAAAAACGAAAGGGAGCAATCCCTAGTCGATCCGATCTTTCGACCACATTCAAAATCTTGGCAGTATTCTCATTAGGGTTGCGTCTCTTCAGTTCCCTGACCAGCACGCTCCCCAAGGATTCCCCATTTCTTCGGTTGGCCTCGAGATAAATTTCTAAATTTCTCCTGGCTGAAAAAATGAGTGGATCATCTAAAGCCGACATAAAGACTTTTTCAATGAAATCCAAAAATACCTCTTCATCGCCTAAAAAAAACAATCCGTTTAAAGTACCCAAATTCCGCATTCCAGGATAATGTTCCTTGATTTCTTGGATCCTCTTCCTGGCCTCAGGGCTTCTTTGTATAAAACGATACCATTGCGGATTTTCCTTGAAAAAATTCAGGTAGAAATTGGAATTGATCATACCTGACGTGTATTGGTCATGGGACAGGAGTCTCTCGATCACGTCCTTTGGATAAATCTTCAGCAAAGGTTGGAACCCCCGGACAATCAATTCTTGAATTTTGGGATCTTCATTGTTGCTTAAGGCAAAGAACGTATTTCTATATTGTAGGGTGATCCTTTTATCCTTGTTAAATAGCTGGCCCGATAAAATGGGAATGGTTATAGCGGCCATTCCTGCTGTGGGATATCTGGCCAGGGCGTCTACAAATAGATTCTTGACTTGCTTAGGATCGCCGCATTTCACCAAAGCCGCGACAATGCTCGAGGCGATTTCAGGATCATCTTTCCCAAATGCGTCGTAGGATCCTACGAGCAGGTAATTGACTTCAGAATCTCCCTTAAAGTGTCTTAAACCCTCATATAAAGCCATTCTCAAGGTCTTATCAACTCCATAGGATGCAGCTTTTTTAATACTGCCCTTGGGCCTATAACCCAAGGCCTCAAATATGGCGTCCCTGATCATGGGGCTTTTGACTTTTTTGGGCAAAAATCTCAGTAAATCCATTTCATCACGCATGGACCCATTCCTAAACCTGTCCACCCATTGCGCTTCAGTCAATTCCAGGGCCCCTAGATCAGCGGTGACCACATGGATCTTGATTGCGGGTTCATCTGCCACGCTAGCCTGGGCTCGGGCCTGGGACACAGGATTCAATTGCAAGGCCCCGAGCACGAAGGCCCTCAACAATAATGACAGGGCCTTATTTTTGACTGCGCCCAGCATGGCCTGATTGGATACGGGCAAAGCGCTGTTGACTAAGGCAACGGAAGCCTTGTCCATTTGCCCGGCATTAGGCAGGGACAAATTTCCTGCCTGCGCGATGGTCGCTCGATCAAAATGCCTCATCACCCGCCCTAAAGCGGCCTGGTCAAACCCGCCGGCGAAATATTTTCTGGGGATGATTTCATGGGTCATGCGGTCTTCGTCTTCCTTGATGATGTTATAAACGCCTTTTTTGAAGGCCTTGAGGTATTGTTGATAAATTTGTTGGGCATTCAGCGTCAAGCGGTCAGCATTCAAACTTGAAATTTTTGCCTTATCCGCATAAATTTTACCTAATATCGATTCCTTCAGCGCCTTTTTGTACCAGGCCGCCAAAATCATGCCGCTGTAAACCTGGCGCAGCAGGGCGAAATTTCTGCCCTCATTGACTTCCTTTTCCAATGCTGGAAGGATCACGGCCTTGATGATCTTGGACGCGGCGCTTTGGGCGGCATTGTCCGTCTGCATATGTTTATGCAAAGACAGATAATCTTCTTCCAGCATCACCTTTAAATGGCTTTTAAGAATCAGGACCGTGGATCCGCTTTCATAGATATCTGCCTGATCCGGCACGATCCAGACCTTGTTAAAGGTGTTGACCGGAATAGGGGTATTGCCAAATTCCCGGGCGGCACGTTCGTACACCTTGTCCCAAAACAGCTTGCCCAGATGCGACTGCGGATACATCAAACTCGAAGAGATCTGTTTTAAAAGATAATCCTGCGCGAGCAGGTCGCGGCCCATTTCCGTGCGGCTGAAATCACCGGCAATGATGCGCTGATGCTCGTAAGGCGAAAGATTGACCCATTGGTCCTGGTCAGGCACGGTCAACGAGGCCAGGAAATATTTGACCAGCTTGGTATATTCCCTCTGCTTCTCTTCGCTGTTTAATTCCGCATCCGACCGGCGGACCAAAAAATCCAGCTGAAACGGATCACGGACATTGATGGTCATGCCTTGCAAAATAGAGGGTGTGAAAGACGGGCTTAAAGCGATCATGGACCCGGGCAAAGGCATGACAAGGCCAACCACGCCTCCGGCAAAGGCCAAGGGCTTATCAAGGCCGGCGCAGGCAAAGGCCATGATCAATAAACAAGAAAATACTTTATGAAAGTATTTAAATACAGCCATAGCTAAAGTATGGCATGTAAGGTGGACAGAAGCAAGATGAGGTGCTATTTAGGCAGGTCGAACTTGATGTTCACGTCCTGCCGGTCTTCCTCGGCGACCTTGAACATCTCCCTCTGCTGTAAATTAAGCATCCTGGCCACAAACATGTCCGGGATCTCGTTGATGCGGATATTGTAAACATTGACGGAATCATTGTAAAACTCGCGGCGGTCCGCGATCTGGCTTTCCAGATAGCTGACGCGCCCCTGCAGCTGGGTGAAATTCTGGTTGGCCTTAAGGTCCGGATAATTTTCAGCAACGGCAAACAGGCTTTTTAAGGACTTGGCCAGGTCCCCTTCGGCCTGGGAGGACTGCCCCACGGTCGTGGCCGACATGCAGGCCGTGCGCGCGGCCGTGATTTTCTCCAGCGTCTCGCGCTCATATTTCATGTACCCTTCGCAGACGCTGATAAGCTTCGGGATCTCATCGTGGCGCTGTTTGAGCAAGACATCGATATTGGCCCAGGCCTTGTCGATGTTGCGCGAAACCACGATGAGGCCGTTGTACAGGGAGACAAAGTAAGAAATGACTCCGAAGACCAGAAACAAGACGGCGACTAAGATGATGATGGACATGAGACCTCCTTAAGATTGAACTAAAACTTCGACCATAAATTAAAACGAAACAGCAGATACGCCAAAAGCACCAGACTCAACGCCGCCCCGCCCCAAATCCCGGCAAAGGCCTGCCAGGAAAAATCCTTGACGATCTGGGTCTGGCTTTCATCTGATACGATGTAAATATCAGAAGGCTCTCCTTTGGCAATGATCACATCCGTCCCCTGCCAATCTTCGGCCAAATGCCGGCGCCAGCCTTCCACCCCTGGTTCAGAAAGCTTGTCCTCGCCTTTTTGGGCTGTGCCCAGCACAAAAACCGGCTCCTCCGGTTTGAGATACCATTCATTGAAGCGCAAGGTATTGTTCCCGAACATCGTTTTGTATTGTAACCCGTTTTGGTCCATAAAACTAACAAGATTTTCCGGCAGGCCGCTGCCTAAGCCGGTGGTGAATTTATAGTCCACGGGCATGACAAATTCCGCCATCTTAGGCAGGACAATGATCTGTCCGGTGCCGTCTTCCAGACAAAACGGGCAGTCGCTGCTGTCGCCCTGGGAAATCGTCACCCAATGGCCGGACTTGCCGCTGCTTTCATAGCGCTCGACGGTGTAACGGTAAAAAAGGCAGTCTGTGCCGCTTAAGGGCGACGGAAAGGTCTTGGGGCTTTTGGCCTTGCCGTTGAGCTCGACTAAGCCCATGGACAGGCCACGCACCGTGGAAGCGGGGATATTTTCGACCATTCTTTTTTCCCGCAATTTTTTAAATCCGCGGAAAAAGGCCCAGATACCGAAGAAAAAACCGAAGATGGCATAGCCGATGTCCTTGCCGCTGTTGCTGCTGTGGTAGCTGGAATACGAATTACTGCTATATGTGTAGTTCGTGGGACGATTCAGATTCCTTTGGGTTTCCTGCGCGCTGATGGCTTCCTGGATTTTATTTCGAAGCGTGCTGATATCATTCCCATACCCCATGCGCATGGCGGCATTGGCGCTGTAAAGCGCGTTGACATAATCGCCGGCATTGTACTGGCTGACAGCCTGAGTGTAATAGCTTTGCGCTTGTTGGGCATTATCGTTGTCCGAGGTGACAGGCGCAGGCGCGCCGGGGGATGTATCCGCGGCAGTTGGAAGGTTTTGACCTTGGTCTGTCGGCTGGGTTTGGACCTGGGGCTGGTCTTGAGGTTGGATCTGGACCTGAGGCTGATCTTGGGGCTGGGTCTGGGGTTCCGGCGCTGGGCCAGGCGCATTGACCGGTGCCGAGGCCTGGACTTTTTGACCGTCGATGGTATCGACCTCATCCAGATAGTAGGTCATGACCATGCCGACCCCGGGGTCTAATTTGATAGACTCATTGGTCTTTTCGACAATTTTGCCTTCTAGGACCTGTCCGGACTTTAAAGCCACGGTCTCCGCCCAGACATGGACGCTCAGGCTTGCCATGATCAACGCTATCAGACAGGCTGATCTTAGGACCATACGTATTCAAGGGTATCATAAAAAAAACTGGGACACATTGAATTTCTCAAGAAATTCAATGTGTCCCAGTTTTTTATGGCTCTGCTGACAAAGCTGATTGGCTGGCAGGCTGGATGGAAAGGACCACAGGGTCAAGGCCTTCGAGATCGCTGAACTGGGCCAAATCCTGCTGCATAAAAAAAACTGGGACACATTGAATTTCTTGAGAAATTAGAAATTCAATGTGTCCCAGTTTTTTTCCCAGTTTTTTTAGTTTCGGCGGGAAATCTTGGCTAAAAGCCTTAAAATCTCCAAATACAGCCAGATCAAGGTCACCATCAGGGAAAAGGCGCCGTACCATTCCATATATTTGGCCAGTCCCTGGCGTGACCCTTGTTCTATGAAATTGAAATCCAGGATCAGATTAAGCGCGGCAATGCCGACCACAAAAAGGCTGAAGCCAATGCCAAGCGCAGTGCCTTGATACAGGAAACCCGGCTGGTGAATGCCGAACATCGACGCTATCATGACAATGCCATAAAAAATCGCGATGCCGATCGTGGCAATGGTCAGGCCTCTGATAAACATGGGTGTCGCCTGGATCCAGCCGGTTTTATAGGCCAAGAGCATGGCCAGCATCACGGTAAAGGTCAAGCCTACGGCCTGGACGGCAATGCCGTAAAGATGATAATGCATCTCAAAATACGCGGAATAATTGCCCAAAAATAATCCCTGACAGGCTGCGTAAATCGGGGCCGTGATCCCGGACCATTGAGGCCTGAAAACGGTGACAAAGCCGAGGATCATCGCTACGAAGAATGCACCTGTCCCAATCAAAAACACGGAAGAGCTTGTTTCAAAGGTCTTGGACCATGTCCATAAGGCCGTGGCCATCACTATGGCCAACAAGACCAGGGTCTTGTTGATTGTGCCCTGAAGGGTCATGGCCGGCTCGCCCACGCCTACCTGGGCTGCGCCGAATGTCTTTTCATTTAACGTCGGATTGCTGCTTTCCATCTTTACTTCCCTCCTTTTAGCTTAAAACAAACCCGCGCATCTCAACGCTATGCGCAGAACAATATTAGTATACACCCCGGCCATGCAGTCATCAAGCATAATGCCCCAGCCGCCGGGCTGGGCTTCCAGCTTGTTGATAGGGTATATTTTAAACATGTCCAGGGCCCGAAACAAGAAAAATCCGCTGGCCATCACCGGCCAGATCATGGGCAGGCCCCACAAGGCGATCAAAAGGCCCACCACCTCATCAATCACCACGATGCCGGGGTCTTTTTGATGGAGCTGTTTTTCGATGATGCCGGAAGTCATGGTGCCCAGGACCAGCAAGGCCAGCAGAAGGATGGTATAAACCGCCAGATTGCCGGCTGAAAAATAAGCGATGACCAGGCCCACGGCCGTGCCCCAGGTGCCTGAGGCAAAGGGCATGTACCCCACTCCCAAAACCGTAGCAAAAGCTTTGATCAAAAAATCACGCATAATGGGTAAAATCCTCCACAACCCCCGGGGTTGTGATGGTCAACCATCATAACCCCGGGGGTTGTTTTGTTGGCTTCGAAAATATTCCAAGCCTGAATAAATGGTCAAGATCACCGCGGCCAGCATTAAAAAATAGTTTACACCCAGCCATAATTCCTGCACACTGAAAAACCAGGAAGAACAGTACACGGATTTCTGCGCGGCCAGATACAAAAGGATGACAGACACAGCCACGATCTGCACAACCGTCTTGATCTTGCCGGCCTGCTCCGCAGCCAGCACCTGGCCCTTAGACATGGCGATAAGCCTCGAGGCTGTCACCAGGATCTCGCGCGCGGCAATGACGGACAGCATCCACCACTCCACCATCCCTAAATAGGCCAAAACGCCGATGGCGGACAACAACAGGATTTTGTCCGCCACAGGGTCCATGATCTTACCAAAATTACTCACCAAGCCCCGGCATTTGGCGATGTGGCCGTCATAAAAATCCGTGATGGAGGCCCCGGCAAAAACAATAAAGGCCAGGATATTGCCTGTTTCCGTCCTGCCCTGCAATAAAAAGACCAGGACCAGGGCCAGAATGATGCGCGAAAGGGTCAGGGCATTGGGTAAATTCATAACGCTTCGCCCGCCAAATCATAGGCGTAGGCGTCCGTGATCTTGACCTTGACAAATTCCCCGGATTTAAGCGGCCGCGGGGAGCGCACATAGACCAGGCCGTCCACGTCGGGCGCGTCATATTCGCTGCGGCCGATATAGATCTTTTCCCCTTTTTCTTTCTCTTCAATCAACACGTCGAGCGTCCGGCCCACAAAGGACTGCTGGATCTCGGATGAAATCAACTGCTGGTCCTTCATCAATCGGTCCAACCTGGCCTTTTTGGTCCTCTCCGGCACTTGATTAGCCATCTGGCCCGCGGCTGTGCCCTCTTCCTTGGAATACACAAAGACCCCTGCCCGCTCAAAACGGAAATCTTTGACAAAGGCCCTCAGTTCTGCAAAATCCTCGTCGGTCTCGCCGGGCAGTCCGGCGATAAAGGTG
Organism: uncultured Planctomycetales bacterium; assembly: GCA_964483785.1. GTDB lineage: Bacteria > Omnitrophota > Gorgyraeia > Zapsychrales > Fredricksoniimonadaceae > JABDGZ01. The sequence goes on from CAZACW010000043.1 coordinate 14,422, forward strand.
GTGCGCAAAAATCCCTGCGGCATGGCGCAGCGGATCTTGCGGATCAAATCCTTGGTCGCCTGGGTCGTGATATTGCGGTTTTGCTCCAAAAGAATATGGCCGCTGATATGCTGAAGCGGCATATCGATATATTTGCAGATCCTGGGTTCCCTGGCCATCACCTCGATCAGCTCATCGGTCACATGGGACGGAAAAGCGTATAAAAGCCGGACCCATTTGATATTCTGGAGAACCTTGACGAGTTCCTTTAAGAGCCTGGCCAGGGATTTTTCCCGGTAAAGGTCCATGCCGTAGGCCGTGATGTCCTGGCCGATGATATTGATCTCCTTGACCCCCTGCGCATCCAGGCCCTTGACTTCCTCGACAATGGATTCAATGCTGCGCGAAACAAACTTGCCCTTGATCTTAGGAATGGCGCAAAAAGAACAGGCGTTAAAACAGCTTTCGCAGATCTTCACATAGGCAAAATGCTTAGGCGTCAACTGCATCTGATCAGGCATCCGGTCCCTGGGCAGGGCCGGCGTCCCGACAAAGGCATCCACGTCGGGAAATTCCTTGGCCAAGTCCCTGCCGTAGCGCTGGGCCAGACAGCCGGCCACCACCACCTTCTTGATCTTCCCCTGCTTTTTCAATTCCAGCAGGTCAAGGATGGTGTCGATCGATTCTTTGCGGGACTCTTCGATAAAGGAACAGGTATTAACGATGACGGTTTCCGCCTCCTGGGCCTCGACGATGCGCTGGCCGTTGCGCTTGAGCCGGCCCAGCATCATCTGGGCATCCACCAAATTGCGGGCACAGCCTAAATTAACAACGCCGACCTTCTGGCCGGCGCTCAGGCGCTCCTTTTGGAAATCCCTGGTGGTCCTCATTTTTTCACCGTCAATCCTTCCTTGGTGATCAAGACCCTGCGGACCCTTCTCTGGCCGCCGCCCAAGGGGCCGATATGCTTGCCGTTGACTTCCATATCGAGGCGCTCAATGTTCTTGCCTGACAATTCAATATTATCATCCGCGCTCCAGCTTTCCATGGAGCCCTTGCTTAAGGTCATTTGAAACACCACCTTGCCGTCAGCCTTGACCTGGAGCCAGGTATTGCGCACGGCCCGCACCGCCACTTCGACCTTTTGCGCCTCGGCCTGAACAGGTGCCGCCTCATGCTGGAGGGCCGCAGGGGCAGGAGCGCGCTTGAGAGGTTCGGAAAAATCTTCATCCTCCTGGACATCAACGGATTTTTTCGCCGGCGTAAAATAAACCGGCTGTTTGCGCGAAAGAGGCTTCGCTGAATGCAGATGCGAGACCATGCACCCGCCTATTTTAAACAGCACGAAAACCAGGGCCGCGGCCCCCAGGACCTTAAGGCCCAGCTTGATATTTTTGGGCTTGGCCATAAAGGCCCCCCATTCCTGCAGCTGCTCCAGGAACATATTAGGGCCTGCCGGCTGGGGCGCCGGCTTGACGGGCGTCGCCGAGCCTGCCGCGGAAGTTTTGAGGGGCTGATCCAGGCCGTATTGCTTAAAAACATCCGGGACATTCAGGCCTAAAAATTCCGAATAGATTTTGATGAAACCGCGAAAGTAAAATGGCGATACAAGGCGCACGGAATAGCCCTCTTCAATGGCCTTTAAAGCATCCAGGGGGATTTTGGTGGCCTCGTGCACGATCTCCAGGGTCAGGCCCTTGGATTCGCGCGTGTTTTTTAATATGGCAGGTTTACTGCTGTTGCTGCTGTCCGTCGCTTGCATTGGTTTTGGCCTCTCCCATATTTTCCAAAAGCCATTTTTCCCTATCTACCAAAATGTCCCTGGCCTTGCTGCCCACATAAGGGCCCACAAGGCCGTTCTGCTCCATCATGTCGATCAAACGCGCGGCCCGCGAATAGCCCAGGCGCAGACGCCGCTGTAAAATCGTCACCGAGGCCTGATTGGTCTCGATCACCACGCGCACCGCCTCGTCATACATCTCGTCCTTCTCGTCCGAGCCTCCGGCCCCGGCCGCAGGCACGGGCTTCAAAACACTTTCATTATACTCCGGCTGGCCCTGGTTTTTGATGAATTCAATGACCCGCGCGATTTCCTCATCCGAGACAAAACAGCATTGCCCGCGCGTGGGCTTGGGGTCGCCGGTTTTCATAAACAAGGGACCGCCCTTGCCCAAAAGCGTTTCCGCGCCCTTGCCATCCAGGACCCTGCGTGAATCCACCTTGGAAGCCACCTGAAAGAAAATCTTCGAGGGGAAATTGGCCTTGATCACGCCTGTGATCACATCCACCGACGGACGCTGGGTGGCCAAAATCAGATGGATGCCCACTGCGCGCGCCAATTGCGCCAGGCGGGCAATGGCGCCTTCCACGGCCTTGGCCGAGACCTGCATCAAGTCCGCCAATTCATCCACCACCACCACAATGTAGGGCATCTGCAGGCCCTTGGCATGATAGCCCTTGATATTGCGCACCGCTTCCTTGTTAAAGGATTTATACCGGGATTCCATCTCCATCACCAGCCAGTTTAAGGCCGGGGTCGCTTTCTTGGCGTCGGTCACCACCGGACATAACAGGTGCGGAAGGTCATTGTAAGGCACCAGCTCCACCATCTTAGGGTCAATCATGATGAATTTGACCTCCGTCGGGGAGGCGTTAAAAAGGACGGACATGATCAGGCTGTTTAAGCACACGGTCTTGCCTGAGCCGGTCGTTCCCGCGACTAAAAGATGGGGCATGTCCGCCAAATCCGCGAGAATGGCCTTGCCCGAGGTGTCCTTGCCGATGGCCAGGCCCAATTTGGACTCAAGGCCGTAATTTTGTTTTTGGGCCAGCACATCTTTCAAAAACACCGCGGCCGAGGCGCCGTTGGGCACTTCGATGCCGACGCGGTTCTTGCCCGGGATGGGTGCCAAGATGCGCACCGCCGAGGCGGAAAGGGCCAGGGCCAGATCATCCGCCAAGCTGGTGATGCTTTGGATTTTGACGCCGGGCGCGGGCTGTAATTCATAACGGGTGATCACCGGTCCCCGCTCAATGTCCGCCACCTTCACGTTCACCCCGAAATCCGCCAGGGTCTCTTCCAGGGTCTTGGCGCCGCTGATCAGCCTTTCCTGGATCCGGTTGTCCGAAATCACAGGCGGGTCTTTCAGTAATTCCATGCTGGGCAGATGATATTCGCCGGCGGCCTTGACCGGCGCCGGGGCCGCGGCCGTGCCGGCCACGGATTTTTCAACCTTTGGTGGGGCCACGATATGGATATTGGGCTTGGCCGCAGGCGTAAGGGTTTTAAGTTTCGCGGCATCCATCTTGTCATAAGGGTTAATACCCGACGGCCGCGGTGCAGGGTCCTTGCTTTTGAAATCTTCGGCTGTCCCGCCTTTAAGCGCAGTCCCTTGCGCAGGGCGCAAAGTTTTTTTGGGCACGCTTGGCAAGGGCACGCCCTTAAAGACCCTCTGAAAAAACTGCATCATGCTTTTGCCCAGGAAAATAAAAAAAGGCGAGACCAAAAATTCGCCGGTCACGACCAGGGCCAGGCAGCCCAAGGTGACCAAGATGATCAAGGCGCCCAGGGGCTGGAAATAATTGACCAGGAAACCGCTGAAGACTATGCCGATGATCCCGCCGCTGATAAACCTGGCTGAACCGCTGCCCCCGGAAAAGAAACTGAACATCCCGGCCGCGACGGTAAACAGGATGAGGATAGAGAAAAGCTTGAAGAAATTAAACGGCAGATCGCGGGAGGTGAACTTGTTCCAGCTGAAAAAAACGCCGATGCCCACCAGGAAATAGGCGCTGTAGCCGACTAAAAAAAACAAAATGCCGGCTGCGTAAGCGCCGGCAATGCCGATCCAATTTTGGGCGTGCAGATTGGGCTGGGAGGTGAACCAGCCCAAATCCGTCGGCGTAAATGAGAAAAGGCTGGCCAAAAGAATGAGGCTTAAGGCCAAGATCACGATGCCCTTGATCTCATTGAGATGTTCAAGCTTCATTAGGATTCAGCTTGTTTCTTGCTCAAGTTAAAGCGGCCCATCTCGTCTTTTTCCACGAGCTTGACCTTGAACTTATCGCCGAGCTTGATGACATCGTTGACATCTTTGACGAACTTGTTGGAAAGCTCGGAGACATGCACCAGGCCTTCCCGGCCGGGGATGAATTCCACGAAGGCGCCGAAATTCATGATGCGCTTGACCGTCGCCTCGTAAATTTTACCAATCTCCGGCTCTTCGGTCAATGCTTT